>JARLGJ010000044.1 GCA_031296105.1 Acidobacteriota bacterium | reverse complement strand
GATCTTCCGGGTGAAGTTTTTCCAGCTTCTGCCAAAGTTCCTTGGCCTCCACGTTCTGTATCCCCGGGATGACGATGCGGATTTCCACGATCTGGTCGCCGGTTACGCCGGGACGCGTTGCCGAGGGCACGCCTTTTTCCCTCATGCGCAGCTTCTGTCCGTTCTGCGTGCCGGGAGGAACGCGCAGCATGGCGCGGCCGCCGATGGTGGGCACCTCGACCTTGGCGCCCAGAGCCGCCTCCCAAGGGAGGATCGGCAGCGTGAGGTAGATGTCGTCGGCGTCGCGGTGGAAGACCGGATGCTCGTTGATGCGCACGATGATGTAGAGGTCTCCGGCCTGCGCGCCGCGGCGCCCCGGATTGCCCTTGCCTGCCAGGCGGATGCGTTGCCCGTCGCGCGTGCCCGGCTTGATGCGGAAGCTCACCGGCTCGGAGACGGTTTTGCCGCTGGGCGTGGTGCTCTGAATGGTGAGCTTCATCTCCGAGCCGCGGATGGCGTCCCAGAAGGGCACGTGCACCGTGTATTCGGAGTCGGCGCCGCCCGCGGGCGCTTCCTGCGCTGCGGCGCCGCCGCCGCTGAAGATGTTGGAGAAGATGTCGCGGAAGCTGGAGCCGCCGCGCCCCTGATGTCCGCTGAAGTCGAAGTCGCTGATATCGAAGTCGGGCTTCTGTCCGCCCTGGCCGTAGCCGCCAAAAGGAGAGCCTCCGCCAAAGCCGCCCTGGCCCGCGCCCTGCTGGGCGTAGGCTTCGGCCGCGCGCGGATCGATGTTGTCGGAGTAGTAGCCGAGCTGATCGTAAATCTTGCGCTTCTTCGGGTCGCTCAGGACCTCGTTGGCCTCGGAGAGCTCCTTGAACTTTTCTTCCGCCTTCTTGTCGCCGGGATTGACGTCGGGATGATATTTGCGCGCGAGTTTGCGGAATGCCTTGCGCACCTCATCGGCCGAGGCGGTCTTCTTGATGCCAAGGATGGCGTAAAAGTCTTTCTTGTCGGTTGCAGCCATGGTCAGTCGTCTTCTTCCGCAAGCAGGATGCGGCGGTCTTCTGCCTCAGCATACTTGGCCGGATCGAACTCTGCCAAGCAAATCCCGCGCGGTCAGTTGGTGCAGGGCGCTCCGGAAGACGCAGCCGGGAGTTGTGCCACTTCCGGCTCGGCACGGTCGCAGTAGATTTCCACCCGCTCAAACCCGTGCCAGGAAGGACGAACCAGGAACCATTCGGACTGTTCGGCATCGTACCGCAGAAAATAACCGATTCCGTTGACTTCGAAGTTCATGTGCTCCTCCTTCTCAGGTTCTGTACTCCGTTGGATGGCCCCGCGTGGTTTTCGATTCACTTGTTGCCGTGGAAAATTCGCGGCTTGCAATGCGGCCAGAGCAGGTTCGCTCTGGCCGCATTGCTTTAGCCTTTTGAACAGCGGGCGATTTACTTCTTCTCGTCCACGTCCACGTACTCGGCGTCGATCACGCCTTCATCCTTCTTGGCTTCCGCCTTGGGCTCGGCCTGCGGTTGCGCCGCGGGATCACCGGCCGGCGTCGAGGTTGCCTTGTACATGGCCTCGGCCAACTTGTGCGAAGCCGCCTGCAGGCGGTCGCGCGCACCCTGCATGGTTTTTACGTCGCCGCCTTCCAGAGCCTTCTTGGCGTCGCCCAGAGCGTTTTCCACTTCGCCGCGCTCGCCGCCGCTGATCTTGTCGCCATGCTCCTTCAGCATCTTTTCCACCTGATAGACCATGCCGTCAAGCTGGTTGCGCGTCTCAATCTCCTCGCGCTTCTGCTTGTCTTCGGACGAGTGAGCTTCGGCTTCCTTGGCCATCTGCTCCACTTCTTCCTTGCTCAAACCCGAAGAACTGGTGATGGTGATCTTCTGGTCCTTGCCCGTGGCCTGGTCCTTGGCGGCCACGTTCAAAATGCCGTTGGCGTCAATGTCGAAGGTGACTTCGATCTGCGGCACGCCGCGCGGCGCCATCGGAATTCCGGACAGGTGGAACTTGCCCAGGGTGCGGTTCTGTCCCGCCATGGGGCGCTCGCCCTGCAACACGTGAATCTCCACCGAGGTCTGGCTGTCGGCGGCGGTCGAGAAGATCTCGCTCTTGCGCGTGGGGATGGTCGTGTTGCGCGGAATCATCACCGTGCTCACGCCGCCCAGGGTTTCAATCGACAGCGACAAGGGAGTCACGTCGAGCAGCAGCAGATCCTTCACTTCGCCTTGCAGCACGCCGCCCTGAATCGCGGCGCCCACGGCCACCACTTCATCCGGGTTCACACCCTTGTGCGGCTCGCGTCCGAAGAACTCCTTCACCTTCTGCTGAATCATCGGCATACGGGTCTGGCCGCCGACCAGCACAACTTCATTCACCTTGCTGGCGTCGATGCCGGCGTCCTGCAGGGCGCGCTTGCAAGGCTCAATGGAACGGTCAATCAGGTCGCGCACCATCTCTTCCAGCTTGGAGCGGGTCAGCGTCTTCACCAGGTGCTTGGGACCGGAGGCGTCGGCCGTGATGAACGGCAGATTGATCTCGGTCTGCATGGTGGTGGATAGCTCGATCTTGGCGCGCTCGGCGGCGTCACGCAGACGCTGCAGGGCCATTTCGTTGCCCTTGCTGCGCAGGTCCAGGCCGTACTCCTTGCGGAACTCGTCGGCCAGCCAGCCCACAATGCGCTGATCGATGTTGTCGCCGCCCAGGTGGGTGTCACCGTTGGTGGACTTCACCTCGATGACGCCTTCGCCGACTTCCAGAATCGAAATATCGAAGGTGCCGCCGCCGAAGTCGTACACGGCGATGGTCTCGTCCTTCTGCTTGTCCAGGCCGTAAGCCAGCGCGGCCGCCGTCGGCTCGTTGATGATGCGCTTTACGTCGAGACCGGCGATCTTGCCGGCGTCCTTGGTGGCCTGGCGCTGCGCGTCGTTAAAGTACGCGGGAACGGTGATGACCGCTTCGGTGACCGTCTCGCCCAGGTAATCCTCGGCGGCCTTCTTCAGCTTCTGCAAGATCATGGCCGAAACCTGAGGCGGCGTGTATTCCTTGCCCTGCGCCTCAATGGCGATGTGGTCGCCCGACTGCACCACCTTGTAGGGCACCATCTTCATCTCTTCGTTCACTTCGTCGAAGCGGCGGCCCATAAAGCGCTTGACCGAGAAAACCGTGTTCTCCGGGTTGGTGATGGCCTGGTTCTTGGCCACCTGTCCCACCGGGCGCTCGCCCGTCTTGGTGAATCCCACCACCGAGGGGGTGGTGCGTCCGCCCTCTTCATTGGCGATCACCTTCGGTTCGCCGCCCTCCATGATGGCGACAACCGAGTTGGTGGTCCCCAGATCGATACCGATAATCTTTGCCATATCTCCTGCGCCTCCTGGGCTGAATCCTTGAATCTCGTTTGGCTTAGCCGCCTCTGCGATGCGTCTGAACCCTGCGGGACTGGCCCTCGGCCGCCCCGTTCCAAACCTAATACATTCGTGAGAATAGAACCTGAGTGACTTATTGTCAACTTAATAGATGAAAATTCCCGGGGCAGGTCGCAGAAACCCTTGTAAAAGAAGAACTCCCGGGGATTGACGCCCCAGGAGTAGAAAAATTGGATTTCCGGCAAATCGCTCTAATCGTAGCGTTCGTAAATGACACGCTTTTTCTCCCAACCGCACTCTTCAATCAGCAGCTTGCGGGTGGCGGAGACCATCTCGTTCAGGCCGCAGATATAGACGTGCATGTCCTTGCGCTCGCCGACGATCTGGCGAACGTGCTCCTGCACGTAGCCGCGGGCGCCGCTCCAGCTCTCGGGTGGGCGGCTGAGAGTGGGGGTGTAGTGGAAGTCAGGCTCCTCGGCGGCCAGTTGCTCGAACTCCTGGCGGTAATAGACGTCTTCGGGATAGCGCGTGCCATAGACGAGGTGAACCTGGCGTCCGTAGTGCCGGTCCTGTCCGGAACCATCGCGTCCAAAGAGGTGCTGCGCCATGCTGCGGAAGGGCGCGACGCCGGTGCCGGTGGCGACAAAGATCATGTCATCGACATCGGGCTTGAGCACGAAGACCCCGTGCGGCCCGTGTAAGTTGACCACGTCGCCGACGGCGCGGTCGCAGAGGTAGTTGGACATGAAGCCCTCGTCCACGCGGTTCAGACAGAGGTCGAAGGTGTTGTCGGCCCGCGGCGGCGAGGCCAGAGAGTAGGCGCGGGTAATGAACTTTTCGCCGCGCGGCTCGCGCACCGAGATGAACTGTCCGGGGACGAAGTCGAACGCCGGCGCGTCCTCGACCTCGAACTCCAGGTGTTTGGTCTTTTCCGAGAGCAGAATGCTGCGGGTTAGGCGGGCTTTCAGCAGCGCGTGTTCCATGAACCGTCCTTATAGGGCAACGGCCTATTCTATGCAGGGCGCGGGAAGGACGCAACGAAGGATCGTTGGGTTTCGGAGGTTCCCACTCAAGCCCAACAGAAGGGGCTTGAATGGGGCACCGTGAACTAACTTCGCGTGGCCTTCTCCAATAAAAAGATGAACGAGCGATAGACTTCGCCGGTGGCGCGCGTCATGCCGATCTCGCAGGTGCGGCTGCTGGAGTAGCATCCTTCGGGTTTCAGGGCGCGAACCTCGGCGGCTTCTCCTTTGGTGGCCGAGGCCGTCAGCTCGGGATACATGAAGCCGCGGTCTCCGGCGAAGGCGCAGCAGCCCAGGCTGGGCGGAACGAAGACCTGCTGGCTACAGGCGCGAGCAATGGCCTCCATCTTGGCCGACAAGCCCATCTTCACCGCCGAGCACACCGGGTGCAGCGCCACCGTTCCGGACTGTGGAGAGGGCTTCAGGTTGGGCAGCAGGCGGTCATGCACAAACTCGATGCTGTCGAGGAAGGTCATGCGGTCGAAGTGCTGCTGATTTTCCGGCGAGAGGAACTCGCGCGCGTGCGCCAGGCCGTAGGAGCAGGGACTGGTGTCGATCATGATGGGCAGGCGGCCCTCGCTGGACCAGCGCCACATGTTCTCGATGGTGTGGTTGAGCATGGCGTTGCGCGCTTCGTCGAAGCCCTTGGAGGAATACGGCGTGGCGCAGCAGTTGCCGGCCGCGTCCTCGGGAATCCACACGGGGACGCCGGCGCGCTCGGCCAGTGCGACCGTGGCCTGCATCAGCGTGAGGTCATTGTCCTCTCCGGGCAGGCGTCCCATGGTGCGCGAGATGCAGGCAGGGAAGTACACGGCCTGCGCGTTGCCGCGTGCGGTCTGCGGCATGGCTTTGGCGGCATAAGGCATCTGCCCGGTCCACACCGGCATGTTGGGGCCGATGAAGCGGCGCAGCAGATTGGTGACCGACTCCACGCCGCCGTGACCGATGATCTTCTCAGCCCAGTGCGCGGTGCGCAGGCCAAGGCGTACCAGCATTTCGATGAGCGCGAAGTTGTCCACCGTAAAGCGCGCCACGGCCTTCGAGAAGTCCGAGTTGCGCAGGGCGCGGAAGCGTTTGACGAGCTTGCCGGTGTCGATGCTGACCGGGCAGGTGGTGGCGCACAGGCCATCGACGGCGCAGGTGTCCAGCGCCGAGTAAGGGAAGTCGCGTTCAAGCAGCACTTCCAACTCGCTGAAGGGAGCTTTTTGCTGGCGCGCCATCTCGCGGCGCACCACAATGCGCTGGCGCGGCGTAAGGGTCAGCTCGCGCGAGGGGCAGCGCGGCTCGCAGTAGCCGCACTCGATGCACTTGTCGATCTCGTCCTCGACCGTGGGCAACTGTTTCAAGTCGCTGAGGTGGGCCCGCGGATCGCTGTTGATGATGACGCCGGGGTTGAGCAGGCCGCGCGGATCGGCCAGCGACTTGATGCGGCGCATGATGTCGTAGGCTTCCGCGCCCCACTCGGTTTGCACAAAGGGAGCCATGTTGCGCCCGGTGCCGTGCTCAGCCTTTAGCGCGCCGTCGTAGCGCGTTACCACCAGTTCCACCACGTCGTCGATGAAGCTGGCGTACTGTTTGACGGCCGCGCGGTCGTTGAACGACTGAGTGATGACGAAGTGCAGGTTGCCGTCCTTGGCGTGGCCAAAGATGATGGCGTTGTCGTAGCCGTGCCTGGCAAAGAGCGTGTTCAGGTCGCTGGCCGCCGGAGCCAGATGCTCGACGGGGAAGGCGACGTCTTCGATGATGACCGTGGTGCCGCTCTTGCGCACCGATCCCACCGAGGGGAACATGCCGGCGCGAATCTTCCACAGAGCGGCCTGGCGCGCGGCGTCGTGGGTGTATTCAGCGGGCAGCACCAGCTTGAGGCGCGAGCCGGCTTCGGCGGCAATCTCCTCCAGCGCGCGGCGCTCGGACTCCTGCGCGGATTGGAACTCGACGAGCAGGCCCGCGGCTTTGGCGTCGAGGCCGCGAATGCTGGCGGGAATGCCCGCCTGGTTCTCCACCGAGCGCAGCGCGGCGCGGTCCATGATCTCCAGGGCCTTGGCGCCGGCCTGGCGCAAGGGGACGATGGACTCGGAGGCGGCGAAGAGGTCGGGGAAAAAGAGCAGTCCGGTGTACTTTACCGGAAGGTCGGGGACGGTGTTCATCACCGCCTCGGCGATGAAGGCCAGCGTGCCCTCGGAGCCGATGAGCAGATGCTGGAAGATGTCCACCGCGCGCTCGAAGTCGAGCAGGGCGTTGATGCCGTATCCGGTGGTGTTCTTCTGCGCGTACTTGCGGCGGATGCGTTCGCTCAGCGCGGAGTTCGCGGTGAGGCGGCCGCGCAGTTCAAGCAGGCCCGCGGCCAGTGCTGGCTCCATGGCGTGGAAGCGCTCGTCGGCGTCGCGGCCGGCGGTATCGATGGTGGTGCCCGAGGGCAGCACAAAGCGCAGAGAGTCCAGCGTGTGATAGGCGTTCTGCGCGGTGCCGCAGCACATACCGCTGGAGTTGTTGGAGAGAATTCCGCCCAGGGTGCAGGTGGCGCTGGAGGCCGGGTCGGGGCCGATTTTGGCGTGGTAGGGAACCAGCGCGCGGTTGGCGTGCGCGCCAATGACGCCGGGCTCCACGCGCAGGCGCCGCCCGTTGTCCAATACTTCCAGGCCGCGGAAGTTGCGCGCCACCTCCACCAGAATGCCGCCGGAGATGGACTGCCCGCTGAGGCTGGTGCCGGCGGCGCGGAAGGTGAGCGGAATGTCGTGCGCCTGGCTGAACTGGAAGAGCTGCGCCACCTCGGCCTCGCTGGCGGCCAGCACCACGGCCTTGGGAATCAGGCGGTAAAAGCTGGCGTCGGAGGCGTAGGCGATGAGGTCGATGGGGCGCACCAAAACGCGGCGGGCATCGACGATGGAAGAGAGCAGGGCGGCCAGTTGTTCGCTGCTGTACGGGGAACGCACGGGCGCAGTGGTTGCCATGAAGGTACCCTCGAGGAGCGGCAGCCATCCCATGGGCCGCTCAGTTCGAATAGCTTAATCGAAGCGGCCGCGGAAAACCTCAGAAATCGGCGTCGCGTGCAGGCGAACCAAAGACGGAATCAGCGGGGCGCGGCGCTCGCCACGCAAAAGAAGCGCGGGGTACACTGTTGCCATGTTTCGACGCCTGCGCATTGCCGCCCCACTGTTGCTTGTCTGCCTGTTTGCCGCCAACGTATTTGCCGCCGGCCATGCCGCCCAGGGCAAGCCCGCACCGCGCTTCGCCGTGAGCTATTCCGGCGCGGCAGCCGCGGGCGCTCCGTTCGACGGACGCATCCTGCTGCTGCTCTCCAACGATCCCGGCGACGAGCCGCGCAACCAGATCAGCGACGAGCCGAACTCGCAGATTGTTTTTGGCGTGGATGTGGACGGCATGATGCCGGGCCAGGCGGTGACGGTGGATGAGCCCGCCGACGGCTATCCCGTGCGCTCGCTCAGCGCCCTGCCTGAAGGCGAATACTACGTGCAGGCCGTTCTGCACAAGTATGAAACCTTCCACCGCGCCGACGGCAAGACGGTGAAGCTGCCCATGGATCGCGGTGAGGGGCAGCGCTGGAACATGGCTCCCGGCAACCTGTACAGCAAGCCGCTCAAGGTGACGGTCAAGAATGGCGAGACCATCAAGGTGGAGATGGACCGCGTCATGCCCTCCATTCCCCAAGATAAGGACACCAAGTACATCCGCCACATCCGCCTCCAGAGCGAGAAGCTGACGAAGTTCTGGGGCCGCCCCGTGTATCTCTCGGCAATTGTGCTGGTGCCCGAGGGCTTCGACGAGCATCCCGAGGCGCACTTCCCGCTGATGATCTTCCACGATCACTTTGTGGATGGCTTCAGCGACTTCAGCACCATGCCGCCCGATCCGCAGGCCAAGCCCGAACCCAGCGAGCGCTTCCACCTGCCGGACTACAACCGCATCATTCAGGAAGAGTCCTACAAGAATTATCAGCAATGGATCGCGAAGGACTTTCCGCGCTTTCTGGTGGTGAAGATTCAGCACGCAAATCCCTACTACGACGATTCCTATGCGGTGAACTCCGCCAACCTTGGCCCATACGGCGACGCCATCGAACAGGAGCTGATTCCGGCCATCGAGAAGCAGTTCCGCGCCATCGGCCAGGGCTGGGCGCGCTTTACCTACGGTGGCTCGACCGGCGGCTGGGAAGCCCTGGCGGTGCAGATCTTCAATCCCGACTTTTACAACGGAGCCTTTGGCGCCTGTCCCGATCCGGTGGACTTCCGCTCCTACGAGCTGATCAACCTTTACGACGACAAGAACGCGTTCTACCTGGAAGGCGCGCACAAACGCATTCCGCAGGGCGCCATGCGAGACTACATGGGCCACACCGATATGACCGTGGAGGACAACAACGCCTACGAACTGGCTCTGGGCAGCCACGGACGCAGCGGCGAGCAGTTCGACATCTGGCAGGCGGTCTATGGGCCGGTAGGTGCGGACGGCTATCCGCAACCCATCTTCGACAAGCGCACCGGCGTCATCAATCACCAGGTTGCCGCTTACTGGAAGGAACACTACGATCTGCGCGCCATCCTGGAAAAGAAATGGGCAACCCTGGGGCCGAAGCTGAAAGGCAAGCTGCACTTGTACTGCGGCAGCGCCGACACTTACTTTTTGAACGACGCCGTTTACCGTATGGAGGACTTTTTGAAGAGCACCACGAATCCTCCATACGAGGGCGAGGTAAAGTACGGCGATCGCGCCGAGCACTGCTGGAATGGCGATCCCACGCAGCCGAATTACATTTCACGCCTGCACTACAACACAATGTACTTAAGCAAAATACTGGACCGCATTGCCAAGACCGCTCCCCAGGGCGCGGACCTGACGAGCTGGCGTTATTAAGAACATAAAAGGGGAGAACGCATGAAGGTACTTGTAACCGGCGGCGCCGGATACATTGGCGGCGTGGTGGTGTCGCAACTGGTGGCTGCCGGCCACGACGTGGTGGTCTACGACAACCTTTGCCACGGGCACGCCGACGCGGTGCCCGCCGCCGCACGCCTGGTGGTGGGCGACGTGGGCGACCGCCATGCGCTGGACAAGGTCTTCGGCGAATTTCATCCCGAGGCCGTGATGCACTTTGCCGCCTTCATCGAAGCAGGCGAGTCCATGCGCGAGCCGGAAAAGTTCTTCCGCAACAACACGGCCCATGCGCTCACGCTGCTGGAGGCGATGCTGGCGCACGGCGCGCGGCGCTTCGTCTTCAGCTCCACGGCCGCGCTCTACGGCGATCCCGAGCGCACGCCGATTGAAGAAGACGACAAGCTGGCGCCCACCAACGCGTATGGCGAATCGAAGCTGCTGGTGGAGAGAATGCTTGCGTGGTTCCACGGCATTCATGGCTTCTCCACGGCCTGCCTGCGCTACTTCAACGCCGCCGGAGCCACGGAAACACTGGGCGAGCGCCACGATCCCGAGTCGCATCTCATCCCGCTTGTTTTGCAAGTGGCCAGTGGACGGCGTGCGCACATCAGCATCTTCGGCGATGACTATCCCACTCCGGACGGAAGCTGTGTGCGCGACTACGTGCACGTCAGCGACCTGGCCTCGGCGCACCTGTTGGCCTTGGACGCGCTGGCGAAATCGAGCGAGCCGCTGAAGCTGGTCTTCAACCTCGGCAACGGCCGGGGCTTCAGCGTGAAGGAAGTAGTGGAGTGCGCGCGGCGAGTGACGGGCCATGCGATTCCGGCAAAGATCGAAGCGCGCCGTGCGGGCGATCCCGCGGTGCTGGTGGCCAGCGCGGAGAAGATTCGCCGCGAACTGGGCTGGCAGCCGCGTTACGAAACGCTCGATGGCATTGTGCGCAGCGCCTGGGAGTTCGCGCAAAAGCACCGCTAAGTGTACGCAGAGGGTGTGCAGGAGGTGTGCCCCAGGTTCGCGAGCGTAGCGAGCTAACCTGGGAGCCCATCCCGGGTGACCTTATGCTGCCAACTTCGCGGGGATACTTCCGCTTCGCGTCAGGATGACACTTCGGTTCTCACCGTTTTTCGCCGATCATCAAATTGGCCGGCCCCGGCAGGCGTACGCGCTGCACCGTGCGGAAGCCCGCTTCCTTCATCCACTCTGTGTATTCTTCTTCGCTGTACGTGCCACCGGCCTCGGTGTTCACCAGCATGTTCAACGCGAAGAGCGCGGCAAACAGCGGCGAGGTCTTCTCGGGGTCGAGGATGAAATCCTGCAGGATGAGCTTGCCGCCGGGTGCGAGGGCCTGCGCGATGCGCCCGAGCAGCGCCTTGTTTTGCGCGCGGGAAAACATATGCGCAATGGCCGAGAGCATGACCAGGTCATAGCCCGAGCCGAAATCGTCGCGCAGCATGTCTCCCACGCGGGCCGTAATGCGCGCGGAAAGTCCGGCGCTCTCGATGTACTCGCGAGTCAGAGGCACCACGTCCGCCTGGTCGAGAATGTGCGAGGTCAGCTCGGGCTGCGCCTTGGCGAAGGCGATGGAGTAGGCCGCCGAGCCTCCGCCCAGGTCGAGCATCCGCCGGAAGTCCGCGCCGGCGGCGGCCACTACCTGCGCCGCGCGTTCGCGGGCGTTGCGGTCCATGGCGGCAATGAAGGCGCGCACGGATTCCGCATCGCGGTGGGACACATCATTGCGCACCCGGGCGTCCGCACGCACGGCATCGGTTAACGTACTCCAGCTCTTCCACAGGTCGGCCTGATGCAGCAGCGCCGGGCGGGCGTTGTCCGGCGAAGAGGCGGCGAGGAAGCGCGCGGCGTTGGGCGTGTTGCGGAACTCGTCGCCATGCTTTTCCAGCAGCTTCATCGCGGCCAGCGCGTGCAGCAACATCTCCGTGGCGCGCGGGCCGGTGTGCAGCCTGGTGGCCATCTCCTCCGCAGTTCCTCCCACGCCCACAGCGGTAAACAGATCCAGTTCCAGGGCGGTTAAGAGGGCGCGGCTGGCCATGAAGCTGCGAATCGTCTCGGTGATTCCCGCGCCCTCGGGAACGATGCCGAGCTTGTCCTGCGCCGCCAGCTTGCCGCGGCGCTTGCGGCGATGATCCAGGCTCTCGGCGCGCACCTCGGCTTCATCCTTGCGGGCCAGGCGCTCCACCGGATGACCGTCCTTCAAGTGCGAGACAACAATTTCATCCACCTCATCGGCCGTGACTTTTCCGTACCAGGTCCCTTCCGGATAAACGATCATGGTGGGGCCGTTCTCGCAGGTGCCCAGGCAGCCGGTGGTGCTGATCAGAACGTCGTCGCTTAATCCATGTCGCTCCAGGCTCGCATTCAGCGCGGACTCCGTGGCCAGCGATCCTCCGGCCGAACAACACTGCACGTTCTCGGGCTTTTGCTGCGTGCACAAAATCACGTGATGACGAAATGGCTGCATGGGTTCTCCCTTGTGCGAAGCCCATTATTTTCTCACCCAACCGGCGCTCGGGAAAAGCTCCGCGCTTGACAGACTCTTCTCGGCGCACTGTATATTGCCCCGTGAATGAGGAGGCCCGCCTTGTCACACATCTGCCGCCGACCGCTGCGTTTCCTGTTCTCCACTTTTCTTGTTTTGATGACCGTCTCCCTGTGGGCCGCCGAAACGCCGCGCCGCGTGGCGCTTGCCACGGCGGCGTCCGACATGATTCCCACCGGCAACGAGTGGATTGCGCTACCCACGATTCGCGCTTCTGACGGGGCTTTGGTGAACTTCAACGCTCTCTCCATGAGGGATCGCGGCTTGTTGCAGGTCTCCGGAGACCGCGGCGCGCCGGCCCTGCAGCCGTTCTTCGAGGTGAACGGCAAGCCGGTTGTTCCCGGAAAAATCAACTGGGAGCTGATCGAGTACTGGATTCCCGTAGGCCACTTTGAAAGCAATGGCGTGGAGGCCACGCTGACCTACTGCGCTCCGCCCGGCGCGCGCGCGGCGTTTCTGCGTCTGACGATGACCAACCGCGGCAGCGTTCCGGTTAAGACCGCGCTGGGCGTGCAGGCCAGTTGGGGCGCCTTGGAGCGCGTGACGTATCTGCCGGTGGCGCTGCGCGGAGAGCGTACGGTGAGCGTGGCTCCCTGGGTGAACGACGCCGAGGTCTTCCCCTACATCGTGGAGGACACGAAGTTTGCCTGGTCGCTGATTCATCCCGGTTCGACGTCGCATGTGGATGTGCCGCCGCAGACCACCTCGCCGCTGCTGACTACGCGGCACGAGGCCGGACTGGCTCCGGGCGCGAGCACTGAGGCGCTCTTTGTGCTCGGCGTGGGGCTCGAGGAGTTCAGCGCGCCGCACAACGCGAAGGCCTTGCGTGAGGAGTTGGACCGCCTGGGGGCCGATGCGTTGATTGCGCGCACGGCCGAATGGTGCCGTCAGCGCACCCGCACCACCGGACGCGCCGACCTGGACCTGCTGATGAACCGCAACTTCCTGTTTACCGCCAACTACGCCTGGGGACGCACCATCGACACCGAGCAGTTCGTTGGCGTCACCTCGCGCAGCCCGCGCTACTACGTTTCCGCCGCCTACTGGGACCGCGATGCCATGCTCTGGAGCTTCCCAGGATTGTTGGACAGCGACCCCGCGTTGGCGAAAGAGGCGCTGGGCTACGCTCTCGGCATCCAGCTCCGCAACACCGGCACGCATAGCCGCTTCATCGACGGAGTGGTGCTGGAGGACGGCTTCCAACTCGACGAAGCCGTAGCGCCGCTGATTGCCGCCGGAGGCTATTTGCGCCGCACCGGCGACGTGGACTTTCTGCGCGAGCACCGTGCGGCACTGCGGTTGGTGCGCGACCGCGTCATCGGGCGCTTCGATCCCGCCACCGGTCTGTACTCCTCGTTGCAGGATGCTCAGGACGAGTTCCAGAAGCTGCCGTTCATCACCTTTGACAACGCGCTCACCTGGCGGGCGTTCCTCGATCTGGCGGAGATCTTCGACCGCCTGAAGGAGCCTCAGGAGGCCTCTGCGCTGCGCCAGCGCGCGGACGCCCTTCGCCGGGCCATCCTGGCGCACTGCGTGGTGGAGAACATTCCCGGCTCAGGAGGCACGGTGTTCGCCTCGGCCACCGACGGCAAAGAGGCGATCCTCACCGAGATTCCGCCGGGCTCTCTGATGCGTCTGCCGCAGCTTGGCTTCGTCACCGAGGACGATCCGGTCTTTGTCCGCACCTACGACTGGCTGCACTCGAAGAACCACAAGTGGTCCATGGCCGGCCTTGCCAACGGTTTGCCGGGGAGTTACCGGCTGCCGATCACGGCCTGCTGGAGCGTGGCCGACCACCTGTTGCTCCATCGGGGCCGGGAGCGGGCGCTCAAAATTCTGCTCGACGCGGGCTGGGATGACGGCATCATCTCGGAGGGGTTGGACCCGGAGACGGCAAAAATGGATCGTCCGGGCGGGGCGTTTGCCACGGCGGCGGGCTACGTGGCGGATGCGATTTGCCAAGTCTATTGCACAGGAAGCCGCCCATGAATCTCAATTTGGCCCGGAATCGCAGCCTATAAAAAATGTTTATTGACACCATGGTGAAAGATTGATTAAATGCTTTGCCGTTGCGGGAAATCGTTTGCGTAAATCGTTTGTCTAAATACGAAATCGATTTCCTAGCACATTTGAGGTTCCGCTGTCGCAGGGACTCGATAACTGTAGTTTCTTCTTTTGGGGGAGGATGAGCATGAACTTCTGGGACTGTATCTCACCAAAGATCTCCAGAATCGCGACTGTCTCTTTGCTCGCTCTGCTGTTCGTACTGGTATTGAGCCCCCTGGCTCAGGCACAGTACCGGACTTCGATTCAGGGCGTAGTCACCGATCCGAGCGGCGCCGTTGTTCCGAACGCCACGCTCACACTGATCAATCCGGCAACCAACGAAAAAATTGAACACAGCAGCAACGCCGCCGGCGTTTACAACTTCAACGCCCTGCCGGCCGGCTCTGTCTTCCGCCTGGTCGTCACCGCCCAGGGCTTCGAGAAGAAGGTGATTGATAACGTCACCCTCATCCCGGACGCGCAGAACGCTCTGCCGGTGCAGTTGGTCATTGGCGCCGCGGCGCAGACGGTCAACGTGAACGCCTCGGACATTCCGGCGCTGGAAACGGCGACCGCGAACTCCACTGGCGTCATCGCCGAGAACCAGATCCAGCACATGCCCAGCTTCGGGCGTGACGTCTTCCAACTGGCCCAGCTTGCTCCGGGCGCATTCGGTGACGGATCGCAGGGCTC
>JARLGJ010000043.1 GCA_031296105.1 Acidobacteriota bacterium | reverse complement strand
CCGTCCCGACTCCTCCAGCGACTTCGCGCCCCACGAGCGCAGCGTTCCATCTTTCAAAACCTTCCACAGCGCGGGGTGCTGAATGTAGTGCTGCAGGTAGCGGTAGCAGGTGCGGCTCGGGTCGCTCATCCACGACGGCACAAAGATCCCCACCGAAACCAGCCGCTCCGGATGCACATAAAGAAACCCGAAGATCTCCGGTTCCGGATAGCCGAACGTATGCCACACCGTGCCGGGTTCGAGCGTCGAGTCTTCCGGCAGCTCGATCACGAATTTCATTCCGAGCGCCCACTCGTTGTGTTCCGCGCCTGTGAATTTCTTGTCGAGCGCGCGCCCAATCGAGCCCACCGGTCCGTCGCCGACCACGGTCAGTTGTGCGCGCACATCCATGCCGGGCATAAAGCCGTCGGCGGGCGCGCCATTCTTCTCAACGCCCTGATCGGCCAGCCGCAATCCCGTTACAGCGTTGTCCGCGAACAGTGGCGCGGCCACCGGCGTTCCCGGCCAAATCTGCACCAGCCCGCTCCCCATCAGTTGCGAGCCGACCCATTGGTTAAACTGCCCGATCGAGAGCACCAGCCCGCCGTGTTTATTCAGAAAGGCCGGCGTCCACGGCAGCTCGAAGGCATGATCTTTCAGCAACAGCCCTCGTCCAAGACCAAGAAAAAAATCGCCAATCCGCAACAGCGCCGAGCGCCGGCTCGCACCAATCGGGTCCAGCAAATAAAGCACGCGCTCACTGGTCACTGGCGCGGCCATTGGAATCTCGGCAGTGTTCAGCGCAGGAAAGCTGGCCCTGATGCCGCGCCCTTGCGTAACGACGCCGCTTACGCCTGAAGCAATGTCGTCGGCGCGTTCGTAGCACAGCACTTGTAGAGGCATGCCCGGCATGGCCTTGCTCTCGAATGCCGGATCGGCCGGATTCTCCTGCCACGCCTGCGTCAGAGTCGTCAGAAACCCACCCATGGCAGGCCCGAAGCCGGCGCATGCAATGTCCACGTCCATCGACTGGCGCTCGATCTCTATCTCCGAATTTGCAGCGTCCGCGCTCATGCCGGCCCCGCTGCCGGATAGTCCAGCGCTTCGGGAATCATCACCTTGCTCACCGTCTCAGCCGCGCGGTCTTTCGCCAGCCGCGAGCCGCTCAGGCACATCGTCAATTTGCTTTGCAGGCCAAGGAATTCGGCCGACCCAACGCACCCCGCACAAGGCCCAGCCTTCTGCGGATGACTGCCGTCGGCGCCAAGCACATCCACAGCCATCGCAGTAATGCCCGGCATCGTCTCTTCGTACTCTTCCAGCTCACTCGCCAGGAAGCAGTTGCGGTGTTCCTCTTCGTCCCACGCAGGATGGCGATTGTAGCCAAAAACCAGCTCGCCGCAGATACGCGAAACCTCGCCCGCCGCCTGCGCTGCCTGCGTGTGGCACAGGTCGCTAAGGAACTGCACCGTGCCTTCCAGTCCTTCCGACGCCACCGCATCGTCCGCGCCGCGTGCTTCCAGTTCCAGCACGTCCAGAATCTGCGCCCGCGACGCCAGCAGCCAACTGAGCGCATCGGCCAGCGCAAACGTTACGCCCTGCCTTTGCCCGTGATAAAGCTTGTTGCCTGCCGGGTCGGTCGAGTTATGCAGGTAGTTGATCGTCCACAGCCACAGGTTCATGGCCGAGGCTAGCGTACACGCGCCGGTCCCCGGATGCTCGGAAGCGATGCGCCGCATGGCCACCGTCCACGTGCTGAACTGCGCAAGGAAAAGCTCCGTGACCATGGTGATCGTCATCTGCCTGCGCTGCACGGCCTCGGGGCCTTCATACGTCGCTTCCAGTTGCGCGTCCATCCACTTGTTGGCCAGGAAACCGGGGCAGTCCTCGGTAATGCCGTAGCCGCCCATCAGGCTCACCGCCTCGCGCATCATGTTCGCTCCGTGGCCTGTGTTCCACAGCTTGGTCGCCGGGCAAATTACGTTGGCCTCTGCGTCCATCAGCACAAACTGCACCAGTTCGTCGGCCTCAAGCTCCGCGCGCCCCGGATCGCCTTCCTTCAGCGACAGCAGCAGAAGCGCCCGCCGCTCGCTTTCCTTCAGCGCCTTCATCTCCGCGCGGCCACCTTGGATCCCCTTCTCCTTTAGCACTGCGGTCTTGTGTTTTTCCAGCGGATCGAGCGCGTCAAACAACCGCGCCGCGGCAAAGCCCAGTGAAGTCGCGGCCTCGCCCGTGGCCCATACGTCCACCAGCCGGTGCAACGCATCCTCACGCTGCTGGATGCCTTGCTCGTAGCGAAGCGATCCAGGTCTGGAACCCTCGGCGCCGCGGAAGCGTTCGCGCTGGTACCGGATCACCGGCTCCACCGCCGACAGCAGCTTGGCCGCCGTCATCAGCCCCACCGGCACGCGGGTCCGGCGGAACACCGCCTCGATAATTTCGCCGTGATTGAACGTGGGAACGATCACGCCGTCTTTCACCGTGTAGCCGCCCACAATGCGGCTGGCCGGCACCTTCAAGTTGAAGATCGGATCGCCCGTCGACGAAAGCTGATGCACAAGCTTCTTGGTCGGCGTTCCGCGATCGTACGTGCCAGGGTCGCCCTCTTCGAGAATGATGACGCAACTACCCTTGATGCGCGGGTCTTCCGACATCACTGCGGCGGTCACAAAATTCGCGAAGGCGATCCCGGTAATGAATCGTCCGCGCTTGTCCACCTGCAGCATCGGCTCTTCGCCGTCTTGCCACTCCGCGATGCTCATCCGGCCGCTCAGCATGCCCGTATCCACGCCCACGTAGGGAATCGGTTCGGTCAGCGCAAAGGCTCCGCGCCAGGGCTTGCGGTCTTCGCCGGGTTGCGGCGGTGCGGCCAGCGTCTTGTAGCGCGTTACCTGCTCCTGCGTGCCGCGTTCGTGGATAGGCGCCAAGGCCAGGCAGCTCGCCAGGCTGGCCGTAGCCGCGCCACCGTCCACCCAGGCCAGTTCAAAGGCTGCCAGAGCCAAAGCCAGATTCTTCGGCCCGGAGATGAACCCGCCCTCTTCCGGCTCCATGAAAGCGGCGGTAATACCGGCCCGGTCGAAGGCTTCCAGCATCGCGTCCTTGCCCGCAGTCCACTCGTGGGTGTTCCGTTCTCCGGCGGCAACCATACGCGCCACGGTTCCGCGCGCCACTGTCCGCGCCGACTGAACGAGCATTTGCAGGTCAAACCGGTCGGCAAAGCGCCATTGGATCTGGCGTACTGCATCACCGGGGAGAGTGAGCATGGTTTTCGTCTCAGGTACAGCGACAGAGCCCATATATTTCTTTCCTCTAGTAGCGGTCATATTGTCCTCTATAGGGCATGCCTCGGCATGTGACTCACATCACTTTCACGGGCGCGCAGACCCATACGCCCGCAGCAAAAGAAGAATAAGCTGAGAGGTCCTTTGCCGAGAGGTGTTTCACGTGCAATCTGCGCGGTAGGGGACCGCGACTCTATCCAATGTGATCGAGTCGATTCCGAGCTGGAAACAGAAGTGCAATTCTTTGGTTTTTGGCTTTGTGATCTCGATCACTGCGGGTTCCTCCGCGATAGCGTCACCTCTAAAGTACGAACCCAGCGAAAGCAGGCCTTTTTCCTGTGCAGCGCCGGAGTTCGTAACAGGCAAGCCGGAAATGAGGGACGCAGGTCCTCTCTTTCGGAGAAGGAAGACGGCAGGATGGGCGAAGCCGCAGAGTCAAGAGGGTTCTCAATCGTATCGCCGCCACGTTGCGGCGTAGGCCAGATCAAGACGTTTCTGCGCAGTGGATTTTTGGCTGCCGCTGTGGCCGCGCTGCTTGCGGTCTCTGCAGGCAGGCTCCATGCGCAAGCCGAATGCCTGGGTTGCCATGGCGACGCATCCATGCAGGACGCCAACGGGCACAGCATCGCCGTCGATGGCAAAACCTTCGGCAGCAGCATCCATGGCAGCCTCAAATGCAACGATTGCCACAACAACATCAAGGAATACCCGCACCCCGACAAGATAGCCAAGGTCGACTGCAAAAGCTGCCATGCCGACGAAGCCGCGGGCCTCTCCGGCAGCGTGCACGCGGATTCGAAAGAGCATCCCTGCACCAGTTGCCACGGCAACGCGCACACCATCTTCCCCAAGACGGATTCGCGCTCCGCCGTCTATCCGCTCAACGTGCCCAAGACCTGCGGTGCCTGCCACGGCACT
>JARLGJ010000042.1 GCA_031296105.1 Acidobacteriota bacterium | reverse complement strand
TTCACCTCACCGTCACCGCGATTGCGCCCCTGTTGCAACTCGGGAGCGTCTTGAAAGACTGGAGTCAAATCGCCCAGGCCCTCAGCGAACCTAACCGAAAAAGAAGACCACAACTCGAATGCATATCTTAGCGCTTATGAGTATCCCCTCACCCCGAGGTGGGTTTATTTCTCCTTTCGATTGATAGAGATGGCGGGAAACTTCGGGTTTTGGGGGCTTGACAGGGGTTTTGAGGCTTCAAGGTTTCGTAGGTTTGAAAGTTTCAAGGTAAAGGCAAAGGCGTCCACGGCTGCGGCAGAAGTGACCTTAAGTCCGGAGTGCTGTTTGTGCGGCGCTGGGATCTTTCGTTTCGCTCAAGATGACACTGGAAGAACAAAATCAAGAGCAACAGCAACAACAAGAGCAAGAACAACGACAAGAACAACAGCAACCGCAACAACCCCGCCCTAGCAACAACGGCTAGGACGGGGCACCCGGCAGATGCACCAAGGCCGGAGCAATTGGCTCCGGCCTTGGTCGTCGAACTGGTGATTTGCGTTATTTGCGTTATTCGTGGCCGCCGAACGAGTAGCCCAGCGTTACACCCGCGCGCGTGGCGTGGTTGCTGCTGTACTCCCAGGCGTTATTGATGAAGTACGTGCGGAACTCAGGACGGACGAAAACCCGTCCCTTTACGTAGAGGCGGACGCCCGCGCCCACGTCTCCCATGAAGTGATTGCTGTCCGCGTAGTTGGAGCAGGCGTAGTAGTCGCAGACGTAATAGTCGCTATAGAAACGCGACGAGATGGCGCCCAGTCCGCCTACCACTTCCAGGCGGGCATGTCTGCCCAACCGCGGCGCATAGACGGCGTTAAAGTCGTACAGGATGGGACGGAAGCCCTGCACGCCCTGGTAGTTGTTCTGGCTGGCGCGCCAGGCAACTTCGGCGCCCACGCCAAAGTTCTTGTGGACGATGACGTCGCCCGTAACATTCAGGTACGCTCCGCCTCCCACCGTCTGCGGCTGATGATCCCCCGAGGCGCTATTCGATCCCGGCGCAATCAGCGTGCCGACGCCAAAGCCAACCGAACCTTCCGGTCCGCTGGGATAGCTGACCACCTGGGCCAGCGAAGGCAACGCAAAAAACAACACTGTGAGAAAAAGATAGGCCGATTTCTTCACAAAGCCCTCCCTAAGCTACTTCTTCTTTTGGAACCCGGAAGCCGGGGAAAAGTTGCCGTAAAAAATCGGGATTATGTTTTCGGAAGGTGGAAAAATCGCCCGGCAATTTTAAAAAAGCCGCTCATTTAATGAGACGTCTGCTGCACGCGGATGAGCCGCGACGAATCGTAGCCCGCGGAGTACAGGCGCTGCACAATCCCGCGGTAGGTTGCCTCGTTCATCTGCGGCGTGCGGCTCAGTATCCAGAGATATTTGCGCGCCGGCTCGCCGACCACGGCGTACTCGTAGTTCTGGCCCAGTTCCAGAATCCAGTAGTTGCCAAAGAACGGCCAGAAGAAGGTGACGCGCAGCTTGGCGTTGCTCTTTGCGTCGTCCACCTTGGCCCAGCCGCTGGCCGTTTCCGGCTTGCCGTTGGCGTGCGCGCTGGCGTTCAGCACCGCAATGCGGCCATCGGGACGCAGCGAGTAGGTCGCGGTAATGTCGCGGTCGCCGTCCTTCTCAAAGCGATTGGGATAGCGCGCAATCTCATACCAGCGCCCCAGGTAGCGGTGCAGGTCCACGTAAGCAACCGTGGGCAGATCGTTGTTCGGAGCGGGCGCGGCCGCCGCGAAGCACGCGGCGCAGGCCACCAACACGCCCAACAGAAACCAGTTGCGTCTGCGAATCGTCATAGTCTCTCGAAGCTGCTTCTGGCGCGCAGATCGCGCCACGCTACTTCTTTTCGCCTTCCGGCGCGGTGATCGCAATGCGATAGCTGCGCGGCTCGGCTTCCGGCACGCTGCCGTCGTTCACATCCATCTCCAGCGGCATGGAATCCAGGGACAGGCGCAGAATGCCGCGTCCGTGGGCCGGCAGCGCAACTTTTCCCGTGCTCTCGGCGTTGCCGGAGCGCAAAGCCACCGGCACCTCGCAGGCGGCTCCGCCCAGGTTCTCCACGGTAATTGCCGTCACCGTCTGCTCGCCCAGCGTCTTGCGCACGTTGACGGAAGCGATCTTGAGCCTGGGCAGTCCCTTGTCGCGATAGACCCAATCGTCAAAAAACGCTTCCATGTTCTGCCCCTTGGGCAGTTGCGCCTCAATCAGACGCTGCACGTAACCGCTGTCGTGGTCCTCCGCCGCGCGGTAATGCGAGAGCGCCGCTTGCAATGTGTGATCGCCCAGGCGGTCGCGCAGCATCCACCAGACATAAGCGGCCTTGGTGCGGAAGAAGACCTCGTCGGCCGTCGTCATCAGCGGCTGCGGGCCAATGGACATCAGCCCCTCGGGAGCCTGCTCTGCATCGTCCTGCTTCGCCGGATCTTTCGCGGCATCCTTTGCCGAAGCAGCCGGCTTACTCTGTGACTGCGCCTCGGCCACCTGCAAGGCGCTCGAGAACTGCGCCAGGTAGGCCAGGGCCGCCTTCCGTCCGCCCTGATGCTCGCGCACCAGTGCCTGCGCAAAACCGGCCAGCCCCTCGCGAATCCACAGCCGCGGCGACTCGATCATGGTGTGCGCCACCGGACGCGCCAGCGCCACCTCGGCGCCCTCCGGCGCAACCTGCCGCATCGGCGCAAAGTAATAGGTTCCCGCGTCGTAGGGCAGCGCGTTGGGATCGGTCAATTCCACCAGAACCACCTTGCGGTGCGGCGTGCCAAACCACGTCTCCAGCTTGGGAATGGCCTTCTCGGCGGCCGTCATGTAGTCGCGCGCATAGTTCGTGCGGTCCAGCGTGTAATAGGCGTTCACCCAGGGACGGTCGTCGGAGACGCCTGGGTCTTCCAGCATCACCACCACGGGATCCTCGCCGCGATATTCGGCTTCGGCCTCGGCGCCGGGCTTGGCGCTGTCCTGGTTCAGCACCAGCAGGTAGCGCGTGTGGTCGTCCTCATCCAGGGGCAGGCGCGCCACGCGGATTTTGAGGATTGCGTCACGCTCGCGCTCGCGCCATTCGCGCAGAGTCTCGAAGAGTTCGTCGCCGTGTTGCAGGCTGGCGGCCTCCATGCTCACCGGATACCAGGTGACAAAGCCCAGGCCGCGAAGGGCGGTAAAGCGGTCGCTGATCTCGTCCCAGTCACTGCGCAGGGCCGCCGCGTCCGGCGTGCCAATGCGCGTCAGCCGCGTGGCATCCTTCATCACCACGCCGGAGTAGCGCACCGCAACCGTGGCGCTCTCACCGGGCGGCAAGGGCTGCGGCAGCTTCACGATGGCCTCGGTCAAATAGCCCGTGTGGTCGATGTCGGTGGTGTAGGTCTGTTGCAGCCACTCCACCTCCTGCCCATTCACGTGCACGGCCGCCCAGTGCAGCGAACTGGAGATTTGCAGCACGGCCTCGCTCTGCGGCTGCTGCGAGCGGTTGCGCACCACCACCGTGCCCTCCACGGCCAGGCCGTGCAGGTGCGGATCGAGCGTGGCGTGCAGGTCATAGCGCGTAAAGGCCAGCGCCGAACGGTCCAGGGCCGCGGCGGGCATTGCGCATAGGGCAACAAGCAGGGCGATCAGAATCCGTCGCAAAGGCTATTCCTCACGGCGTTTCTTTGCCGCCTTGGGGGACGCCTTTTGGGTCGCCTTTTGCGGAGCGGCTTTCTGCGCCTGACGGCGCTGGCGCTGCACCTCGTACAACACAATGCCGCCAGCCACGCTCACGTTCAAGGATTCCACCGCGCCCATCATGGGGATGGACACCAGCATGTCGCACTTGCGGCGCACCAGGTCGTGCAGCCCCTTGCCCTCGGCGCCCAGCACAACGGCGCAGTTCATGTTGTAGTCCACCTCGTCGTAGCTCTTTTCGCCACGCTCGTCCAGGCCGACCACCCACACGTTCTGCTCCTTCAACTCGTCCAGGGTGCGGGCAATGTTCACCACGCGGGCAATGCTCACGTTTTCGCTAGCGCCGGCCGAGGCCTTCACCACCGTGCCGGTAATGCCCGCGGCGCGGCGTTCGGGAATGACGACGCCATCCACGCCGGCGCCGTCGGCCGAGCGGATCAAGGCTCCCAGGTTGTGCGGGTCTTCCACGCCGTCCAGCACCAGAAGGAAGTTGAACTTCCCTTTCTTCTCCTGCAGCACGTCCTCGATGCCGCTGTATTCCTTGCGGCTGGCCACGGCCATGATGCCCTGGTGGGTGTTGGTGCGGGTGGCACGGTCAATGTCCTCGCGCGGCACAAAGCGCACATTGATGCCCTGCCCGCGGCAGTCGTCCAGAATGCTCTGGACACGGTTGTCGGTGCGGTCGCGCGATACCGCCACGTAATCGAATCGGCGGCCGCCGCGCTTGAGGGCCTCGCCAATGGCATGGATGCCGTAAATGACTTCACTCATACTCTATTAGTGTAAGGCACAAGGGGTTAGCGGCCCTTGCAAAAGTGTTGTGGAAGGCTTTTAGCTGGTTCCACCCCCGATTTATACTCTCTGGTTACGGAAAAGGACGGACCATGCCACTTTCGGTCATCATCGTGGACGACGAACAACTGGCGCGCGACGAACTCAGCTACCTGCTTGGCGGCATCGAGGACGTCGAGATCATCGGCCAGGGAAAAAACGGCGTGGAAGCCGTCAACCTGATCAAGGAGACCGCGCCCGACCTGGTCTTCCTCGACGTGCAGATGCCCGGCCTGGATGGCTTTGGCGTCATCAAAAAGCTGCTGGAAAAGAAGATTCCCCTGCCCAGCATCGTCTTCTCCACGGCCTTCGACCAGTACGCGGTGAAGGCCTTCGAGGTCAACGCGCTGGACTACTTGTTGAAGCCCTTCGACCGCAAGCGCATTGAGCAGGCGGTGGAAAAGGCCCGCAAGCCGCGCACGGCCGACGCCGTCCCCTCCGAGCGCCTGGACGCCATGCTCAAGCTTTTGGAGCAGCAACAGCAGAAAACACAAACCACCAAGGTGCTTTTAAAGGCCAACAACCGCCTCTTTCTGGTGGACCAGAAGGAGATATGCTTTGCCTCCATTGAGGACGGCGTGATTACCGTGGTGGCGCAGAACATGGAGGGACAGTCCAACTGCCGCACTCTGGAGGAGTTGCTGGCTTCCTTGGACGCCAGCCTCTTTTGGCGCGCCCACCGTTCCTATCTGGTCAACATCAACCGCATCAAGGAAGTGGTTCCCTGGTTCAAGAGCAGCTACCAGATCCGGATGGACGACCGCAAGCAGACGGAAATCCCCGTCAGCCGGGCGCAAACCCGCCGCCTGCGCGAGCTCTTCGGACTGTAAAAGGGCTACAACTTCCGGCAATCGGGGCCAGAAAAACTTTCGATGACTTCGGTCATTCTCACCCCTCCGGGAGTCTCTTTCAACGGGCGGCAAAGCTGTATAATCGGAGCACATGAAAGCCTACGTTTACGTTGCAATGAAAAAGAGCGTGCTCGACCCGCAGGGCAAAACCGTGCAGGGCGCGCTGAGCAAAATGGGTTACAAAGGCGTGGCCGACGTTCGCCAGGGCAAGTACTTCGAGCTCTCTCTGGACGGCAGCCTGGACCGCGCCGCGGCTTCCGCGGAGGTCGAACGCATGGCGCGCGAAGTGCTGACCAACCCGGTGATCGAAGAGTTCCACTACACGATCGAAGATTAGCCGGGGCCTTGGCCGGAACCGTAGTGCCCGCTTTTGCGGGCCCGTTTCATTGCTGTTGCTTTCCTCGAACAGGAGCTGCTCATGTGCGGAATCGTTGGCTACGTCGGTAAAAAACATGTTGTTCCCGTAATTCTTGATGGACTGCGGCGGCTGGAATACCGCGGCTACGACTCGGCGGGCATCGCCGTTGCCGGCGGCGAAAAAGGCCTGGAAATTCGCCGCGCCGAAGGCAAGCTGCGCAACCTGGAAGAAGTCATCCGCCACAACGGCATCGACGGCACCTACGGCATTGGACACACGCGCTGGGCCACCCACGGCCGCCCCAGCGAGGAAAACGCCCATCCGCACCGCGACTGCACCGGAACCATCGTCGTGGTGCACAACGGCATCGTGGAAAACTACATGCAGTTGAAGAAGCAACTGCGCGAAGAGGGCCACACCTACAAGACCGAGACCGACACCGAGGTTATTGCTCACCTCATCGAGAAGTACTTCATCCTGGAAAACAAGGACAAGAAGATCTCTCTGGAAGAGGCCGTGCGCATGGCGGTAAAGCGGTTGAACGGCGTCTTCGCCCTGGCCGTGATCGCCAGCACCGAACCTGACAAGATTGTGGCCGCGCGCAACGGCCCGCCCGCCGTCATTGGCCTGGGCAAGGACGAGTACTTTGTGGCCAGCGACGTGCCGGCCATTCTGAACCACACCCGCGACCTGTTCTTCCTCGGCGACGGCGACCTGGCGGTGATCACTCCCTCCGGCGTGGTCCTCACCGATTTTGACGGCAAGCCGGTGCAGCGCGAGGTGCAACACATCACCTGGGACCCCATCATGGCGGAAAAGGGTGGCTTCAAGCACTTCATGCTCAAGGAAATCTACGAGCAGCCCCGCGCCGTGCGCGACACCGCCCTGGGACGCATCTCCATGGACAGCGGCAAAGTCTTCCTGGAGCAGATGGACGTCTCCGACGAGGAGTTCCGCAACCTGCGCAAGCTGCACATTGCCGCCTGCGGCACCAGTTGGCACGCCGGACTGGCCGGCAAGTACATGATCGAGCGCTTGGCGCGCGTGCCCGTCGAGGTCGATTACGCCAGCGAGTTCCGCTATCGCAATCCTTTGATCGGCCCCAACGAGATGGCCATGGTCATCACCCAGTCGGGCGAGACGGCCGATACCATCGCCGCGCAGCGCGAGTGCAAGGCGCTCGGCGCCAAGACCATCGCCATCTGCAACGTGGTGGGAGCGATGATCGCCCGCGAGGCCGACGGCACCATCTACACGCACGCCGGCCCGGAGATTGGCGTGGCCAGCACCAAGGCCTTTACCGCGCAGTTGATCGCCTTGTTCCTCTTCGCTCTGCATCTGGGACAGTTGCGCGGCACGGTCACCGAAGAAGAGTCCGTGGCGCTGGCGCATGAACTCTCCCTCCTGCCCGGACAGATTGAAGCTGTTCTGGCGCAGGACGACGCCATCGACGACCTGGCGCGCACCTATCAGCGCGTGCAGGACTTCCTCTTCCTCGGACGCGGCATCCACTTCCCCATCGCCCTGGAAGGCGCGCTGAAGCTGAAGGAAATTTCCTACATCCACGCCGAAGGCTACGCCGCCGGCGAGATGAAGCACGGCCCCAACGCCCTGATCGACGAAGACCTGCCGGTGGTCGTAATCGCCACCAAGGACGAGAACGATTCCGGCTCGGTGCTGCGCTATGAAAAGACCATCAGCAACCTGAAGGAAGTGAAAGCACGCTCCGGACGCGTGATCGCCCTGGCCACCGAAGGCGACGAGGACATCCACGAAGCCGCCGACCACGTGATCTTCATCCCCAAGGCCGCCGAGCTGCTGGCCCCGGTGCTGGAGATCGTGCCGCTGCAATTGCTGGCCTACCACATCGCCGTCCGCCGCGGCTGCGACGTAGACCAGCCGCGCAACCTGGCCAAGTCGGTGACGGTGGAGTAATTCCACTGCGGCTTTCAGGATTAAGCAAAAGGGCAGGCCCCTCGGAGCTTGCCCTTTTGCTTTCGATGCGGCAGGAACTGACGTCGCGGTAAATGCGAGTGCCTGCGAGTTCTCCTGAAGGGTCAGTGCAGCTCGAGTTCCCGCACCTGGTAGCCATTCAACTGCGCCAGCGTTCTTCCGGGAGCATCCGCAATAGCCTCGCGCAGAGCGCCCTGTGGGTCGTAGATGTCCTGCTTTCCCAGCACCAGAACGTAGCGCCCGCGCGGCAAGCTTCGCAGCACTCGGCCCGCATAGACTCCGCCGGACAAATCAAGAATGCGCAACGGTATGGTGCAGACCCAATGCGTACCGGCTCCAGCCAGCAAGGGATGCACTAACGACGGCGCCACCGCCTCTTCGCAGCCATTGTAATAGTTCGCGTTCAGCCCGTCGGCGTTCCACAGAATGGGCAATTTGCTGTCGCGGGCAATCTGCAAGGCCGTGCGGGCATCGTCCTTGCCATAGGGATAGCTCATCACCAGATGCGCCGACGACGCGCCCCATGTCACAAGCAGCAAAGTCCAGCCCGCCAGGCGCAGGGCCGAGTTCTTCTCAGACCGCAGCGCCAGTAGCAGCACGCTGCACACGCCGGCCGCCAGTGGCATTGCGTGGCGTCCCAGAAAGCTGAAGGAAAGCGCCCGCGCGCCCAGCGTCAGTCCGGCCAGGGCCAGAAGAATCGCCGCCGACATGCTACCGGCCATCAGCAGAGCCGCCCGTTTTGTCCGGCTACGCCAGTTATGGACAAAGACAACGGCAAGGAACAGTGCTGCCAGTGCGCCCAGGGCCATCCAGCCGGAGTACGGCAGGAACAGCGTAGCGTTGCCTCCGGCGCGCATCTGGTTGCGCGGCGGACCAAGCCCATCGAAGCCCAGCACCTCGTAGAAAAAGAAAGCCGCGTTCTTCCATCCGCTCGGCGCTCTTCCCGTGGCGGCCGCTGCCGTGGCCGCCGCCTGCGAGATGCCCAGCCCGCGGTAATAGCCAAGCAAGCCCGCGGAAGCCACGGCAAGCACGGCCACGGCGCTGCCATAGTTACGCCATCCGCCCAGCAGCCAGCGCCGCGTTTCCCCATCCAGTAGGCAGTAAACGAATACAAAGCCAAGAGCCAACGCACCCAACAAGTGCAGGCAGAATGCGGCCAGCAGAAACCCTGCGCAGGCCCAGATCAGTCCCGGCGAATTGTCCCGGCGCGAGCGCTCCAGGCAAGCCAAGGCCGCCGCCGTGCATGCCATTACCGCTACATAGGGACGGCATTCGTTCACGTAGTAAATCAACAGGGGATAGAAAGCGAACGGGACCACCAGGCTCCAGCCGCCGCGCCCGGCCAGCGCCAGCAGCGAGACGAGGAACAGCGCGGCGAACGGCAGGTTCATCGCCCGCAGGGCAAACTCGGAATCCCCAAAGAGGCGCACCCACAGCGTGAGCAGCACATGATAGCCCGGCATCTGCGCCGCCATGGCCATGTCCTGCGCCCCGGGAAGCTGGAAGAGCGCGGCGTGGCCGGCGAAGTACGCCGAGGCCGCCTCGTCCGGCCAAAGGCTCTGCCGCGACACCGCAAAAAACGAGGGCGCCAGCAGCAGCAACAGGCCGGCAGCGTACAAAAGCCAGCGGTGCCGGGAGCCTGTTATGCCTTCGGGCATTCCTCTACCAGTAAGACCATATGGGATTTACAGAGCCTCTTGCGAGGGAATTATACGCCGCGTTTTTTCCATCCCCGCCGGCTCCGCGCGAGAACCGCCACGTCGCGATAGAATGCTTTCCATGCGCATTGCCAGTTGGAACGTCAATTCGATCCGCGCCCGCCTTGAGCACGTCAAGCGCTGGCTGGCCGCCACGCAGCCCGACGTGCTCCTGTTGCAGGAGTTAAAGGGCACGGAGTTTCCCGCCGAGGACTTCCGGCCTTTGGGCTACGAGAGCGCGGCCGTGACCCAGAAGACCTATAACGGCGTGGCCATTCTCTCCCGCCTGCCGCTTGAAACCCTGGCCACGGCTCTGCCCGGCGACGAGACCGACACGCACGCACGCTATCTGGAAGTGCGCACCGGCAGCCTGCGCGTGGTGGACGTCTACATGCCCAACGGCAATCCCGTGGACGGCCCCAAATTTGCCTACAAGCTGGCGTGGATGAAGCGCATCCAGCAGCGCATGGCCGAGTGGATTGCCGCAGGCGAGGCCGTGGTCATCGGCGGCGACTTTAACGTGATCCCCGAAGAAATTGACTGCCACAAGCCCGAGGCCTGGCTGAAGGACGCGCTCTTCCAGCCCGAGGTGCGCGCGCTCTATCGCGAGTTCCTTGCCGCGGGATACACCGACGCCTTCCGCACGCTGCATCCCGGCGAGACGGGACAGTACACTTTCTGGGACTACTTCCGCGACAACTACCAGAAGAACCGCGGCATCCGCATCGACCACTTTCTGCTCTCGCCAGCGGCCGCGCCGCGGCTGAAGGACTGCACCATCGATGGCGCGCCGCGCGCCGAAGAGAAACCCAGCGACCACACGCCGATTGTGCTGGAACTGGCTTGACGATTTTTTCCCGCCCGGCGAAGTCCGCGGCGGGCCGCACGGCATCCATAAAGGTATGAATTCGATGATTGAGACCAAACTCTCTCTGGAACAGAAACTCGACAAGCTGGCCGCGGTGGCTATTCACGTGGGCCTGGGACTGAAGCCCGGGCAGGAACTGGTGATGACCGCCTCGGTGGATACCCTGCCCCTGGCGCGCTGCATCACCGAGCAGGCTTACCGCGCCGGAGCCTCGCTGGTGACCACTCTGCTTAGCGATGATGCGCTCACCCTGGCGCGCTACCGCTATTCGCGCGACGAAGGCTTTGACCACGCGCCCGCGTGGCTCTACGAGGGCATGGCCTCGGCCTTCCACAAAGGTTCGGCGCGGCTGGCCATCACCGGTGCCGATCCCAAGCTGCTCTCCAACGAGGACACGGCCAAGGTGAGCCGCGCCAACCGCGCCAACTCCATCGCCTACCGTCCCGCGCTGGAGCCGATCTCGCGCCACGACATCAACTGGACCATCGTCGCCGGAGCCACGCCCGCCTGGGCCGCATCGATGTTTCCCAACGACGCGCCCGACGCGGCGCTGGCCAAACTCTGGGAGGCCATCTTCTTCACCTCGCGCATCGACGTGGAAGATCCCGTGGCGGCCTGGAAGGCGCATGACGCCGGCCTGCAAAAGCGCGCCGCGCACCTGAACGAGAAGCGTTATGCCGCGCTGCACTACCAAGGCCCGGGCACCGACTTCCGCCTGGGCCTGGCCGACGATCACATGTGGATGGGCGGCGGCACCGAGGCCGGCAACGGCGTCTATTGCATCCCGAACATTCCCACCGAAGAGGTCTTTACCACACCGCACAAGGACCGCGCCGAAGGCACGGTGACCGCCAGCAAGCCGCTCAGCTACATGGGAACCATGATCGAGGATATACAGGTGCGCTTCTCCGAAGGCCGCATTGTGGACGCCCGCGCCCACCGCGGACAGGAAGTGCTGGAAAAGTTGCTGGATACCGATGAAGGCTCGCGCCGCCTGGGAGAAGCCGCACTGGTGCCGCACTCCTCGCCCATCTCCGCCAGCGGACTCACCTTCCTGAATACACTCTTCGACGAGAACGCCGCCTCGCACATCGCCCTCGGACAGGCCTATGCCGACTGCGTGCGCAACGGCAGCAAACTCTCTCCGCAGGAGCTGGCCGCCAAGGGCGCGAATGAAAGCCTGATCCACGTGGACTGGATGATCGGCAACGGCGCGCTGGATATCGACGGCATCACGCACTCCGGCACCGTGGAACCGCTGATGCGCAAAGGCGAGTGGGTGTAACGGAAACTTTAACGAAAGCGGCTTTGTCGGAGCACGGCTTCATAGACTGGGAAGAATATCGATGTTGAAAGTCTATTGTCAGGGCGCGACTTTAGTCGCGCCATTCAGTCGAAGCAAAAAACGCGGCTTCAGCCGCTGAGAGATTGATTGCCTCAGGGGCTAAAGCCCGGATCGCTTTCATCTGCTTAGCGGCATGGCTAAAGCCATGCCCTGACAACACCCTAACGCCTCAAGGTTTTCATCACTCAGGGAAGACATGCTGTACAAGTAGCATAAACATTGGACTCAAACAGCAACTGGCCGGATCGCTCCGGCCAGTTTTCTTTTGCGCCACGCGCGCAGACTATTCTTTCGGCTCGCTCCACGCGCCCAGCAGAAACGCTCCGTTGCCTTCCGCGTCGCGCTCGTAGCCCACCACGGCCAGGCCTTCGCCGAGATACTTCGTCAGCTCCTCGCGAATGTGCCGCTGCACCTCGGCGGCCTTGGGACGTGTTTCATTCGCGGCCTTCCAGGTGTAAATCTCGGCCGGAACCTCGACCTTCGCCACCGTCTCCACCGCTGGACGCTTCCCTTCTTCCAGCGTCTGCCGCACGCGGTCGGAGTTGAGCCACCACTCGGCCACCAGGCGATCCGTCGGCAACCCGCCCTGCAAAAACGATCCCGTGATGCCGTACTGATTCACCACGTAGCGCCGCGCCACGGCTCCCAGGCGCTCCAGGTTGAAGTAGCTGTTCTTGATCTCCAACGGGTCGAAGGTCCACTCCATCAAGCGGTAGCCCTGGCTCAGCACCAGCTCGCGCTGAAAGAGCTTCAACGCCCGTCCCAATCCCGTGTTGCGCCAGTCACTGTGCACGGCCGCCATGTGGGAGTGGATGTAGGGCACGCCGCTGTGCACGCCGGGCAGGCCGAAGGCGAAGCCCACCAGCTTTTCCTGGTCGAAGGCGCCGATAACGTGGCCGCCGATCTTTTCCCCGACCACGAACATGCGCACCGGAACCAGTTCGATGTCCTCGAAGCCCCACACTTCTTTTTGCAGGGCCAGCACCTGGCGAAACTCGCCCACCGTGTGACAGGTACGCAAACTCAGTCCGGAGAATGTTGTTTCCATGCGCTCGCTCACCGTTCGTTCTCCTTCGCTGCCTGCCAGTGTTGTTCCATCTCCTCCAGTGTAGCCGAACCCAGCTCCTTGCCCGCGGTGCGCAGTCCTTCTTCCACCTGTCCAAAGCGGCGGCGGAACTTGCGATTGGTGTGCCGCAGCGCCGATTCGGGATCGACCTCCAGATAGCGCGCCAGGTTTACCACGGTAAACAGCAGGTCGCCCACTTCATCCTCCAGGCGAGCCTGCAACGCCGCCTCGCGCGTTACGCCGCGCGCACCGGCCACACCGCGCCCAATGGGCTGCGGCCCCGGTGCGGGAATCTTATCCACCTCGCGCCGCAGCTCGCCGGCTTCTTCCTTCAGCTTGTCGAAGAGTCCGTCAATGTTGGGCCAGTCAAAGCCCACGTGCGCCGCCTTGTTGGAGAGCTTCAACCCCTCCAGCAGCGCGGGCATGGCCGTGCCCACCGTATCCAACAAAGGCTTGGGCGCATCGTCGCCGCCCGCTTTCTCCGCGCGCTCCTGGCGCTTGATGGCCTCCCAGTTGCGCAGCACCTCGCCGCTGGTCGCGGCCTCCACCTCGCCAAAGACGTGCGGATGGCGGCGCACCAGCTTGCTGGTGAGCGCCTCCAGCACCTGGTCGATGGAGAAGTGTCCATCCTCTTTGGCCATTTCGGAGTAAAAGAGCACCTGCAACAGGAGGTCGCCGAGTTCCTGCGGCAGCTCGTCCCAGTCGCGATTCTCAATCGCCTCCAGAACCTCGTAGGTCTCTTCTACCGTGTATTTTTTAATGGAGTCAAAGGTCTGCTCGCGGTCCCACGGGCAGCCGCCGGGTGCGCGC
>JARLGJ010000006.1 GCA_031296105.1 Acidobacteriota bacterium | reverse complement strand
GATCCAACGGTATCCGCTGCTCCAGGGTTACATAACTAAACATCGCCGCCTGCTGCTTGTCTTCACCACGCATATCTCTGTCTTAATCCCAACCCCGGAGTTGAGCAGTGATGATCATCAACCCTTTTTCCGCAGCCTGTTCAGGCCCTCTATTCCGCAGATGAATTTCGTGGGGCTGAAGCCCCACGCTCCCTCCGTCAAGCCGCTCACGAGGATCTACCGAACCCTTGCAGAAAACGCTCTAGCTGAGAAACTCGGCAATCGCGCTGACCACCGTCTGCTGCTCGTCCTCACGCAACTCCGGGAAGATCGGCAACGCCAGCACTTCGCGCGCGGCCCGCTCTGCCTCAGGGAAGCTGCCCGCACCGTACCCAAGGCACTTCAGCGCCTCCTGCATGTGCAGCGGAACCGGATAGTAAATCTCCGACCCAATCTTGCGCTCCGCAAGAAACGCGCGTAGCGCGTCGCGGCGTGCGGTGCGGATCACGTACTGGTGCCATACATGGCGGCTACCTGCGGCCTCGTGCGGCAGCACAACACCGCGGCTTGGATAAGGCCCAGCCTCGGCCAGTCCCGCAGCATGAAACATCGCCTGATAGCGCCGGGCAACCGTATGGCGGGCATGATTCCAGCCGCCGACGTAGCGCAATTTGACCGCGAGAATCGCGCCCTGAAAGCCGTCCATGCGCGTGTTCCAGCCAATCTCGTCGTGGTAATAGCGGCGGCGCATACCGTGCTGGCGCAGCATCTTGGCGCGCTCGGCAATTACATCGGAATTCGTCGTCACCATACCGGCGTCGCCCGCTGCGCTCAGGTTCTTGGTGGGATAAAAGCTGAAGGCGGCCACATCACCCAGCGCGCCAGCCTTCACGCCATTCCACTCCGCGCCCCAGGCCTGCGCGGCATCTTCGATGAGCTTCACCCCGCGCTCGTGCCCAATACGGCCAAAGGCAGTCCAATCGGCACACTGGCCGTAGAGGTGGACAGCCAGAATGGCGCGAACGGCCTTGCCCTGCGGCCCATCCAGAACCGCTTCGACGGCGGTGGGGGAAAGATTGAAGGTGGTCGGATCGATGTCGGCCAGCACGGCGGTAGCGCCAGCGCGAAGAATTGAGCTGACCGAAGCGAAAAAGCTGAAGGGGGTGGTGAGAACGGTCGAACCCGGCCCAATTCCGGCAGAGGCCAGCGCGAGCCAGAGGGCGTCGGTTCCCGAGGAGCATCCCAGAGCGTGAGATACTCCCAGTTGATGGGCGGCGGCCTGCTCAAAAGCGGCGACCTGCTCGCCAAGGATAAACTGCTGCGTCTCAAGAACATGCCCTACGGCCGCCAGCAGTTCCTGGTGGAGGGGCTGGTACTGGCGCTTCAGGTCCAGCATTGGTACAGGCTGGGTCACGGGAGAGGAGTTCACGGGCGGAATTGCGCTGTCTTGCACGCAGTTATTTTACCAGTCGTAGCTAGCTCCATCGATCAACCGCAGGGGCATTCCGTTCCCTCGCGGATCGACAAAACGGAGCTTTGACAGTATTTGACGAAATCCAGGGTTGAAAAGACCCGCAAACCGTTCTATTGTTGACACATTGCGGGAATTGCCGGTTCCGGGGTTGCCAGAACCGTGCCCGCGGTTTTGCTTTTTAACGTAAGTGCAGTACAGAAAATCCAACCCTTCAAGAAGAGAGCAGGAGATCGGCACATGGAGAACAAGCCGGCACAAAACATTCAGGACACATTTCTGAACACCGTTCGCAAGGACAAAACCCCAATTACGATCTATTTGGTCAGCGGCGTCAAGCTGACCGGAAAAATACGGTCCTTCGACAAATATTCGGTGCTACTGGAAAACAATAGCCAGGAGCAGTTGATCTTCAAACACGCCATTTCAACCGTAGTGAGCAACCGGAGCGTGATGCACACAACAGAGCATCGTCCGAGTGCCATTGCAACGGGCGTCCCTGGGACGCCGATAGCCGTGCCCAACGCAACTCCGATCAGTGCGGAGCCGCGATAGCACGCGGGGAGCGGCCTCGATTGGCGAGTGAGAATCGCGGGACCGGCGGCATAGGCGCAAGGCCTGAACGCGCGGTCCTGGTAGGAGTGGATATTGCCATCCGCTCCGCGGGTAGTCGCGCCGCTTTAACCGGAGCGCGCAAGGTGGCAGTGCGTCCGGACGCGCCTGACTCAGACTCTCTCCCCTCTTCCTCTCAAAGCAGCGTTTCCACGGAACCGTCGCAGAACCTGACAGCGCTGGACGCCGAGGAGTCTCTCGCTGAGTTTCGCGAACTGGTCACGAGCGCCGGCGGTGTCGTTGCCGCCGAGATCTTGCAGCGGCGCGCCAAGCCCGATCCGGCCACGCTGGTGGGCTCGGGCAAGGTGGAGGAGATTTCGGGCGTAGTAGCTTCAGTCGAAGCCGACCTGGTGCTCTTCGACCACGACCTCACACCCACCCAACTGCGTAATCTTGAGGCGGCGCTTCCCTGCCGCGTGCTGGACCGCACGCAGTTGATCCTGGACATTTTTGCCCGCCACGCACGAACCCGCGAGGGGCAGTTGCAGGTCGAACTCGCTCAGCTTGAGTACATGCTGCCACGCCTCACCGGGCGGGGTAAATCCATGTCGCAACTGGGCGGCGGCATCGGGACGCGCGGCCCCGGTGAAACCAAGCTCGAAACCGACCGCCGGCAGATTAATCGGCGCATCGACCAGTTGAAATTGGATCTCGACGCCGTGCGCCGCGTCCGCAAACAGCAGAGGCAAAGGCGCGAGTCGGTGCCTGTGCCCACAGTGGCCCTGGTCGGCTACACCAATGCCGGCAAGAGCACTCTGTTCAACCGACTGACCGGCGCGCACGTGCTACAGTCCGCACGCATGTTTGCGACGCTTGACCCAAAGCTACGCGCCATCGAGTTGCCCAGCCGGCGCAAGGTGCTGCTTTCTGACACCGTCGGCTTCATCCGCAATCTGCCGCACACGCTCGTCACCAGCTTCCGCGCGACACTTGAAGAGGTAGCGCAAGCCGAGGTGCTGCTCCACATCCGCGACGCCGCTTCCACCTACGGCGAGGAACAGAAGGTCCAGGTGGAAAAAGTCCTGGACGAGTTGGAATCACTCGGCAAGCCGCGCATCGAAGTGCTGAACAAGATCGACCTGCTCGGAGCCCACGAGCGCGAAGGGCTTCTCGGCAGAACCGGCGAGGTCGCCGTCTCGGCCGTGACCGGCGAAGGCATGGATGCGCTGCTCGCCGCCATTGATGCGGCGCTCCACTCCGATCCGATTCTTTCCGCCGAACTGCGCATCCCGCAGCAGGAGGGCGCCGTATTGGCTGCAATTGAAGCCGGCATGGTGATCCACAGCCGCGCCTACGAAGGCAACCTGGT
>JARLGJ010000041.1 GCA_031296105.1 Acidobacteriota bacterium | reverse complement strand
CGCGAACCTGGGGCACAAGGCTGAGCCCAGGTTAGCTCGCGTTGCTCGCGAACCTGGGGCACAAGGCTGAGCCCAGGTTAGCTCGCGTTGCTCGCGAACCTGGGGCACAAGGCTGAACCCAGGTTAGCTCGCGTTGCTCGCGAACCTGGGGCACAAGGCTGAACCCAGGTTAGCTCGCGTTGCTCGCGAACCTGGGGCACAAGATGAATCTGGGGCACAGGATGGAACAAATGCGCGCAAAGAAAAAGGCCGGGTGGCGAACCACCCGGCCGAGTTATTTTCCGCCTGAAGTGAACTACTTCTTCACGGCCTTCTTGTGTGCGGGAGCCTTCTCAGCGCCCAGCAGGGTGAGGGAGTCGGCGCCGTTGAAGGGGAACTTGCGCACCGAGGTCTCCGACATGCCGGTGGCCTTCAGAGTGACGTCCACGCGGCGGTTGCTGGCCCAGATGATGACCTTTTCGTTCTTCAGGATGCGGGTCTTCTCCGCCGCCGAAAGATCCTTATCCTCTTCCACCGATTCCTTAACCTGGGCGGCAGTGAGGTTGTGGGCAGCGCCGAGCGGACGCGTCTCGATGACCGACTCGGGGACGCCGTGCTGGACCAGGTAGCTCTTGACGATGGCCGTGCGGCGCTCGGTAAGAGACTGGTTGTAGGCGGCAGAGCCGCGGACATCGGCGTGACCTTCGAGGATCAGGTGCGCGCTGGGGTTGGACTCGCTGTAGGCCTTGAAGTCCGCAGCCAGGGTGGACAGCGTCTTTTCCTGCGACTTGAGCAGGCCGACGGTGGGCTCCTTGACGGTGGGCTTGGCGGTGACAAAGTACACGCTGTGTAGAGACAGGCGGGCTTCCAGCTTGCGATCGATCACCGGAGCCGGAGCGGCTTCGACGGCGAAGGAAGTGGAGGCCTGGGTGGAGAGACCGCGCGCGTCGGTGCAGGTGGCATCGACGGTGACGTTGCCAGGAGCGACGTTGGTGGTATCCACGGTGGCGTAGTTGCCGCTGCCGTTGATGGTGCCGGAGGTCGCGGTCCAACCGGAGACCGAGACGGGCACGCCGTCAGGGCTGGAGCAGGAAACGGCGATCTTCACCGGGGTTCCCACAACCGAGCTGGCAGGCGAGGCCGAGGCGCTGGCCACCGGAGGATTCTTGGGCGGCAGCGGCTTGACGAGGAACGAAGCCGAGCAACCGGCCGAGGCCTTGGCGTCCTTGGTGTCAGTGATGGTGGCGTTGACCTTGTAAGTGCCAGGGGCCAGGTCGGCGGTGGCGATGGTGGCGGAAGAGGACATGCTCTTGACGCCGGCGCCGCTCCAGGCATACGCGACGGTGTGCTTGGGGTTGAAGTTGCTGCCGCTGGCGGAGACCGTCACGGTCTCGCCGACGAGAACTTCGGAAGGCGTAACGGAGCAGGCCGCGGCCGGAGCGGTCTTGGCGGCAAAGCTGCCAAAACCGTACACGATGCCGCTCTGGATACGGGCGCCGTTGAAGTCACCCGCGCCGCCAATGTTGGAAGGCGCCTGGTTCTGATAGATGTAATCGGCCTGGATGACGCGCCACGCCCAGTGCTTGGTGAGCCAGAGATCCATGCCGCCGCCGAGAGCCGCAGCGCCGGCCGTGCCGGAGTGCAGTCCGCCGGCAGGAGAGACGTGCGAGATTCCGCCGAGAGCTTCACCGAAGAAGCTGACATGATCCAGCGGCAGGATGAACACGGGGCCGCCCATGACCATGTGGAAGTCGGCGGGGTCGGAGTAGTGGCCGTTGACGGCCGCTTTCAATCCGAACCAGGGCTTGAACTTGTAGGTGCCGTCGATGCCGAAGCCCTTCTTGAGATCGTCCAGCTTGATGGAATTGGCTTTGGTAGGGGCAAGACCATCGAGCGGGGTCTGCGCAATGGTGCCACCGGGATGCAGAAAGGAGTAGCCGGCAAAGACGTCGATGCGGCTGTCGTCCTTCTGCGCCCACATGGCGGACGGCGTCATAACGGCGGCCGCGAGGGCAAGAAGAGCAAGACGGAAAAATCGTTGATTGACGAACATTGGATTTGAATCCTCCAGAAACTATTTCTTGGCGCTGGCCCATCCTGCTCCTCCGCAAACGGCGCGAAACATTGAGGGGAGACCGGCGCAATTCACAACAAACTGCAACTACTACCGAATTAAGATGCATTCCGCGATGGAAAAGTATCTTAAACCCGGCAATTTAGTGCCAAAATCCACCAAACGGGGATAAGGCACAATCTTTTTGGGGGGACGGCCTACGGCCAGAAGACAGAACCGGTGCGCAGAGGCGGCCCCGGGAACTTACTCTTTTGCGGGAGTGGCCGCGGACTTTGCCGGCACCACGTCCTCTACATTCGTTTCACAATGCAGCTTGGGCGAGGGATGCAGCAACTGCTTCACCTGCGCCTCATACCACTTTTTTCGATGCGCAATCTTCAGGATCGTGGTGGTCAACTGATGCTGGCGGAATTCGCCGCCCAAAGGGGGTTCAAGGAAGGAAACTTCGTCCTTTTCCTTGTTGTAGGTGAACTGCGCGTTGTTCTCGACGCTGTAGCCGCCGCGATGCTCACCACTCAACAGGCGGACGTCGTAAATGGTGCCCTGCTGGTGCTTCGGAGAATCCCAGACCACGACATAAATATATTTGTGTCCGCCGAAGGTCTTGGATTCGGTGAGGTAGGAAAGCTCCAACTGCTTGATGCCTTCCACGGAAACCCAGTGGTGCGCATCGTTGACCAGGCATTGCGCCGATTCAAAAAGCGCCTCGGGCGCACGCTCTTCCTGCGCCACGGCCGCGGTGACCGAGGCCACCAGCAGGAAAGCTGCAATCAGCAGTTGTTTCAACAACCGTCGTGTTCCACTCATAAAGTCCGAATTCAATGTTACACCGCAGGGCATGGAAGTGGGAAATGGGGACGCACCTTGGCCAGCGCCGATAAGTGGTTGCAAAAGCAGAAACAGGAGGCCTGCATCACGTTCATTCGCGGCGCAGAGGTTTGCCGAGAAGCTCCTCCACATCCTGCACCTTGCCCTTGAGGCGGCCGGTGTGTCCGGGGCGCTCGTCGATGAGAATGCTGGTCATCACGCGCGGAGCCAGCTCCAGCAGGCGCTTGTGGCACTGCATGACCACCTGCATCACCTCGCCGGATTCGCCTTCCAGAGTGGTGCCCATGGGACCGAGCTGGTAGGAAAGGCCCGAGGCATCGACAATCTTCAGGGCCTCGGCGATGAGATGCTTGGCGCCATCGGGCACGCCGAGAGGAATGACGGTAAATGTGGCCAGCATGGAGAGTCTCCTTGATGGATATGGTAGCGCGGGAGGGGCGGGTTTCAAGGTTTCAAGGTTGAGGAGCAAAGGCAACGGAAAGAGCAACGGCCCCACCCTAGCAACTACGGCTAGGGTAGGGCACCCGGCCGGAAAGAAAGTACGTCCCAGGTTAGCCGCACTTCGCGCGTCGAACCTGGGGCACAACAACGAACCTGATCACAAGCGAATGTTCCCACTCAAGCCCAACGGCGGGGCTTGAATGGGGCACCGGCAGTGTCGCGAGGGGTGACAAGACGCTCGCGGCGGCTACTACTTCTCCAGCAGCTCGTTGACCTTGGCCATCACCTGGAAGGCGTCGGCAAGATAGACCACGTCGGCTTTGCCGCGAGCCCATCCGCAGTTGGCGTCCAGATTGATGGCGCGGCGTTCGTTGACGAAGCGCCAGCCCACGACGTGCGGCTCCTCGCCGTGGCAGCAGGTGGAAAGGCCCTTGGCGTGGCGCGGCGTCGCGCCGGTCTGGCCAATCTGGTTGAGGTGCGTCATGAACTTGAGCGTCGCCTGATTCTCGCCCGACTGATCGACCAGGCTCTTGCTGCTGCCGAGCGAGGCATCGGCCGCGTGCAGGAAGCCGAGGATGAGTTTCTCCGCGTCTGCGGCGTGCACCTGGCCGTCGCTTTGCTTCTTGGTCCATCCGGCACCGGCGACGAACAAGAGCTTGGCGTTGGGACGGATGGTCTGCTCGCCCTGCTGCGGCGAGCGCGTGCCCGCGACCGTGGTGCGCGAGGCGGGAGCGGCGACGGCGACGGCTTCGACGGCCGGAGCCGCGCCCGTGGCGGAATAGGCCGCGTGGGTTCCGGCATCGAGCAGGAGGAACCAGGGACGCCGCTCGCGCTTGACGACGGCTTCAATGCGCTGGCGATAGAACCAGCGAGTGGCCTCCAAGGACGGGCTGACGGCGGTGATGTGTGTGTCGATCGCGCCGCCCGCGCGGTGCGCCACGCCGGCCATGACGCGGGCAAAGCGCGCGGTGGAGGGCGCGAGAACAATCGTCGGGGCCGCGGCCTTGACGAGAGCCTCGCAGGCGGCGGCGTCGGTGGCGTAGCGCGGCTGGGCAAAGGCTTGGCCGGTGACGGCGAGAACTTTGGGCGCGGCTCCGGCGAGTTGTGCTGCGGCTTGAGCAACGTCTGCGCCGAGAAGGCCAATCGTCAATTCGGCAGAGAAGGACTTGGCGAGTTCGACGGCGGCGGAGACGGCTTCAAGAGAGGCCTTGGCGAGCGCCGTGCCCGATTCATCGACATGTGTCAATACAAAAATTTTTTCCATGATTGTCTGCTCCCTGGCTACTCGGCCATCCACGCGACGATTTCGCGGGCGATCTCTTCGGCGGGCATGTCGCGGACGAGGCGCGTCTCGCGCGTTTGTTTGGGCACCGCGGCCGAGACGTAGCTCAGTCCGTTGGCGTCGAGCTTGACGGGCTTGGCCTTCATCAAGGCCGGAGTGATGCCGCGCATGTTGGCCATGCCCATTTGCGGCGAGTTGCGCGGCTCGGCGAGGTTGCCGGTGGCCCATCCGAAGACGGCGGGTGCGCCCTGGCAGAGGGAGACTTGATGGCGTCCGCCTTCGACGCGCTCGAGGACTTCGAGTTGGCCGTCGTCGCGGACGGTGAGCTGATCGACGCCCTGGAACTGCTCGGTGATGCCGAGAAGTTCGCCGGCGGTTTGCAGGGTGACGCCCGCGCCGCGCGAGGCCGACTCCCAGCCGCCGAAGAGGAGGAGCTTGCTGCGGTCGAGCGCGGGGATGGCCGCGATGGCTTCGGCGAGAGCGGCGGCGGTGGACTGCGCGTCGGTGAAGCCGCCGAGAGGGCCGTCGAGAGCGACGAGCTCGAAGGGAACTTTTTGCGCCACGGTCATCATGACCTGTTGCAGCTTGGCCTTGGGCGCCATGGCGACGAGATAGACCTTGCTGCCGGGATGGGCCGCGGCTAGCGCGGCGGCCTCGTAAAGCGAGCAGGCGGCCCAGGGATCGAGCACGGCGGGGAGCATCATTTCATTTTTCAGCGCGGGGCCGGCGACGGGCTCGAGCGTCTGCAAGGGGTCCGGCACGAGGCTGGAACAAACTACGATTTGAAAACTGTTGGGCATCGATCAATCCTTATATAAATTCGTCTTCCCAGGTTAGCCGCGCTGCGCGCGCCGAACCTGGGGCACAATGGACAACCTGTTTGTGCCTCCGAAACCTTGAAACCTAATTCTCCGCCGAATGGAAGCCTCCGGCACCGGCGCGGAAATCAACGTTTGTGTGTTTGCCGTCCGTCGAGTGGGCACAGTTCCACAGACATGCCCCGCAGTGGACGCACTTCTCGCGGTCGAAGGCCGGGACGCGGCCGTCGCCTTCGGTGATGGCCTGTCCGGAGCACATCGCGATGCAGGTGCGCTCGCGGCATGGCTCGCAGAGAGCGGGGTCGCGGAAGAGAACGTGATCGGCGAAGCCGGGTGCGGCCTGTACCTTGCCTCCCATCAGCAGCGCGTCCTGATGCGAGACGAGAATGCGTCCGTCGTACTCGATGGGCGGCCAGCCAGTGGCGTCCATGAGCGCGTCCTGCAAGAGCGCGCCCTGCTGCACGGCGGCCCGCGCTTTTTCGAGCTGCGCGGCGGAAAAAGATTGTTCGAGCGGCGCGATCTGCTGATCGGCGCGGGGAATGTTGCCGCCAACGGCCAACTTGCCGTTGGTGAGGCCGGCGAGTCCCATGCCGATGAGTCCGGTGACGACTCCGGTCTGGAAGCCGTTGCGCGCGTTTTTGGCCTGCTGCACGCCTTGTTCAACGGAGCTGAGGCGGCGGCGGGCGACGTAGGTGGCTTGCAGATTTTCCTGGGTGAACTCGCGGCCTTCACGCAGCAGTTCGAGGGTGGCTTCGGCCAGTTGCATGCCGGTGGCCCAGGCTTCATCCACGCCGCTGCCGGTGAGCATGTTGGTGCTGCCGCTGCCTTCGCCGATGCGCGCGTAGCCGTTGCCGCAGAGGTAAGGTTCGCCGTGGGTGCCGCTTTCGGCCAGGGATTTCGCGCTCCAGGAGCGCATCTGGGCATTCTTGAGGTAGCGCCACAAATACGGATGCTGGATGTAATGCTGAAGCGTGCGATAGGCGGTGCGCTGCGGATTCTTCAACCACGAGGGGACGAAGATGCCCACCGAGGCGAGGCGCTCGGGATGCACGTAGAGGAAGCCGAAGATCTCCGGCTCGGGGAAGCCGAAGGTGTGCCAGACGGTGCCCTCGGTGAGCGGCGTGTCCTCGGGGAGTTCGACGACCATCTTCATGCCCAAGGCCCACTCGCGCGTCTGGTTGCCGAAGGGCATTCCGAAGTGGCGATCAAGACTCTGGCCGACCGGACCTACCGGCCCGTCGCCGACGACGGTCAGCGCGGCGTGTACGTCCATGCCCGGCATGTAGCCCGCATCGGGCGCACCGTCGCGAAGGACGCCCTGATCGGCGAGGCGCACGCCTTTGACCGCATCGCCTTCGATGAGCGCCTCACTTACCGGGCTGCCGGGCCAGAGCTGCGCCATGCCGGTCATCATCACCTCGTTGGCCACCCACTGATTGAACTGGCCGATGGAGAGCACGAGACCGTCGTGCTTGTTGAGGAACTCGGGCGTGAAGGGCAACTCGTAGGCGTGGTCGCGGGCCGCGCCGCGCAGCAGCAGATCGCCTGCCTTGAGGGCCACGCTGCGCTTGCTTGCGCCAAGCGGGTCGAGCAGGTAGAGGACTTTCTCGTTCTTGACGGGCGCTAGCATGGGCACCGCGGACGAGACCAGCTCCGGGAAGCTCTGGCGGATGGCCTTGGCCGCGGTGACGACGCCGCTGACGCCGGCGGCGAGGTCATCGGCGCGCTCGTAGCAGAGAACCTGCAGGGGCATGCCGGGCATCACGCGGCTTTGCAGCGCGGGGTCGTCGGGATGGGCGGCCATCTCGCGCGTCAACGTGGTGAGGAAGCCTCCCATGGCGGGGCCAAAGCCCACACAGGCAATGTCCACCTCCATGGTTTGGCGTTCGATTGTTTGACCTTCTACCGCGAACTGCGCATCGCTCATTGCGGGTAATCCAGTGCCTCGGGGATCATGACCTTGCTGACGGTTCCGGCGGCGCGGTCCTTGGCCAGGCGGCTGCCGGTGAGGCAGGTGGCCAGCTTGTTTTGCAGGTGGAGGAAGTCGAGCGATCCAGCGCAACCGGCGCAGGGACCGGCCTTCACCGGATGCGAGCCGCTGACGCCGATGACGTCGGTGGCCACCGCGCCGAGTCCGGGGATGAAGCCCTCGTACTCGTCGAGCTCGTCGGAGAGGAAGCAGGCCTTGTGTCCCTCGGCGTCCCATGCGGGATGGCGGTTGTAGCCATAGACAAGCTCGGCGCAGATGCGCGAGACCTCTCCGGAGGCGCGGGCGGACTGCACGTGGCAGAGGTCGCGGAGGAATTGCAGCGTCGCGGGCAAGTCCTCGGCGACGACGGCATCGAGGGGGCCGCGCGCTTCGAGTTCTTCGACATCGAGAATCTGGCAGCGGGCGGCCAGGAGCCAGCAAAGGGCATCGGCCAAGGCGAAGGTTACGCCCTGGCGCTGGCCGTGGTAGAGCTTGTTGCCGTCGGCGTCGGTGGCGTGCTGCGTGTAGTTGAGCGTCCAGAGCCACATGGTCATGGCGGTGGCGAGAGTGCATGCGCCGGAGCCGGGGCGCTCGCTGGCGATGGCGCGCATCTCCTTGGTCCACGCCTTGAACTGGGCGAGGAAGACCTCGTTGGTCATGGTGATGGTCAACTGGCGGCGCTGCACGGCCTCGGGGCCTTCGTAGGTGGCTTCGAGCTGGGCGTCCATCCACTTGTTGGCCAGGAAACCGGGGCAGTCCTCGGTGATGCCGTAGCCGCCCATGAGGCTGACGGCCTCGCGCATCATGCGGGTGCCTTCGCCGGTGTTCCAGAGCTTGGTGGCGGGGCAGAGGACGTTGGCGGCGGCGTCCCGGAGCGCGTACTGCACAAGGGGATCGCTGGCCAGCTCGTCACGGCGGGCGTCTACGAGGTCGCCGGAGAGCAGCGCGACGGCCTTGGCTTCGACCTCGCGCATGGCCTTCATCTCGGCGCGGCCGCCGGCGATGCCGCGCTCAGCGAGGAGGGCGGTCTTTTCACGCTCGAGCGGGTCGAGATCGTCGAAGAGGCGGGCGGCAGCGAATCCCAGAGACGCGCTGGCTTCGCCCGAGGCCCAGACATCCACCAGGCGTTGCAGGGCGTCTTCGCGCTGCTGGATGCCCATCTCGTAGCGCAGGCTGCCTTCCTTGATGGACTCCGCGCCGCGGAAGCGTCCGCGCTGATAGCGGATGACGGGCTCGACGGCCGAGAGCAACTTGGCCGAGGTCATGAGGCCGACGGTGACGCGGGTGCGGCGGAAGACGGCTTCGATGATTTCTCCGTGCGAGAAGTTGGGGACGATCACGCCGTCCTTGACGGTGTAGCCGCCGACGATGCGGCTGGCGGGCACGGTGAGACTGAAGATGGGATCGCCGGTGGAGCTGAGCTGATGGACGAGTTTCTTCGTCGGCGTGCCGCGGTCGAAGGAGCCGGGGTCGCCTTCTTCGAGGATGACGACGCAGGAGCCTTTGATGCGCGGGTCGCCGCTTTCGACGGCGGCGGTGACGAAGTCGGCGCAGGCGATGTTGGTGATGAAGCGTCCGCGCTTTTCGACGTGGAGCAGAGGCTCCTGGCCCTCATTCCACTCGGCCACGCGCAGGCGTCCGCTGAGGATGCCGGTATCGACGCCGACGTAGGGAATGGGCTCGGTGAGGGCGAAGGCTCCGCGGCGGACTTTGCGGTCCTCTCCGGGCTGCGGCGGAGCGGCCAGCGCCATGTAGTGCGCGGTCTGCTCAAGGGTGCCGCGCTCGTGAATGGGCGCGAGAGCGAGGAAGCCGGCGAGGCTGGCGGTGGCGGCGCCGCCATCGACCCAGGCGAGCTCGAAGGCCGCCAGGCCGAGGGCAAGATTCTTGGGACCGGCGATGAAGCCGCCCTGCTCGGGCTCCATGAAGGCGGCGGTGATGCCGGCTTTGTCGAAGGCTTCCATCATCTGCTGCTTGGCGGGAGTCCACTCGTGGGTGTTGCGCTCGCCGGCGGCGACCATGTGCGCCACCTGTCCGCGGGCGACGGCGCGCGCGGATTGCACCAGCATTTGCAGGTCGAAGCGATCACTGAAGCGCCACAGGATCTGGCGCACGGCATCGCCGGGCAGGGTGAGCATGGCGCCCACCTGGGGTAGGAAAGTAGCCATAAAAGAAAATCCTCTAGGAGCATAGCCATTCTCTTCACAGAGATAACCCTGCGGCTGTGATCTACGTCAATGGGCTGGGTGACATGGCTCGCGCCGGAGGTAGGAATTTCCCGCGCGGTGTGTTCCAATGGCGCGTTGAGGAGGACTTTTGCAATGCGTCGAATGGCTTTCTTATCGATTCTTGTGATGGCAACTCTGGCCGTGCCGGTGGCGGGGCAGACGTCGAAGGCCGCCCCCGGAAGTGAAATTTCCTTGCCCGCGCCGGATACGGCGGGCGGCATGACGCTGAACCAGGCGCTGGCCACGCGGCGCAGCGTAAGGGCCTTTACCGAACAGCCGCTGACGGAGGGGCAGGTGAGTCAACTGCTGTGGGCGGCGCAGGGCATAACCAGCCCGCGCGGACAGCGTACGGCTCCCAGCGCGCACGCGCAATACTTTTTGCATGTCTATGTGGCGCGCGCCGGCGGATTTTATGAGTACCTTCCGGCGGGGCACAAGCTGAAGCTGGTGAGCACGGCGGATCTGCGGGCGAAGCTGACCTCGGACAAGGCGCCGGAGGTGTTCCTGATTGCCGGGGACTATGCGCGAGCGGAGGCGAAGTTTCCGGCGGCGCAGGCGGACAGGTTTGTGAATCTGGAAGCGGGACACGCGGCGCAGAATCTGGTGCTGGAGGCGACGTCGCTGGGGCTGAGCGGCGTGACCGTGGGCGGATTGAATCCGAAGGAAGCGGCGGAGACGGCCGGGCTGCCGGAGGGAATTCTGCCGATGTACGCGATTCCGGTGGGGCACGCGGCGAAGCAGTAGCGGGGGAAGGACGACTCGGATGGTTGGTGACCTGGGGCGTCCTCCTTGCTGTCCACCGCGCTGGGGTTCTTCGCTCCTCTCAGGAAGACACCCTTAAAAACAAGGGCAAAGGTAAGGGCAAGTTCCACAACAAAGTCAACGACCCCACCCTGGCAACTGCGGCCAGGATGGGGCACCCGGCACACTTTTTGGGGACGGTGTTTGCTTCCCACTCAAGCCCAACTGCGGGGCTTGAATGGGGCACCGTGGAAGCGTCCCAGGTTAGCTCGCTGCGCTCGCGAACCTGGGGCACCGTGCGAACCTGGGGCACCGTGCGAACCTGGGGCACCGTGCGGGGCTTGAATAGGGCACCGTGCATTCTTGCGGCTCCTGGGCGCGGCTGTTAGTTTGGAAGCACAAGCCAAGCTGACAGGTAAAAGGATGGGGCCGCAATGTTGAATCGACGCCGCTGGATCATGATTGTTTTACTGGTCGCCGTGACCGTGCTGATTCACGCGCGGGCCATCGGCTTTGGCTTCTGCGTCTGCGACGACCAGCACCAGATTGTGCACAACACCACGCTCAACTGGCACGCGGCGCCGGGATACTTCGTCAAAGACGTTTGGAACTTCAAAGACCCTCAGTACCGCAATTACTATCGCCCGCTGTTTCTGGTGTGGCTGCTCGTGAACTTCAAAGCGCTGGCGCTGCACGCGGCGTGGTGGCACGTCACCAGCCTCCTGCTGCACGCGGCGGTGGTGGTGCAGGTGTACCTGCTGGCGCTGCGGTTGCTGCGGAACGACTGGTTGGCGGCGGTGTCGGCGTGGCTGTTCGCGGCGCATCCGGCACACGTGGAGAGCGTGGTTTGGCTGAGCGGCGTGACCGAGCCGCTGGTGGCGGTGTTCTTTCTGGGATCGCTGCTGACATATTTGCGCTGGCGGGAGAGTGGAAAAACGACGGCGCTGGCCGCGTGCGGCGCGCTGACCCTGCTGGCTCTGCTGTGCAAGGAGCCGGCGCTGGCCGGGCCGGTGTTGATTGCCAGCTACGAGTGGCTGTTTCCGCGCGCCGAGAACAGCGCGGCGCGGCTGAAAGGCGTGGCGCAGGCCGCGTGGTTGCCGCTGGCGGCCGTGGCCGTCTATTTTGTGCTGCGGGTGAACGCCGTGCGGCACGTGGTGGCTCCCTCGAACCCGGCGCTGCCGGTGCTGTGGAGCGCGCCGGGGCTGCTGCTGAAGTTTCTTGGGATGCTGTGCTGGCCGAGCGGGCTGGCGTTCTACCACGCGGATCGCATTTTGACCGCGCCGTCGCTGGTGGGCTTCTGGCTGCCGCTGGCGGTGCTGGTGGCGCTGGCCGGGCTGGTGTGGCGGATGGGCGACCGCATGATCGCCTTCTGCGCGCTGGGCCTTGTGCTGCCGCTGCTGCCGGTTCTGATGGGGGTTCTCACGTTTCCCCACGACGACATTGTGCACGACCGCTACACGTACCTGTCGAGCATCTTTCTGGCGCTGCTGGCGGGGTATGTGCTGGGGAGGCTGCCGCTGGGCAATCGCACGGTGCTGAACCGGCCCGCGGTGGTGATGCTGCCGCTGGCGCCGATCTGTTTGCTGGCGGCATTGACGGCGGTGCAGGTGGAGTGGTGGCAGAGCGGCTTGAGCCTGTTTACCAGGGCCGTGGATGTTGCGCCTGAGAACATCCGCGCGCGCAACCTGCTGGCCAATGAATACTTCAAGGCCGGGGCGGTGGACCGCGCCCTCTCCCTGTACGCGCGCACGCTGGAACTGGATCCGAATAAGTGGGAGACGAACTTTTCCGCCGGAGTGACGCTGGCCTCGGTGGGGCAACTGGCACAGGCCGAAGCGTTGCTGCGCCGCTCGACCGAGGAAGATCCGACGATGGCGCTGGGCTTTGCCCAGCTTGCGGACGTGCTGCGCGCCGAGGGGAAAAACGGCGAAGCACAACAGGTGCTGCAACAGGGATTACTCTCCGCCGATGGACAGAAGGAAATGCTGCGGGAGAGGTTGGGGAAGTAGGTTTCAGAGTTTCAAGGTTTCGAAGGTTTCAAGGTAAGGGCAAGAGCAAAAGCAACGTCCCCGTAACAACCTACGCCACACATTTTGCTTCCCACGTCTGGCCCGACAGAAGGGCCAGACATGGGGCACCAATTCAGATGAATTTGTGGTGTTATGTGCGCTCCCGCTCAAGCCCAACGGCGGGGCTTGAATGGGGCACCGCAAAAACAGAAACAATATCCATCCCCTGAGTTGTTAGAAGGGAACGGCGGTGGCCTTCTGGGCCGCGGCCAGGAACTCCTCTTTCCACTTTTCTCCGCTCAATTTCAGGGCCAGCTCCACGGCGATGTGCTGCGGCACCACGCCGACGTCGCGGGTGCGTCCCAGGCCCTGCACGCAGGCGGGGCAGTTGGTGAGCACCGTAGCCTTATGTCCCGCGGGGATGACCTCTTTAAAGGCCTCGCGCTTGCGGTGCAGCATGGAGTCGGTGATGTCCGGGCGCGAGAGCGACAGCGTGCCCGCCTCGGAGCAGCAGTGGGGCACGGCCTTGACCTGGCTGAAGCCGCCGATCTGGGTGAGCACCTTTGCGGCCTTGCCGTCGAGCGAGTCGTGGCAGGGCGCGTGGTAGAGATAGTTGCCGGAGCCTTCGAGCTTCAATCCGCGCTCGGAGAGGTAGGCGGCGACGTCCACCACACGGCCGAAGAGCTTGTTGGTGTCGGTGAGGCCGAGGCCCTCGCGGCAGGTGCCGCAACTGACGATGCAGCCGTCAAAGTCGAGATAGCCGAACATGGTGCGAATCTGGTTGAAGAGGATGGTGTTGCGCAGCACGGTGCTGGAGTGCATATCCTTTTTGGCGTTGACCAGGGCGGGAAAGCCGCAGCAGAGGAACGGCGGCGGCAGCACGACGCGCGTGCCCGTCTTGAGCAGCAGGTGAATGGTGGCCATGGAAATGTCCGAGTGCAGGCGCTCGGAGCCGCAGCCGGGGAAGTAGAAGACGGTGCGGCGGTCGTCGCCGTTCTTTGCCGGCTCGAAGACCAGGGCCTCGTCGGCGTTGCATTCGGGCAGCACGTCGCGCAGGGTGTCACTGGGCACGGGCGCAATGGACGAGCGCAATAGCCGCAGCGGATAAAAGTTGGAGGGCGCGTCAGGCGGCTGCAAAGGCGCGGCGAGCTTGCCGAAGAAGCGCTGCGCGGCGCCGCCGATCTGCACGACGGAGGCGCGGAAGGCCTTGTTGAACGCGGGCGAGCGGCTGTCCAGATAATCGAGCGTCAGCCGGGTGGGCAAAGGCGTGTGCTTGTAGCCCCACTCGGTGAGGATCTGGCGCTCGAGGATGCTGACCTTGCCGGTGTCGATATCGACGGGGCAGGGCGCAAGGCACTTGTGGCAGATGGTGCAGTGGTCGGAGACCTCTTCCAGCCAGCGCAGCAGCTCGAAGTGAGTGGAGCGCTCGCGCTGCGCGTCGTAGAGCAGCGCCTCGATCAGCGAGCCGATGGCGAGGTTCTTGTTGCGCGGGTGATAGAACATGCCGCGCGCGGGATGATAGACGCAGCAATCGGGCTTGCACTTGCCGCAGCGCACGCAGTGGGCAATGCTGCGCGAGAGTTCTTCGAGGCGGCCGTGCTGCAGGATGCGCGCTTCCAGCTCCAGCAAATTGAAGGACGGAGTGAAGATATGCTCCAGGGCCTGGTAATCCTCGAGCTTGCCGGGATTCATGAGGCCTTCGGGATCGACCTGGCGGCGATAGGCGGCCAGCTCGGCGACACGCTCCGGCTCCAAATACTTGAGCTTCGTCAGGCCGATGCCGTGCTCGCCGCTGACGACGCCGCCGAGAGAGATGACCTTCTCCATGACCTGATCGATGACCAGTCCGGTGCGCTCCATCATGGGACGGTCGTTGGAGAGAACGGGGACGTTGACGTGCACGTTGCCGTCGCCGGCGTGCATGTGGGTGGCAACGACGATGCGGCGGTCGCGCACCTCTTTGTAGGCGCGCTCGACCTCGGCCACCAGCGCGGGATAGCCGCGGACGAGGCGCAGCAGGTTGTGGCGGAACTCTTCGAGGGCGGTCAGCGCGCGCAGAGATGGGCCGGGCAGAGACTGGAGCAGCGTGCGGAAGTTGGCGCACAGGGCCAGGGCAGCGGGCGTTTTGGCGGCGATGAGCTCACCCTCGGACTTGGTGGGCGGCGCTTCGTTCTGCGCGGCCTCGAAAATTTCCTCGGCGCGATCGGCAAAGCGCGACTGCGCGTAACGCTCCTCGTCAATGTTCATGCGGTCGAGGAAGCTGGCGAACTCGGCTAGAGCGGTAAGCGGCAGCACAATGTCTTCGTTCATCTTGAAGGCGTTGGTGCGGCGCGCGATGGCGGAAAGTTTTTTGCGGTCCTGCCAGAAGCGCTTGGCTTCGGCGGCATCTTCGGCGACGAAGAGGAGTGTGTTGGGATGCGCGGCGAGCAGCTTGCGCACGCGCTCGACGCCGCGCGCGGTCTGCTCGCGCTGTTGGGCGGCAATGTCGATGAGCAGCACGGCCTTGGGCGTTTCAGCGCGCGGAGCCTTGACCTTGTAGTCGATGGCGCGGATGTATTCGTCGTCAAAGTGCTCGAGGGCGAGCAGCGCCTCGGTCTCCTCGGTGGGCAAGGGGAAGGCCCGGGAGAGTTCGAGAATGACGCGGCTGGCTTCGTCGAAGTCGGGACCGAAGAATTCCAGGCAGAGCGTTTGCTTGGTTTTGTATTCGGGATACAGGACGAAGACGGCCGAGGTGATGATGCCGTCGGTGCCTTCCTTTTGCAGGCCGGGGACGCCGCCGAGAGCCTTGTTGGTGATGTCCTTCCAGAGGCCGTTCTTGCGAATCTCGGTGCCGCGCAGGGAGATGCTCTGGAGCACTTCGCCCCGGTCGCTAACGACCTCGAAGACGACCTTGTCCTGCGGCAGAATCTTGCGCAACTGGTGATTGGCGCGGCGGATGGTCCAGCGCTGTCCGTTGGGCATGGACATGCGCCACTCGATGAGATTGTCGATGCAGGTTCCCCAGCGCACGGCCTTGTTGCCGCCGGCGTTTTCGGCGATGTTGCCGCCCAGGGTGCAGGCCCAGGAACTGGTGGGATCGGTGGCGAAGACCAGGCCGTGCTCGCTGGCGTGCTCCATGGCTTTTTCGGTGATGACGCCGGCTTCGGCTTCCATCACTTGGGCGCGCTGGGTGGTGCCGTCGTCGAGCAGGAAGCCGCGCTCGGTGATGGCGCGGATGTGGTTGAGCTTTTCGGTGTTGATGACGACGCAATCGGGGCGCAGAGGAACGGCGCCGCCGGTGAGTCCGGTGCCCGCGCCGCGGGGGATGATCTTCAATCCGAGCTTGGCAATGGCCAGCAGGAGCGGCGCCACCTGGGCTTCGTCATCGGGGGTGACGACGGCGATTGGCAGATGCAGGCGCCAGTCGGTGGCGTCGGTGGCGTGAGAGACGAGGGTGAAGGGATCGAAGAGGACGTTGTGCGCGCCAACGGCGGGGGCAAGGCCGTGGCGGACACGGGTGCGCAGCTCGGGCGTGCGCTCGATCTCGCGGCGGAAGTCCTGGATGAGCGCGCGGCACTGCTCCAGAACCTTGAGGACGCGGGCATCGCCCTCGGCCTTGGCGGCGATCAGCTCGAGATCCTTGGCGGCGTTATCAAAGAAGCGCTTGCGGCGCGGCGCGCTGGTGACGAGCTCCTCCATGAGGTAGGGGTTGCGGCGGTGGATAAGGACCTCGCCAAAGAGGCGCATGAGGATGCGGGCGCTGCGGCCGGTGACGCGGACGCCGCGCAATTCGTCCAGGGTGCGGACGGTCTCCGCGCCGAGCAGGAAAGAAACGGCCTGGCGGTCGGAGGCGGAGGTGTAGTTGAAGGGAATCTCACGCGGCGTGGATGCTGCGTGGTTCTGCGCTGAGTCGTTGATTTGCGCCATGTCCGAGAGTAGCAAATCCACGGCTTCGGCCCAAGTGCCGGGCGTCACAGACAGGGGCAAAAGGAAAAGGCCCGGGCAAGCCCGGACCTTCTCACAAACTTCAGCCTTCGATTAGAGGGGCTGGACGTTGTCGGCCTGGAAACCCTTGGGTCCCTTGACAACCATGAACTGCACAGCCTGGCCTTCCTGCAGCGTGCGGAAACCCGCGCTCTGGATGGCAGAGAAATGCACGAAGACATCTTCGCCATTCTGGCGGCTGATGAAACCAAAACCCTTAGCGTCGTTGAACCACTTCACAATACCTTGTTCCACTTTGTTTTTTACCTTTGCTTTGTTTATAGGTGAATGTTGTGCTGAGAAGACCGGATGCTACTTGGAGGTGGAGCGCAGAGGTAAATCAGCAGAACCAGCTCAAAATCGCCTTCGTGCTACTTAGCGAGATTTCGATAAACCGAGTATAGCGCAGTTTCCTAAAAAAGCGAAAATCTTTTTCAAAATTATTTTGCCCGGGTTCCGAGGCCGGTTTCCACCTGCCTGGGACGTTGTAGGATAGTGGCATTCGAAGTACACGGAGCGTGCTATGGCAACTGTACTGGCGGGCGTTGAGCCCCAGGAAGTTTGGAAGCAGTTTGAACAATTGGCGGCAATTCCTCGCCCCTCGGGCAAGGAGGCCGCGGCGCGCGAGCACATTATGGAGCTTGCCAAGTCGCTGGGCCTGGAAACCCACGTGGATGGTTTTGGCAACCTGGTGGTGCGCAAGCCGGCATACCCGGGACGGGAATCCGCTCCGGTGACCGCCTTGCAGGGCCACCTGGACATGGTGTGCGAAAAGAACGAGGGCACGGAGTTCAACTTTGACACCGACGGCATCCGCCTGCTGCGCCAGGACGGCTGGCTGCACGCCGACGGCACTACGCTGGGCTCGGACAACGGGGTGGGCGTTTCAGCGGCGCTGGCGGTGATGGCGAGCAAGACCATCCAGCACGGGCCGATGGAGTTCGTCTTTACCGTGGAAGAAGAGACGACGCTGGGCGGCGCTTCGGCCTTTAAGGCCGGCGTGTTGAAGGCGCACTACCTGTTGAACCTGGACAACGAAGAAAAAGGGACGCTGTGCATTGGCTGCGCCGGCGGGTTGAACACGCGGGCGCGCCGCAAGGTGGCTTTTGTGGAAGCCAAGGGCAACGCGGCGTATCGGGTGAAGGTGGGCGGACTGAAGGGCGGCCACTCGGGAGTGGACATTCACCTGGGGCGCGGCAACGCGGTGCGCATCCTGGGCGGAACCTTGCAGCTCATCAACGAAGCCATTGCCGTGCAACTGGCGGACCTGAAGGGCGGCAGCGCGCACAACGCGATTCCGCGCGAGGCTTCGGCGATCCTTGTGACCGACGCGGCCAACGAGGTGAAGCTGAAGCAGGCGGTGGCGGCCTACGAGGCCGACATTCGCGGCGACCTGGGCAGCTTCGATCCCGGCGTGAAGATCTCCGTGGAGATGGTGACGCGGCCCGTGCAGGTGCTGGCGCATGACGATGCGCGCGCCACGGTGGACCTGATTGCCAGCCTGCACCACGGCGTGCTCGCCATGAGCCCGGACGTTCCGGGGCTGGTGCAGGACTCGACGAACGTGGCCACGGTTTCGCTGAAGGACGGCCTGGTGGAAGTGGTCACCAGCCAGCGCTCGGCGATTGAGGGCAGCCGCAACCTGGCCAAGCGCCTGGTGGCGACCTCGTGCCGCCTGGCGGGCTTTGAGACGGAGTTCGCCGCCGGGTACCCCGGCTGGAAGCCGGAGCCGGACAGCGACATTGTGCGCAACTGCGTAAAGGTCTTCGAGAAAGTATTCGGCAAGGAGCCGAAGATCATTGCCATGCACGCCGGACTGGAGACAGGCGTGCTCGGCGTGAACTATCCCTCGATGCAGATGATCAGCTTCGGACCGCAGATCGAGTTCCCGCACTCGCCGGGCGAGCGCATCGAGATCGACTCGGTGGCCGACTTCTGGAAGTACCTGGTGGCGGTGCTGGAGACATTGTAGGGAAGTGGCAGCGAATGCTTCGAGCCGTGCGCAGGCACGGCTCGAAGTGTTTGTGTGTCCCTACGATGCGGAAATAGGCGGGAAGGCCTGCGGGCGGTGTCGGCCGGGTGACCTGGGGCTGCAACCTTACTGTCCATGGCGCTGGGGTCCTTCGCTGCGCTCAGGAAGACACCGCAAGAACAAAGGCAAAAGCAAAGCCCCCACGTCTGGCCCAACAGAAGGACCAGACATGGGGCACCAATTCACACTAATCTCTTAATGTTTTGTGCTCTCCCACTCAAGCCAACTGCGGGCTTGAATGGGGCACCGGGGTGACCTTTTCCGCCGCCGCATTGAGCGCCTGTTGCAAGCCCGCGAGGTGTTCGGGCGTGCTGAGGTAGCTGATGATCATCATGCGCAGCACGCTGTGGCCGGCTGCGTGAGTGCGGCTGATCCAGTAGCGTCCGTCGCGGGTGAACTCGTCGAGGAAGGACTGGTGCGCGGCGTCGGCCTCTTCCATGGAAGCGCGCTCCAGCCCCTTCAGTTGGAAGTTGAGGATGGGCAGGACCTGCGGCGCGGCGAGCTCGAAATGCGCCGAGTGTTCGAGCCACTCGCGCATGGAGGCGGCCATCTCCATCTGGCGCTCCATTGTCTCTTCATAGGCGCGGCGGCCGTGCACGCGCAGGGTGAGCCACAGCTTGAGGGAGTTCATGCGGCGCGACCACTGCGCGCCGATCTTGAAGTTGTCCGCCAACTCCGGCTGCTGCGCCCGCGGCATGTAGGGCGAGGCGACGGAAAAGACCTGCTCCAGCAACTCGGGATGGCGGGTTAACACCACTCCGGCGGCAAAGGGCATGGAGAGCCACTTGTGCGGATCGACCGTGATGGAGTCGGCGCGCTCGATGCCCCGCAGCAGCGGGCGATACTTTTCACTGAAGGCCGCGGCCGCTCCATAAGCGCCGTCCACATGCAGCCACAGACCGTAGCGCTCGGCGATGGAGGCCAGGGCCGCGAGGTCGTCGATGGCGCCGGAGTTGGTGGTTCCGGCGGTGGCCACGATACACAAAGGCACAAAGCCGCACGCGTAATCCGACTCGATTTGCAGGATGAGGCGCGCGGTGTCCAGCCGCAGATTTTGCGTGACCGGAATGCGGCGCAGGGCCTTGCGTCCCAGTCCGAGCAGGCCGGCGGATTTTTCCAGCGAATGATGTGACTCGGCCGAGGCGTAGAAGACGGGACGCGCTCCGATGGAGGCGATGCCATCCTCGATGGCGTTGGGGAAGCGATGGGCGAGCGCGAGCGCCAGGGCGGTGAAGTTGGCCTCGTTGCCGCCGCTGGTGAAGGTGCCTTCGCAGAGCGGCGCGCTGGCTTCCAGCGCTCCCGCGCCGGTGGCTTTTTGCCAGCCAAAGCGCGAGGCGATCCAGCCGACGGTTTCGGCCTCGATGGCCGAAGCAAACTGCGAACGCGCGAGCGACGCCAACTGCGGATTGAGCGCGGCCACCAGGGCTTCGGCCAGCACGGCCATGTAGGTGGGCGTGGGATTCATCAATCCAAAATAGTTGGCGGCGGGAATGTGAAAGCCCTGGTCGATCATCTCGCGGCAGAGCGCGTCGAGGACCGAGGCGGCGTCGGCGCCCAGCTCGGGCAAAGGGCCCGGCGCATAGTGCGCGGCGCGCGCTACGGACTCCGGTTGCACGGAACGGTCCTGTAAGGAAGAGAAATACTGATCGATGCGATCGATGAGGCGATAGCCGAGGTCCCGGCGCTCTTTACTGCTGAAGTCAAATCCCATCAGGGTACTCGCTTCTCATACTGCGATTGGCAACCAAACGAAGGTTCTGCCCCGCATCAGCGGTGGCCGTCCTTCGCCCATTAGTAGATCATGGCGGGGCGGAAAACGGCGCAAAAAAGTAATGGGCGGGCCAAAGGGTAATTCTTCAACGAAGAGTGTTTCAGGTTTGCCGCGCAGGTGTTCCCCAGGTTCGCCGCGCTGCTTTTGCGCGGATAACCTGGGCTCCGTTATACAAACACCTTGAGAGCGAGGGTACCCAGGTTAGCTCCGCTTCGCTCCGCGAACCTGGGGCACACCTGGGGCACACCTGGGGTACCACAAAGGGTCACGAAGTTTACTTGGCTTCGCCCTGTTCGTCTTCCTTCTTCTCCGGACGCAGCAGGGGGAAGAGGATGACGTCGCGGATGGACGTTGCGCCGGTCAGCATCATCGTCAGGCGGTCGATGCCGATGCCTTCGCCGCCCGCTGGGGGCATGCCGTAGCTGAGGGCGCGGATGTAGTCCTCGTCCATCTGGTGCGCTTCGTCGTCGCCGCGCTCGCGCTCGGAGAGTTGCTGCTCGAAGCGGCGGCGCTGCTCCTGGGGATCGTTCAGCTCGCTGAAGGCGTTGCCCAGCTCCATGCCGGCCACGTAGATCTCGAAGCGCTCCACGTAGTCGGGTTCGTCGCGCTTGTTTTTGGAGAGCGGCGAGATGGCCAGCGGGAAGTCGTAGATGAACGTGGGCTGCCACAGATGCTGCTCGGCGACGGCCTCGAAGATGTCGGCAATGGCGCGGCCGGCGGGCTCTTTGGGATCGTAGGGAAGATCGACCTTGGCCTTCTGCAAGCGGCGCACCAGGGCCTCGATGGACTCGTGGCTCTGGAAGGCTTCCATGCTCGGCGTGTCGCCGGCCTCGGCGGGCCAATACTTGAGGATGGCCTCGCGCATGGAGAGGCGCTCGAACTTGGACCAGTCGATCTGTTTGCCGCCGAAGTCGTTCTGCAAGGAGCCGTTCACGTCCATGGCCACCTGCTGCAGCAACTCTTCCGTCAGGTCCATCAGGTCGTTGTAGTCGGCGTAGGCCTGGTAGAACTCCAGCATGGTGAACTCGGGGTTGTGGCGGGTGGAGACACCTTCGTTGCGGAAGTTGCGGTTGATCTCATACACGCGATCGATGCCGCCCACCACCAGGCGCTTGAGGTACAGCTCGGGAGCGATGCGCAGGAAGAGGTCGATGTCCAGGGTGTTGTGATGCGTCACAAAAGGACGCGCCGCGGCGCCGCCGGCGATGGGCTGCATCATCGGCGTCTCCACCTCGGTGTAGCCGTGCGTATCGAAATAGCGGCGCAGAGACTGCACGATCTTGGCGCGCTTGATGAAGACCTGGCGCACCTCGGGATCGATGAGATCGACGTAGCGCATTCGGTAGCGCAGCTCCACGTCGGTGAGGCCGTGGAACTTTTCCGGCAGCGGCAGCAGGTCCTTGCTGAGGAAGGTCAACTCCTCCACGTGGACGCTGAGTTCGCCGGTGCGGGTGCGGAAGAGATAGCCCTTGGCGCCGATGTGGTCGCCGATGTCGAAGAGCTTGTAGAGATTCCACTGCTGGTCGCCGACGGCGTCTTTTTTGACGTAGATCTGGAGCTTCTGGCCGCCCTGCTGCATGTGGGCAAAGCTGGCTTTGCCCATCAGGCGGATGGCGATGAGGCGTCCAGCGATGCTGACCGGGACGCGCGAGGCTTCGAGCTCTTCGCCCGTTTTTTCGGAGAAATCGGCGAGGATGGCGGGAATCTGGTGAGAGCAGCGGTAGTGATGCGGATAGGCCGGTTGGCCCAGCACCTCGATCTGCTGCATCTTCTGTATGCGGAGTTGGTAAATGCTATCGTCTAGGGACACGTAAAAATTGTATAACAGCAGACGCCGGACGGAGCAGGCTTCCGCGGCGGAGGGGCAGGCATGAAGGACGAAAAACAGCGGCGCGAGGAAAATCCCTGGGTCATGGTGGCGCGCTACTCGGAGATTGGCTTCCTGATTCCCGCTTCGGTTCTGGTGGGCTACCTCTTCGGGCTGCTGGCGGACCACCTGCTGCACACGCACTGGATTTACCTGCTGGGCATCGTCTTCGGCGCCATCTCGGGATTCGTTTCGATGATCCGGCGGGCGTTGCAGGCCTCGGCCGAGGCGGACGCGGAAGAGACGAAAGAAGAAAAAGAGAAGAAGGACACACGGCATGAGTAACGTGGGCGATTCGCCGGAAAACGATTCGCCGGAAGCCGCGGGCGAGCCCCTCACGCTGACCGCGGCGGAGCAGGCGGCGGAGATGGCCGCGTATGAGCGCACGCTGCGGCGAGTGCAGCGCGGGACGCTGTGGCTGGGCGCGGCGGGCACTCTGGCGTCTCTATGGCTGAGCTGGCCGGTGGCCGTGGGAGTGCTGCTGGGGGCGGTCTTCGGCCTCGTCAACTTCCGCTGGCTGGCCGCTTCGGTGAATGCCATTGGCGAGCGCATTGTGAACCAGCACAGCTCGGAGCGAGGGGCCGCCGCCGTGGTGCGCGGCGTGGCGCGTATCTTCTTGATGGCCCTGGTGGCCTATGGTATCTTTAGTTGTTCCGTGCGCAGCCTGGTGGGGTATCTGGCAGGGTTGGCTATGCCAGTGTTTGCACTTATGTGCGAGGCCGCGTATGAGTTTGTCGCCGGCAACCGGCGAACCTAACTGATCGGGTGGCACTCAGTCCAATGCATCAATTGCCTTTTACCGCGCTTTTGAATCACCTCCTTGCCGGTCCGGTTACCGCGCTGTTGAACGCTATCGGCATTCACCCCGTACATCCCAACGCTCCCATTCCGGATTACCTGGCCATGGAGATCCTGGTGGCCATTGTGCTCACCGTGTTCTTTGTGGCGGTGCGTGCCAGCCTGTCGGTGGAAAATCCCGGCACGCTGCAGCACATGATGGAGGCGGTGTACAACTTCATCGACGCGCAGAGCGAAGAGATCATCGGGCATGACAACAAGCGTTACATCAGCTACCTGACGGTGCTGACCTTGTTCATCCTGTGCAGCAACCTGCTGGGATTGATTCCGTTCTTCGAGACGCCGACGGGCACGCCTGTGGTTCCGCTGGGCTGCGCCGTGGTGACCTGGTTCTACTACCAGTTGCATGGCCTGCGCGCCAACGGACCGGGCTACATCAAGCACTTCCTGGGACCGGTGTGGTGGCTGGCGCCGCTGATGTTCGTGATTGAAGTGTGCAGCCATCTGGCGCGCATGATGTCGCTCACCATCCGTCTTTACGCCAACATGTTCGCCGGAGACATGGTGACCCTGGTGTTCTTCTCGCTGGTGCCGGTGGGCCTGCCGGTGATCTTCCTGGGGCTGCACTTCGGCGTGGCGCTCATCCAGACGTTCATCTTCATGCTGCTGGCGATGGTGTACCTGGGCGAAGCAACGGCGCACGAGCACTAAAGAAAAAGGTTTCTGAGGTTTCAAAGTTTCGAGGTTTCGAAGGTAAAACCAAAACCTCGGTTGCCCCACCCTTATCGCCAGTAGTTGGCGATAGGGTGGGAGAGACAATCAAGACAAAAGTTTTGCAGTACGCCGCAAGCGTGAGGGCCTCTCCCTCCCAAGGGAGAACGTCAACCACCCACTGGCGGTACATTTAGAAGGAGCAATGCACATGAACAAGAAATTCTTCCTCTTTACCGTGATGGCCATGCTGATGCTGGCCACGCCTGTCTTCGCGCAGGAAGGTCCTGCCGGCGCCGCCGCCGCAACCAACTGGGTGGCCATCGCTTCGGGCTTCTCCATGGCCATCGCCGCCGGTCTGGCCGCGCTGGGCCAGGGCAAGGTTGCCGCCGCCGCCTGCGAGGGCCTGGCCCGCAATCCCGCCGCCCGCGCCGGAATCCAGTTGGCCATGATTCTCGGCCTGGCCTTCATCGAGTCCCTGGTGCTCTTCACCTTGGTGGTGGTCTTCGCCAAGGTCGTGAAGTAGAACCGTTCGCTTTGTAACAGTAGGCCCCGGCTTCGGCCGGGGCCTTGCTGATTGCTGCAAATAGGTTTCGGAAGTCTGAGAGGTTTCGGAAGTTTCAAAGGTTGAATGAATTGGTGCCCCATGTCTGCGCGCTTTTCGCAGACGTGGGGATTTTGCCGTTGTTCTTGCTGTTGCTCTTGTTCTTGCTCTTGCTCTTGTTCTTGCTCTTGTTGTTGTTGTTCTTGTTTTTATAGGTGTCTTCCTAAGCCCCCAAGGGGGCGAAGGATCCCAGCCCAGCGGGCAGCGAGAATGCTGAGCGAGGTCACCCGGACGAACAATCGCCTGTGTACTCTTCTGTCAGAGGAAACATGCACAGCGGAGTTGAGTTGCGAAGAGGCAGGGTTTCTTGCCCGCAAAAACAACATCCCCACCCTGATAACCGCGGACAGGATGGGGCACCCGCAACAATCTGCTTCATGCATCTTGCTTCCCACGTCTGGCCAACAACAGGCCAGACATGGGGCACCAATGTTTTATGTTGTGGTTCCCACTCAAGCCCAAAGGCGGGGCTTGAATGGGCACTGGAAATCGTCACTCACTTACTCAATCAATCGCCAATCACTCAATCGACGATGACGCAAGCGACTCGTCAGTCCACGCGCATGTCGGTGTCGTACTCGATGATGAGGTAGTTGCCGAGGGTGTGGACGGTGTGCAGTTCGAGACGTTCCAAGGTCACCGGGTAGCCGCTGGACTGGGTGGAGTTGCGCAGGGTGTCGCGCAGCATGGTGGCGGCGTTGATCTGAATATTGGCGGGCAATTTGTGGTTCAGGAATGGCGAGAGCAGGAAGTTGACCTCGCTGGACTCACTGAGGCGGTCAATGCGGGCGTCGGCCACGCCGACCACCTCGCCCTGCACCACCGGCGCCAGGGAGATGGTGGTGTTCATCGACACGGGGAAGCCCATGCAGTGTCCGGCAATCTGTTTGCCATAAAATCCGGCGGTGTGCAGGCGGACGAGCACGCGGTCTCCCGAGAGGGCGAGCTGAGGGTTCTCGACGTAAAGATTGCAGGCCGAGTGCGGGTCTCCGCGCAGGTAATAGCGGCCGTCGGGCGCATTGAACAGGCGCATCTTCAAGGTGCGCTCCAGGGCCGAGGAGGAGACCTTGAACTGTCCGGCATAGGCTAGGGGAGAGAGCAGCAGGAGAAAAGAAACCAACCACAACTTGCGTAACGGAATCAAAGCATCAACCATGAGCGAAAGTTTCGGCTCACTGTTCAGAATACGCTCATAGAACCAGGTTGGTTCCATTTTTGACCTGCGCGGGTGAGGGTTTCACCTTGGCGGGCCGTGGGCTTTGCCCGGGCGGCTGGGGGCTTTCTCCTAAGCACCGGGGTGGAGGATTCTTTGCGCGCCGCACCGCACGGAAGTAATCTGCGGGCGGATTCCGGGGCGGTGGAGAAAGTGAACGTATTCTTGCAGGAATCGCTATAAGTTATTGATTCCTAAAGAAGTATTGGGCAATCAGTTTCTTGTCGCAGGGCGAATGAGTGGGTTTTTGGCACTTGAACTTTCCGCGCGAAAGGTTTCAGATTGACTGCAGAGGAGCCGATAAACTTGCTGCGGGAGAAAGCCCGCAGGACCACAGTGATGAATCAATCGAGCAAACCCGAGAGCGACGCCACCGGCATTGAGATTACCGAAGCCATCCCCTTCGACTGCAACTATCTGTTGAGCTGTGCCGCCGGAGACGCCGGGCAACTGGCGCGCCTCTGCACGGTCTTTCTCACCGAAATTCCGCTGCACATGGATCAACTGCGCGAGGCCTTGAAGCTGCCGCACAGCTATCCCGCGGAGAAAGCGGTGCACGGCCTGCGCGAGTGCCTGCTGCTGTTCGGTTCCAGCTCGTTCACCTTCCGCCTGGAACTGCTGTCCACGGCGTTGCGGGCCGGAAGGATGACCCGCGTGCGCCGCGAATATCAATTCCTGAGTTCGCAGCTTCGCGTGTTGCAGCCGCAGGTGCAGCGCCTGCTGCTGGAGACGGCTGCCCCGGTGGGCTCGGTGCAATAAGTTTTCCATCCAGCATTGCATTCTGAGAGCGCGGCCCGCCATGGCCGCGCTCGATGCATTTTGGCCCCGCCTGTGCTACAACATTCATCCATGTTCTATCTGCTGAAGACCGAGCCCAAAGTGTATAGCTTTGCCCAGCTCCAAAAGGAGCGCGAGACGGTGTGGGATGGAGTGACGAATCCCGCGGCCGTAAAACATCTGCGGGAGATGCCGAAGGGCAGCCGCCTGATCATTTACCACACCGGCGACGAGCGCCGCGCCGTGGGCACCGCCCGCCTGCTCACGGTGGACGCCGCGGACCCGAAGGTTCCCGTGGTGCGCATTGCCGCCGGCAAGGCCTTGGCGAACCCCGTGGAACTTTCCGCCATCAAACAAAGCAAGCTCTTCGCGGAGTCGCCACTGCTGCGGCAGGGAAGGCTCTCGGTGGTGCCGCTCAGCGAAGAGCAGTACGAGGCCCTGCTTTCTGGTAAGCTCTAGAGTTCGTCGATAAGGAGACTGGTATGATTCGTCGTCCGCTCGTCGTACTGCTGACCGCCGCGGTTTTGTTCTGCGCTCCGGCCTTTGCTCACAAGATACCCTCCAAGACGGTGACCCTGGTGGACGCCAAGGGCGCCACCGTGGGCACGGCCGTCATTCATCAGGAAAAAGTTGGCGTGGCCATTCACCTCACCGTTGCCGGACTCACGCCCGGCGAACACGCCATCCACTTCCACCAGACGCCGAGCTGCGTGGCGCCGGACTTCAAGTCGGCGGGCGGCCACTTCAATCCCGGCAAAATGCATCACGGCCTGCACAATCCGGACGGCCCGCACGCGGGAGACATGCCGAACTTTACCGTGGCCGCCGATGGCACGGCCAAGGTTGTGGTGAAGGATGAGCGCGTGACGCTGATGCCCGGCGTGCCGAATTCTCTGTTTGCCGACGGCGGCACGGCGCTGGTGATCCACGCCAAGGCCGACGACATGAAGAGCGACCCGGCGGGCAACGCGGGAGATCGCGTGGCCTGCGGCACCATTGTGCCGTAACGGAAGGAGACGCCTGTCTCCTTTGTGCCATGGAAAAATGAGAGATCAGCGGTTTAACCCGCTGGTCTCATACCCCTAGGTAATCTGTTTCGCCGTTGTCTCCCTGTGCTAAAAGAGAACTTGTAGAAGTTGTTCCATAACCGGAACCGGACGCGCACCGCTACGCTGAGTTTCCTCAGGGGCTAAAGCCCGCGGTTTCCGTGGCCCGCGGCGGCACGGCTGAAGCCGTGCCCTTGCAAAACCGGGTTATGAAACAGCTTCTAAGCAGATACGCAGAAATTAACAGGAGAGACACTTGTGAAGTTACTTGCCTCCAATGCGAGCCGGCGTGGCTGTCCTCATTGGTTGCTTGCCGTTTTCTTACTGCTGCTGGCGGCTGCTCCGCTTGTGGCCGAGGAACAGCCGTGCCGCGCCAGGAATGGCGCGCTGCACGCCGTGTATCCTGATACCGCGCGCCGCATGAAGATCGAAGGGATTGTGCGCCTGTCGCTGCGCATTGCCGCCGACGGCCAGGTGCGCGAAGTCAAAGTCCTGGGCGGCAACCCGATTCTTGTCACCGCCGCGCAGGATTCCGTGCGCCGCGTGCGCTTTGAGAACGCCGACTCCTGCGTAGTTGTCTTCGAGTTCAAGAACTGATTGCCTGCAAAATGCTCCTCCCCCCGGCCCGCGCCAGTTGCGGGCCTTTTGTTTTTTGCCCGCGCTGCGGCCTCTTTCACGCCGCGCGCCGTGCGATACAATGACGGGTCGCAATCATCTTGTGTTTGCCGTCAGGAGTCCTTATGCCCGTGCGCACCATCATTGAACCCTTCCGCATCAAGAGCGTCGAACCCATCCGCTGGACCACGCGCGAGGCTCGCGAGCGCCTTTTGCAGGCTGCTCACTACAACCTGTTTCTGCTGGCGGCCGACGACGTGCTCATCGACCTGCTGACCGACAGCGGCACCGGAGCCATGTCCATCTACCAGTGGGGAGCCATTCAGGAGGGCGACGAAAGCTACGCCGGCAGCCGCAGCTACACGCGCTTCAAAAATTCCGTGCAGGACATCTTCGGCTACCGGCACGTGATCCCCACGCACCAGGGACGCGCCGCCGAGCGCATTCTCTTCAGTACCATGCTGAAGAAGGGCGACGTCGTTCCCAATAACACGCACTTTGACACCACCCGCGCCAACGTGGAAGCCACCGGCGCCGAGGCCCTCGACCTGGTCATTGAAGAAGGCAAGCAGCCCGGCTTGATCCATCCCTTTAAGGGCAACATGAACGTGGCCGCGCTGGAGGCGGCCATCCAGCGCGTGGGCCGCGAGCACATCCCGCTCGTCATGCTCACCATCACCAACAACAGCGGCGGCGGCCAGCCCGTCAGCATGGAGAACGCGCGCCAGGTCAGCGAACTTTGCCATCGCCACGGCATCCCTTTGTACTTTGACGCGTGCCGCTTCGCCGAAAATTCCTGGTTCATCAAACTGCGCGAGCCCGGCTACGCCGATAAAACTCCGAAGCAAATTGCACAGGAAATGTTCGCCCTCGGCGACGGCTGCACCATGAGCGCCAAAAAGGACGGCATGGCCAACATCGGCGGCTTCCTCTGCACCAATGACGATCACCTGGCGCAGCAGGAGAAGAACCTGCTGATCCTCACCGAAGGCTACCCGACGTATGGAGGACTGGCCGGGCGCGACCTGGAGGCCATCGCCGTGGGCCTGCAGGAGGCCGTGGCTGAAGACTACCTGCGCTACCGCATTGCCAGCACCGCGTACCTGGGCAACCACCTGGCCGAGCAGGGAATCCCCATTGTGCTGCCTCCGGGCGGCCACGCCGTGTATCTGGACGCGCGCGCGTTTGTGCCGCACATTCCTCTGGAACAATTCCCCGGCGTGGCCCTGGCCGCGGAACTCTACCTGGAAGGCGGCATCCGCTCGGTGGAGATTGGCACGCTGATGTTCGACAAGGCAGCGAAGATGGACCTGGTCAGGCTGGCCATCCCGCGCCGCACCTACACGCAGAGCCACATTGACTACGTCATTGAGGTGATCACCGAAGTGTGGCACAAGCGCGAACAGATCCGCGGCCTGAAGCTGACCTACGAACCGCCCTTCCTGCGGCACTTCACGGCGCAGTTGGAGCAGGTGTAGAGAGAATCAACTTCGTACCGCCTACAGTGAAAGGACCTGAAGTACAATAGCGCCCGTGCCTGAGTATTCACAAAACGAGATTGATAGCCTGATATCGTGCCTCAAGGCAATCTCGTCTCCCCCGAGACGGGACTTCAGGTCTCAAGACGGTCATCTTCGCAAGGATGCCGAGTTGATCACGGCGGGCGAGAACCAGGCCGAGCACCCAGGGGCCTTTTCCATGTTCCTGCGTCAAAACGAAGATTTTCCGGAGAACTTCTCTATTGGGCTCAAATATCATCCGAATGACGGGCGCTCCGAGATAATTTTGCTGAGGTGCAATGGGAAGCATGGCATGTTTAATAAAACGGGTGTTCCGGACCACCCGCATTTTGATTTTCACGTCCATCGGGCGACCGAAGTAGCTCTCGCTGCTGGATTACGTGCGGAGAGCCGGGCAGAAAAGTGTGAGGAATTCGCATCCCTGGAAGAGGCGCTACAATACTTTGTGGTTGCTATCAACCTGGAACAAAAAGATGCAAACAAGCACTTTCCAAAGTCCACGCAGGCGGATTTTGGTTTTATGCAGTAACAGGCGGAATATGCAATTTCTTGAGGAATTAAAAGCCGAGTTCAACCGTCGCGTCACCTTCCGCGAGCGGCGCCCCCATGTGTTGCAGGTAGTTGCCCCCCTGTTCCATGAAGACGGGGACATGATTGATATTTATTTGGACCTACCCAAGGAGCCTGAACCGAAGACGATCCGTATCTCTGACCATGGTATGACCTTAATGCGGCTGTCCTATTCGTATGACATCGACACTCCGACCAAGCAGAGGATTTTTAGACGGATACTTTCCGAGAATGAGGTCTTGGAGGACAGAGGGCGGCTTTACGTGGACACTGAACCCGCGGAAATCTATCCGGCCATTCTCCGGTTTGCACAGGTGATTGCTAAGGTTGGGAGCATGCAGGCCTTCAAGCGCGAAATGGTCCAAAGTCTGTTCTATGAGGAACTCGGGGAATTCGTTGAAATCAGTCTCTCAGCGTACAGTCCAATCAAGTCGTATCTTCCGATCGAAACAAGGGATGACCTAGAGGTGGACTGGAAACTGGGGAGCAAGGATCGGGAGGTTTTCCTGTTTGGCGTGAAGGATAACTCGAAGGCTCGACTTGCAGCACTTGCTTGCCGTGAGTTCCAAATGAAGCAAGTTGATTTTAAGAGCGTCATAGTTCACGAAGATTTTGAAAACGGACTATCACGGAAGGATCAGACCAGAATTACTGCTGCGGCAGACAAGCAATTCACCTCACTGGCGAACTTCAGGGAAAACGCCGAAAGCTACTTCCGCCGGGAAGGGCTTACCCCGGTGGTTCAGTAGAAGGCTTGTGATCACCCATCATACGGGCGCCAACAGTCGCTGCATTTTGAAGTCTCGGTCAACCCATAATTCACAGTATGCGGAGTCCCTGTTTGCGCGTTGTTTGCAAACAAGGGGTTTTTGTAGTTGATCGTGTTCTGTATGTCTTATTTGCACTTGCGAGGTGCGGCGCGCCCGCGCCAGGTTGACGCCGCTCCATCTCTAACCATGGCGGAGCCGGTGTTGAGAATGAAAAAGAGAAAAACAGGGAGCAGGAACTAACGCATGGACTTTGCTTCAATTCAGGCATTTTTCAACCGCGCCGATTCATTTGCCCGGCACAACGGAATGAGCATCACGGAACTGCGCGATGGTTTTGCGCGGGCGGAGATGGAGTTGCAGCCCTCTCACTTGAACGGCGCACGCACGGTGCACGGCGGAGCGCTGTTCACGCTTGCCGATTTTGCCTTTGCCGCGGCCAGCAACTCCAGCGGACGGCTAGCGCTCTCCATCAACTCTTCCATCTCCATTTACCAGGGCGCCCAGGAGGGACGGCTGACGGCCGAAGCACGAAGGGTGAGCGAGTCGGCCAAGCTGGCAAGCTATGAGGTCGCGATTCGCACCGCGGGTGGAGATTTGCTGGCGGCGTTTCAGGGAATGGTCTATCGCAAGGCGGCGCCGCTGGATGCGTTGCCCGCGTGGCCGGAGTGATTGCCCCGCATAAAGCGCGCATCGATTCCTGTCGCGGGCGGGGAATTCTTCTCCTGTGGACAACTTTTGTTCCGCGCGCTGGTTCATATACAGAGTGAGCCCGAGGGTTGCATTACAGTTCGGGTCGCAGCATAGTTACAGAAAGTTCCAAAAGAAGGAGAACTTGCATGAACTGGAAGAAGCTCATTGGTGGAGCCGTCCTTGGCGCCACGTTCGCCGTTTTTCTTGCGTTTTCGTCCGCGCCCGCGCAGGCGCAAATCAACATTGGGGTTCAGATCGGCCATCCGGCGCCGGCGGGACCGCCGGTATGCCAGTGGGGATACTATGACTATGGCTCCTATGCCTGCGCGCCGCAAGGCTACTGGGGCCCGGAATATTTCTACCGCGGCGTGTTTGTTGGTGTAGGCCCGTGGTTCGGCTGGGGCTACAACCATGGCTGGGGTGGACACCGCTTCAAGGGCTACTACCGCTACCAGAATCACGAGTGGGGCAACCAGAGGTTCCGCGATCGGGAAGATCACGCGGGATGGCGCAACGACCGCGCCCGCGGCGAATGGCACGAGCAGGGCAAGGGCTGGCAGCGCGGTGAACAGCGCGGCGAGCAGCACGGTGAGCAGCGTGGCGATCACGAGCACGGTGATCGCGACCATGGCGATCACGACCGGCGCTAATCCGCGGCCAGCGTAGCAAGAAAATGAAGGGCAGCGCAGGTAAAAGACGCGCTGCCCTTTTTCTGTTTACAGCACGAAGGGAATGAGCGCGCGCACACGTTGGCGATAGACGGCATAGGCGGCGCCGAACTGCTCGCCCATCCAGCGCTCTTCCAGGCGCAGTTTGAGCCCGAGGGCCAGGAAGACGAGCGCAGCGCCCAGCAGGGCGCGCCAACGTCCCACGGCGAGGGCCGAGCCGAGCACGGCGGTGAGCAGTCCGGTGTAGATGGGATGACGCGCCAGCGCATAGGGGCCGCGCACAATGAGTTGATGATCCTGTTTGACCGTGACCTCGCGGCTCCAGTTGCGGCCCAGCACCTGGCGCGCCCAGACGGAGAAGAGCAATCCCGCGGCGGTGATAGCGGCGCCGGTCCAGAAGGTGCCGAGGCCGGTGTGGATGAAGTGCAGGTTGAGGAACCGGAGAGGCACGTCCACAAAGTAGAGCGCCACGGACGCGATCATCAGCAGCGAGCGCAGGGCGTGCGAGGCGAGGCCTTCGCGGCGGGTGGCGGCCTTTACGTCGCGGGCCATCCACTGCCAGTAGAGGACGTACACAATCCAGAGAGCGGGGAAGAGCCAGTCGTAGAGGATGCGCATGAAGGATGATACGCACGGCGGATAGGGCAGGTTCCATCCGGAGACCCGAATCGATTGCAAAAAGGAGATGCCGCGGCAGATTTCCAGGCGCGAACGCCGCACCCGGCCTACAATGAAAATCATTCGAAGCACGTTTGGTGCTGTCACCACGCAGCAACCAACGCCGCGCCTGTTGCGGAGATTCCCTGGGGTCCGTCGCTGTACGAAACGAAGGAGCTTGGCCAGCCTATGAGCCTGCGGATCTTGTTGTTTGCCATGCGCGCCGCGCTGGCACTCTATCTGTCCGACATTTTGAGCATGGCCGTGATGAATGCGGGATGCCTGCCCACGGCAGCGTTGCCATGGATCTATGCATTCTTACTGGCCGCCGCCTGGTTGCTGACCCGGCGGCTGACCTTGCCTGAGCGGCATGCGGACGGCATTGGCCTGCGGCAGATTCGCAACCTCACGCTGGGCGCAATTGTCTTCAGCCTGCTGCTGGCGGGCCTGCGCGCAGGTTATCTGCTGGAAGTTCCGCTGCACCGGCTTGTGCCGGTGCTGGGCGACGATCTGTGGCATATCCCGGAACTCAGTTCGCTGGTGAACTCCACGGGCTATCCCGCGGAATCCAGCTTGCAGCCGGGCATGTATTTTTCCATGTATTACGCCTCCTGGATGCTGCCCGCGGCCTTGTATAAGGCTCTGCCGCTGAGCGGGGTGACGATCAAGGCGGTACTGTTTGCGGCCAACCTGATCTACCTGCTGGCGGGCAATCTGGCCTTGCTGTACATGGCGGTGCATGCGGCGAAGACGCGGCGTCAACTGAACTGGAGCGTTTACCTGACGCTGCTATGGGCGGGGCCGGTGAGCCTGATTTCGATCGTCAACTTCTGGCATCACAACGGATGGTGGCTGAACCACCTGGGATTGAACCTGCAGTACTCTCCCTATGCGGTTGCCTGCATCTGGGTGATCCATCACGTGAACGCCGGGATTGCGCTGGTGGCGGCAGCTTATCTGTGGAAGCAAGCGCAGACGCCGTGGCATGGTGTTTGCTGCGGGCTTCTGCTGGGATTTGGATCTTTCAGCAGCGTGTTTGTTTTTCTCGGAGCCATTCCATTTATTCTGCTGATGGCGTGGCAGAGCCGCGGCGGTTCGCCGCGCGTTCTGGCCGCCGGCGCGGCTTCTTTTCTGTTGGTGCTCTTTCCGCTCTTCTGGCTTTACCTGAATAAGCCGACCTCGGTGAGCTTTCTTGTTCCCATGATTCACCCTTTGGAAATCGGAGCGCACAGCGGACACACACACCACTATCCTTACTTGATCGGCCTTGTGATTTTCCTCGCAGTGATTGCCGTGCAATTCGCCGGCTGCACCTGGGTTCTGCTGGACCGCGGCATCAAGCTGAAGCGTGGGCATTACGCGTGGCTGGGCCTGGCCATGGCATACCTGTTGTCCACTTACTTTGTGGGATTCAGCTTTGCCAACAATTACTGCACGCGGGGGATGATTGTGCCGTCGCTGGTGTTGACCTGGATTGCGGCGAGTTACTTGCCTTCTCCGCCGAAGCTGTTACTGCCGGTGCTGGCCCTGCTGGCGCTGGGATCGATTCAGGAGTATGCCTATCAAGCGCGGCTGGCCTGGTATGGAGTTACACGCGCCGAGGTGAACAATTACGCGGCGCAGATGACCTACGACGAGACCAACACGGAGCGCGTGCTGCAAGTCAACCGGGATCGAAGCCGCACGCGCGTGGATGCCCGGGATTACATGGATTGCTTCAATCCGCTCTATCGCAGCCAGGACTTCCGGCAAATCGAGAAGCTGTCCACGGTCGCGCCGGAGGAACTGATGCAACCGGATCGCGAGTTACTCTCCGCTGGGCCGGTGGGACCGTGGCGCTGGATGCGGAATCCCACGGTGGAGCAGAGGCGGCAGACGGCACCATAGAGGAAAGATAGAGACAGCGAAGGTGAAAGTCAGTAGTACTTCAGGGGATGAGGCCGTGGTTTGTATGCGCCCCTGGTTAACTCGCTACGCTCGCGAATCCTTCGCCCGGCTCAGGGCAGGCTCTGGGGCACAGCGCAAAGGCAAAAGCAAAGCCCCCACGTCTGGCCCAACAGAAGGGCCGGACATGGGGCACCAATTCACACTGATTTCTTATGGATTGTGCTCTCCCACTCAAGCCAACTGCGGGCTTGAATGGGGCACCGGGCGGGTTCACTGCACATGCAAAAAAAGGCCGGCTCGCGCCGGCCTTAAGTGTCAGGAGAAAATCTATGCGTTAGCTTGCGTACTGCATGCGCACGCGGCGGCTGCGCTGCTGCAACAGCGAAGGCGGCACGCCGAACTTGGCGCGGAAGAGATTGGAGAACGTGGGCGCGCTGTGATAGCCCACGGCGCGGCAGATGGCGGAGACCGGCGTGTCGGTGGTCTCCAGCAGCTTGTGCGCCATCTGCATGCGGCGGTCGGCCAGGGCGCGCAGTGGAGTGATGCCATACACCTGGCTGAAGACGCGATGGAAGTGATGCGGCGACATGCATGCGGCGCGGGCAATCTTTTCCAGGCAAAGTTCGTCGGTGTAGTTGTCCTGGATGTAAACGTAGGCGCGCTGGATGCGGCGGTACAACTCGGCGCGGGTTCCGGGGCGCACGCTATCAATGGAGTCGATCTGACGGGTGGCGGCGCTGTACACGAGCACCAGGCATTCGGTGGCGGCGCGGAATCTTTCGGCAAGAACTTCCGGCGCGTCGCCGCGGGCGCAGGCAGCGGCCAGCGAGCGCAGCTTGGGGCCAATCTCAAATCCCGTCTCATGCTGAATGCATTCGGGGAAGCGCACGACGAGGCCCTCGCGGTCCACTTCAAGGGCGGCGGTGAGCGGGGCGCTGAAGCTGCGCGCGATATCGGCGACGTACTGCTGGTCGAAGATCAGGCTGGCGGCGCGCGGCGCGGTGCCGGGCTCGGCCGTCAACTCAAAGCGCTGGCCTTCGTTGAGCACCACAAAAGTCGTGGGGGTAATGTCGTAATGGCCGCGGTCGGTGACGATCTTATAGCCATCCTGGAGGCAGAACCACAGTGACAAACGAGCCGTCATGGACTGGGAGCCGGGACGCACAACTACGGTCGAGAAGAAATTGCGGCCTACCGGCAGAGGCTCCGCGGGGTTGCTGTTGACGTGTTCGTCAACGCAGATCAGGCTCATATCGTTTCTCTTCGGTTCGGACTTCAGGGCATTCAACATGCGTTACTCCCGGTGTTCATATTTCTTCTAACAAGTTGGATTGCCGAAAGTCGCTGGGAAAGTTCCCGAAAATACGCTTCTTTACAAAACTTAAGGAAACTCTCGCATTGTGCGCGCATAGCGCTGCAATCCCGGGCCGCAAACACTTCCGTACACATGTAAGACGCGGGGCGCGGGCGTTGGTTTACGCGATGGGGCAAAAAAAACCCCGCCGCAAGGGCGGGGAGCTGGAAGTTACCAAAGGACGCTGTCTGAATGCGTCGATATGTTTACCGTCGTTTGAAATCAAAAAGCGAGTACAACGTTCCTTGCGGTTACGAAACCTGGTTCAATCATCTCTCAGGGGCTGAAACCGTGCCCTGACAAGAGCGTTCTATCTTTCCCACTCAAGCCAAAAGATGGCTTGAATGGGGCACCGGGGACACAATGTGAACTTCTTCTAGTG
>JARLGJ010000040.1 GCA_031296105.1 Acidobacteriota bacterium | reverse complement strand
GATCGGCCGGAATCCGCTGCTCCAAGGTCACATAACTGAACATCGCCGCCTGCTGCTTGTCGTCTCCACGCATGCTTCGTTTGTAAAACATTGCAACCTCAAAAACAGTGACAAACATCAAGACTTTTTCCGCAGCCTGTTCAGCCCCAGAGGAAAAGCTGTTTTATTCCTATCGGATATTCCCCCAGCGGCTAAAGCCGCGAGATATTGTTGCCGGCTTAGCGGCACGGCTGAAGCCGTGCCCTGACAGATTCCGACTTGATCGGAGTTGCCGCAACTCGTGCCGCCGTTTCCGGCGACGATTCACGGCCGCGCCACGCCGTGCGCCGCATCGTTTAAACTGTAGTTATCCATGTGCCGGATTCGCCCATTTGTTTTGCTCGTGTTGCTTGCCGCGCTGCTCGCCGCGCCGTCTTCTGCGGCCTTCCGCCGTCAGCAGACGCACAGCAAGGCCGTGCGTCCGGATAACAACGAGCTGGCGCATCGCGGCTTCAACGAGCTTTACAACGAGGAGTACGACGCGGCCATCGGCGACTTCGAGAAGTTGCAAGCCGAGTATCCCAACGACCCGTTTCCCGCCAACTATCTCTCGGCCGCGCTGATCTTCAAGGAACTCAGCCGCATTGGCGCCCTCGATAGCGAGGCCTATTCGGGTAACAATTTTATGGACGCCAAGAGCCGCAAGCCGCTCGACCTGGCGGCGCAGAAGCGCATTTACGCCTTGCTCGCGCGCGCCGAAAGCCTGAGCAACGCGCGCCTGCAGAGCAATCCCAACGACACCGATGCGCTCTACGCGCGCGGCGTGGCCCGTGGCTTCCGCTCCACTTATCAGGGCATGGCGGAAAAGGCCTGGCTGGCCGGTGTTCGTTCGGCGCTCGCCGCGCGCCGCGACCACGAGCGCGTGCTGGAGATCGACCCCGCCTACATCGACGCCAAGATGACCGTGGGCATTCACAACTACATCATTGGCTCGCTCAACTGGGCGGGCCGTGCCGCCGTGGCCCTCATCGGCGTCACCGGCAACAAGCAAAAGGGATTGCAGTACCTGCGCGAGGTCAGCCGCGTGCAAGGCCCTTCGAGCGTGGACGCCTCGATGGCCCTTGCTCTCTTTCTGCGCCGCGAGCAAAAGTACTCTGAGGCGCTTGAGTTGGTGCGCGGCGTCTCACATCGCTATCCGCATAATTTTCTGCTGGCTGTGGAGTACGCGCATCTGCTGAACGCCGCCGGACACGGGCGCGAAGCCATTGCCGAGTACCGCGCCATTCTGGAGCGCAGCCGCGAAGGAAAGTACAGCATTCCGCATCCGGAGACGGCCTCCTGGGGCTTGGGCGTCAGCCTGCGCGGGCAGCGCGAGTTTGCCGAGGCCGCCGAGGCCTTCGATCAGATTCCGCACTGCTGCCGCGACGTGGAGCCCGCGGTCATCGACCGCTCTCTGCTGGCCTCGGGCCAGATGTATGACACTTTGGGCCGCCGCGACGTGGCCCGGGCGCGCTATCGCCAGGCCGTCGAGGGCGGGCGCGACAACGACTACACGGCCGCTGCGCGCAAATATCTGCGGCGTCCTTACAAGTTTAGCGAGTAGCCTTTTGCGGAACGCGGCCATCACGTTTGCCGCGATTTTCCTTTCCACTGCCCTCCCGTGTACGCTAGATAAGGAGACGGTGCATGATGATTTTCCTACCCGCCGAAGCTGCGCGCCTGCATTCTTTTCTGAGCTCCATTACCGAGTTCAGCTTTGTCGCGTTCAGCTCCATCTTTTTCCTGGTCGATCCCTTCGCCGCCATTCCGCCGTTCCTGGCCATGACGGCCCGCGCCTCCAGCGATGCGCGCCGCCGCATGGCCGCTCGCGCCTCGTGGACCTGCTTCATCGTGCTCACCCTGTTTGCCGCTTCGGGATCGTTCATCTTCCGCCTCTTTGGCATCACCCTGCCGGCCTTTGAAATCGCCGGCGGCCTCATCCTTCTGCTCATCGGCCTGGAGATGTTGCAGGCCCGCCGCTCCACCCAGGAGGGCAGCAGCGAGACCGAAGAGGGCGCGCAGAAGGAAGACATCGGCATCACCCCGCTGGGCATCCCCTTGCTGGCCGGTCCCGGCGCCATCTCCACCGTCATGGTGTTGATGGGAGCCTCGCCGAGCTGGCAGCACGGCGTGCCGGTGTTTGTGGCCATCGCCGTTACGGCCTTCACCAGCTACATGATTCTGGGGCAGGCCGACCGTGTGCGCCGACGTATGGGCGAAACCGGCATCCGCATCATGATGCGCATCATGGGACTGATGCTGACGGCCATCGCCGTGCAGTTCGTCATCAACGGACTGGCGCGCATGAATGTCATCAACGTGCAGCCGCAGTAATCGTTTTTCACGCAGCAGAAAGGGCATGGCCGTGGCCATGCCCTTTGCTTGTTTCGCTTGCAAACTTAGAAGCGGATAGAGAAGTCCTTCTCCTGTTCGATGTGGATGCCCTCGATGAAGCGCACCTTGCGCGAGGCCATCTTCATCACCAGCGACGAGGTGCGGGCGCCCTCGCCGAAGAAGCGCACGCCTTCCATCAGCGCGCCGTCGGTCACGCCGGTGGCGGCAAAGATGATGTTCTCACCCGGCGCCAGTTCTTCCGCCGTATAGATCTTGTTCACGTCGCTGATGCCGTACTGCGTCATGCGCTCGCGCTGCTCGTCGGTGTATCCGGTCAGGCGGGCCACCATGTAGCCGTTCAGGCAGCGCATGGCCGCCGCGGTAATCACGCCTTCGGGAGCGCCGCCGGCTCCCATCACGGCGTGCACGCCGGTGCCCATCACGGCGGCCGCAATGCCCGGGGCCAGGTCGCCGTCGCCAATCAGCTTGATGCGCGCACCGGCCTTGCGGATTTCGTTGATCAAAGTCTCATGCCGCGGACGGTCGAGCACGATGATGACCAGGTCCTCCACGTCGCGGCTCAGGGCCTTGGCAATCATCTTCAGGTTCACTGCGGTCGGCGCGTCCAGGTCTACCACGCCTTTGCAGGCCGGACCCACCACGATCTTTTCCATGTAGCAGTCGGGCGCGTGCAGCAGGCCGCCGCGCTCGCTGGCCGCCAGCACGCAAATCGAGCCCGGAGCGCCGGTGGCGCACAGGTTGGTGCCTTCCAGGGGATCGACGGCGATGTCCACTTCCGGATACTCAAGGCCGCCCGGAGCCTTGCGGCCCACCTTCTCGCCAATGTAGAGCATCGGCGCTTCGTCGCGCTCGCCCTCGCCAATCACGATGGTGCCGCGCATCGGCACGGTGTCCATGATGTGGCGCATGGTTTCGGTGGCCACCTGGTCGGCCTTTTTGCGGTCGCCGGTGCCCATCTGACGGGCGGAGGCGATGGCCGCCGCTTCCACGACCCGCAGCAGTTCCAGTGCCAGGTCGGTTTCCAGGTTCGTCAGTTCACTGTCTTCCAGATGAACCTGCTTATTTTGGATCTGTGTCGCCATGATTGCTCCTGATCAGAACGGGCCGCGGCTCTGTTTCGTTCCTGCGGTGGCCTTGTGCCGTTCGTCGATTACATCCTCCCTGATGGGGGCGCCGGCCGGGTGCCGGGCCCATGTTGCCGCTAAACTCAGAACGCGTCAATCCCCGTAATGGCCGCGCCCAGAATTAAAGTATGAATGTCGTGCGTTCCCTCGTAGGTCTTTACCGACTCCAGATTCGCCAGGTGGCGGAAGACCGGGTACTCGTCGGCAATGCCGTTGGCGCCCAGAATGTCGCGTGCCATCCGCGCGCACTCCAGCGCCATCCATACATTGTTGCGCTTTGCCAGCGAGATATGGAAGTGCTGAGCTTTCCCTTGATCCTTTAATCGTCCAACTTGTAAGGCCAACAACTGAGCTTTGGAGATCTCCGAGGCCATCCACACCAGTTTTTCCTGCACCAACTGGTGGCCGGCAATCGGCTGATCGCGAAACTGCTTGCGGAACTGCGCGTATTGCAGCGCCGTGTCGTAACAGGCCATGGCCGCGCCCAGAACGCCCCAGGCAATGCCGTAGCGCGCCTGGTTCAGGCACATCAGCGCCGATTTCAGCCCCTCGGTCCTGGGCAGCAGATTTTCTTTGGGAATCTTCACGTCGCTCAGCGAAAGCGAACTGGTCACGCTCGCCCGCAGAGACCACTTGCCGTGCACGTCCTCGGCGCGGAAGCCGGGCCGGTCGGTCTCCACCAGAAAGCCGCGCACCTTGCCGCCGTGCTCATCGCTTTTGGCCCACACCACGGCCACGTCGGCAATGGAGCCGGAGGTGATCCACATCTTCTCGCCGTTCAGCACGTAGCCGTCGGCGGTGGATGCCGCTCGCGTGCGCATGGCCCCGGGGTTCGATCCGGCGTCCGGCTCGGTCAGCCCGAAGCAGCCGAGCTTGGTGCCCCGCGCCATCGGCTCCAGCCAGCGCGTTTTCTGTTCTTCGCTGCCGAAGGTATAAATCGGATACATCACCAGGCTGCTCTGCACGCTGCAGAACGAGCGCAGGCCGCTGTCGCCGCGCTCCAGTTCCTGCATGATCAAGCCGTACTCCACGTTGCTCATGCCGGCGCAGCCATAGCCTTCCAGGGTGGGGCCGAAGAAGCCCAGCTCGCCCAGCGGCGCAACCAATTCGCGAGGGAAGCGGCCCTCGCGATTGCAGATCTCAATGATGGGAAGCAGGTTGTCTTCCACGAACTGGCGGGCGGTAGAGCGCACCAACTGCTCGTCTTCCGAGAGCAGGGTGTCGAACTCGACGAGGTCGAAACCACGGAATTTTAAGGCCATAGCAATTAACCGCGACGCTGCCTTGGGCGCAATGGGGAACCTTTTGGTGAACGCTTGAAAGTATCAAAGCCGGAAACGGCAGGTCAATGATTCTTTGCCGCATCCGGCTTGTTTTCAATGAATCGGCGATTTTCCCGTCTGAGCGGCGCCTACCACTGGTTGCGCTGCCGCAGTCCGGTAATATGCGCCGTGTGATGCTTGCCGTGCCAGGCGTACATGGCCGCCATCAAATCCAGGGGCATCAGTCCGGCCACGGGATGATTCAGCTTGCGCGCCCAGTCTTCTTCCTTCATCGAGCGCAGCAGGGCCACCCAGCGCGCGTGCAGGCTGTCCAAAAGCGTCACGCTCACGTCCACTGGAGTCACCCGGCTGTCGGCCAGCTCCGCCCACTTGTCCTCCTTGTAGGCCTTGATGGTGGGAGTGTCCTCGGTCAGCGCCAGCTTGAAGCGCACATAGGCGTTCATGTGGCTGTCCGCCAGGTGATGCACCACCTGCCGAACGGTCCATCCGCCCTCGCGGTAGGGCGTGTCGAGCTGCTTGCCATTCAGTCCGGCAATGGCCTGCGCCACCTTCTGCGGCAGCTCGGCAATGGCCTCAACCGCCGCTTTGCGAGCCTCTTTGCTCAAAGGGCCCTGATTGCGATCGAACTTGCCAATCGGATAACGCAGATCGTCCATGAAAGTGCCTCCGCTGAGATGCCAGAAGGATACATCGCCGCCCAAGGCCCTGTCAGCCCGGGGATTTGCCGTCAATGACTCTCCGGTGTTTCCTCACTTATCCAGGCCCGTGTGCCCCAGGTTAGCGGAGCGAAGCGGAGCTAACCTGGGACGCTTCCAGCAACTCCCCCACGCGCTCGTGCAGCAGGCGGGCCAGCTCCTCGGCAGAGAGCGCAGCATCGGGCGCGATCACCGCACCCACCGTCAGGCGAATCCTTCCCGAACGGAACCAGCTTTGCGCGCCGCGCTTCAACTCGCCGAGGCCTGCCATCGCCACCGGCAAAATCGACGCTCCGGTCTCCCGCGCCAGCAGCCCAATGCCGGAGCGGAACTCCGCCAGCGCGCCTGCCGAGCGGTGTCCTTCCGGGAAGACCAGCACGTTGTAGCCCCGGTCCATCGCCTCGCCCGCGTGCTGAAAGCTGCGGCGGAAGCCCGCTCCGCGCGGCAGCGGAAAGACGTTGAACAGGGCCGTCAGCAGCCAGTACGCCGCCGGAGCCATCCCGTTCAGCGCCCAGTTTCCCTGTTTGCGCCCGTGGCGATAGTCATCGAGCATCTCTCCCGCCATGGCCACGGCCACTCTTCGCCGCACGCGGCCCGGCAGCGCGTACAGCACCAGCGCGCCGTCAAAGGCCGTTACGTGATTGGCCACAATCAGCAAAGATCCCGGGGGCAGCGCCTGCGTCCGCCGCACCACCCGTGGCGACGCCAGCAGCCACACCAGCGGACGCATTACGCCCTCCAAAAACGCCACCCGCAGTGCCTGCATGGCCGGTGACCACGCCCAGCGCGGATAGCGGAACTCACCCTCCTGCGCCGTTTGTGGCGAGTTCGCCGCGCGCGAGGGAAACTCGCTGCGAGCCTCGACGGCGCCCAGCAGCCGGCGCAACTGGCCCACGGTGGCAATGCCTTCGAACTCCACGTCCGGAATGCCGCGTCCCAACTGCTCCTCCAACTCGGTCTGCAACTGGACGCGCGCCAGGCTGTCCAGGTTCAGCTCGCGGTCCAGGCAGGTGGAATCCTCCAGCGGCCGCGCTTCGCCGCCGGACAGCTTCGCCAGCCGCCGCGAGAGCGCATCCACCGCGCCCGATTTATCCGACTTGGCGTCGCCCTGCGCGGCGTCGTCCTCAGCGGCGACCCACGCCTCCACCTGGCGCCGCTGAATCTTCCCCAGTCCGCTGCGCGGAAAATCCATTTCCGGCCACAGCCGCCAGCGCCGCACCTTTTGGAATTCCGCCAGCTCGCGATTCGCGGCCTCCACTGCCTCTTGTGCCTCGCCGCCAGCACCGCGCCACAGCAGCACGGCCACCGCGCCGCCGCGCCCGGGCACCACGGCCGAGGCCGCCACTCCCTTCTGACGGTTCAGCGCCGCTTCCACGTCTTCGGGATGCAGGTTCAACCCCGCGGCGGTGACGATCACCTCGCTCTTGCGCCCCACAAAACGCAGCTCGCCCGCTGCGTCGCGAGACGCCAGGTCGCCCGTCGCCAGCCACTCGGAATCCGCCTGCTGCAAATGGCCGTTCTGCCAGCGCGCGCGAGCTACCATGGCCCCTTTTACCAGCACCTCGCCGTCTGCGCCGAGCTTCACCTCGCGCCCCGGCAGAGGCCTTCCCAGCGATCCCTTGGCGATGTGGAAGGGGTGGTTCAAGGTGATCAGCGCCGCCGTCTCCGTCATCCCATAGCCCTGGATCAAGGCGAAGCCCATCTCGTTCCAGAACTCCTCCAAGGGGCCGGGCAGTGCGGCCCCGCCGCAGACGAAAGCCCAGAACTTCCATCCGAAGGCGCGATGCACATCGCGCAGCGTCCACCAGCGATGCCACACTCGCTTGCCCTTCAGGCGTGCGCGCCGCTCTGCCAGGTCAGGGAAGCGCGCTTCCATCTCGCCTTGCAGCAGTTCCAGAACCCTTGGCACGGCGGCCAGCACCGAGATGCGCTCGCGCCGGATCAACTCCATCAGCCGCGCGGCCTGCAAGCGGTGCTCAAAGTGCACCTCGGCGCCCATCAAGGGTGGAACCCACAAGCCCATGAACTGCCCGAAAACGTGGCTCAGAGGCAAGGTGTGCAGAAAACGCAGGGGATGGAACGGCCGCTCATATTTCAAGTAGCGCTGCATCTCGCGCTCAATGGGATCGAGGCTGGCCAGCACGTTGCCGTGCGTGTGCACCACGCCCTTCGGCTCCGCAGTGGTGCCCGAGGTAAAAAGGATTTGCAGCGGCGTCGCGCGCGCCAGAGTGTTGAGCGCTCCGGCCTGCGTCTCCGGCAGCGCAGCAGGGAAGTCGTCGAAGTCGATGCGCGGTAGCCCGGGTTCGAGCAGACCTGGTTCGAGCAGCGCCAGCCGTTCGCGGTCGCCCACCGCCAGGCGGGGCTGCGTCTCGCGGGCCACGCGCCGGGCGAACTCCGCGCTGCCCGCGGCGTCCAGAGGAACCGCCAGCACTCCGCGCAGCACGCAGCCAAAGAACGCGGCCATCCATTCCGCGCTGTTTGGCCCCCACAGCAGCACCCGCTCGCCGGGCCGGATCGAGCGCCGCTCCAACTCGGCGGCAAAGCGTCCGCTTAGCGCGGCCAGTTCGCTCCAGGAGGTGCGCTCCTGGCGTACTCCGCGATGGCGTACCACCGCGGTTTCCCCAGGGCGGCGGCCAAACTCCTCCACGAGCGTAGCCAGATGCGGGCGCACGGCTGCGAGTATGCCACCACCGCAACCCGCCGTCTTGCTATAATCGTAGAGCTACCCGGTGCGGAGCGCTTTTTTGTGCGTCAGCTTCCTCTCCGCCGCCGCGGTTCCGGTGCAAGCGAAAGCTTCCTGGTTGGATCGGGGCAGAAGCCCGCCTTCATTGTGCGGTGTTCCCATGCCCTGCCAGAGCAAATACGCCGAGCCCCTGCGCCGGCTTTTTGAAAGAGGAATTTCTTATGGCGAAGATCGCAAAGACAGCCGACCGCAAGAAGGTCATGGATACGTCGAAGAGCACGGATTGCCCCAAGTGCGGCAAGCCCACCCGCATTGTCAAGCGCGTCAAGGACCGCGAGCGCGGCGTCCCCGGCGGCGTGTACATCTCCTGCTCGGCCTGCGAGTTCTACGAAAAGCTGTAGTCTTTCAAGTTTTGCAAAATAAAACGCGCCTCTTTGCGAGGCGCGTTTCTCTTGCTCTTTTATCCGCACGGAGATCAACATTAAGAGAACGCGGTTCCCCCACCCTGATCGCCCGTAGTTGGCGATAGGGTGGGAAGAACGTGTCCAACTTTCAGTTGTTTCCCACCCTGTTGCACAAAGAACGTGCGACAAGGATGGGGCAACCCCATGGACTCCCAACCGTCTCCCCGCAATTCCGCCCGGCGAAACTATACCGCCGTCGGCCCGCCCGGCTGGTTCGGGTTCGGCTGCGCCGGAGAGAGCACTGAATCCGGTGGCTTGGGCACAATCGAGCGGCTGGTGCCGGTAATCAACCGCGCGCCTCTCTGGAACGTCAGGTAAGACCAGAACCAATTCCAGATGACCTGTACCCGGTTGCTGAAGCCGATCAGAAACAAAATATGCACGAAGAGCCAGGCCAGCCAGGCTGGTGTGCCGGAGAGCCGGACACCGGCGAACTCGGCCACGGCCGACGAGCGTCCAATGGTGGCCAGGCTGCCCTTGTCGCGGTAGTGGAACGGTTTGGGCTGCTCGCCGCGCATCTTCTGCTGAATGGCTTCCGCCGCATATTCGCCCATCTGTATGGCCGCCGGCGCCACGCCGGGGACGGGCCTTCCGTCCCCGCGCTTGACCGCAGACAGGTCGCCCAGCACCATCACCTCGGGACGTCCCGGCAGTGACAGGTCCGGTTCCACCAGCACGCGTCCCGCGCGATCGGTGGGCGCGCCAAGCATTTTGCCCAGCGGCGAGGCGGCCACGCCCGCGCCCCACAGCACCACCGAGGCCGGCATCTCACCGTCGGCAAAGTACACGTGCTCCTCGTCGATGTTGGTGACGGCCTTGCCGGTCATCACCTCCACGCCCAGCTTCTTCAACTGGCGCGCGGCCGAGGCCGACATCTTCTCGTTGAAGGCTGGCAGAATGCGCGGTCCCGCCTCCACCAGCACTACGCGCGCGTTGCGCGGGTCGATGGTGGTGAAGTCCGAGGCCAGCACGTGCCGCGAGATCTCGGCCAGGGCGCCGGCCAGCTCCACCCCCGTGGGGCCTCCGCCGACCACGAAAAAGTTGATGGGTTCGCGCTTGCGGCGCAGACGGGCGCGGCGTTCGGCAATCTCAAAGGCCAGCAGCACGCGTCGGCGAATCTCCGTGGAATCCTCCACCGTCTTCAGTCCCGGCGCGAACTTGGCCCACTCCGGATGTCCAAAGTACGCGTGCGTGGCTCCGGCGGCCACCAGAAGGTAGTCGTAGCCCAGCGTGTCGTTATCCAGCCGCACCAGGCGATTCTCCAGGTCGAAGCCCGTGGCGCGCGCCAGCAGAACCGAAATGTTGGGGTTCTCGCGGAACACATGCCGGATGGGATAGGCAATCGCGCTGGGCGACAGCGTGGCAGTAGCTACCTGATAAAGCAGCGGCTGGAAGGTATGGTGATTGCGCCGGTCCACCAAGGTGATCTGCACTCGGGCGCCGGCCAGTGCCCGGGCTGCGTACAGTCCGGCGAATCCCGCCCCGATGATGACAACTTTCGGCGTGCTTTCAGTCACTTGCATGATGGCGAACCTCTGGGGATCAGTGGCCCCTCTCTTAGGATAGATGACCTTGCCCGGGATCGGCGATTCAGTGTCGCGGGGAAAATTCATCGGATCGTGCGATAGCCATGAGCAGTAACTGCTCGGTTACCCAGAGTGTCTCGTTTGGGTAGGGATAATAAATTTCTAATATTTCATCAAATTGTGCTTTTCAAAAATGTTTAAGATGTACTAACCTGCTATCACAGTCAATATTTGATTAGAACGCTCGGTCTGGTTTGACAGGGACCGATCCATTCCTGACTCGTTCTCAATATCGGTTGATGCCGTACCTGATTTACCGACAAACGTATATCCGGTTAGGAGCCAAACTTGAGCAGCGTTGCATCTTCTCGGGAACTAACACATCCAGAAGCTAGTTACGGCGTAGACCGAATGGGCTTGTGGCTGGAAACGGCCGCCAAACGTACGTTTGATGTGGTCTTCTCCCTCACGGTGCTCGTTTTCATCTTTCCGGTTCTGGTTCTCATCGCAACTCTTATCAAGCTAGACTCTGAAGGCCCTGTACTTTATGTCAGTGAGCGTATCGGCCTGAATGGAAAGCGCTTCCGCTTTCTGAAGTTCCGAACCATGGTTCAGGACGCCGACGCCATGCGCGGAGCCTTGTTGCACTTGAACGAGCGCCGCGGGAACCTTTTCAAGATCTCCAACGATCCCCGCGTCACCCGCCTGGGCAAAATCCTGCGCCGCTACAGCCTGGACGAGCTGCCCCAGTTCTTCTGTGTGCTTAACGGGCAGATGAGCGTAGTCGGGCCGCGTCCCTGCCTGCCCAGCGAATATGCACGCTATACCAAGGAGCAGCGGCGCCGCGTCGAGGCCGTCCCCGGCATCACCGGCCTGTGGCAGGTGGAAGCCCGCGAAAATCCCTGCGTGGACGCCTACTTTGCCTTGGACACCTTCTACGTGCAGAACTGGAACCTGCTGCTCGACGCCAGAATCCTGATGAAGACCATCTCCGTGGTCTTTGCCGGAACCGGGCAGTAACCTCTTCCGCGACCACGGATTGCTGAGCAACGCAGGGACCACCGTGAGAGTAACCGCTCATTCTTGTCCACGGAGAGTTCTCGCTACTGCGGTTCCAACACAATACGCGTAGAAGTCTGTTTTCTGACTCTTCGTTCCCGTGGTATCCAGTACCGACTGATAACCCGCTGATCTCCGCATCGTCGTTTACTCGATAGTAAATACTCTTTTTTGGCGCCAGTGGCGAGGACATATACGTCTCCAGGTGCTTGCTTTGTGCACCTGTCGCAGGTTCGTGTTCCAGGCCCTGTGCGGAAATCTTCCGAACCCGTGCAGATTCAATTCTTTTGCGCTTATCCATTCCAGGTGCGGGATTCGCCGCTTTGTCATAAACTAGAAGCCAATGGCCGCTGAAAACTCTTTCGACATCGTCAGCAACGTGGATCTTCCCGAGGTGATGAACGCTATCCAGCAGGCGCTGAAGGAGATTACGCAGCGCTATGACTTGAAGGGTTCGCACTCCAACATCGAGTTCAACCAAAAGGACGAGCTGACGCTTACCTCGGCCGACGAGTACAAACTCAAGGCCGTCACCGACGTGTTGCAGTCCAAGCTGGTCAAGCGTGGCGTTTCGCTGAAGTCTTTTGAATATGGCAAGATCGAACCCGCCGCCAGCGCCACCGTGCGCCAGAAAGTGAAGTTGGTGCAGGGCATCCCCATCGAAAAGGCGCGCGAAATCGTCAAGGCCATCAAGGATTCGAAGAAGAAGGTGCAAGCCTCGATCAATGCTGATATCGTGCGCGTAAGCGGAAAGGACCGCGATTCCCTGCAGGAAGTCATGGCCCTCCTGCGCAGCCACGATTACGGGCTCGACCTGCAATTTACGAACTACCGCAACAATTAGTTGCGCAGATGCAAAGCCGGTCCGTCCGGCCGGCAACATCCGGAAGCCGAATGCCTCCGGCAGGAATCCAATCCGAGTGTAATCTTAGGGTTCAGAGTTGAGCAGCTTGGCAGCCACAAACGGAAAAGAAATCTTCGACCTCCTGCGGGAGGATCTCGCCGCCATCGAGCGCGAGTTCGGCGGATACAGCGTCTCCAGCGTGCAGGCCATTACGGAGATCGGCGATTATCTGCGCCAGGGCGGAGGCAAGCGGCTGCGTCCGGCGCTGCTGCTGCTGGCCGCAAAACTGCTCAACTACAGCGGTCCCGGCGCGGTGCGCCTGGGCGCCGTGGTGGAGATCATACACACCGCCACCCTGGTGCATGACGACATCATCGACGAGGCCGACGTGCGCCGCGGACGCCCTTCGCCCAACACCATCTGGGGCAATCCCAAGTGCGTGCTGGCCGGCGACTGGCTCTACATGCAGGCCTTCCAGATCTCCTTGGAAGAGCGCAATCTGCGCGTGCTGGACGTCCTCATCGAGCTGACCAAGCAAATGGTGGAGGGCGAGTTGCTACAGATGGAGCAGCTCGGCTCGCTCATCTCGCGGGAGAGACACCTCGACCTCATCTACCGCAAAACCGCCTGTCTGTTTGCCGGCTGCATGCAGCTTGGCGCGGTGTTGGCCGGTGCCACGGACGAGCAGCAGAAGTGTCTGTACGAATACGGACGCTCGCTTGGCATGGCCTTCCAGATCACCGATGACGTGCTGGACCTTACCGCCAGCGAGAGCGTGCTGGGCAAGCCCGTGGCCAGCGACCTGCGCGAGGGCAAAGCTACCCTGGCCGTCATCCACGCCCTGGAGCACTGTACGCCCGCCGAGCGCCAGAAGATCCAGAACGTGCTGGAGCAGAGGGCCTTCAACGGCGTCACGCATCAGGACATCCTGGAGATTCTCACCCGCTACGAGTCCATCGCCGCCGCCCATCAGGAAGCCACCATGTACAGCGAACGCGCCGTGGCACAGCTCGAAGGCTTTCCGGAGAGCGAGTTCAAGCGTGCGCTGCTCTGGCTGCCGCAGTTCATCGTGGGCCGCGAAAAGTAAGCGGAAGTTTTAGAGAAGAGGAAGGCCGGAAGCAATGCTTCCGGCCTTCCTCTTTTGCCACCGTTTTCTTGAGGGCTACCCGAGTGCCGGCAGTCCGAAGAAGTCGCGGAAGTTCCGCGTGGCTTGCGCCGCGGCCTCTGCCGGATCAATGCCGCGCAGAGTGGCGAAGTAGCGCGTGGTCTCCGCCACAAAGGCCGGCTCGTTGCGCTTGCCGCGCAAGGGGACGGGCGCCAGATACGGGCAGTCGGTTTCCAGCAGAAAGCGGTCGAGCGGCACCATCGCGGCCGCGTCGCGGATGTTCTGCGCCTTGGAAAAGGTGACGTTGCCGGCGAACGACAGCAGGAATCCCAGGTCGAGCGAGGCCCGGGCCTGCGTCAGCTCTCCGCTGAAGCAGTGCATCACGCCGCCCAGTCCGGTCGCGGCCCAGTCTTCGTTGAGAATCCGGAGCAGGTCATCCCAGGCGTTCGCGCTGTGCGCCGAAGGGCGGCAGTGGATGAGAATGGGCAGCTTGGCTTCGGCAGCAATCTCCAACTGCTGGCGGAAGACCTTCATCTGCACGTCGCGCGGCGAATAGTCATACCAGTAGTCGAGTCCGATTTCGCCGACGGCAATCACCCGCGCGTGGCGGGCAAAGCCGCGCAACTGTTCCGCGTGCGCCGGGGTGAACTTCTCCGCCTCATGCGGATGCACTCCGGCCGAGGCCCAGATCCAGTCGAAGCGCTCGGCGAAGGGAATCGCGTTGCCCATCTCGTCCGGCCCATCGCCGTTGCCAATCGCCAGCAGCGTGCGAATACCCGACTCCCAGGCGCGTTGAATCATTGCCTCGCGGTCTTCTTTGAATTGTGGTCCGTCCAGGTGCGCGTGCGAATCGAGAAGCATGAATCGATTCTAGGGTTCGAGGTCACGGAGTACAAGGTTTCGGACGTTTCGGAGGTTACGAATCCCGCGTGGGGCTTTGTGCCCCAGGTTCGACGCGCGCAGCGCGGCTAACCTGGGAAGCTCAGCACTGAGCAATTCGCATTCAATAAAGGAAGTGAATTGGTGCCCCATGTCTCGCCGGATCTTCGGCGAGACGTGGGTAGCGCGTTACTTACTTGCCCTCCACCACGCCTTGCAGCACTTGCAAAAGGTTCTCCGCCGCCTTTTGAATTTCGAAGCGCCGTTGGAAGCAGGCTACGGTGCGCCCGCGCATGGCCGCGCGCTCGGCGTCGCTCATCGCCAGCCAGCGCAGCAACAGACTGCACGCGCCCTCGAAGGTGTCCGGAGCAACCAGTCCCGCGCCGTCGGCCTCCACTTCGCCAGAGATGTTTACCTGGTCGGAGATCAGCGCCGGCGTGCCGCAGGCCAGCGCCTCGGCCACCACGATGCCGAAGTTCTCCTGGTGAGAGGTGAGCGCGAAAAGCTCCGCCGCGCGCAGCGCGCCCCACTTCATGTCGCCGGCAATCATCCCCGTCCAGGTGATGCGCCCGGCGATGCCCAACTCCGCGGCCAGCGCGCGCAGCTTCTGTTCCTCGCCGCCCTGGTCCGGCCCGCACATCAGCAGATGCCACTCCTCATGCCGCCCCAGCACGGTGGCAAAGGCCCTCAGCAGCAGATCGCAGCCTTTCTTCTCATGCAGGCGGCCCAGGAAGATCGCCAGCCGCTTGCCTGCCAGCTCGGGATAGCGCGCACGAAACGCCGCGAGAGACTGCTCTGGGTTGGCGGGCGGCGCGGCGGTGCCAAAGTTCACCACCACTTCATTGGCGCGGTAAGGAGAGAAACTCTCGCGCGCCAGCCGCCGCTCGGTCTCGCAGGTAAACAGCACGGCCGCCGCATCACGCAGCACGCGATACTCCGACCACGGCCAGAACAGAGCCTTCTTCAGATGCTTGAGCGGATAGGTTCGCTTGAACCACGGATCGAGCATCCCGTGGGTGAACACCGCATACGGCGTGCGTCCTCCGTGCAAAGCCTGCCAGGCGCCGAAGCTGGCGTACTGCCACAGGCCGTTGATGACCACCACGTCGTATTCGGCAGCGTGCGCACGCAGCCACGCGGGATAGCGCGGATTGTAGCGGTACCCTGTGCGCCCGCGGCCCACGGCGTGAACCGTAAGCGCCGCTGGGTGCAGAAACGGCTCGCCGGGATCGTCCAGCGCGATAACCTCCACCAGGTGCCCAAGCTGCTGCATCGCCCGCGCCGACTGGCGCACGCTCTCGATGGGCCCGCCGCCAATCGGCGATGCCGAGGAAATTGCGTGGAGGATTTTCACGCTTCGATCATATCAAGCGCGCGCCGGAGACGTGTCTTTCTGATTTCGCTGATATTGCGTGCCGGTCTCTCCCGGCAGACAATCCGAACATGAGACGCTTGTTGCTGGTGATGGTAGCCGCTCTTTTCTGTGTCTCCTGTGGCCGGCATTCTCAGCCTGCCGGTGTTCAGGTGGTCTCCACTGCGGACGGTGTAACGGCCACAGATGTTCGTTTCTCCTGCCCGGCAATTGGCGGCGTGATGTGGTATCGCGCCATCGTTCCGCAGACCAAGCCGGGGGAGCGGTTGCCGGTGCTCTATCTACTGCATGGGGCCAACAGCGATCCGGCCGAAGTTGCGCAGCACGTTGGATTGGTGCAAGCCGCCGCCAGCCAGCGCATCATCCTCCTTGTGCCCAATGGCGAGTTGTCGTACTACAGCAACGCCGTTCACCGGAGCCACGCGAACTGGGAGGATGCCATTGCGCGCGACCTTCCGGCTGACGCCGCCGCCCGCTTTCCCATCCTAGCCGGTCGTGAGCACACGGGGATTGCGGGGATTTCGATGGGCGGCTACGGCGCGGCGAAGATCGCGTTGAAGCATCCGGAGCAATACGCTTATGCCGGTGTAGTCGCCGGGGCACTGGATTTTACGCGACGCCCCTTCAGCGTGAGACGTTTCGGGCAGGCTTGGCGGCAGTGGACGATCTTTGGCCTGCGGCGCAGCTCGCGCGTGAGCGAAGATGTGTTCGCGCTGCTACAGAAATCGGCGGTTGCCCAATCCATCCACTGGAAGGTCGCCAGCGGCAAAAAGGATCCGCTGCTCGGAGTGAATCAGCGCTTTGCCCACGAACTCAAGCAGCGTGGCGCGCAGGTTGAGATGTTGCAGGCTCCGGGCGCGCACGACTGGCAGAGCTGGAGCGCCCTGCTGCCCAAGGTCATCGAGTCGGCCGGGAAATCTCTGCGGTGAGATTGGTGCCGTAGCGGCGAGAATAAGCAGGATGTCATTCTGAGGCGAAGCCGAAAAATCCCAACGCAGTGCGCCGCACGAGCGCCGCGCGAGGTCACCTGGAGGAAGGCATCCATCGGTAAACCTTTCCGGCTGAGGTGCCCCTGACGCGGCGTCGTTGATATGCTCCGCGCGGGGATGCTTCGCTGTGCTTAGCATGACACGTCAAAAACAACCGCAAAGTCAAAGGCCCCACCCTAGCCAAACTGCGGCTAAGGGTGGGGCAACCTCTTTGTTCTTACTTTGAAACCTCGAAACCTTGAACCCTCGAAACCTTGAACCCTCGAAACCTTGAAACCTTGAAACCTACCGATCCTTCGCTGCGCTCAGGATTTCGCCTGCGGGCTCAGACGCCCGCAAAACGGCTCTATTTCAGCCGCGAACCGTTTGGCACTTCTTCCAGGAAGCTGGCGAGGGCCGGAGTGCCGTGTTCGCCGAAGCTGGCGGCCACGATCATGCCATTGCTCTCAATGCCACGCAGTTTGCGCGGAGCAAGGTTGGCCACGATCACCACCTTGCGGCCTACCAAGGTTTCCGGCGCGTAGGCCTTGGCAATGCCCGCGACAATCTGCCGCTGCTCAAAGCCCAGGTCCACCGTCAGCCGTATGAGCTTGTCGGCCTTCTCCACCTTCTCGGCGGTCAGCACGGTGGCCACGCGCAGATCGATCTTCACGAAGTCGTCGATGGTGATCTGCGGCGCCAGTGGCATGTGTCCGTCGGCGGGCGCCGCGCCTTCCACGACAGGAGCGGTGTTTGGGGCCGAGGGCTCTGCCGCGGGTGCCGCGGCGATCTTCCGTTCTTCTTCCATCTGTTGCATCCTTTCAATCGCGCTCTTGTCGGCGCGCGGGAAAACGGCTTCGACCGTTCCGAGCCGTGTGCCTGTCTGGAACTGTCCCCAGGCAAGCGAATTCAGATCCGCCTTGGCCATGTCGCCCAGGCCAAGCTGCGTGTAAATTTTCTTTGTCGAGTCTGGAATCACCGGGTGCGCCAGCACGGTGATGATGCGCAGCGCCTCGGCGCAGTTGTAGAGCACGGTGCGCAGCTTCTCCTGCGCCTCCGGTTCCGCGCTCGAAGCCAGCTTCCACGGCGTGTTCTTCGTGATGTAGTCATCGACGGTGGCCATGAAGCTCCAGAGGTCCACCAGCGCGCCGTTGAAGTTGAACTCATCGAACTTCTGGCTGAATCCGGCAATGGCCGCCTCGGCCGTTTTCGGATCGAAGCACGCCGTGTCTTCTCCGGCTCCGGCAAATTTTGCCGCCGCCTCCGGCACCGCGCCTTCAAAGTAGCGGTGGATCATGGACAGCGTGCGGCTGGCCAGGTTGCCCAGGCCGTTCGCCAGGTCGCTGTTGTAGCGCTGTACCAGGGCGTCAAAGCTGAACGATCCGTCCTGCCCGAAGGGAATCTCGCGGAACAGGAAGTAGCGCAGCGCGTCGGCCCCCAGCACATCGAGGATCGTCTCGCTGCGCACAATGTTGCCGCGCGACTTGCTCATCTTGCTCTCTTCAAACAGCAGCCAGCCGTGAGCCACAATTTTTTCCGGCAGCGGCAACCCGGCGGCGAGCAAAAAAGCCGGCCAATACACACAGTGGAAGCGCACGATCTCCTTGCCGATCATGTGCACCGAGGCCGGCCAGTAATGGTCATAGCGCGCCTTATCCTTCGCGTCATCGGAGCCGAAGCCCACCGCCGTGGCGTAGTTACACAAGGCGTCCAGCCACACATAAATGACGTGCGCCGGATCGTTCGGCACCGGGATGCCCCACTTGAACGTGGTGCGCGAGATCGACAGGTCGCGCAGCCCGCTCTTGACGAAGGCAATCACTTCGTTGCGCCGCGTCTCGGGATAGATCAGCTCCGGATGCTCTTCGTAATACTTCAGCAAAGGCTCGGCCATGGATGACAGCTTGAAGAAGTAATTCTCCTCCTGCACGGTCTCCGTGGGGCGTCCGCAAACAGGGCAGGGCGTGCCCGGCGTGTTGTCATCGGCATAGAGCTCGTCAAAGACGCAATACTGGCCGGTGTAGCTGCCCTTGTAGATGTAGCCCTTCTCCTGCAACAGCAGGAACATCTCCTGCACGCCGCGCTTGTGCTCCGGGCTGGTGGTGCGGATGAACTGGTCGTAGCTGATGCCCAGCCGGTCCCACAGGCCGCGGAACTCCGCGCTGACCTCGTCGGTGAATTGCTGCGGGCTCTTGCCATTGGCGGCCGCCGAGCGCTCGATCTTTTGCCCGTGCTCGTCGGTGCCGGTCAAAAACAACGTGTCGTCGCCCAACATACGGTGACGTCGGGCCAGCGCGTCGCAAACCACCGTGGTGTAGGTATGTCCAATGTGCGGGCGCGCGTTGACGTAGTAAATCGGTGTCGTGATGTAGAACTTTTGCTGGCTCACAAGCAACCTCAATCGGTCTTAGGAACTTTTTTCCGGCTTACGTCCGGAGGCGGAGGCAAACAGACGCATGGCCTCCTGCATGACTTGTTTCAAAGGCACGCCGCTGGCTTCGGCCAGGTGGCGGCAATCTTCAAACTCGGGCGCGGCGTTCACTACTTCTCCGGCAAAGAGGCCAAGTTTAACCCGGGCCGCTCCCCACGGCGTCGTGACGTTCTCAAAGCGGCGCTCCAGAATGTGGCGCTGCTCCAGCCGCCGGCGTATGCCGAGCGTCGTGGTCTCGGTAAACAGGATGCGCGCCAGCTTCATTTCATCGCTGGGCGCGGCAAGCACCGTCAGCAACATTCCGGGGCGTCCTTTTTTCATCTGCACCGGAGTGACGAACGCGTCCAGCGCGCCAGCCTCCATCAGCTTCTGCTGCGCGTAGCCCACAATCTGCGGACTCAGGTCGTCCAGGTTCGCTTCCATCACCACCACGCTATCGGTGGCGCTGGCAGAAGCGGTCTCGCCCAGCATCAGGCGCAGGACGTTGGCGTGGCCGGGGAAGTCTCTTCCTCCGGCGCCGTAGCCGGTGGCGGTTAGCTGCGCGGCGGGCATGGGAGCAAACTCCGCTCCCAGCGCGCGCAGAACGGCCGCGCCCGTTGGCGTCAGCAATTCCTTTTGCGGTCCGGCGGAGTAAATCGGCGCGCCCTTCAATAGCTCAGCCGTGGCCGGAGCGGGTACGGGCAGCGTGCCGTGCGCACAGCGCACCGTGCCGCTGCCCACGTTCAACGCCGAGGCGTACCAGCGATCGACGCCCAGCGCCTCGGCGGCCACTGCGGCGCAGACAATATCGACGATGGCGTCTTCCGAGCCGACCTCATGGAAGTGAATCTCATCCAGCGGACGGTTGTGAATCTTGCCCTCGGCCTCGGCGAGAAAGCCGAATGCCCTCAGCGCAAATGCTTTGGCCTCGTCGCTGATGGGGGCGGCGGCAATGATCTGGCGAATCTCCGGCAGTCCGCGGTGCACGTGCGCATGTTCATGCGGGTGCGTATGGCCCGCGTGCGAATGTTCATGACTGTGTTCGTGCTCGCCATGCGAATGCTCGCCGTGCGGGTGCTCGTGTGTGTGTTCCGGCTCGTCCAGAGGCTCTTCGCTGTGGCCGTGCACGGTCACCACCATGTGCGTGGCGCTGATGCCCGCGCGCTCCACGGCCTTGGCTTCCAGATGCGCGCCCAGTCCCAAAGACTCGGCCACGGACGCGAGCTTCTCCAAAGGCACACCGGCCGAGACGGCCGCGCCGAGGAACATATCTCCGCTCAGGCCGGAGAAGCAGTCAAGATAACCAATGCGCATAGGAATTCCGCGGGACAAAAGGCCCGAAATTCCATCTTAAGTGGCTGCCGCGGCAGGGTCAAACCGTTCTGTGCAGAAAGGCCGCTTGGGCGCGCTCCGCCGGCGCGGAAGGGAACTGCGCGCCGCCCAAGGTGGAGAGGTGGGCGCGGTATCCCGTACAATCGAAGATGCATTCTTCGCGAGGGCCCGCAGAGTCCCACCGAACGAAAAGGAAATAGCCCGTGTATTTGTATCTGCAAAACCGCCTGGCGGCCCATGTCCGCCAATTTTTGACGCAGAAATATCCTGACATCGAACTGCCCGAGATCGTCGTCGAGCAGCCGCCGAAGATTGAACTGGGTGAGTTCGCCCTGCCCGTGGCCTTGAAGCTGGCGCGCCCCTTGCGCAAAGCGCCCCTCAAGATTGCCCAGGAAATTGTGGCAGAAATGTCCGTGCCCGAGGGCTTTGCCGAATTCACCGTGGCCGGCGCGGGATACATCAACGCCCGCCTGGACCGCACAACGGCCGCTCGCATTGTTGCCGCTGACGCCGCCGCCAACGCCGCCGAAGCCTCCGCCGCCAACTCGCGCGGCAAGGTCTTGGTGGAGCACACATCCATCAATCCCAATAAGGCTGCTCACATCGGCCACCTGCGCAATTCCATCCTCGGAGACACCCTGGTGCGCCTGCTGCGTGCCGCAGGATACAAGGTGGATGTGCAGAACTACATCGATAACACCGGCGTGCAGGTGGCGGACGTCGTCGTCGGCTTCGAGCAGATGGCCAAGCTCTCGGCCTCGGACGTCGAGAAGCTCATCGCCTCCGATCCCAGGTTCGACTTCTACTGCTGGGATCTCTACGCCAAGGTCTCGCAATGGTATGAAGCCGACAAGGCCCACCTGGATGCCCGCCGCAACACGCTGCACCTGCTGGAGACCGGCGGCAATCCCACGGCCGAGCTGGCGCAGAAAATCTCCATGGCCGTGCTGCGACGCCACCTGGAGACCATGAAGCGGTTGGACATCGAGTACGACTTCCTCCCTCAGGAGAGCGACATTCTGCACTTGCACTTCTGGGCGCAGGCCTTTGAAAAGCTCAAGGCCGCCGGAGTCCTTTATTACGAGGAAGCCGGAAAGAACAAAGGCTGCTGGGTGATGACCCGTCCGGGCCATGTGCGCGGCGAGGGCGAGAGCGGTCCCGACGAGGACGCCAAGGTCATCGTGCGCTCCAACGGCACCGTCGGCTACGTGGGCAAAGACATTGCTTACCACATGTGGAAGTTCGGCCTGCTCGGCCTCGACTTCGGCTACCGCAAGTTCTACCAGTATCCCGAAGGGCAGAGCGTGTGGATCAGTTGCGATCCCGCGCAGTCTGAGCCGGGCTCCCCGCACTTCGGCGGCGTGGACGCCATCTATAACGTTATCGACGCCCGCCAGAGCGAGCCGCAGGAGACCGTCAAGCAGGCCATCACGCTGATGGGCCACCAGGAATCCGCCGCGCGCTATACCCACTTCAGCTACGAGATGGTGGCGCTCACTCCGCGCTGCGCCATGGAACTCGGCTACACCGTCAGCGAAGAGGACCAGAAGAAGAGCTACATCGAGGTCAGCGGCCGCAAGGGCTTCGGCGTCAAGGCCGACGACCTGCTCGACCGCCTCATCGACGCCGCCAAAGGGGAGGTCGATTCGCGCCATCCCGAGGTGAGCGACCAGGAGCGTCGCGAGGTTGCCACGCAGATTGCCATTGGCGCGCTGCGCTACTTCATGCTCAAGTTCACCAAGCAGTCGGTCATCGCCTTCGACTTCCGCGAGGCCCTCAGCTTTGAAGGCGAGACCGGTCCCTACGTGCAGTACGCCGTCGTCCGGGCCTCCAACATCTTCCGCAAGGCGGGCATTACGCCGGAAGATGCGTTGAAGACTCCGGTGTCTGAAGGGGCTTTCGCCGATAGCGAAGACCTGTGGTCGCTGTGGCTGGCCGCGGGGCAGACCTCGAAGATTATCGAAGGCTGCATTGCCTCAACCGAACCGGCGGGGCTCACCAAGCACGCCTTCCAGTTGGCGCAGCAGTTCAACAACTTCTATCACCACCACCACATCCTCACCGAGGAGGACGCGGGCCGCAAGCAACTCCTGCTGGCCACGGCCGCCGTGGTGCGCCGCGAGCTGATGGCCGTCATGGCCGTGCTCGGCATTCCGGCACCGTCTGTCATGTAAGGAAGGATGCGGCACCGCAAGTGGCTGCGGAGCGGTGCCGCATCCAGCAATCCACCGGCAAGATTAGAGGATTATGAGTTAGGTTCGCAGGAATCGACGTTGCCGCCGCCTGCCCCTAGGATGTACTGCGTCATGCCCCGTCAAATACTAGCGGTCTTTCTTCTTATGGTCTATGTAACCGCGCTCTCCGGCGATCCCATTTCCGCTTCTGTTGGGGCAACCTATCGAGGCCTCCATGTTGAATTGATTGAGACTCCGGGAGCCGTGCAGGCTCGCCTGGTCAACCAGGGCGCCCACGCCGTAGCCGTCAGCCAATGCGAAATCGAGGGCAACGGTCCGTCTCTGGAAGAAGTTGTCGGCGACGTCATTCAGCGTTGGGATGCCGCACGCGGCGAATGGAGCACCATCATGGAGCGACGGCAGTGCCAACTGCTTCCCATCGGACAGGAGCACATGCGCTTTCTGCGCACCCGTCTGTCTCCCGGCGAGAGTCTGCCCACCGCCGACTACCTGCACACATCCATGAATCCGGTGCTGCATCGCGGCGACCGTCTGCGCTTCGTGATCTTTGCGGAAAACTCCAGCGCAGACAGCATGGCAATTCCCAGCCCGGCGTTTGTAGTTCGCTAAGGGAGAGAGGGTTGGCCCGGTGTCCCATTCAAGCCCATTCTTTGGGCTTGAATGGAAAGCAGAAACCGCTGCATTGCTGCCCCGCCTCTGCGTAGTTTGCAGGGGTGGAGTCGCTGACCTTTGGGTTTGCTCTTGCTTATGTTCTTTCGCAGTCGAGGAACCCTTACCGCGCTTTTCCCGTCGCCTGGTTCATGATCTGCTCGTCAACGGAACGCAACTGCGCCGCCGCCGACTCCGAGGTCGGGTCCACCTTCAACTCTTCCATGTACTCGCCGCGCGCTTCGCTCAAACGGCCTTCGCCTTCCAAGGCCTGCCCCAGGGCAAAGTGCTGCCGCGCCTTGCCCGGCACCAGTTCAATGGACTTGCGGAAGGAGAACTCCGCCTGCGGATACTGCGCGGCGCCCAGTTGCGCGATGCCGAGGAAGAAGTACGGCATGCCGGCCTTGGGATGTACCTCGGTGGCATGGCGCAGCACCGGAATCGCATTGTCATACTCGTGCTGGTAGTCCAGCATCACGCCGTAGGACATCAACACGCGATAGTCGTCGGGGTCGAAGCGCAGCGCGCGCCCAAAGTACTCCCGGGCGTGGTCGTAATCATGCTCAACGGACATCAGGCGGCCGAGCTGGTCCAGCGCCAGGGGATTGTTCGGCGCAATCTCCACCCCACGCTCGTAGATTGCCTGATCGCTCTGCCAGTACTGCGCCTGCGCCACCGTGGCGGCGCTCAGGGCAATCGTCACCCCCAGCACCAGCACCACTTGCGCCACCGGAATGTTGCCTGCCTTGCGCTCGCCGATCTTCAGCTTGCGCACCAGAGCGGCCACAATCATGGCAAAGCCGAAGAGCGGTAAATAAAGATAGCGGTCGTGCACGAGGTCGCGGACGTCGAAGCGCGTCAGCGCCAGCAAGGGCGGCACCATGGGAATCGTCATCCAGGCAATGGCCTCGGCCACGCCCTCTTCCTGCCGCGCCAGCCACCACAGCCCCGTGCCCACCGCCAGAATTCCCAGCAATGGCAGCCAGAAGTTGAACACTCCCGGCTGGGTGACAAAGTAGAGGCTGTAAAAGACGCTCAGCGAGGATGGCCACACCAGCTTCACCAGGTAGAACCAGATGGTCTCCGGCAGCGTCAGCAGGACACTGCCCACCGTGGCGTGGTTGCCCACGTTCGGGGCCACTCCGCGCAGGGCCAGCGTGCGCACCACCATGTAAACCGCGGCAAGTCCGAGGTAAGGCGCGACGGTCAGCAGCGTCCGCCGCGCGCGCGGCGCAAAACGCTGTCCGCGGGTGCCGCGCCATTCATAGAACAGCACCATGGCCGGAATGACAATGGCCGTCTCCTTGGAGAGCAGGGACAGCGCGTAGGCGCCCAGCGAACACGCCAGCCAGCCCTGCTGTCCGTCTTCGCGCCAGCGCAGATAGCCGTACACGGTGAGCAGGGCAAAGAGCGCAAACAAAGGCTCGTCCACGCCGGAGACCCAGGCCACGGCCTCCGCGTGAATCGGATGCACGGCGAAGATCAGCGCCGCCACTCCGGCGGCCAGGCGATCCTTCAACGTGCGCGCGGCAAACAGGTATACCACCAGCGTCACCAGCGCGTGCACCAGCACCGAGGTCACGTGCCAGCCCGCGGGCGCCGTGCCGAAGAGCTTGAAGTTCAGCAGAAACCACACCAGGAACAGAGGCCGGTAGTAGTTGTTCGGCAGGTCTTCGCCCATCTGGCTCCACAGGTGCTGAGTGAAGTACTTGGGCAGGTAGTGCCAGGATTGGATGCGGGCGTTGGCCAGGATCTGCCCATGATCGTCATAGACGAAGGGGAATCCCGCGGTGCGCAAATACACCAGCGCGGCCAGCAGCACGGACAGGGCGCACAGCCATCGGGGGTCGAGCGCCTGCGAGAAGAGGCTCGGGGCGGGCTTGCGAAGCTGGTTCTTAGATTTGCCGGTCGATCGGGAAGCCATGCTCGGGTATCCGATATTGGTATGCGGACATACTATCAACGGCAAAGGGCCACGGGAAGACACTGGGCGAATGGACCGCTACCAATGTGCATAGGTAACCTGCTGGATTAGAGGCAATTGCTTGGCCGAAACCGCGCCTAAGCATTTGATGAGTCAATAGATAGTGCAAGGTAAAGGGTGGTGCACGCGCCTATGGTTATTAGTATATTGCACAAAAAGAGTGGCTTATTTGATTTTTGATTAGTCCCATAAAGAAAATTTCTAAGCATATTTTAATACTTTTCTTGACAGGTTCTAGTACCAAAGTAATAATTCCGGACAAGTTGTTTTCCCTCTGAACTGCCTTGCGGTCCATGAGCAAGGTTCCTGTTCCTGCTGTATAGCGCTGTTCGACTTTCTGACGAGGTAACGTATGCACGTTGGTTTGCGGAGGAGTAGCCTCTCGGCTATAGCCCTTTCTCTAGTGACCGCCCTGGTGATCTCAATACCGGCATTTGCGCAAAAGCTGAATGACATTGCGCCTCTTCCGGCATCGCGGGTTAATGCCCAGGCCATCACAAAGTCTCAGACCACAACTATCCCGGGCCATGTTCATCCGTTGGCACTGGCGAAATATGACGTCGGCGCGGTACCGGACTCCACTCCCGCCGAGCATGTTGTGTTGCTTCTGCAACGCACGCCCGAACAGGATGCGGCAGCCGCCGCGGTCGTTGACAACCTGCACAATCCGAACTCCTCCATGTATCACCAGTGGCTGACGCCGGAGCAGTTCGGCCAGCACTTCGGCCCCTCCGACGCTGACGTGCTGGCGGTTACCAACTGGCTGCAGCAGCAGGGATTCACGGTGGAGGACGTTCCTCCGGGCCGCACCCACGTTACCTTCAGCGGAACCGCCGGCCAGATGAAGGCCGCCTTCGGTGTGCAATACCACACCCTCAACGTCAATGGCGAAAAGCACGTTGCCGTGCTCACCGACCCCAAGGTTCCCACCGCCCTGGCTCCCGTGATTGCCGGCTTCCGCAACCTGCACGACTGGTCGCCCAAGCCCAACAAGGTTGGCCAGAAGGTGATGAAGAAGAACCAGCAGACCGGTGCCTGGGAAAAGGTGATGGGTCCGGCCTCGGCTCCTGAGTTCACCTTCAATTACAGCGGCTACAACAGCTATGACGTGACGCCGCAGGACTGGTACACGATCTACAATTCCAACCCGCTCTACGCTGCGGGCATCACCGGCGCCGGCGTTACCATTGCCGTCATCGAAGAGACGGGCCTGAAGACCTACAGCTCCTCCACCGGCCGCATCGCCGACGTGGACAGCTTCCGCTCGGCCTTTGGACTCGCGGCGTATCCGGCTCCGGCCAACGCCACCGCTGGTGGCGTCAATTACATCAACGGCCCCGGCAATGGTTGCGCGGTTGCCGCCAGCCCGACTAGCACCGCGGAAGAAGGCGAAGCCCTGCTCGACGTTGAGTGGGCCGGTGCCGTCGCTCCGAACGCCATTGTCGACTTTGTGGCTTGCAACAGCACGGGTTCGAACATCGGTACCTACGGCACTGACCTGGCGGCGTCTTATATTGCCAACTACCTCTCATCCACCGTTACTTCCACCAGCTTGAGCTACGGTGAGTGCGAAACCTCCGCGGGCACGACGGGTAAGACTTTCTACACCAACATCTGGCAGCAGATGTCGGCCGAAGGTATCACCCCGGTTGTCTCCTCCGGCGATGCCGGTTCGGCAGGTTGCAACCAGGACGCTTCGTATCAGTCGTCGAACCTTTCGACCAGCACCATGTCGAGCACAGCCTACAACATCTCGGCCGGTGGCACCGACTTCAGCGACTTCTACCAGGCGCCGACGACAGGCTATGCCTCCTACTGGGGCACCAACAGTTCGAGCTACGGTTCGGCTCTGTCCTACATCCCGGAAATTTCCTGGGGTGCGTACTGCGCCAATCCGCTGTTCGTCTCCTACCTCCAGTACCTTGGCAACACGGCCTACACCACCAACTACACGCCCGAGTACCTCTGCGCTTCCAACAGCATGTCTGCCTATCGCGCGGTGGTCGGCGGCAGCGGCGGCATCAGCGTTTACAACACGATTCCGTCCTGGCAGAGTGTGTATGGCGTAGGTACCGGAACGGTATCGAGCACTTACCGCAACGAGCCTGACCTTTCGTTCTTCGCCTCCTCCGGCTGGTGGAGCCATGCTCTGTCCTACTGCCAGTCCGACTCGGGCTATGCCTGCTCGTACGGCACCACTCAGGATGCTTACTACCTGGCGGCCGGCGGCACTTCGTTCGTCGCACCGCAGATCAACGGCCTGATGGCACTGGTCAACCAGCAGTATGGACGCCAGGGCCAGGCCAACTACACCCTGTATAAACTGGGCACGCAGCAGTACGGCCCCACCGGCACGGCGAGTTCGACCATCGCCAACTGCTCCGGTTCCAAGCTGGGCAACGCGATTCCCAGCACCTGCGTCTTCCACGACATCGCCAACGATACGCCTTGCATCAACGGCATTTCGGCCACGATGTGCACCACCGCGAACGGCGCTCTGGCCGCGGGCGAAGTTGCCAGCGACATTGTGCAGTCCTGCAAATACACCTCGGTCACCAACTGCTACCGCGCGCTCAGCTCGCACACCTACGGTCTGTCGGCCGTTGGCAGCCACACCTCCACACTGGCCTATCGCACCGCCCAGGGCTATGACCTGGCCACCGGTCTCGGTTCGGCTAACGTGTACAACCTGGTCACGTCCTGGAACAACGCAGCTTCTTCGTTCACCACAACCACTGCGCTGGCCGCCAGCTCCACCACCCTGTCCAGCCCCACCGACACCACGACGCTGACGGCCACGGTTACGGCTACCCAGCGTGGCGGCGTTCCGGCTGGCACGGTTGCCTTCTACATCGGCAGCACCAGCGGCACCGAACTTGGTACCGGCTCTCTGGTGGCCAACACCTGCACCGGCACAGCGCCCAGCGTAGTCTGCACGGCTTCAGCCACGCTGACCGTTGCGGCTTCGGCTCTGCAGGCGGGCAGCAACAGCATCATCGCCTACTTCCAGGGTGACGGCGCCAATGACGCGCCTTCCACCTCTTCCGCGGTTGCGGTGACGGCTCCGGCCGCCGGTCCGGCCACGATTACCACTCCGGCCACCGGCAGCACGCTGTCGGGCACCAGCACCACCATCACCTGGAGCGCCGGTGGCGCCACCAGCCCGTACTACATCTGGGTCGGTTCCACGTCCGGTGCGTATGATCTGGTCAACGTCGGTCCGTTCACCGGTACCAGCACGTCGGTGACTCTGCCGGAAAATGGCGCGACGGTTTACGTCACGCTGTGGTCCACGCAGAACGGCAGCCTGGTCTCCTCCACGGCCACCTACACGGAAGCCACCAGCTTGCCGGCGGCACTCAGTTCGCCCGCCTCTGGCAGCACGCTGAGCGCGGCCTCGGCCACCTTCACCTGGACCGCCAACCAGTCCACGACCCCGGTTTACCTGTGGGTTGGCTCCACGGCGGGTGGCTTTGACCTGGTCAATGTGGGTCCGCTCACTGGCACCAGCACCACGGTGACACTGCCGACCAACGGCGCGACGGTGTACGCCACGCTCTGGTCCACGCTGAACGGCACCCTTACCTCCACCACCGCAACCTACACGGAAGCGTCGCTCCTGCCGGCTTCCATCAGTTCGCCGGCCTCGGGCAGCACGTTGAGTGGAACGTCTACCACCTTTACCTGGGCGGCGAATGGTTCCACAACTCCGGTTTACCTGTGGGTTGGTTCGACGGCTGGTGGCTTTGACCTGGTCAATATTGGACCGCTTTCCGGCACCAGCACCACGGTGACTTTGCCGGCCAACGGCGCGACGGTGTACGCCACGCTCTGGTCCACGGTCAATGGAACGCTGGTTTCGAAGTCCTACACCTACACGGAAGCCACGTTCTCTCCGGCGGCGATCACTTCGCCGGCCAACGGATCGACGCTGGCTTCCACGCAGGAGTTTGACTACTCGTACAACCAGTCCACCGATCCGGTTTATATCTGGGTCGGCAGCACGGCCGGTGGCCTTGACATCGCCAATTTGGGTCCGCTCTCGGGCGGCTCGGCGATTATCAATCTGCCTACGGACGGCGCTCCCGTGTACGTCACGCTGTGGTCCACGCTGAACGGCAGCCTGACTTCGCAAACTTACGTGTACACCGATCCCACTGCGACTTCGATCTCGGTGGGCGGCAAGCACGCTTCCATCAAGCGGTAAACTCCAGGGCTGCCCGCGCAACCACGCGGGCAGTCCGGGCTAACTGATTCTTCTTGCGCCCTGCATTTATGCAGGGCGCTTTTCTTATCCACAAGCTGGGACGTGCGCTTTGCGGAACACCTCGCCCTGCTACAATTAATTGGAGTTTTTGCGCTCTCTGCCGGAATGCAGCCGATAGAATTTGCCATGTTTGTGCCAAGCGTCAAATCGATCGCAACACTTCCCGAAGCAACCTGCCCCCGTGGGGTGCAGCGTGGCTGAGCGCGACCCATATCTCTCCGCCTCGTTTTCCTGGAGCAATCGTCTGCGGCGCGCCCTGTGGCAGTTTGCTTATCTCGTGCTCTTCCGGATTTCTCCGCGCCCCTTGCACGGCTGGCGGCGTTTTGTGCTGCGGGCCTTCGGCGCCCGCATCGGCGCCAACTGCCACATCTATTCCGGCGCGCGCATCTGGGCTCCCTGGAATCTGCATTGTGAAGACGTCGTGGCCATTGCCGACGGAGCCATCGTGTACAACCCCGCGTTGATCTTCATCGGCTCGCACGCCACCATCTCGCAGGAGGCGTATCTTTGCGGCGCCACGCACCTCTATGAAGATCCTGCCTTCCCGCTCGTCTCCGCCGGAATTCATATCGGCGCCCACGCCTGGATCTGCGCCCGCGCCACCGTGCAGCCCGGCATCCGCGTGGGCGAGGGAGCCGTGCTGGCGCTGGCCTCGGTGGCCACCCGCGACCTGGAGCCTTGGGGCGTGTACGGCGGCATTCCCGCACGCCACTTGAAAGAGAGAAAAGTTGAGGAGCGTCACCATGCAAACGCCGTCCAGCACGGATGAACTGAAGTCGATTGCCGCAACCGAATTCCGCTGGGACGCCGCTGGCAGCAGCGAGTCGCACCGCTACCTGGCCGCTCCGGTCGTGCGCTACCTGCGCGCTTCCGGCGCAAAGAACGTGCTCGACCTCGGCTGCGGCAACGGCAACTTCACCGCCTTCCTCGCCGCCCAGGGATTCACCATGCAGGGTTGCGACGGCAGCAGCTCGGGGCTGGCCATCGCTCGCGCGGCCTCTCCGTCGATCCCATTTTTTCAGCACGATTTCGCCGCGCCGCTGGCGGACAGCTATCGCGAGAAGTACGACGCGGTGGTCTCCATGGAAGTCATCGAGCACCTGTTGCTGCCGCGCATGTTGATGAAGAGCGCTTATGAAGCGCTGCTTCCCGGCGGAACCTTCGTGCTCAGCACGCCCTATCATGGCTATCTCAAGAATCTGCTGCTGGCCTTAACCAATCAATTCGACGATCACTGGCACCCTTTGCGCGACTTCGGCCACATCAAGTTCTTCTCGTGCAACACGCTGCTTGCCTTGTTGGAAGAGTGCGGATTCGAGGTCGTCTCTTATACCCGGGCCGGCCGCATTCCGCCCCTGGCCTGCTCCATGGTCGTAGCCGGGCGTAAGAAATAATTGCGTATGATCTCCGTCCTTATCTATACCCGGAACGAAGAACGCGATCTCCCAGGCTGCCTCGCTTCGGTGGCCTGGTCGGATGACATTCATGTGCTCGACTCCTTCAGCACCGACCGCACGGTGGAGATCGCGCGTGCCGCTGGCGTCGCGGTCACGCTTCCGCGCGCCGCCGCGCAGGAGGGCGGGGCCGTCTTCGGCGGAGACGAGGCGGCGCGCAAGAACTGGGCCCTGGCGAACCTGCCGTTTCGCAATGCATGGGTGTTGCATTTGGACGCCGACGAGCGCGTCACGCCGGAGCTGCGCGACGCTCTGCTGGCCGCGGTAAAGAATCCCGGCCCCAATGTCGCGTTCCGTGTGCAGCGCCGCGATTTCTTCCTGGGCACATGGCTGCGCCACGTGCAAACCTCGCCGTATTACCTGCGCCTCTTCCGCCCGGAGAAGATGCACTACGAGCGCCTCGTCAATCCCGTCTCCATTCCCGACGGCCCTGCTGGTGAAGTCACGGGTTACCTCGACCACTTTCCCTTCAGCAAGGGAATTGCCCATTGGGTCGAGCGGCACAATGCGTACAGCACCTTGGAGGCGCGCCAGATTCTCGAAAATCGCGCCGCGCACAAGCCCTTCAGTCTCCGCCTGGCCTTCACGGCCGGCGGCTTCAACGAGCGCCGCTTCCATCAGAAGGAATTGTTCTATCGCCTTCCCGCGCGTCCTCTGGTCAAGTTTCTTCTGCTCTATGTCCTGCGCCGCGGCTTTCTCGACGGACGCGCCGGATTCACCTACGCCATGTTGCAGTCGTTTTATGAGTACCTGATCGTGCTCAAGACGCGCGAACTGACGAGCCTCGCACGCCGCGCAATATCCGCTCAAACTCCAATCGCGAAGTAATTGTTATTGCAGCGCGTCGTCCACCAGGGTGCGCGGCGCGCCCTGCATCAGCACGTCGGCATTGTTGCCGTCAATCACAATGCCGTTCAATCCTTCCCATCCGTTGGTGCTGAAGATGGTTTGCAGCGGAGTGACCGTGTTGTCGCGGATCAGCACGCCGGAGACGACGCAGCCGGTCATGTCGAACAGCCCGATGCCGCCTGCGTTGGTCTGCGTGGAGTTTACGATCTTCGTCCCGTCGCCCTCGGCAATTACGTTACGCAGCACATCCACGTTCACCACCGAGCCATAGCCCGCCGGTCCGCCATAGGGGCCAAAGCCCCACAGTAGAATGCCGCTGCCGGAGTTCGTCAGCAGGTTGTCTTCAATCGCGCCGTTCACCACGTCGCCCAGGTTGATGGTGATCCCGCTGGTGTTGACGAAGGTGTTGCCGGCAACGGTGAGGTTGCTGTGATAGAAGGCGATGCCGAGCACGGACGTGGCGTCCGGCGGCACGGCCCAGGGCGCGGCCAGCGTCACCGTGTTGCCGCTGTAACTCAGCACCCGTAGTGCCTGGCCCGCGCCGGTTCCGGAGAGCACCACGGCCATAACATCCTGCGGATTCGTGTTGCCCGTCCAGTTCCAACTCGGCTCGTCGGCCAGCGACACCGTGTTGGCGGTGGACGAAAGGACTCCGCCCCAGTACGCGCCGCCGCCGCCGTCCGTCGTAATCACCTGCTGATCGGTGCCCACTCCGGAAAACAGATTTCCGGCCAAGTAGATGTTGCGCGACTGGTAGGAAGGCCCGTACTGTACGAACTGCCGCGCAATGCTCACTCCTTCAATCGATGTCTGGCTCTGTGCCGTCAGCGTGTTGTTCACAAACAGCACGTTCTGGCTGTTGCCCAGCGCAACGTATCCTGCGTCGTCGTTGAACGTGTTGTGTGCCACCAACGCTCCATTCGCGCAGTCCAGGTCAAGCGAGGCCTGCACGGTGGAGTTGGTCAGTTGAACGTCCGGGCCTTCCAGAAACACGGTTTGATATCCCGCTTCATGGCTGGCGAGCAGCGCCACGTTGTTCAGCCAGATGTGTCCCGAAGTCCACGGCGATGACATGTTCGCCGGTTGCAGCAAGGGCAGCACGGCGGCCGAGGCTTGCAGCGTCAGTCCCTGCATGGCAAAGTACGTGGGCGCCACAATCCACGCCGGCTGCGCCGTTCCTGGCTTTGCCGCGCCCAGCAAAATAGTTTGCGTGGGTGACGCTCCGCAAAGTGCCTGCCACGGGTGCGGCGCAATGCCCTGGCTCAGCAGATACGTGCCGGCCGGAAGGTCGAAGCAAAAGATGTTGCCGTACCCGGGCTGATAGGTGTCCAGGCAGCTTTGCAGCGCGCCGCTGTTGTCGGTGGCGCCGTCGCCCGTCAGTCCTCCGCAGGCAATATGTTGCAACGGCCACTGATGCGGCGACGCAATGGCCAGCGGCACCGGCGCGCTGGAGACCGCGCCCTGTGCGGCGTCGCCAATCCACACGCTGTAAGCGCCCGGCGGCAGCGAGGCGGGTAGCTGCGCGATGACTTGCGTCGTGCTTACCGAGACCACGGAGAAGTTGTAGGTGGTGCCGTCAGCGGCTCGCGCGTAAACCCCCAGCGTCGCGGAAAAATTGCGGCCCATCAGTGCCAGTTGCTGTCCGGCTTCGGCCACGCAACTGAGTGCCTCGTGCAGCAGCGGCGTGCTGTTGTTCGCGGGCATTCCCAGCAGCCAATCGATGTTGGGCGCGTTGATGACGCCCTGTACGGGGGCGGTGCTGTTGTCGTCGATCTCGTAGGCATACACGCCCGCTGCCAGGGACGCGGGAATCTCAAAGCTGAGCGCGGTAGTGCCAACCTGCACCGGCGTTACCGTCTGCGAGCTCTGGGCCAGCAGTGTAGTTGTGTCCACGGTTCCCGGCGGAATCCATGCGATCTTCAGTGTCTTACTGGCCGGGGTGAACGCGCCGGTCATCACCGCGGACTTTCCCGGCTGCGACTCGCGCGAGATCCAGAACACGGTGTTGGCCGCATACGCCGGAGTTCCAATCAGGGGCATGTTCTGAATCAGTCCGTAAACCGGAGAGGTTACGCTGCTCCATCCGCCCTGCATCAGAGGGATATTAGGATCGATGCAGCCGGGCAGGCTTGGTCCTGTGCCCGCCTGCACGGGGTGAGCCGTCTGGTGCGGAATGTGAATGAGAGGCACGGGCTGACTGCTGCTGACGGGGGCGGCGCTTGTGGGCGCAGCGCTGGGCGGCGTCAGGATCGGCCCCTTCGCGCCGGGCGGCGTTACGATGGGCGGCCTCACAATCGGCGGGCCAGGTTCACGGCCTCCCGACTGGCCCACAAGATTTGCAACCGCAAACGCAATCACCAGCGCCACAAGGCTGCGGCGTGTGCCTGCCATGGAATAGACCTCCGGCATGAATCGGCCGCAAGAATGGCCGTGCCGGAGAGATGTGCAACCCGCGCACCATAAATTTTAAGACGCTCTAAGAGAAGCCTCGCGCGACGGAGAGTCCGGAATGGCGGGCCGTGCAATGCTAAAATGGAAATCTCTCATGAAGCTCTTCAGCATGGCAGCGACGAAGTATGCCGGGCGGCGTTGGATGGCGTCCCTGGCGCTTTGCAGCGCGCTGAGTGTGGTGTGTTCGGCGCAATCTTCCTCGCCGCGCGTGGATGCCGATGCCGGGCGCGCTCTCGACCGCAACGTGGATGCCGCGCCGGGCGGACGCGATGACCGCCGCATCGACGATTCGGGTGAGGTTGCCGTGCCGGCTTCGTCTGCGCCGCGTGCGCCGTCGGAGAAGACAACTCTGCAAAAGAAGTCCCTGCAGAAAGATTCTCTGCAGAAGAGCGCGCTCGATAAAGCTGCGCTGGATAAAGTTGAGTTGGAAGCGCCTTCGTTGCAAAAGCCTTCGCCTTCGCCGCCCGCTGCAACCGCCGATTGGACGGCCAAACCCGCGCCGGGCACGCAAAGCGCAGCCGCCGGTTTTGGAGCCAAACATACGCAACCGGCTACTTCATTCCGCAAGCCAACGGCGCCGCAAGGCAAGGACGCGGATGCTTCCGCCGCGCCGCGCGCGCAGGCCTATGCTGCACCCGCGCCTCCCGCGCAAAAGCACCATGCGGCGGCCGTGGTAAGGCACCGGCATTCCAGTACGAGTAAGAGCAAGAAGAACGCGCAGAAGCCCTGCAAGCCGGATGACGAACTCTGCCGCGTGCTCCAGGCGCAAAAGAACCCGCGCCACTGAGCTTTTCTACGAAGGTTTAGTGCACGTGTCCCGAGGCACGCTGGAAGTACGCGGTTTCGCGCGCCAGCGGCTTGACCGGGCGCGCGGTAGGCAGCAAGAAGAGATTGGTTATTCTTCGAACCTGCGATGCATGGGGCCGCGGAGCATCCGCTCCCAAAAACTGCGCGGATTCCTTAACCAGCGCTCAAGCCGGAACCAATATTTCAGCAGCTTGTCCCGGCCCTTTTCTTCGCGCCCCATGATGCGGCGGAACGCCTCTTTATGAAACCCAAGGATGTAGCCGTCCAGTTTTCCCGTGCCCGTTATGCTCGTGTCGTGTAACCGGAACCCACTCCACACCTCGTCGGCCAACTGAAAGCGCGCGCCCTTCAATGCCATCTCCATAAAGAGCTCGCCATCCCAGGTGGCCCGGTTATTCACGTTGAAGCCGCCGCTCTTCTCAAAGATCTCGCGGGTAAAGAACGTGGAGGGCTGAATGAGAATCGACGTGCCATACGCATAACGCTTAAGCGAGTAAGGTTCGGAGAAGACCTTGCGCAGCGTCTTGCCTTCTGCGTCAATCACCAGCGCGTGGCCGGAGACCACGTCGCAGCCGCCGCTTTTCAGGTGCTCTACCGCGCGGCGCACCGCGCCCGGCAGCAGAATGTCGTCCGAGTTGAGGAAGGCAAAGATGTCTCCGGTGGCGAGCGCAAAGCCGCGATTCAAGCCGTCGGCCGGGCCTTGGTCTGGTTTCAGAACGGTGCGCACCTGATCGGCGTAGCCGGCAATCAGCGCGCGGCTGCCGTCGGTCGATCCGGGATCGACGACAATGTACTCGATCTCCGGGTAGTCCTGCTCCAGCACCGAACGGATTGCGTGGTTGAGAAATCCAACCTGGTTAAAGGAGATGGTGACGATGGAAACTTTCATCGGGTAAGGGTCCCATTCTCGCCGCTGCCAGGGTAGAGAGTATAAGAGCGGAACATCAGCATGGCGGCGATGTAGTAAGTTGCAACAAAGCGCTGATCGGCGCCATATGGAGAAAATAGAATGTTCCACAACAGCAGGGTAAGGATCAAGGCAAAGAACGGAAAAAGCGGCTCGTTGCCCTGTGATTTCCATAACGTGTGCACGGTCAGCCCGAAGACCCACATCCAGAAGATCGCGCCAGTCACGCCGGACTCTACCCAGGCGCCAAAGATGTAGGAGTGAGAGGGAATGATCGCCTCCGTGGTATAGCGGTCGTTTTTGTAATTCAATTCCCGGCGGCGCTCGAGCATCAGCGCAAAGTACTTCGGATCTTTTGCCCAGGAGCCGTGTCCGAGGAGCGGCGAGTCGAGAATCGCCTGGGCAGAGGCCAGAATCTCTCCGCGGCCTCCAAGAAGCATTCCGCCGGAGCCCTCCGAAAGCTCCAGGCGATGCTGCGCCGAGGCACCTAGCAGGCCATTGCTCGCGGCGTAGATATAAACCGATTCAAAAGCCAGCGCCGCGGCCACAATTGTGATGCCGGCCAGCACCATGCGCAGCTTGCGCGAGCGGGAGCGGGTGGGGCGCGTGATAAAGAACGTGTACAGTCCAGCTCCGGCGCTGATTAGGCCAAGGCTGCGAAAATCCTGCGTCAGGTTGACCACCGAGAGCACGAGGGAAAGGCCCAGCATCAGGGCGCTGCCACGGCGCTTGCGCAGCCACCAGGCGGAGAGCAGCGTCAAACCCAGCGTTACCGGGAGACCGTATCCGAACTTCCAGTGCGAGCCCCCGGCAAAGTAGTCGTTTGGCGAATACACAATGGTCAGCAGTTGTCCCGCGCACAGTCCAATGCCGTACAAAAAGAAGCGGCGCAGCGAGTCGCGCAGAAGAATGTAGATGGCGGCGAGATGAGTGATCGTCAGAGCGATCTTGCTCCAGCCGCGCAGATAATCCGCCGCCGTCGTCTCCCGGTACAGATCGGTCACAACCTGCCCCGCCAGCCAGAACGCTGCGAGCAGCAGCAAAAGAAGAACCTGCCGCCGCGCCAGGCGTGGTGCTCCGCGCGCCAGCAGGAAGGGAAGCACCGCCAGCAGCAGCAGGTCCGTGCCGAAGAGTGTGCCCACTGCCTGCACCTGAATAAATTGCGCGGCGGGAACCAGCAGAATGAAGAGATCGCCCAGCGACCATCGCTCGCGCAACGATTGGGCGTGCCACGCGGAGGCGCATTCGTTCCACTTCGCTTCCACAAGCGTGCCGACGCCGGGCATCATAGAGACTCCATCGACTCGAGCTGCGGCGCCGGACGCTCCAGCCTGCGCAGCAGGCGCGGAACATAAATCGCCGTTGGCAGAATCAAGCACAGCAACTGTGCTATCACGCTGCCGTACACCACGCCGCTGACGCCAATTCTACGGGTCAGGAAAATCGAGGCGCAAATATTCAGGGCCGCCATCAGCGAAAAGCAAACAGCCTGGAAGCGCAGCACCTTCAGTCCATTCAAGAAAATCGAGAGCGGAGTAAAGACGGCCGCCAGTGTCTGCGAGAGCCATAGCCCCAGCAGCAATTCATGGGAGGCCTGCACCTGTGGCCCAATCCACAGCCGCAGTATCCAGTGCGCGGCCACCACCAGGACGGTATTGATCAGCAGCGCGGCGGCCACGGTCCAGCGCAGCGAGCGCACCAGCGTCTTCTTCAGCCACATCACATCGCCGCGCGCAAAGGCCTCGCCGTAGGCCGGCCACAAAGGAATCAGGGCCACGTTCATCAGCACCGGCAGCACCGTAAACAAACGTGCCGTCACCGAGTAGTCCGCCACCTTCTCTGCGCCGAGAATGCGCGCAATCACCAGGCTGTCTGAGGAGAAGCCAATGGCCAGCGCGCTCTGCAGCACAAAGAACAGAAGTCCCATGTGCAGCACCTTCCAGCAAATGTCGCGGCGTATCTCCGCCACCGAGGGCATCAGCCACGGCTTGTTCCAGCCAAATAGCCACACGGTGTTCAGCAGCAGCGCCAGCGCCGGCCCGCCGGCCACGCCTAGCACCAACCACGGCAAACTCAAGTGGAAAAAGATGGACGCAATGACCAGCCCCAGCGACAGCAGGTTGCCCAGCGCGTTCCACAAACTGGAGACGTATCCCTCCTGGTAGCCGGCGTGGATGCGCTGCGTCACGCCCAGCGGCATGCTGATGGCGAGACAGAAGATCAGCGCCAGGAAGCTCGGCCCCGATTCCCGCGCCGCCTGCGCCGTCGTCACGGAAAACAAACGGTGCCAGGGAATCAGCGGGTAAAACGCGCCCGCGGCCGCAACCAGCAGTACAGCCAGAGCGCTCAGCAGGAACACGGCGCTGCTCACATAACGCCGCACCAGGCGCGGATCGTCCTTGCCATCGGCTTCCGAGATCAGCGTCAGCAACCCGTTGCCAATGCCAAGGTCCGCAAAGCACAGCATGGTCACCAGCGACACAATCGCCATCCACATGCCGTAGCGCTCTGCCCCCAGGTAGCGGTAGCAGAGCGGCGCGGTGATAAAGATTGTGAGGATCGATGTAAGCTTGGTGGCGCCGGCCGTGACCGTGGAAAAGGCAATGCGTTTATGACGCATCTTCGCCCGCTCTTCCGCGCTGCCGTTGCCGTTCTCCGCGCTGCCGCCCGCGCCGGAGAAGGCTTTGTCGGGCGTGGCTGCCATCAGAGCCTTCCGTAGATGATCAGGCCGCTGGTAACGGCAATTGCCGCTTCGGTGCCCTTGGCCAGCGCGTTCTTGCGGCCGCTGCTGGGCACGTAAAGGATGTCTCCGTCTTCCAGCTCCGGATCCACCGCCTTGCCTTGCACAATCTTCTTCAGTGGCACAGGGGTTTCCGTGCGGCCTCCCGGGGTGCGGCGGAGCAGCCGCGTCTTGTTCTCCGAGGCCGTGCGGTTAGCGCCCTGCGCCAGGGCCAGCGCCTGCAGCGCGGTCAGCCGCTGATTGCCTTCAATCAAAAAGCCGCCGGCCTTGCCCACGTCGCCCACGATGTACACCACTCCCGAGCGCGATACCGAGATGGTGTCGCCGGGCAGCAGTTGCACGGGAGCAATTGGCGCGCCGCTGCGGTCGATGGCCACCACCAGCGGATGCTCCGGGGCGCTGCGATGCGTCAACTGCACCACGCTGCCCGCCGCCGAGGACAATCCGCCCGCCGCTGAGATCAGTTCCTGCAATGAGTGCTTGCCTAGCATCGGATAAATTCCCGGGTTGCGCACTTCGCCGGTCACAGTCACGCCCTGCGTCGCGTACTCCGCCACAAAGACGCTGGCGTGCGGATCGTTCAAAATATCCAGGTCGCGGAAGTGTGCTTCAATCGCGCGCGCCGCTTCGTTGGCCGTCAATCCGGCGAGCTTTACCTTGCCGGCCACGGGGATCAGTACGTTGCCGTCCTCGCTTACGCGCAAACGTCCGGAGAACTCCGGCGTGTCGAACATCGTCAGTTCGATCAGGTCGCCGGCGGCAACGCGCAACTCCTCTGCCTGGCTGGCCGGCGGTGCAGCGGCCTGCGCCTGCATGGGCCGCGTAGAGGAAACGCCCAGCGCGAAGGCCAGCAGCAGGGCGGCCGCGCGCGCGCCACGCGTAATGCGGGTGGAGAAACAGGGCCGGTGCAGATTCGTTGGGCGCATATTACTCCTTGTCCTCGCGGCCATAGTACTCATGCGTGGATTTGCCGTAATAGCTGCCATGCGTGTAAAGATAATTTTCCAGCCGCATATCCACACCGTTGAACACCAGTCCCGTAAGTTTGGCGCCGCTGCGCAACAGCAGATCGCGCGCCCGCAGAACGGCTCGCCGCCGGCTTGTCCGCGCGCGCACTACCAGCAGCGTCGCGTCCGTCTGGTTGGCCAGAATCAGCGCATCGTTCACGGAGATCACCGGAGGGTTATCGATCACGATGCGGTCATAGCGTCCCGCCAGCTCGTGCAGCATCTCCGTCATGCGCTTCGACCCCAGCAGCTCCGAGGGATTGGGCGGATGCGGGCCGGCGGCCAGCAGCGTCAGGTTGGGCAGCGATTCCACCGGATGCTGGAAGGCGCGCTCGTCAAGGCCCTGGGTCAACACCGTGCTGACTCCGTAGCGCGACAGGGGCACTCCAAAGTTGAGGTGCGCCGCCGAGCGCCGCAGATCGGTATCCATCAGCAGCACGTTTTCGCCGCGCTGCGCAAAGGCAATGGCCAGGTTCACCGCCACGGTCGTCTTGCCTTCGCCGGGCAGCGCGCTCGCCACGGAAATCAATTTCGGGGCGCCGTCCGCCGTCGAGAGCAGCAGCGCCGTGCGCAATCCGCGCAGCGCTTCGGCGGCGCTTGACAGCGGATTGTCGAGCAGGAAAAGTTTGTTGCGGGCCGCGCCCGGAGCTGCGCCCTTGGCCACCGTCCGGATTTCTTCGGGAATCGAACTCAGCACGGGAAGTCCGGAAATGCGCTCCAGCTCGTCGGAGTTGCTCACCGTGTCATCGATCGCTTCCAGCAGGAAGGCCAGCAGCAGTCCCAGAAAAATTCCGCCCAGCAGTCCCACCGCCAGGTTCAGTTTCTTCCGCGGCGTCACCGGCACCGCGGGCAGCATCGCCGGATCGACCACGCTCACGTAAGTGGAATTCAACCCGGCCGTCACGCCGGCCGTGCGCAGCTTCAATTGCAGCGTGTCGCGCAACTCGCGTCCGCTTTCCGCGTCGTGCTTCAGCACCGCGTATTCGGCGGCGTGCTCGTTCAGCTTGTAGGCATCGCTCTTCTGCCGTTCGAACTCGCCGCGCAGCGAGTCTTCGGTCTTTTGCGCAGTTTTGTATTCGTCTTCCAGGCGCTTGCCGACATTGGCAATTTCCGAATTGATGCTGACCTGCAGTTGCTTCAGTTGCGCCTGCGCCTCGCGCAGCGGCGGATAGCCCGTGCCGTACTTCGAACTCAGTTGCGCGATCTTCGCCTTCAGGTCGGCTTCCTGCGTGCGCAGCGTTTGCAGCGTCGGCACCACGGTGGCAATGAACTCCGGATTGCCGGTCGCCGCCATGCGGTAGCGCGCCTCTTTGGCTATGCGCTCGGCCTCGGCTTCGCTCAGTTGCTGATTCAGCAGCTTCAGCCGGTCCATCACAATGTTGTCGTTTTCGTCGGCGCCCAGCAGGTCGTTTTTCTTCTGGAATTCCGCCAGCTTTTCCTGCGCTTCGGTGGAGTGCGTCTCCAGGTCCGTCATCTGCCGCGACAGCCAGTTGGAAACCTGCAACGTGCCCTGGTAGCGCGTCTCCAGGTTGCGCTCCATATACTTCTCAACCACCGCGTTGGCCACGTCGGTCGCCAGCTTCGGATCGGTGCTGCGGAAGCTCACGGAAACAATCTGCGAGCCCGGCACCACGGCCACCTTCAGCGCCGCGCGGTAGCGGTCCAGCATGGCCTGCCGGTCCGCGGCGCTCATCAGCATCGGATCGCGCGGCAGATGCTTGGCGTTCTGGCCTACGAACCCCGCCTGCTGCGCCAGTCCCAGTGAGTCGATCACGCGCAACGCAACGGTGTCGCTGGAGATGATCTTCACCTCCGTCTGCAACTGGCTGCCGCCGTCCGACGTGCCCATCTTCTGTTCCAGCAGATCGTCCAGCCCCAGGCTGCTGGAGCGCGTCGGGTCAATCTGCAATTGCACCGCGCTTTCATACACCGGAGCTTTGCTGAACGTGTACAGGGCTACCAGGCCGAAGAACACCAGTACCGTGCCCAGAATGAGCCAGCGGCGCTTGAGAACCACGCGGATTACCTCGTCGAAGGAAAGTTCAGGGTCACCCACACCGGCGCTCCTCTGCATGTGGAGTGCGGAGCCGCCTCCGGTCGTGGAATCTCCCTGCTTCGTGACACCCATGGACTACTCCGTTCACGTCGTGGCAATCGACATTGGTCCCGACAGCAACTGGCCGGAGCCAGACAGTTCACTTTGGTTGAAGACTAAAGCACTACATCGCTCGATATGAGCCAGGTGTTCGGTTGCGGCAACCTCGGCTGGGAACCGCTGCAAAAAACGGTGTGGCCGAAGGTTCACCATGTGTGCGCGAGAGACGTTGCCAGGGGAACCCGAATGGACCATAGTCGGGGTCTGGCAGCATGTCCGATTGGCGATGAGCAGATGTGACCTTCGTGAACTCACAGCCCGTCCGGCAAAGGGATGAACTCCGTCAACTCGCTGAATTTAAAGTCAACTATAAGTTTCCAGGACACGGGTGTCAAGATAGTGAGTGCGTCCAGAATGGAACCCGGCTTAAGTGTCAAAGGAGCAACGGTAATGCGGCAAACCGGTGCCTCCGGGAACCCTCCCGTGGCCCGTCATTTGCCGTGGAGTCTCAAGAGGTTGTGCCGGTTCAAGTCAGTATCTGTCAGGGCACAGCTTTACCGGCTGCGGAAAACCCGAATCGGAGATGGTTTTGTCAGGGCACAGCTTTAGCTGTGCCGCCATGTCGCTGAGAATAGTTAGGGCTTCACAGGCTGCGGAAAAACGCGTCGAAGCAACAAGCGAGACGCTCCACTATGTATGTAGCTCTGCCAAGGCAGCCAAGGGATAGTTGTGCAATATACCGCGAACAGATTTTTTCCGCAGTCTGAGAAGCCGTGCCCTGACAGATTCCTACTTGATTAGAGTCTCCCTGACGCTGTGTCTGACAGAACAGCACCGGGCGATGGATTGTTTCGCAATCGCCTAGCGGAACATGAGCCAGACCAGGCCGCCGAGCATGATCCAGACGATGGCCGCCGCCGGAATAGCCACCAGCAGGCCGCGGGCAAAGCGGATCGAGTTCATGTCGGCGCCGGAGGGCGGCTGCGGCTCGAAGATATGTGGCTCGGCCCCAGCCTGGGCGGCGGGGTGCAGAATACTCGCGGCGGTGAGTCCGTTGGCTGTCACGTGATCCGCCTGCGGCGTGGAATCGAGTTGCATGGCCTCATCCCCCTCTGAGTATCAAGTATCAGCATGGGGCAGGCAGGATAAGGATGGGGAGGAAAAGCGCGAGCGCATGGGAGGGCCGAAGTTTCAATCCGGGCGCAATTCGAAATGGGAATTCCGCAGCAGTTTATGGCCGGAAAGTCGGGGGGCACGGCAGGCACGGAACAGCACCGGGGCAGAAATAATTAAAGCCGGACATCGGAGACTCACTGCGCATGTAGCGACCCGTTACCGTTGCTTCCTTCCGGACCTGGCGGGATTGGCGGGGCTGCATCGCGTAAGACCGATGTCCGACCAGATTCGATAGTAACATGGGGCGCTGGAGGGTTCACCATTGGGTTGAGGAAAACCATGGAAAGGCAAGCCGGCAACGGCTAAACGCCCTATACTGAGAGCGATGTCCTCCGCCGCCTCATCGCCCCACGGAGCCAGCCCGGCCGCGCCGGCGGGCCAGGCGGTGCTACGTCCGGCGCCGGAGGAGATTGAGCGCCTCTTCCAGACCTCCCTGTTTTTATTGATTGCCACTGGCTTTGCCGCCCTGGTGGGCACCGGCAAGCTGGACGCCGTGAGTGTGCTGTTTGTGCTGGCGGCGCTGGTGGTGCGCGGCGTGCTTTTGCTGCAACACCGGACGGTGACGATTCCCCGCCGGGTGGCGTCGTGGATCGGCGTCGGCTACGTGCTGCTGTTCATCGCGGACTTCTATTTCTTCTCCGGGCGGGACTTTGTGCGTCCGGCGGTGCACCTGGTGTTGTTCGGCATGTGTATGAAGCTGTTCAACATCGAGCGCGAACGCGACTACGTGTACCTGGCCGTGCTGTCGTTCGTGATGGTGCTGGCCTCGGCGATACTTACGGTGGATTCGGCGTTTCTGGCGGCCTTTGCGCTGTTCCTGGTGCTGGCCGTGTTCTTTTTTATGGCCATGGAGCTGCGGCGCTCGGCGCGCAAGGCTCCGGTGACGGCCCCCCTGGTGCTGCCCGGACTGCGGCGAGGCCGCCGCGCGGTGACGCCAATGCAGCGGCTGGCCGGGTCGTTGACGCGCACCACGGCGGTGATGGTGGCGGCGATTCTGCTGACGGGGACGGTGCTGTTCTTCGCCATGCCGCGCATCTCGGGCGGATACTTTTCGCGCTACTCGCAGAGCGACGTGGTCTCGACCGGCTTTTCGGAGACGGTGAGCCTGGGGGCCATCGGGCGCATTCAGCAATCGGGCGAGGTGGTGGCGCATGTGCGTCTGGAGGGCGAAGCGGGCGGCGAGCGCTCGCTGCGGCTGCGCGGCGCGGTGCTGACGGAGTTCGACGGCAAGCGCTGGACGAATCCGAAGCAGGATGAAGAGATCGTCTCGCAGAGTTATGGGCGCGCCTTCCAGATTGCGTCGCACGCGGCGCAGGAGCCCAGGGCGGAGTTCCTGGTGGCACGCGGACCGGCCATGGACCGGGTGCGCTACCGGGTGCTGATGGAGCCTCTGAGCACCAACGTAGTGTTCACCATCCCCACGGCGGAGGCGATCTTCGGCAGCTTCCGGCAGATCGGCATCGATCAGGATTTAACCTTCCGCAACCTGGACCGCGAGCGTCCCATAGGCAGCTATGAAGGCATTAGCGACGCCGCACTGCCGCTGACCACCGTGCTAGACAAACTGCACGAGGCGGTGCCGTCCACCATGCCCGCGCGCTACCTGCAACTGCCGGGCCAGCTCGACCCGCGCATTCCCGCGCTGGCCCGGGAGGTTACGGCCAAGGACGGAACGCCATATCTGCGGGCGGCGGCCATTGAACGCTATTTGAAGACGAAGTTCGGCTACACTCTGCAACTGCCCAGCCGCCAGCCGGAAGACCCTTTGGCGGACTTCCTGTTCCGCCGCAAGATGGGGCACTGCGAATACTTTGCCTCGTCCATGGCTGTGATGCTGCGCACGGTGGGTATACCTTCGAGGGTCATTACGGGCTTTCGCGGGGCGCAGTTCAACACCATCAACAAGACGTACATTGTGCGCGCCAGCGACGCCCACTCCTGGGTGGAGGCCTACATCCCGGGAGCCGGGTGGACGACCTTCGACCCCACGCCGCCGGGCGGAATGCCGGTGCTTACCCCCTGGATGCGGGCGCAGATGTACCTGGACGCGGCGCGCGAGTTCTGGCGCGAGTGGATTGTGAACTACGATGCGGTGCACCAGCAGGCACTAACGGTTTCCACCGTGCGCTCGACGCGCAACCGCCTGCAGGACTTCCGCCGCTGGTGCGCCACGCGCTACGAGCACATGCTGAACGCGGCGCGGAGAGTGCACCGGGCCGCCACCGAGGAGCCGCAAAGCCTGGTGCGTCCCCTGCGCCGGATGGTGATCGCGCTGCTGCTGGTGGCGGCGGCGCTGCTCGCGTTTTACCTCTACCGGCGCGCGCGGCTGGGTTCGGTGCGTCGCTCGCCGGTTTCGGCGGCGGCGCTGCTCTACCAGCGCATGACGCGGCGGCTGGCACGAAACGGCTACCCGCACTCGCCACAGCAGACGCCCGAAGAGTTCACGGAATCAATTCAGGAAGAGGAATTGCGCGCGGCGGTGGAACGCTTTACCGCCCACTACCAGCAGGCTCGCTTCGGGGCTTCGCCGGAGGCCGCCGCTTGTCTGCCCGGCCTGCTGGACGAGGTACGGCGAGCGGCCAGGGCAAAATCCTAGAGTTGCCAAGTAACTCATTATCTTTCTGTTATTTACTAGAAATTTCTTAACGAACGCGGCACACCCTGTGCTGGTGACTTTGGTTCCCAGTCCCGTCCCCGCGCGCCTTCAGGAGATGCGGGGAAGCACCGTTCCTCCTCCTGACGTATGAATCTGCACGCACACAATCTGCCGACCGATCTGGATAGTCCGCTGTTCCAGAACTTCCCCGTCCCTCTGTTCGCTTGTGAGGCGGAGGAGCAGCACATTGTGGGCGCCAATGCAGCGGCCGTCGCGCGCTATGGCTACTCCAGCGATCAACTGCTGGCGATGTGCCTGAGCGACCTGTCGTCGCGGGAAGCACGGACGACACTGCACGGCGCCATCGAATGCAATCCCCGTGTGACCTATACCGTGGTGCGCCAGCGGACGAGTTGCGGCGAAGAGTTTGAGGCCGAGCTGCACTTTGCGCCGTGCCACTACGGAGCACGAGAGGTGTTGCTGGTGGCGGTCTCCGAGTCCATGCTGCGCACGGGCGGCGAGATGCGGCGGGACGAAGAAGGCGAATCCTTCCGCGTAATGCTGGAAGAGTGCCCCTTCGGCATCTTCCGCACCAACCTGGAAACCCAGGAACTGGAGCTGGTGAATCCGGCGCTGCTGCAGGCCAGCGGTTACACGCTGGAGGAATTGCGTTCGCAGCCGGGGCGCAACATGTACTCGCCGCCGGAGGACCGGGCGCGCTTCCTCTCGCAACTGCTGAAGACGGGGACTGTGCGCGACTTTGCCACGCGCTTTGTGACCCGGCGCGGCGAGGTGCGCAGCGTGCTGATTTCCGGCAGCCTGTACTCGCATCCCGAGACCGGAGTGCGTTACGCGCAGGGCTACGTGCTGGACGTGAGCCGGCAGCGCGAGTTGGAAGAGCAGGTGAGCCACTCGCACCGCATGGAGTCGGTGGGGCGTCTGGCGGGCGGCGTGGCGCACGACTTCAACAACATCACGCTCTCCATCAGTTTGGCCTGCGAGTCGGCGCTGGAAAAACAGTTGCCGCCGGAGCTGCAATCCACGCTGCTGGACATCATGCGCGAGACGAAGCGCGCGGCCGACATCACGCGGCAACTGCTGGCCTTCAGCCGGCGGCAGGTGTTGCAGCCCAGAGTGGTGGACCTGAACGAATCTCTGCGCCACGCGGGACCGCTGCTGACGCGCACGCTGGGACTGGACGTGAAGCTGGAGATGGAACTGGATGACGCCATTGAACACGTCTTCATCGATCCCGAGCAACTGCTGCTGGCACTGATGCACATGGCGGACAACGCGCGTGAGGCCATGCCGCGCGGCGGATGGCTGCGCATGGCAACCCGGCGCGGCAGCGAAGGCACCACGGTGCTTACCATGGCCGACACCGGCATCGGCATGGACGCTATCACGCAGAGCCACATCTTCGAGCCGTTCTACAGCACGAAGCCGGGAATGCCGGCCACGGGACTGGGCCTTTCCACGGTGCACGGCATCATCACCCAGAGCAAGGGACGCATCACCTGCGTGTCGAAGCCGGGCAAGGGGACGACGTTCCGCATTGAGCTGCCCACGGCCAAGGCCGCGGAGCCGGCGGCCCGGGAGACTCCGGTGGCGGTGAAGCTGAACGGCGTGCATGTGCTGCTGGCGGAAGACGACCGCATTGTGAACAAGAATCTGAAGCAGGCTCTGGAGATGAATGGCTACGAGGTGGACGCGACCGCCAACGGCGAAGAGGCGTTGAAGGCCTTCGATGCCGCGCGCCATCACCTGCTGATCACCGACATCATGATGCCGGTGATGAACGGAGTAGAGTTGACGCGATGCCTGCGGCAGCGCCATCCCGGGCTGCCGGTGCTGCTGATCAGCGGCTTCAGCGCGGAAAACGAGATGCTGCACGAAATTCCCGGCGGCCCTGTAAGCTTTTTGCAAAAACCCTTCCCGATCAAACGGCTGATTGAGGCTATCCGGGAAGCGGTGGGAGACACCGAGGACCGCGAAGCGCGGTAACCGCTTCATAGGCCGGTGACCTTGGGGTATATATATCAGGAAGACATGTCTCTTTTCCCAGGTTAGCCGCGCTTTGCGCGCCGAACCTGGGGCACAAGCGTGTGCTTCCCATTCAAGCCAGAGGATGGCTTGAATGGGGCTTCGGCAATGGCCGAGAGACTGTCTATTTGTACGGGTAGAACACGAAGAACAACGCGGAGAGCGCAGCGAGCACCCACAGGCCGGCGCGGATTTGGCGGGCTTGTCCCTGGACGATTTTGCAGAAGGGATAGAGCAGGAAGCCGGCGGTGATGCCGACGCCAATGTTGCCGGTAAAGCACATGAGGGCGACGACGCCGAAGGCGGGCAGAGACTCTCCATAATCCGAAAAATCGATACGGGTGATGGGAGCCAGCATGAACAGGCCGACGATGATGAGCGCCGGTCCGTAGGCCTGCGGCGGAATGGCCGCCACGAACGGTGCGGTGAAGGCCGAGAGAACGAAGCAAAGGGCGACCACGACGGCGGTAAGTCCGGTGCGTCCGCCGGCTTCGACGCCGGTGGCCGACTCGACGAAGGCGCCGGAGGTGGTGGTGCCGAGGATGGGCGAGAGCGTGGTGGCGATGGCATCCACCATCATGGGGCGCTCGATCTGCGGCAGGTTGCCGTTGGCGTCCAGAAAGCCGGCGCGGGCGGAGAGTCCGATGAGCGTGCCCATGGTATCGACGAAGGCCATGATGAAGATGGTGAGGGCCACGGGCAGGGCCTTGGGCGAGAGTGCGCCGCGGACATCGATGTGCGCGAAGATGGGAGCGATGCTCTCAGGGCGTCCGAAGAAGGACGAAGGCCAGGGCGCGACCTTGGTGGCAAAGGCCGCCAGGGCGGTGATGACGATGCCGAGGAGAATGGCTCCGGGGACTTTGCGCAGGACAAGCGCGGCGATGAGAAGGAATCCGAAGATGGCCACCAGCACCGGCGCCGAGGTGAGCGCACCGGCCTTGAGCGGAGCGCCCGCCACGCCGAGCGCAACAATGCCGGTGGTGTTGAGGCCGATGAAGGTGAGAAACAATCCGATGCCGACGGCAAAGCTGTAACGCAGAGAGGTGGGGATGGCTTCCACGAGGTTTTGCCGCACGCGCAAGACGGTGAGGATGAGGAACGCCACGCCGGCGAGGAAGATGGCTCCCAGCGCGGTTTGCCACGGAATGCCCAGGCCGAGGCAGACGGTGAAGGCGATGAAGGCGTTCTCTCCCATGTAGGGAGCAATGGCGAAGGGACGGTTGGCATAGAGTCCCATGAGCAGGCATCCGGTGAAGGCCGCCAGGACGGTGGCGGTCATGGACGGGCCGGCGGGAATGCCCGCGGTTTTCAGGATGGCCGGGTTCACCACGACGATGTAGGCCATGGTGGTGAAGGTGGTGAGCCCGGCGAGGATTTCCCGCTGCACGGAGCTGCCGTTTTGCTGAATGCGAAAGTAGCGGTCGAGTGCGCTCAAAAGACTGTTCCTGGGGGATGATTCCGCGTAGGCCCAGCGTACAATTCCCGCGCGGCGGGGTCAATGCAAGTTGCGCGGCGTGAAGAAAGGAGTTGATAGTGTAGAGTGCGCTGAACCCAGGTTAGCTCGCGTTGCTCGCGAACCTTCTGAAAAACGTCCCAGGTTAACCGCGCTTCGCGCGCCGAACCTGGGGCACACTCGTTGTGATTGACGAAGTTGAGTGGCTTGTGACCTGGGGCTGCGTCCTTGCTGCCCACGGTGCTGGGGGCCTTCGATCCGTTCAGGATGACAAT
>JARLGJ010000005.1 GCA_031296105.1 Acidobacteriota bacterium | reverse complement strand
TATCGATGGTTGGTGGAACGACAGGCTCCACCGGAAGTGATCAGCGAGTGATGTTCCAGAGTCTTGGTCCTCAAACTGTAACTCTGGCGGCAACCCAAGCGGTGCTCGCGCACCGCTCAGGAAAAGCTCGCCTTGACAACGACTTCGTTCTTATCGAGGGACACCCGGCTTGACAAGGATTTGGGGGGCAAAGCTGTTTTCCCATTCCCACTCAAGCCAACGGCGGGCTTGAATGGGGCACCGGGGTGATTTGTGTTGGAGAAGTCTGGCGGAGGGTGAGGGATTCGAACCCCCGTTACGGTTTCCCGTAAAGCGGTTTTCAAGACCGCCTGTTTCAACCACTCACACAACCCTCCGCGCGGGTGGCGTGTTCTTTGATTGTATGCAAAACAACCCCGTCGCGGCCAGCGGCGAGGTTGTTGGAAATTTCAGGAAGCGTTTCCCAGGTTAGGCCGCTTCGCGGACCGAACCTGGGGCACAACGTGTTTCTTCCACTCCCCCGGCTACACCACCAGGTCGGGGATTTCGAGCTGCTGTTTGCGGAAGGCGCCGAGGAAGGCTTCCACCACGTTAGGGTCGAACTCCTTGCCGGCGCCGCGCTCGATGATGTCGCGCGCCTCGAACGGCGTGCTGCCCTTGCGGTACGGGCGGTCGGCGATGATGGCGTCGTAGGCGTCGGCCACGGACAGGATGCGCGCCTCGATGGGAATCTCTTCGGCCGAGCGATCCGTGTAGCCCGAGCCGTCATAGCGGTCATGGTGGGCCAGGATGATGGGCAGAATGCGGCGCAAAGAGCCGCCAACGGGCTCCAGCAGGCTTACGCCGCGCGAGACGTGCTCCTTCATCTCCTTCAACTCTTCGGAGTTCAGGCGGGCGGCCTTGTAAAGCACCTCGCGGCTGATGTCCAGCTTGCCGATGTCGTGCAGCAGGGCGGCGGCGCGGACGTCCTCGACGCGCTCGTCGTCAAAGCCCATCTCGATGGCGATTTTGGCGGCGTAGATGGAGACACGGTAGCTGTGATTCTGGGTGTAGGTGTCCTTGCTGATGAAGTGGCGCAGGATCATCAACACGCCGTGGTAGGTATCGCGCAGCTCGCGCACCTTGGCCTGGTTGCGGTCGTAGAGTGCTCCCATGGCAAAGGCGGTGATGATGAGCGAACCGCCCCAGACGCCAATGTCATACCAGCTCTGGTTGCGCACCGTCATTTCGCCGCCGCGTTCGAACATGTGCGGGTTGAACCAGGTGATGAGCACCACCAGCAGGAGGCTGGCAAAAGCCGTCATGGTGGCGTGGCGGCGTCCGTAATAGTAGGCCGAAAACAACGTGGGGAAGGTGTAAAAGCTGAGCAGAATGCCGCGGTTGGCCACCACAAAATTACAGAGGGCGGCGATTACGAACAGCGAGAGGATGAGCCACAGCTCGCTGTTGACGGCGGCAAATTGTCGAACAAGACTCTTCTTCACGGGTGTCTCCAGTTACCACATGGCCGGCCATAAAAGGCCGCGGCGGACAACACAAGGGTTCGGCGAGGACATCCGGCCGAAGCTACATGGTATGGAGAATTGGCAGGGCAGGCAATAGTACCAAAGGTACGTGACTACGGGGGGAAAGTTTACACGAAAGAGGCAGCCCGCGGGGGCTGCCTCCTCGATTAAGGTGTTTTGCAAATGGACGCGAATTTAGACGGGTTGTACGTTCTCCGCCTGCCAGCCCTTGGGTCCTTTGACGACATTGAACTGGACAGCCTGGCCTTCCTTCAGGCTGCGGAAGCCGTTGGCCTGAATAGCGGAGAAATGCACGAAAACATCTTCCCCATTCTGGCGGCTGATGAATCCAAATCCCTTGGCGTCATTGAACCACTTAACGATTCCTTGTTCCATGGTGTTACGTGTTTCCTTCTTGATTGAAATCTAGGCTGAGAATCGGAGGGATATCGTGTGCAGATACGGGTTCCGGAGCATCGCTTGGTTCTTCGCGCTCTGGGCGCTCTACCGCTTCGCGTCCATCCAAATCAAAAGCGCGGACATTGTAGCATCGTTTGCTCCCGCAAGGTGAGATAAAACTAAGTCAGTCCTGATTAAGTGATTCACAACAAAGGGCCAAAAAAATGTGACGTGCGTCCTATGCAAGCCGGAAAAAGGCCGTCAAAGTAAAACACCATGCGTCTAACGCGCATCTCCGGCGGCGGGGAAACACCCACGGAATCTCCGTTGGATTTACTGCTGGGCTGCCATGCCCGCATCCGCTACTTTGTGCAGCTTGGGCGCACGCTGGCAAACGCCGAGGGCGAATGCGGCGACGAAGTGTCCAACGCGGCGGCGGCCATTTACCGCTACTTCACGGTGGCCCTGCCGCTGCACGAGGCCGATGAAAATCTCACGCTGTTTCCGCGTCTGCGCGCCGCGCTGCCGTCCGGCAACCTGGTGCGCCAGGCGGCGGAGACCATGGTGGAACAGCACCGCGTCATCGACGAGCTGGTAGGCGAGCTGCAACCGCTGTGCTCCACGCTGGATCGCAATCCGGGCCGCCTGCCCACGCTGGCGCAAAACCTGCACCACGTAATGCAGGCCATGGAGCAGATCTTTGCCGCGCATCTGCATCTGGAGGAAACGGTCCTGTTTCCGGCGCTGCCGCAGATGTTTGCCGCCGAAGAGATGGCGGCGATGTTGGCCGAGATGCAGGAGCGGCGGCGCACCCCGGAAAATCCCGCGGACCGCAACTCCATTCACCTGGTGCGCTAAAACAAATTTGCCGGCAAAAAGGAACAGGCGCCGCAGTGGCGCCCGTCCCTTCCGCGCAGGAAAAATCTATTCGTAGCGCAAGGCCTCCACGGGGTCCAGGCGGGCGGCCTTGGCAGCAGGATAAATGCCAAAGAACAAGCCCACGCTCATGGCCGCCGCCACCGAGGCGGGGATGACCCATCCCGGCACGGCCATGGGCCACGTGGGCAGAATGATGTTGAGCAGGGCGATAAGTCCCAGGCAGAAGAGCACGCCGGCCACCCCGGCCGAGCCGGTGAGGACCATGGCCTCGACGATGAACTGTCGCACCACGTCCTTGCTGCGCGCGCCAATGGCCTTGCGCACGCCAATCTCATGGGTGCGTTCGGTCACCGACATGAGCATGATGTTCATGACACCGACGCCGCCCACCAACATGCCCACCGAGGCCACGGCGATGGTCAACAGAGCCACGGAACTCATGATGCTGCGGAACTGCTCGCCGATGGCGTCGGCCGTGGAGATGCCGAAGCTGTCCGGGCTGTTGAAGGCGTCGCCGCGGCGGCGGCGCAGAATGCTGGTGATCTGGTCGATGGCCCGCGACTTCATGCCGGGATAGGTCAGCGCGGTAAGAAAGTTGTTGTGGTCCTGCGGACGCAGCTTTTTGTACGTCAGGTAAGGAATGTAGAACTGCTTGTCGGCGTTGTTATCACGCAGGAAGACGCCCTTGCCTTTTTCCATGACGCCCACCACGCGGAAGGTGATGCCGTTCATCTGGACTTCCTTGTCCACGGCGTCCTTGGCCGGGAAGAGGGTGTTCGCCAGGTCGAAGCCAAGCACCGCCACCTGCATGCGCTGCTCGTTTTCGGCATCGGTAAAGAAGCGGCCCTGCTCCTGGGTGACGTGCTGCACCGTCTCATAGCTGGGCATGACGCCCTTGAAATCGAGGGCCGTCACTTCCTTGCCGTTGTACTTGGCCGCGGGGCTGAAGACCTCCGAGGTGCCCTCGGGATGCCAGGAGTCGAGTTCGACACAGACATCCTTGACGGCCGAGGCTTCGTCGCGAATGGCGATGGCGTCGTCGTAGGTCAGCGATTTGCGCAGGCGCAGCTCCTGCGGCAGGCGGCCGAACTGGATGCCGGGCTTCCACTTGTAGATCAGCAGCGTGTTGGGACCGAACTGGTCGAGCTGCGCGCGCAGGTCGCTGTCCACGCCGTACATGATGCTGAAGACCATCACCAGCACCACCACGGCGATGAAGACTCCCAGCACGGTGAGGATGGAGCGGGTCTTGTTGGCCAGCAGCGTATCGAAGGCCAGACGGGTGCACTCGCCGAAGGAGAAACGTTGTGCTTTGCTACCCATGTCGATTCTCCTTTACGAGTCCGCCCGCAGGGCTTCAATGGGATTCAGCTTGGCCGCTTTGCGCGCCGGATACACGCCGAAGAACAGCCCCACCGCGGTGGAAACCGTGACGGCCACGATGACCGCCGTGACGGGAACCGACATTGGCATGGGCGTGGTCTTGTCCAGGATGATGGCCACGACCCAGGCAAAGGCAATGCCGATGATGCCGCCCATGGCGCTCATCACCGAGGCCTCCACCAGGAACTGTCCGAGGATGTCCGAGGTGCGCGCGCCCAGCGATTTGCGAATGCCGATCTCGCGGGTGCGCTCGGTGACCGAGGCCAGCATCACGTTCATGATGACCACGCCGCCGATGACCAGGAAGATGGAGACAAAGCCGATCATGGCGCCGGCCAGCGTGCCGGTCAGGTTCTTCCACAGGTCCATCAGGTTGTCGGCGCCGAAGATGCCGAAGGTGTCTTCCTGGTTGGGAGACAGGTGGCGGCGGGCGCGCATGATGGCCCTCGCCTCATCCTTGGCCTGCTCCATGTACTCCGGACCCAGGGCCTGCACGTTGATGTTGAAGCTGTCGGTGTGCGTGCCCTTGAGTTTGAACCAGGTTTGCACCGGGATATAGACGAAGTTGTCCTGCGGCTGGCCCATGACGTTGCCAATGGGCTTGGCCACGCCGACGACTTCGAATTCATATCCCTGGATGGTGATGGTCTTGCCCAGCGGATCGACCGCGGGAAAGAGTTTTTTGGCCACGTCGGAACCGAGCATGACGGTGAAGCTGCGGTGATCATTATCGTTGTCGCTGATGTAGCGCCCGCGCTCGACCTCTTCGGTGTCCATCTGGCCGATGTTGGCGGTCACGCCGCGCAGGGAGACATCTTCCTGGCTCAGGTTCTCATGATGCACAATGTCGCGCGAGTTGCACTGCAAGCCCACGGCCTTGGCCAGCTTCATGCCGTCGCGCAGCGCCTCGAAATCCTCGTAGGTGAACTGCTTGTTGCGGCGCACGGCAGCGAAATATTCTTCGTCGCTGTTGATGATGCCGAAGCGCGCCACCAGAAAAACGCCATTGCCCATGTTGGCCACGCGATCGGCAATGTACTTGTTAGTGCCGTTGATGAGCGCCACCACCAGGATGAGCGTGGAAACCGAAAGGATGACGCCCAACAGCATCAGAAATGAGCGCAGCTTGTGGGACCACATGGTCTCCAGCGCAATCATCGTTGGCTCTTTGATTCGTATCCTGCGCACGCTACTCCCTGCCCTGGGCAAAGGCCCACACTTGCTGATACGCAAGCGGAGCCCCGAAGGTTCCCCGGCCCAGCTTTCGCTTAAGATTACACACCGCGGCGGGCGGGATGGAAATATCTGGCGGCGCGGATTTGCCAGCCGCACGCAGTACTTTCCGGCAACGCGCCTTTTGCGGCCACAACCGCCGTTTCCCGTGGCTTATCGCACATTCTTACCTGCCGCGACGGCTGCGGCCTCCGGCTACGGCTGCTCCCTGGCACAGGCACGCCGCGGGAAACCCATCCCAGGGTCACCCAGGCAGTTCCACCCTTGGTAACGCCCCGGATTCGTTCCAAGAAGGGGAGAGCCCTGATTTGTGTTACCGTTAGCCAAATGGAGGGTGCCGTTCTGCGTCTGAGGACGGCGGACCGGGCCGCGAAAGGCTTTCGGGAGTGTGAGTTCATGTTCGGATTCGGATACAGCAAAGATAAATCGCGTGCCGCAGCAGAGAAGTATCTACAGCAGAACAAGCTGCAGCATGCCATCACCGAATACGAAAAGATCCTGAAGGAAGAGCCGAAAGAGTACGCCATCATGAACACCGTTGGCGACCTCTATGCCCGGCTCGGCAAACAGGACAAGGCCACGGAATGCTTCAAGACCGTGGGCGATTCCTACATCGCCGAAGGTTCCACGGTCAAAGCCATCGCCCTATACAAGAAGATCACCAAGCTGGACCCCAACGGGCTGGCGGCGATGGAGAAACTCGCCGAACTCTACCGCAAGCAGGGACTGGTCAGTGACGCGCGCTCGCAGCTTTTGCTGGCCGCCGAAGCCTATACCCGGAAGGGTCAGCAAAAAGAGACGCTGCGCCTGCTGAAACAGCTCGTGCTGTTCGACCCGGAAAACGTGCAGGTCATCACCCGCACCAGTGAGCTGCTGCTGCAGGGCGGCCAGCGCGAAGAGGCGCGCGAGATGCTGTCGCGCACGTCGGCGACGCTGATTCAGCGCCGCGCCCTGGAACCGGCGCTCAAAATTCTGGACCGCCTGCTGGCCCTGGACCGCAACAACCTGCGAGCCCAGGAGATGCGCGCGCAGGTGACCTGCGAACTGGGCCGTTACGACCAGGCCATCGAACTGTACGAAGCCATCCCCGACCTGGATTCGCGCGACGACGCACTGCGCAACCTGATTGACGCCTACCTGCAGACAGGCAACCTGGACGCCGCCGAGGTTTCCGCACGCAAGCTGATGACCGTGCATCACAACGCCGAGGGCGTGGTGAAGGTGGCCAGCCGCCTGTACAAGGAAAACGAGACGCTGCGCACGCTGGCCTTGTACAACGAGTTCTGCACCGAGGCGCTGGCCCAGGACAAGGAAGACGTGCTGGCGCACCTGCACGGCGCCGCCTCGCGGGTGCGCAACAATCCCGACGCGCTGCATACGCTCTACACGCTCTTCCAGCGCGCTGGAGAAAGCTCCATGCTGGCCGAGGTGCTGGAGCTGCTGGCCCACGCGGCGGTGCAGAACAACCAGTTGGAGCGCGCCCGCGACGCCTATCGCGAGCTTTTGGAACTGGAGCCTGAGAACGCCTCCCACGCCCAGGGATACCGGCAGGTTTGCGCCCTCATGGGCAGCAGCGGCGAACTGCCTCCAATACACGCCTCGCGGCTTTCCAACGAGCCCAAGACGCTCGACGAATTCCTGCACACCAGCGAGCCGGAGCTGCCGCCGCAAAGTTATCTTCCCGAGGTGGAAGAACAGATTGCCGCGGCCCTTACCGAGGCCGAGCTGTGCGATTCCTATGCCTCCAAGGCGCGTGGCATTGCCGCCCTGGAATCGGCGCTGCACAGCGCTCCGGACGATCTGCGATTGAACCGCACGCTGGCCAAGCTCTACGCGCAGGAGGGACAGGAACCGGCCTCCGCGCGCTGCTATGCCGTGATGCACCGCGTGCTGGAAAGCCTGGGCGCCGTGGAAGCCGCCGGATACTACGCGAACCTCGCCGGCGCCAGCCAGACTACGACCTGGGACGCTTCCAACGGCGAATTTGCGCCGCGGGACTTTGATCTGGGCGCGCCGGCGGCGGGAGCCACCGAGGAAATCGATATCTCCGGCGAGTGGGAATCGGTATGGCAGGAGGCCTCCGAGCCGCAGACGCCCGCCGCGCCGCCTGCACCCTATGCGCCGCCACCGGCGTATTCCTCGCCGGCAGCCACGGCGCAGCATGAATTCACCCCCGCAGCGCCAGCACCCGCAGCGGGCGGCAGCTCCGTGCAGGAGTTGGTGGAAGAAGTTAAGTTCTGCCTGGACCAGCAGATTTGGCCCGAAGCGGAGAGCGCCATTGCCCGCCTGACGGCCGCCGCGCCGCAGCATCCCGAGTTGCCCGCGCTCTGCGCCCGCTTCCGCCAGGGAAACGCCGCTCGGGAACTGCCTCCGGTGGATGTGATCGACGTGGACGCGGCCTCTCCTTTTGCGCCACCCGCGCCCGCAGCACCGCCTTCTTTGAACTCGCTGGCGGCCGACCTGGACGCCGAACTGGGTGACGACTTTACTCCCGTGCAGGGCCACCGCGAACCACCGCGCCCCGCAGCCGTACCGCAACAAGTTCCAGAACCCGCGCCGATGCCCGTGCCGCAGGCTCCGGCGGCGGCCTATCCACAGGTGCCACCCGCGGGATACCCTGCGTATCCGCCGCAGGGCTATCCGGGCTATCCCGCGCCCGGTTATCCGGCCCCTGGTTATCCGCAGGGCTATCCCGCGCCAGCCTACGGCCAGCCCATGATGCCTCCGGTGGTGGCGCAGGTGCCGCAGATGTCGGCCTCGGCCGCGCCTGCCCCCGAGCCCGAGCCGGAGCCGATGGTGCCCAGCGTTTTTGGCGACCTGTTGCAGGATTTTGAGCGCGAACTGGCCGCCCCGGCCAACGACGCCGACGACCCCGAGACGCACTTTAACCTCGGCATCGCCTTCCGCGAAATGGGACTGCTGGACGAGGCAATCGGCGAGTTGCAGAAGGTGTGCCGCGACACGAATCGCCACATGGGAGCGGCCCGCCTGCGTGACGCCTACATCTGGCTGGCCACTTGCTTTGTCGAGAAGGGCATTCCCGAAGCATCGTTCAAATGGTTCCACAAGGCGCTGGAATCGGCGACCAACGACGAGTCGCGCACGGCCGTAACCTATGAACTGGCCAGCGCTTACGAGGCTGCGGGGCTAAAGAAAGAAGCATTGCAGCACTTCCTTGAGGTTTACGGCAACAACATTGATTACCGCGACGTTGCCGGCCGCATCCGGGAGTTAAGGACTTCGGTTTAAAGCGGTTCCAGAGTCACTCTATCCGGTGGAAATTGTGCACGGCCCGTTGCTCCCCGCTGGCCGCAACGGCCACGGGCCGGGGGCTTCGGGACACATCAACTCTGGAACCGGGTTCGGCGATTTTTGCCCGGCAACTCGTAGCCGGAGCGCGCTTCGCGTAGAATCGACGAGAACGGGGCAGTCGGTCTCGACCGCTTCTCCGGCGGCTGTACGGCGTTGTCCGCCAGCCGGGAAGTCCAAGATGGAAGCAGGCCCTTTTGAACGAGAGTGAAAAGCCCTTCGCGCCGGAACCGGCTCCGCAATCCCCCGCGCATTCGCATCCCCCTCTATGGGCGCAGCGCCTGTTGCTGGTCATTGAAGTCGCCATTGCGATTTGGGCTGGGATGCTGGTGATTGTTCTGCCATGGACGCGCCTGTGGACCGAGAACCCGCTACTGAGCAGCGTTTCGTCTCTTAAGTACCTTCTGAATGAGCCGTTTGTGCGAGGCATGATCTCCGGCGTCGGGCTGGTGGATGTTTGGATGGGCTTCTCCGATGCGCTGCATTATCGCGACCTGAGGTGAACCTCGCACCACCCTGGGCGGATCGAATTCACTATGGATGAACTGAACAGGAACACCGCTCCGGAAACGCCGGACGAAAACAACCCTCCTCAAAGCACGACTCCAGCTTCACCGGTCCGCCCCGGATCGCATCGCGCGCCGCTGGCCTACGAAAACGAACCCTTCCTGCGCGGTCCCGATGGGCGCCCGCTGCGCATCCTGGCCGAATACGCCGAGCCTCTGGCGCGCTTCCGCCGCGAGAAGATTCAGGACACGGTCGTCTTCTTCGGCTCGGCGCGCTTCCGCAGCCTTTCCAAGGCCGAAGAAGCCGTGGAACTGCTGGCCCGTCCCGGCTCGGCCGAGCCCGCGCCCGACCACGAGCAGAAAGCCTACCGCGCACAGCGCGCCGTGGATATGGCGCACTACTACGAGGATGCGCGCGCGCTGGCTCACAAGTTGACCGAATGGTCGCGGACGCTGGGCGGCAAACGGCATCGCTTTGTGGTGACCACCGGCGGCGGCCCGGGCATTATGGAGGCCGCCAACCGCGGCGCACGCGAGGCCGGAGGAAAAACCATCGGCCTGAACATTGCCCTGCCCTTCGAGCAGGTGCCGAACCCCTACATCACGCCGGAACTGAACTTCGAGTTCCACTACTTTTTTATGCGCAAGCTGTGGTTCGCCTACCTGGCCAAGGCTCTGGTGGTGTTTCCCGGAGGCTTTGGCACCCTGGACGAGATGTTCGAGATCCTGACGCTGGCGCAGACCGAGAAGCTGGCCAAGAAGATGACGGTGCTGCTGTACGGCGAAGAGTACTGGCGCAAGGTGATTAACCTGGAGGCTCTGGCCGACGCCGGCACCATCGCGCCGCAGGACGTGAACCTGTTCCAGTACGTGGACTCTCCGGAAGAGGCCTTTAAGCAGTTGCAGGAGTCTCTGATCCGCGACCACCTGCAATCGCCTCCGCAGGCGAAGAGACACCAGCCGGAAATCGCCAGCACGAGACGATAAGTTTCTGCGGTTGGTGTGGAGATGTTTCGTGAAGAGAAGATCAACTTCCCCACCCTAGCAACTACGGCTAGGATGGGACACCCGTTGTACCATCCTCACTTTTGGGAATGATTAATCAAACGCGTTGTGGTGCTGCTCCTGCTGCTGCTTTATAAGGTGGCTGGCGCGCTCGGCGGTGGTGATTTGCAGATCGACGGAGCGGACCAGCGATTGCAGGTTGATCATCTCGTTGGCCAGTACCACGTAGCCCGGGCGTTTCCAGGTGGCCACCGATAAGGTGAATACGGCTCCGTAGTTATTCTGCACCTGGGACTGTTCCACGCTGTTGGGGTTGCCGAACTTGTGTATCAGGTCGGCGCGCAGATCGTCCCAGGAGCCTTCCTCTATCGCTTCAATCGTCACCAGACGCCCGTGGCTGAATTCGACCGAGCCATAAAATTCAAGGAACCCTTCGTAGGCGTGAAGCATGGCCTGTTGCGATTGATCGACCGGGCTGTCTTTGTCGCTGAACATATTGAGCAGCTTCTCGACCGCCGGATTGAAGAGCTTGATGTTGACGACGGTGAAGCTGACGTCGGGGTCGTTGAAGTTCGTCTTCAGAAGGTCGCTGCAAGTGGTCAGGTGTGTGCCACCAAGCTCGGCAAACTGATTGGTAAACTGCCGCACTCCTTCATCGCCGCCATCGGGATGCTGGCGGCAGCTCGCAATTTTGTTGCGAAGTTGCGGCGACTTGGCAAGAAACTCGCGCGGCGTCTCACCGAGAAAGTGTCCCTTGACGGCAGGGCCCGTGACATGGGGCACGGCGTCGCTTTGTCCGAAGGAGAAAGAAGAGAGCAGGAAGAGTACAAAGATCAAAAGCCTGAGATTCATAACCCAACCTTGGAAAGAGAGATCGGCGCCAACACAGGCATTCGGCACGGCAAGCCAGGCGGCTCCGCACTGCTCGCTTCCAAGCCGGAAAAAATCCCCCGGCACAAACAGGAAGCATTCCCCATCAATACTTCGGAATAACAAAAGTCTAGCGCAAAGCAGAAGCAAGGCGTGAGAATTTTGTCCGCGATCCGTGGCTCCTCAACACCCTGTCCATCCTGGGCTGGATACTCAAACCCTCAATTTTGCGCGGCTTCGGATCACTGTGGCGCAAGAAACTCTGAACCCCGCAGCGCGGATGAATCATCCTTAACAACAACGGAGGATGGCAACAACATGAAAAGTGATTTGAAATGGATGGCTTTCGCAACGGCCGGGGTCATGAGTGGGTGGAATGTGGGCCTGAAGATGACCGAGGACATTGTCGGCAACCTGACCGAGGATTCGGACTGTGGCGAGGATGCGCAACGGAACCCCAAGTACGGCACCCGGGAAAGAGTTCAGCTACCGTTAGCCTGGGCTGAGTAGTAAAAAATAAAGGGCACCCAGGGGGCTTAGACCCCCTTGATGTTTTTCCGGGACACTAGATTCCCCGTTCTTCCCCGCCATGCTTACTCGATCCAGGTACTTTTCACCATCACCGCGCCGACACACCACATCAGGGCGTCTTCCAGGTCATTGCGGCTGAGCTTTTCCGCATCCAAAAAAGCAGCGAACTCGGGGTTTTCCGTGAGGCGCGCGGCGACCAGAGCCAGGACGCGGGCGTAGTGGTCCGGCACGCTGAGGCGAATGGCGCGCAGCAGGTCGTCGAAGACGGCGATGGTTTCAAACAGCACGCCCTCTTCGTCCACGGCTTCGCTGTTGGCCACGTAGAGCGCGCCGCCAATGTCGCAGAGCAATTCCAGTTCCTTGGGCACGGGGCGCACGTCGGCAAAGCCGTTGTTGCTGGCCATCAGGGCCTTTAATCCTTCCAAGGGCTGGCGGAAAAAGAGGATGCGGCCGTCGCGCGCAATGGGACGCTCGCTTTCGCCCTCCTCGCCCATCAGGGTGTAGAACTCGGCGCCCTCGGAGGCGGGATCGAGGCGGAAGCCGATCAAATAGAGTTCCCGGGGCAGCGGCTGGGGCGGAAAGTTGACGAGTTCGCTTGGCATATAAATTATTCTAGTGCAGAACAGAACTTTTCCGGTTGCGGAGGGTTCGCACCGGCATCAAACTTATCCCAGGGAGAACTATTATGCGCAAACTCCTCGTGGCCCTTGGTTTAGCAGCCCTGGCGTTTCTGAGTTCCTGTGGCAATGACCGCTATACCTACAACACGCCTGGCAACCCCAGCGGGGGCAATAACGCCGGCTATTCCAGCAGCAGCCTGAATGGGAGCTACGTGTTTACCGCCAGCGGCGTGTACGCAAACGGGATCAGCTTCAGCACGGCAGGCAACTTCATCGCCGACGGCAGCGGCAACGTCACCAGCGGCGTGCGCGACGTTTACAGCGACGGCGGCCAGAAGGTTCAGGAAGAGAGCCTGACCGGCACCTACAGCGTGAACGAAGACGGACGCGGCCAGTTGCAGTTGAAAGGCGCATCCGGCGCCACGATTTTTCGCTTTGTGCTGCACTCGGCCAGTGAAGGCGTCTTCTTCCAATACTCCGGTGCGGCCGACGCCACCGGGCGCTTTGTGCTGCGCCCGGCCGAGACCAGCAACGCCGTTCGGGCCTCCTATACCTACGTGTTGCGGCTGGATGGCGAAGACTCCAGCGGCGCACCTTACGGAGCCGTGGGTTTGCTGAACCTGACGGGCAACGACTTTGTGGCTGGCACGTTTACCGGCACGGTGGATCAGAACGACAGCGGCACGTACTCCGCGCAACTGGCCGCCAGCGGCACGCTGACGGCACCGGACACCCACGGGCGCGGCACGGCCAGCATCACCATCGGGTCGAACACCGCGACGTATGTCTTCTACTGGGTTTCCGTGAACGAGATCGAGCTGCTGCGCAGCGATGGCACGCTGCAATACGGCAGCGGCTACCAGCAGACCGCGGTGAGCGGATCGACGGCGGCGTTTACCGGCGGACAGGTGTTCTCGCTCTCGGGCTACCTGGCATCGGGCAACCACACGTATCCCATTGCGGAGACTGGGTACCTTTCGCTGAACGGCTCGGGCACCCTGGCATCGGCGGTAGAGGATTCGAACGTGGGCGGCAACTACACGGGCAACGTTAGCTTCAGCGGCACCAACACAGCGGACGCCACCGGGCGCTGGACGGCCACGCTGAGCGGCGCACAGTCCACGAACCTTGTGGGCTACCAGGTGTCGGCCTCGAAGTCCATGGTGCTCAGCTACAACACGGGCGCCACCATTCTGGAGACCGGCGTGTTGCAGGCGCAGACCTCAGGGCTGACGGCAGCATCCATCACCGGCAATTACGCGGTGGATCTTTCAGGGTACAGCTACTACGCTCCGGGCAACGTGGAGAGCACGGCGAACTACCTGGCCGACGGCGCCGGCAACTTGAGCGGCACGCTGGATTCGCAGACACCGGGCTTTTACAACACCGACGTAAGCCAGACGGGCGTGTACTCCGTCAGCAGCAGCGGACGCAGCACGGCGACCTTCGGCGCGGTGCCGGCGGCGCTGTACGTGGTGGACGCCACCACGGCGTACATCCTCTCCAGCGACGGCAACCGCCTGTATCAGGGAACGATGGTGAAACAGCAGTAGGGCGATCGCCTGATGAATAACAAAAAGGGCTCCGGAGCACGCGCCGGAGCCCTTTGCGCAGGGGCACTGAATCTTTTCGGAAAATACGCCGATCTAAATGGAAGCGGGCAAAGCTAACAGGCGGAGCAAGGATGAGCGCTTCCGCTTTTGAGCGGAGCGCGGTACTATCAAGGCTCATCCTTGGATTCTTGAGTTCGCACAAAGGGCGATGGCAATGAAAATCGGTGAGTGGGTTAAATCGGAAGTGGATTACGGGCGCAATCTGGCCGGCTCCGGCTGGCACGGCGCCCGGGAGGCGGCCGGTACTCTGCTTGAGGGCGAGGGAGCACGCGCCGTATGGAACCGTTCGCTGCGCTCCAGTTGGGTTCCCACGGCGATTGGCGTGGGGGTGGGCGCGGTGTGCGCGCTGATTGCGGGCGGACGACGCCCCAAGGCGGGCGCGGTTGCCGCCATGAGCGTGGCCGGCGGCGTGGCCGGATTCACGGCCGGAGTGGCGTGGGAGACGCGTCAACTCTCCTCGGGCATTGCGCGCGGCGCGATGCGCGGCGTGGGTGAAGCTCGTGACTCGCACTGGCTGAGCAAGAACCCCATCAATTTCGGTTGATCCACGATCAATTTCTGCAATACAAAACCGGAGAGCCTCGAGGCTCTCCGGTTTTGTATTTGCGCATGGACGAAGCTTACATCACGTCAACCTGGTCCACTTTCTTTTTGCCCTTGCCGTGGTGTTCCTTGGCGGGCGGAGCGGGCGCGGACGGAGGCTCCAGAGGGGCGATGGTCTCTTCGGTTTTATTCAGCGTGATGTCGCCGGTGTCGCTGGTGACGTGCACGCTGATACCTCCACGGCCCACGGTGCCAGAGGCGTTGGATGAGTTGCCGCTCTTGCCGCCGCTGGTGGAGGTTGCGCCAAAGTCGTTGGCAATGTCGCCATGGCGGGTGACCAGCGTGTACTGGAAATTCGCCCGGGAAGGCAGGCGCAACGCTACGTCGCCGTGATGCGTGGTCAGGTCAAGATTGCCCAGCGAAGCCGACGAACCGTTCTCCAAAGAGATGTCGCCGTGATCGTCGCTGATGTGCAGGTCGCCCTTCACATCGTGCAGTTCCACGTCCTTGGTGCGCGTGGCAAGCGTCATGGGGCCCACCAGGCCGTTGCCCTTCAGGTCGCCGGAATCCATGGTCAGATCGCCATCGAGCCGCGCAAACTCCAGGGTGGTGCGCGAGGTGCGGATGGCAATGCCCTTGGCCAGCTTGCTGAGGTGCGTGTCGCCGAAAATATCCGAGGTAATGACGGCCGTTCCCGCCAGAGAATCCAGAGTGAGGTCGTCGAGGCGTCCGTCCACGGTGACGTTGCCGCCAATGTTGGAGGCGTGCAGCGAACCCTTGCGCACGGTAAGGTACGCGTCGCCGGAGACCTGATCGACCACAACATCCCCGTGCTGCGACGCCAGCTTCACATAGCCGGTGCGCTGGTTGATGTTGACGTCACCGCGGTCCACATAGACCTCCACGTTGGCCTTGGCGGGCAGGTAGATGTCCATGTCGGTGACCACGCCCTTCTGCCCCGCGCCCCGGGTGTTGCCCTGCAAATCCACCACGGTGCCGTTGGCTTGCAGGCTCGGCGAGGTGGACGCGTTGGTGGAATCGGCCTCGCCCTGGCCAGAGGCAAAGACGCGCTTGCGCCACTCCACCTTGACCTGCGGCTGATCCCACTGGCTCACGGTTACATTCCCGCGCTCGCAGGTGACGCGCAGGGTTCCGTTCTCCGGGACGGACGTGCTCAACTCGCCATTGAAGTTGTACTCGTCGCCGAAGAGGTGCATGAAGTTGTCATCGACGTTGAAATCGTCACGCCACGGACCAAAGTTGAACTGGCTGCCATGGTGGGCGTACAAGGCAGATCCGACGATGATGATAATGACCAGCAGGAAGATGGAACCGCCACCCATGGCGGGCGCAAGGCGTCCGGTGCTGCGCGCGTAAAAATACTCGCCCAGCCGCACCAGGCCGATGACCAGCAGAAGCACCGGCCACCAGCGCGCAAAGTCATTGAGGATGGGAATGCTGTAGCCGAAGTTGCGCAGCAGAAAAATAATGCCGACGGCAATCAGCAACAACGGTCCGGCGACAGAGCGCGGACGCCGCGGCGGCGGCTGATAGTAGTACATGCCGGGACTAGCCATGGCTCACCTCTCCACTGGCGCTGCCTGGTTCACTTTCGCTGCTTTTGGCGCTCTCATCGAACTTGACCCAGTCGGCTCCGGGAACCGGCGGCTTGCTCTCGGCGTCCACCACAGTGGAAGCCGTGGGCGCGGGCGGAGGTGGAGCGGCGGGCTGCGCCGCGCCGGGAGCCACATACGGCGGCGGCACGGGGCCGTAGCCATAGGGCGGAGGATACTGGCCCGGATTGAGGTGCGCATCGTCACTGACCACATAGCGCACCACCTTCACCAGGCCGATGACGATGAGCAGAATGGGCCACGTACGGTGGAAGGACCAGTCGGAGACGTTCGACAAAAGGAACAGGAGTCCGAGAGTAATCAGCACCGCGGGGCCCATCAGGCCGCGGGTGGCGCAGCGGCCGCAACTGCATGCAGGATTGGGGACGTAGTATCTCATCGCAAGGCTCCTTTAGTGCTTCCCGCGCTGCTGACGCTGCACGAATATCCACACGCCACAGGCCACCAGAATGAGCGGCCACAAGTTGGAGAGCCAGTGAATACTGAACCAGCCCAGGTTCGCCAGCAGGAAGATCATGCCCAGACCGATGAGCACCACGGCTCCCACGGGGCTGCTATTGCGCGGCTTGGGCGGCTCCGGCGGAGCGTAATACGCGCCCTGCGGGCCGTTGTAATAGGTGCCGTCAGGACCGTTGTAATACGTCCCCTGGGGACCGTTGTGGAACGCTCCCGGCTGCTGGAAGTTGGCCTTGTTCTGCGCCTCGCGGATGCGGTCATTGGCAAAGTTTGCTGCCGTGGTGGCAGCGTTGACCGCAGCCTTGGCGGCATCGCGCACCGCGCCTCCCAGATCGTCATGCGCGCCGGGGTCGGCGGAAGCGCTGCCGGGGGCAGTACCGCCGGGGGCGCTGCCGGCAGGATTGCTCGCCGCGCCCGGAGCGGGTCCGTTTGCGGCGTTGAAGTTCGTGGCGCGCGCCCCCGGAGTTGCGCCGCCCGCCTGCTGCCAGCGCTGATTCATCTCCTGCGCGGCGGACTCCATGCGCGTGCCCAGACGCTCACCGGCCTGCTCCACACGGTCGCGGAAGGTGCCTTCGCGACCTTCCAGGATGTGGTTCAACCCGAGAGGATCGGGGATGGGCATGCCGTAGCGGCGCGCCTTGGCCGTCACGTAGGCGTCAAAGACCATGTAGAAGATCCAGGCCGCAATCATCAGCCCGGCGAAATCGCCCATGCCGTGGTCGCTCAGCCAGATCAGCGTGGCCAGCACGATGACGTGGACAAAGCCCTTGAGAAACTGGCCGTTGTAAAACGCGCCCACGCCGGGAATAAACCCGAGGAAGAGCGCAAGGCCGGGACTGGCATTCTCCGGCGGATTGACCGGAGGCACGCCGTAGCCGCCCGGCGCGCCAACAGGAGGCGCTCCGTAAGGAGGCACACCAGCGCCGGGAACCGGCTCGGCGCCGTGCACGCGCGCCGCCAGGCAAGGTTCGCAGAAGATGGTCCCCTGCACGTCGCGCTTGCAGCCTTCACACAGCGGCTTGCCGCAGGTCCGGCAAAAGGCTACGGCCGGAAGATCGGAATGTTGTGCGCAGTTCATGAGTTCCTCCTCAGCATTGCCAGCCCCACATACCGCAAACTGCTCCTGGGCGCTGCGGGAAGTTGTACAACCAGCCCCTTCTGCGTGTTCATCCGCTCCGGAGTGCTGTTTTGATTCTGTTGCGTGCGGTCGTTGTTCTTCTTCGGCTTGCGATCCTGCTCCTCGCGCTCGCGCTGCTGTTCCTCGCTGGCGTTGCGCAGATCGCGCACCCGGGATTCGATTTCGTAAACCAGCCGCATGTTCTCGTAATACTTCATCACTTTGTTTTCACTGCTGTAGAACGTATGGCTCAGATTGTGCGGGGTCAGGTCCTTGATGCGTATCTGCGCCATGTTCAAGACCAGCGTGATGGAGAAAAATGCCATGCCCATGGACATTGCAAAACGCGGTGTCAGGACGGGGGCAAACACCGCCCGCGCCTGGTCACGCAACTGCATCCACAGGGGGGGCTTTAGCGCCGCCTGGGCCGCCGCCCCGCTGGTCATGGCCAGGATGTTGTGAACCAGGTTGCGCGGCGGATCGACTTCCTCCAACTCGCGCAGCCAGGCCAGTCCACCCTCGGCTTCCTGGTAGAGGGCGTCGCAGGCCGCACAGGTTTCCCTATGCCGGCCAAAGCGCGCCAGACGCTCGCCCCGAAGCGCGCCATCCAGCGCCTCAGTCAGCAGCGCGTCAAACTCCACGCAGTGCATTCCGGATTTTTCTTCGCCTAACATCACTTTGTTCCCCTCATCTGTATTCCCCAAGGCCCCGCGGCCGGGGTTACAGTGCTTGCTTATAGGTACGTTGCAACAATCGTGCCAGTTCCGCCCGGCCACGATTGATTCGACTCTTTACGGTACCTTCCGGAACCCGGAGTACCTGTGCAATTTCGCGATAATCCATGTCCTGCAAATCGCGCAGGATGACCGCTTCACGCAGGTCGGGCGAAATCTGGCTTAAAGCCCCTTGCACCATCTCGCGACGCTCGCGGGCTTCCACGCTGAGATGCGGGTTTTCCCGTCCGTCAGAAGCCAGACGGTCGGCCAGCGTGGGGCCTTCGTCCTCGCCGCCCAAAGGGGCGTCAATGGAGTCGGTGGAGCGGTCGTTTCGCGTTTTACGGAAATGGTCCACCAGAAGGTTGCGCGTGACGGTGGTCATCCAGGTACTAAACGAGGCTTTATCCCCGTCAAAGCTGGCCACGGTGCGGTAAACCTTCAAAAAAACTTCCTGCGTCAGATCCTGTGCGTCATCGGCCGAACCGGCAAAGCGGTAGCAGATGTTATAGACACGGCGGTGGAAGCGCTGCACAAGCTCTTCCCATGCAGCGGCGTCGCCCTGGGCGCAACGGCGTACCAGTTGGGCAACTACCTGAGCTTCTTCCAAACGCTCCTCCGCCGGGCGGCTTTGAATGGCCGTAAACAGGGCCGGCATGGGAGTGTACGCACCGAGAGCCATGCCAGTGGATACGAAAAGCCAGTACGCAAAGTTCGATTGCGCCTGTAAATTAGTGAATTCTATCAGTTTCCGGCTCCCGCGGGCAGAAGCACAACGGCGATGGAAGGGCGCGGCGCGAAATGCTCTATCTCGCACTGGGTGAGAGCGTTAGCAAAGAATTTCTCCGCCGTGGATATTATTTGCGCAAGGCGGGGCTCAAGGCGTGCTCCGGGTGAAAGGGCTGCACGCGATAGTCCGAGCCATCAGGCACTTGCGCGCGAATGGCCGCCATGTCCTGAGGGGAAAGCAACAGCGTGACATGGGTGGTGCGGAACTGATGCGGCAGGCCGCTGGAGGCAATCAGCGCCACGCTCTGTTGCAGGCGCTCGGGCTTGAGCGGCACTCCGGCCAGTTCGGAATACTTCTCCCAAGGGGCTTTCACGTCCATGGCGATGAAATCCACCAGGCGTGCTGCGATCAAGGCACGCAGCACTTCAGGGCGGCTGCCGTTGGTATCCAGCTTGATCTGGTAGCCCATGCGCCGGAGTTCGATGAGAAACGCAGGAAGATCGGGCTGAAGAGTGGGCTCGCCGCCGGAGACGACGACGCCCTCCAACTGGCGCCGCCGCTCGCGAAGCGTGGTAAGTACATCGGATTCCTGAAGCGGACCGGCCTGCGGGGCAAGCAGGTCCGCGTTGTGGCAGAAGGGACAGCAGAAGTTGCAGCCCTGGGCGAAGACTACCGCCGCGAGATGGCCCGGGTAGTCGGAAAAGCTGCACGCCAGGAATCCGCCAAAGTTCACCGCGCGGCCTCAAGATGGAAGTGGCTGCGCATGGCGAACTCCGCCTGCTTGCCGGCGTTCCACTGCTTGACCGGACGCAGATAACCCACCACGCGCGAATAGACTTCCACTTCTCCGCCGCAGGCCGGGCAGGCCTGCAACTCGCCGCGCTGGTACCCGTGTTCGGCGCAGATGGAAAACGACGGCGTAACGGTGAAGTATGGCAGGCGATAGGTGGAGCAGACGCGCTGCACGAACTTGCGAACCAGGTTGGGATCGGGCACGGCCTCGCCGAGAAAGACGTGATGCACGGTGCCGCCGGTGTAGCGCGCTTGCAGATCGTCCTGCAGGTCGAGCGCCTGGAAGATGTCCTCCGTGTAGTGCACGGGCAACTGCGTGGAGTTGGAGTAAAAAGGCTCTCCGTCGCAGTTGTTTGCGCTGCCGATGCCGGGGTACATCTTCTGGTCGAGCTTGGCGAGGCGATAGGTGGTTCCTTCGGCGGGCGTGGCCTCGAGGTTGTAGAGGTGTCCGGTCTCCTCCTGATACTGGGTGAGGCGGTCGCGCATGTGGTCCAGCACGCGGGCGGCAAAGGCACTGCCCTGTTCGGTGCCGATGTCGCAGCCGAGCAGGTTGACGCAGGCTTCGTTCATGCCCAGCAATCCGATGGTGGAGAAATGGTTCTCCCAAAAGGCGTTGAAGCGCTGCTGAATGTTGCGCAGGTAGAAGCGCGTGTAAGGGTAAAGGTTCTGCGTGGTGAACTGCTCCAGCACCTTGCGCTTGATCTCCAGGCTGGTGCGGGCGGTGTTCATCACGCGGTCCAGCAATTGCAGGAACTCGACTTCGCTAGTGGCGCGGTGGCCGAGGCGCGGCATGTTGATGGTGACCACGCCGATGGAGCCGGTGAGCGGACTGGCGCCGAAGAGTCCGCCGCCGCGGCGCTCCAGGGTGCGCGTATCCAGACGCAGGCGGCAGCACATGGAACGCGCGTCGTCCGGCGACATCTCGGAGTTCACGTAGTTGGCAAAGTACGGAATGCCGTACTTTGCAGTGGCCTCCCACAGGGGCTTCAGCTCTTCGGCTTCCCAGGGGAAATCCGCCGTGATGTTGTAAGTCGGAATAGGGAAGGTGAAGACGCGGCCCTTGGCGTCGCCTTCGGCCAGCACCTCGAGCAGGGCGCGGTTGAACATCGCCATCTCGGGGGCGAACTCAGCGTAGGTTTCCTTCTGCATTTCACCGCCGATGACGACCGGCTGCTGGCGCAACTGACTGGGCGGCTGCAAATCCAGGGTGATGTTGGTGAACGGCGTTTGGAAGCCGACGCGCGTGGGCACGTTGAGATTGAAGACGAACTCCTGCATGGCCTGCTTGACTTCGGTGTAGTTCAAACCGTCATAGCGGATGAACGGGGCCAGCAAGGTGTCAAAGTTGGAGAAGGCCTGCGCGCCGGCGGCTTCCCCTTGCAGGGTGTAAAAGAAGTTGACGATCTGCCCGAGAGCGGAGCGGAAGTGACGCGCGGGACGGCTCTCCGACTTGCCTGCGACACCGCGGAAGCCGGACTGCAACAGATCCTGCAAATCCCAGCCCACGCAATAGACCGAGAGCAAGCCGAGATCGTGCAGGTGCAGGTCTCCGGAGAGATGCGCCTGACGTACCTCGGCGGGATAAATCTTATTGAGCCAATAAACCTCGCTGACATGGCTGGCAATGTAGTTGTTCAGCCCTTGCAGCGAATAAGCCATGTTGCTGTTCTCGCTGACCTTCCAGTCGAGACGCTTCAGATACTGGTCGATGAGATCGACGTCGGCCTGCCGGACCATCTCGCGGATGCGGGCGTGCTGCTCGCGATAAACAAGATAAGCGCGCGCGGTATTTTTGAACGGCGAGACCAGCAACACGTCCTCGACGAAGTCCTGAACCTGCTCCACCGAAGGCACCAGGGCCAGGGGAGCGGATTGCATCATGGCCAGCACGCGCGTGGTGAGCAGCGCGGCCGTGGACTCCTCGAATTCACCGGTCGCGCGGCCGGCGCGGAGAATGGCCTGCGTGATTTTGTTGGCGTCAAAGGACACCAGACGGCCATCGCGCTTGCGCACCTGCGTAGCCACGGAAGGAGAAGAGCTTTCAATACCCGGAATGATTTCTGCAGCGGACACGGACCCTCGCATTCTGCCAAGAAAGCTGCGCCCTACGGGTCATGGCAATTGAACAATGGAGCACATGGCCAGCGGGCTGCTCCCTCGGCAGCTCGTGAAAAATGGCGCCTGATGAGGCGCGGCTCTCGGCAGGTATTCGGACTTGCAGGCAGATGGAGCCGTTTCCTACTGGCCAATGCTTCCCGGCCCCGGAGAGGACCAGTGCGTGATGTGGCGTTCGTTCCTGCTTACCGCTGCGGGGCAGCCCTGGATTCGCACCAGGTTCCCTGTTTCCTCTTCCCGAAGGAAGAACCGACAACAACCCCAATATATAGTGGCTAAAAAATATGGTCAACAAGTTATTGTTGATACTGGTGGAAAACAGCGTTTCAGCGCATGGACAGAGGGGACGAAAAAATGCGTTCGCAAAAGGCCGCGGAAGAAGTGGTTCGCGAACGAGAAATGCCCGGCGGGCGCGGCCTGCGAGGGCACAGGCAACACCCACGCGCCGGGATGAATGTGGAATTTTGCTCGCGTTAAACTTAAGCCATGACGCTGCGATATTCACGCCCGGCTTCCCTTGCGCTCGCCTTCACTCTGCTGCTTGCAACCTCATGCCAATCCCCTTTGCAACCGCAGCAAGCCGTACTGCCGGTGGCGGAGCCGGGAAAGACCGAGGAGCATTTTTCTCCGGCGGAAAACATTGAGGCCATCGACCGCGAGCATCTGCTGCGAGCGCGCAAGACGATTGACATTGCCATGTACTCCTTTACCGATCTGGCGCTGGCCGAGGCCGTAGCCGAGCGGGCGCAGGCGGGCGTGAAGGTGCGCATCTACCGCGACCACGACCAGTACGCGCAGGAGCTGAGCCGCAAGGAGAAGAACAATCCCGCGCTGGAGGTGTTGGAAAATGCGCCCAACCTGGAGATGCGCGTAAAAGGCACGCGCGAGCTGATGCACCTGAAGGCTTACGCGATTGACGGCACGGAGCTGCGCACGGGCAGCGCGAACTGGTCTCCGACGGGCGAGAAGCGGCAGGATAATAACGCGCACTTCACCACCGACCCAACGCAGGTGAAGCTCTTTGAAAAGAATTTTGCAACGATATGGGAGCGCGATAACAACCAGAAAGTGCGATAAGGGAAGCTCTGAATAAACCCATAGACAGATTTCCTCAGGGGCTAAAGCCCCTGAATTCTCGCAGCTTTTACGGCACGGCTGAAGCCGTGCCCTGACAACACCATCTCGGATTCGAGTTTTTCCGCACCCCGTGAAGCCGTACCCTGACAGATTACGACTTGATCAGAGTTGCGACAAGGCTGCGTGTTACCGCAGCCTTGTGCAAGGATAACTCCGGAGTAACAGGTGAGTTACTTGGTTAGCAGCTCGGTATCGGCCAGTACGTTGAACCGCGCCGCCTGCAGGCGCGCGGAAGCCGCATCCGGATCGTCAAAGCGGAAGATGAGCACGGCCTTGCCTTGGTTCAAGTAAGGAAAGGCGTACATGTACTCGATGTTGAGACCGCTGCCATCGAGCGCTTCCAGCACGTCGGCCAGGCCGCCGGGGCGGTCGCTGACTTCGACGGCCACCACCTCGTTGACCTTGACCACAAAACCGTCTTCTTCCAGCACGCGGGCGGCTTTCTCCCAATCGGCCACAATGATGCGCAGGATGCCGAAGTCGAGAGTATCCGCCAGGTAAAGCGCGCGCAGGTCGATGCCGGCCGCGGCCAGCAAGCGCGCCGGAGCCGACAAGCGGCCCGGCCTGTTTTCCGCAAACAGAGAAATCTGATGAATCTTCATGATGTCCGCCGATCAATGACGCGCCGGGCTTTGCCTTCGCTGCGCTGAATGGTGCGCGCCTCCACCAGCGAAATCTTGGCGCGTATGCCGAGCACGCGATCCAGCGCCTTTTGCAACTTGTGCCGCAGATCCTGCAAGACTCCCACTTTGTCGTTGAACATCTGCGGCATGACCTCGATCTGCACTTCCATCTGATCCAGGCCATGCTCGCGGGTGAGCACGATTTGATAATGCGGCAGGGTGCCTTCCACTTGCAGCAGAGCGGTTTCCACCTGCGAGGGGAAGACGTTGACGCCGCGCAGGATGAGCATGTCGTCCGAGCGGCGGCCGATGCGCTGAATGCGGCGGATGGTGCGCCCGCAGGCACAGCGGCCAGGCAGGATCATGGTGATGTCGCGGGTGCGGTAGCGCAGCATGGGCATGGCCTGCTTGCTGAGCGTGGTGAGCACCAGCTCGCCCTCGGTGCCATCGGGCACGGGCAGGCCGCTTTCGGGATCGATGATCTCGACGATGAAGTGATCCTCGAAGATGTGCAGGCCGCAGTGGTGATGGCACTCGCAGCCGACGCCGGGACCGATGATCTCCGAGAGGCCGAAGATGTCAAAGGCCTCCACGCCGCTGCCGGCCTGTATGTGCTGGCGCATGGACTCGGTCCAGGGCTCGGCGCCGAAGACGCCGGCACGCAAGGGCAGCGACTTGAGATCGACGCCCATGGTGGCGGCGTGATCGATGAGATGCAGGAAATAGGTGGGCGTGCAGCAGATGGCGGTGACGCCAAAATCCTTCATCAGCATGATTTGCCGCTCGGTGTTGCCGCCGGAGATGGGAATGACCGTGGCGCCGAGAGCTTCCGCACCGTAGTGCACGCCGAGGCCGCCGGTGAACAGGCCATAGCCATAAGCGTTCTGCACAATGTCTCCCTCATGCAGTCCGCAGGCGGCAAAGGCGCGCACAATCACCGAACTCCACACCTTGATGTCTTCGTTGGTGTAGGCCACCACGATGGGCTTGCCGGTGGTGCCGCTGGAGGCGTGCAGGCGCACGATGTCCTTCATGGGGCTGGCGAAGAGTCCGAAAGGATAAGTGTCGCGCAGATCGGCCTTGGTGGTGAAGGGCAGGCGGGCGAGGTCATCGAGCGAGCGCACGTCCTGTGGCGCGAGACCCAACTCCTTCATGCGCTGGTGAAAGAGCGCGACATTCTCATAGGCGCGAAGCACGGTCTTTTGCAGACGCCGCAGTTGCATCTCACGCAGTTCGCCTTCGGAAAGGTAATCTGGTTCACTGACGGGATGACGGCTCGGCGACGCTTCCGCGGCGCTCATTGTTCTCTTCCCATTGCAAACGATTGCAGATTACCCTCCATGACTTTTTCCGGCAGGTTGCGGCGCAGAGCCTCATTCCAGGCTTCAAGCGTAAACGGCAGGTGCTTGCTGAGCAGGCCAAGCAGCGCAACGTTGATGCTCTTCTTGTTGAACAGGCGCTCCTGATCGATTTGCGACGGCTCAATGAGCACACCGCCCGGGGCAAGCGAGGCGCGATTGACCTCGATTTGATCGGGAGCGATGACCACCAGGAAATCCGCCGCGCCGGGCGGGACCATGGGACTGAAGACGTGCTGGCCGAAGCGCACGTCGCTGGAGACGGAGCCGCCGCGCTGGCTCATGCCATGCAGTTCACTCTTCTTCACGTCGAGCCCGGCGCTGAACGCGACGTCGGCGAGAATGTCCGAGGCCTTCAGCACCCCCTGGCCGCCGAGTCCGGCGATGACTACGTTAGTGGGCCTGAGGCTCATAGCACCTCTCATATTCCTGAATGGATTTGGCCGCCAGCAGACAGTTGCGGCGGGCAATGATCAACGAAAGCTCGGGCTTGGACAGCGCCTCGGCAACGGTCTGTTCAAAGGCCGCGGGATTCGTAACCGGATCCATGACGATGACGTTCTTAATGCCCAGCGCGCGGGCCAGTTCTTCAAAGACGACCTTGCCGGTGTGCGCATGTTCCAAGGTGCGGCCGGTGCCGGGATGCTCCTGCATGCCGGTCATCGCGGTGGTTCCGTTGTCGAGAATGAGAACGACGTGGCCGGTCTCCGGAGGGTTGTACACCATCTCCACCAGCCCGGTAATGCCGCTGTGGATGAAGGTGCTGTCACCAATGACGCTGACGACGCGCCGGGCTTCTTCAGACGGCAGCGTGTGCCTCATGCCGAGGCCGACGCCGATGGAGGCGCCCATGCAGACGAGGGTGTCCATGGCATCGAACGGAGGAAGCACGCCAAGCGAATAACAGCCAATGTCTCCGGAAACGATGCAATTGAGATTATGCAGCGCGGTAAACACCGTGCGGTGCGGGCAGCCGGGACACAGCGCCGGAGGCTTGCCGGGCACGGGTTTGGGCTCGGGGGAATCGTCACCCGAGAGAATGCGGCGCACACGATCGGTGTTGAGTTCGCCAAAGCGGAACGGCTCGCTCTTGCCCTCGACAGAGATGCCGGCAGTGCGCGCGGCCTCTACTAAATAAGGGTCGCCTTCTTCGATGACGATACAGCGCTCCACCGAGTCGGCAAACTGCTTCATGCGTTCCAAGGGCAAGGGGAACGTCATGCCAAGCTTGAGCACGCTGGCCTCGGGAGCAGCCTCGCGCACGTGCTGAAAGGAGACGCCGGAGGTGATGATGCCCAGCTTGCTGGAACCAGAAGTGAATTCATTCGGCCCGCTGCGCTCGTTCCACAGGGCCAGCTCATGATGCAACTGGCGCAGGCGGCGATGCGCCGGGCGGGCGTAGGCGGGAATCATGACGCGGCCGGCGAGGTCGCGCTCAAAGTGCGGCACGCGCGGCGCGGGAGGAGTTACACGCGCGGGATCGACGATGGTCTTGGAGTGGCAGACGCGCGTGGTCATGCGCAAAAGAACGGGCATGCGGAAGCGCTCGGAAAGCTCGATGGCCCGCAGAGTGAACTCGTAGGCCTCCTGCGAATCGGAGGGCTCGAGCATGGGCACGCCGGCGGCAAGAGCGTAGCGGCGATTGTCCTGCTCATTCTGGCTGCTGGCCATGCCGGGATCGTCGGCGGAGACGATGACGAGCGCGCCATCCACCTTGGTGAGCGCCACGGTGAAAAGCGGATCGGCGGCAACGTTGAGGCCGACATGCTTCATGGTGACGATGGCGCGACCGCCGGAAAACGAAACGCCGATGCCGACTTCGAGGGCGACCTTCTCATTGGGCGACCACTGCGCGCGGCCGCCGAGCTGCTCGAAGGTTTCCAGAATTTCGGTGGAGGGCGTTCCAGGGTATCCGGTGCCGAGGTTCACACCGGCATGAAGAGCGGCCAAGGCGACCGCTTCATCGCCGCTGAGCAGCGATCTTACTGACTGTTGCTGAGGGTCCACAGCAGAAGCCTTCTTTGATTGAACGATTGCATCAATGTAGCAGATTACCGGGGAGGGTGAAAGGATTGGATGCCAGACAGCGCGTGGTTCCGGCCGCGACGGGCAAAATAAGCGCGCCATGACGCACGGCGGCGGCACGGCGCTTGATTACTGAAGGCGGAGCACGCGATGATCGTCCCGGGCGTCCAGCTTCGCGGGCGGAGCATTCCACTGCGCAGGAACCTGCTGTTCCCATTGGAAATGCTCCAGCAACTTTTGCATCTGCGTCGCCAGGTCTTCCAGGTTTCCGGAGGCGTGCGCGGCCTTGCCGGCGCTGTCGGCGGCACCGCCGGCAATGGCGTTGATGCGCTCGACGTTGCGGTTGATCTGTTCGACGGTGACGGCCTGCTGGGTGGCGGCCGTGGCAATCTGCGAGATCATGTCGCCCACGCGGCGGGCGGCGCCGATGATCTCGTCGATGGAATTGGCCGCCCGGGAGGTGCTGTCCACGCCGTCGCCGAGTTGTTTGGTGCCCAGACGCATGTCGTCCACGGCACTGCGCGTCTGCTGCTGCACGCCGGAGATCATGTCGGCAATCTCCTTGGTGGCGGTGGTGGTGCGCTCGGCCAACTTGCGCACCTCGTCGGCCACCACGGCGAAACCGCGGCCCTGCTCACCGGCGCGCGCCGCCTCGATGGCGGCATTCAACGCCAGCAGGTTGGTTTGATCGGCAATATCGTCAATCACGGCGATGACCTGGCCGATGCGATCGGATTGCTTGCCGAGTTCCTCCACCTGTTGTGCGCTGGAGCTTACATTGCTGGAGATGATGCGGATGCTGGCGAGAGCCTCTTCGAGGATCTTTCCGCCATTACCGGCTGCGGCCGCCGCTTCCTGCGCGGTATTGGCCGCGCCGCTGGAGTGGTGAGAGACTTCGACCACGGTGGCGTTCATCTCATGCATGGCGGTGGCAACCTGCTGCGTCTGGTCACGCTGCGCGGTGGCCCCGTTGGCCACCTCGACGGAGGCCGCGGCTGTCTCCTGGCTGGCAGCAACGACGCTCTGTGCGTGCTCGCCCATGGCCTGGATGACCTCCCTCAGTGCGCTTTGCATGCTATTGACGCATTCCGCCAGGTCGCCCAGTTCATCCTGGCTGGAAACTGGCAACGGCTGGCCCCGCAAATCGCCGCGGGCGATGTGCTGCGCACGGAGAGCAACCATCTGCACGGAATGAGAAATCGCGCGGCCCAGGACCGCGGCGAAAATGGAACCGATGAGACAGGCGGAAATCGCACTGCTCCACAACATCCACTCTGCCTGACGGCGGGCGGCTACCATGCGATCACGTGACGCTTCCATGGAGCGTTGCATGGCATCCCCAATACTCGCGGAACTCTTGCGAATGCGAACCGAGAGCGGCAACATCCGCGGCAACGACTCATAGACAGCCTGTTCTACGTTCATATTCGCTGCATGCGCGGTGTCAAAACCTTTCAGAGTTGCCACCAGTGCATTGATGTCCCGCTCCAGCGAGTCCAGATTCTGCCGGCTGGCGTCATCCATTTCCGCGGAGTTCTGCTTGAGCACTTCCAGCGAGCGCAAAGAGCGCTGGATTATGCCCTGCAAATCCTTGTGGAAAGGCTCGGCCTGGGCGGGATCTCCGGAGCTGAGAAGATAGCCGAAGGTGTCCGCCAGAATTCGATTGTTGGCCGAGCGCATATTCCAACAGGTCAACAGCATGGGCAGGCTCTTCTGCGTCAGAACCTCCTGCGCCTCCCCGAGCTGCTCCAGCTTTCTATAACTAATGCCGGCCGTAAGAAACAAGAGAACAAACACCACCCCGAAGCCCCCGGCGAGCTTCTTCCCGACCGTAAAGCGCATGATGGACTCCATTCTTGAAGAACGCCGGGCAAGCCCTTGCAGGTCGTAGGCGGCAAACCTGCTGGTCTCGCTCACGTTCGCCGTCAGCTCCGGGCACAGCCGGGCGTGTGCGGCTATCTTGGATATCGGCAGGCCCGGCAACAACTCTATTCGACTGGATTGGGTGGGGAGGAATGAGTTTCAGATCGGAAAAGCCTGCCAGGAAATCCCGAGAAGGCAGACTGGGGCAGTCAAATGCAGAGGAAGAACGCCGCGGGATTCTTTGTGCCAGAAACGTGACGCACAAAACGCCCGCGGCGTTTGCTTATTTGGCGGTGCTGGTGGCCATCTGCTGCGCAAGTTTTGCCCAGCGTTCGCGGGTGGCGGCCGAGAGCTTGCGGCCATCCGGAGTGAGATCCACCAGCCGCTCCAGGTTCTGGGCAAAACGCGGCGAATAGGCGGCGCGTATCTCCTCAATAAGAGGTTCGATCTTGGAGAAGACGCCAATGTGTTCGCCGTTGGTGTCATTGAACATCTTCATGTCAATGGCTTCGTTCAACACTAGAGCCGCGGCCATATCCCAGTAGGTGATCACCATGCGCAGGTGTCCGCTGTGCTCGCTGAACATGGCGCGGGTGACGTCATCCATATTCTGCGGATTGAAATCACGGAAAAACCAGTCGCGGGCCGTGCGCATGACGGGCTCGCGGCGCAGTTCGTAGAGTTTCAGGATCAATTCGCCTTCTTCTTGTTGCTTTGCCATGATGCATCCTCTCTGTACGCCGGAGTGCCGCGCGGGACATCCTCGCCTCGCGCGGCGTCCGGGCGTTATTGCTCTTCAAAAACGTCGAACACGTAATCGTGCGCGGCCAAGGCCGCCGGACTGATGGACCCGGCTGAGACGCGCTTGCGCAGTTCTTCGCGCGTGAGATCGAAGATGGCCTCCAGCATTTCACGGCGCACCTCCGGCGCGGCCGGCCCCACGACGAACAGCACGCGCGCACTGTGCTGGATGTAGCGCGGCGAAAGCAACTGCTTCTGCAAAAGCTCCATGATGACCGCTGCCTTGGAGCGGTCGAAGCGTCCCTGCTCGCCGTGCTTGTCCTGCTCGGCGAAGAAGGCCGCCGTCCACTCGTTGTGCGCCTCAAACACCTTGGCAAACAACTCGGCGGTAAAGGGCGTGCCGGCCTTCACCGCTTCGCCGTCGCGCGCCGGCACCACGCCGTCTTCGGTGAGCTGTGCGTGCTTGAGGTGCCCGGCCTTGGTGATGATGGCCTTGTGACGGAGCAGCGTCCAGAGCCACGACATGTCGATGCGATAGGTGGCAAGGTCGTTCATGAAGCGCAGATGCAGCTCGTAATCGTCGATGGCGGCGGCAAAGTTTCCGTTGAGGATCTGATAGCCGTAGTTGGCCGCCATGTAGAACGCGTGCTGAATGTGCTCGATGGTGACGTCGCCCGTGGGCACGCCGTAGATGGACTCCCACAACTCAGGCGAAAGGAACTTTTCCGGCGCGTCGAGCGATTCGGGAGGAATGACGCGCGGCGTAATTTTGCCCGCGGCATCGATGAGTCCGCGCGAGTGCAGCACCTGACTCTCACCCTCGGTCAGGCCGCTATCCACGGTGGGCACGGGCTTGCCTTTCACGTCCACCGTCTGGCGCGGCGCGTCGAGCAGCGCTTGCAGTTCGGCGAGCGATGCGCGTAAAGGCTTGTTGCCGGCGGCCACGTAGCTCGTCTCGGGACTGGCCACCCAGCTCTGGCGATATGCGTCATACAGCTTGCCCTTCACCTGTCCGGCAAGAATGGCCTCCAGCGTGGGAGGCACTCCGGCGGGCAAAGGCTCGCTGGGCACAAACATCAAGCCCAGCAGGCGCTCGCGCAGTTTGTCGATGGCCATGGCGCGCAATGCAAGCTGGTTGTAACGGGCGCGTCCGTAGGTATCGCCCTGCTGATAGATCATGACGGCGGCCATGCCGCCGATGGGCGCGCCCTGGGTGAACTCGCCGTGCTTGAGCCCGGCCAGCAGCATGACCAAGGCGTTGTAGCGCTGGTAGGCGATCATGTTGGGCGCGGACATGCCCACCGTCTGCGGATCGGGGAAGATGCCGTTGGGATCGTCCTTCCACATTTCAATGAGGCTGCCGAGATAATCCCAGCGGCCCACGTTGGTGCCCAGCAGGCGGCGGCGCAGGGTCCATACAATGGCCGGCAGCGTGCGCCCGCCATTGCCTTCCTCATACAACATTTTGATCTTGATGGTTCCGGCGGGAATGCCGATCATGCCTTCCAGACGCGAGAACAGCCGCTCCACGATGAGCGCCTCATGCGGCGACTGCATTTTGGGAATGTAGAAGTACACGCCGGTGCCAAGGCGCTGGAGCGCATCGTAGTTGTTCAGCGTCCACAGCACGGCCACCACGACCAGACCCGGCGCGGGTTGGCCGTCCACCAGAACCTGATCGAAGTGCAGGTGGATGCTGGGCGGGCGGACAAAGCGCGTGGGCCATTGGGCAGCGTCGCGCGCAATGCGATAGGCACGCGTCTTATTCTTCTTTACCACCTCGTAGGCGCGATCCTTCCACTGCTCTTCAAATATTTCCTTGGCATTCTGCAAGGCGCTGAAGACGGCGACGGGCTCGCGCACGGAGGCGCCTTCGGGTCGGAAGTGCGTTGGCGAGGCGTCCTCGAAGTCCGGCATGTTCATGGGCGCGGCGCTGTTGAGAGCGTTGAACGCCATGTCCAAAGGGTGCCACGGGCCGGTCAACTCCAGACCGGCGTTGCGCAGGGGATGCGCGTCGGCGGGAATGGGGACTTCGTCATTCAAACGCCAACTATGCGGCGAGGGGCGGTCGAGGAAATTGTCGATCATGCCCTGCACGATTTCGCGATACGTCCAGGGACGGCCGCCGACGGGATCTTCATAGCGCTCGTCCCACGCGGGCCAGGCATACTTTTTGCGTACCGGCAGCGGCGAAGAAAGAATGACGCGGCGCGCGTTGAGGCAATGCGCGATGGCCGGCCGCAGTTCGCGGGTGAGGACTTCAATCGTCTGCTCGACATCCAGTTCGCGGCCGCCAACCTTCTTGGCACCGAAGAGTGCTGGAAACGTTTGGAGGATGGTCTCGTGAATCATAGTGGAACGAAGCCTCGCATGGTTGGTCCCGGCAGTGCCAGGTGTGGATTGCTGGGGCGAATTTACCGCACGAAATGATGACGCGCTTTTGTCCGGTTGGGAAGCGGCAAATTTTGCGAATCTCTACGCTTCCCCGGCGCGGCCAATCTCACCGGCGACCCTGTAACCAAAGCAGAAAGGGTCCGGGGAGACCACCTAGCATAGCGAAGAAAGTGCAGATTGAGAACCGGTATAAGCGCGAACCCTGCCGCCAGTAACGGCGCGCGGCGTCCACGTCTCCCTGGCGCAGCATCCAGGAGCCGAGTCCGCGGCAGACGGCGGCGGTGCGCCGGCGCAGGATGCGCATCAGCTCCGGACGTGCCTGCACCCCGGGAAAGGTCATGAGCAGCTCATAAAGACGCAACGTGTCCGGCCAGCGCTTTTGCCAGTCCAGGCTCAGGTTGCCGCCGTGCTCGCGGCGCAGCACGCCGGGTTCAAAATCCACGGCCACCTTGCCCGCGGCCGACAGGCGCAGCGCCAGCTCGTAGTCTTCGCCGATTCGCAATGCGGGATTGAAGCCGCCCACGCGTGCCAGTGCCTCACGACGGACCATCATGAATCCACCATTGATAAAACCACCGGTGCGGATGAGCAGGCCGAAGCAATCCTCGATTACGCCATGGCGCTGGGCGGCCTGCAACAACCGGCGCAGGCCAATGCGATCGAGATGAGAATCCACCGTGCCTTCAGGCGACACCACGCGCGCATCGCAACTCACCAGGCCGGCGCCCGTGGAATGGAGGATGGCAAGCTGGCGGGCAAAGCGTCCGGGCAGAGCTTCGTCATCGGCATCGAGGAAGGCGATGACTTCGGCCGTGGCCTGGGCGATGCCGAAGGCACGAACCTCGGCGGGACGTCCGCAGTGCGGAAGAGTGAAGAAGCGTATGCGCTGGCCATAGCGCGCGGCTACCTCGCGGGTGGCGTCCGAGGAGCCGTCATCGACGACGATCACCTCCAACTCCACACCCGGCGAATTCGCGAGCACGGAGTCCAGGCACGCGGGTAGAAACGCGGCGGCGTTGTAGGCCGGAATGATGACGGAAAGCTGCGGCATACGAATCTTCGGCTCAGGCGCGCCCGGCTGGCGCATACGTCAGTAGAAAACGGCGGGCAAAGGTTTACAAGCGGAATGCACCGTGCTGGTCACGAAGGGCTATCGCGGCATCAGGCGCGGGAAAGCATCTGGCGCAGGCTCTCACCCACGCGCGCCCGCTCGCCGCCGCGCATTCCCACGGTCCAACTGAGAGCCGCACACAGCAAGGCCTGCCAAGTGAAGGTGGTGCCCAGTCCAAACCAGGTTCCGGTGCCCTCCCACGGGCGCAGAACGGCCCACACGGCGAGGAAGATGGCAGCCGCCAGCAGCGGACGCGTCAGCGCGCTGAGGCAATACTGCGCGGCCGTCATCTTCATTTTGAAGAACGTGTACCAGGGCTGCAAAAAGAGCTGCACGGCCAGCATGGGAACGGTTGTGCCGAGGGCGACGCCGATAAGTCCGTATTTGCGCCCCCAATAGATGCTGAGGGCGAGATTGGCGAGGCCCTCGCCCACCGTCCAGTAGCCGCGCAGGCGATGGTGCCCCTTGGCCATTAAAAGATCCACCGCGGGACTTTGCGCCAGCATGAGCACGTGGCCAGCCAGCAGGACGGCCAGCAAGGGGAAGGACTGCTGCGCGTAGGACTCGCCGATCCAGAGACGAATGAGGGCGCGTCCGTTGAGGAAGAGCAGTAGAGAGATGAAGAAGCTGGCCAGCGAGCAGATGCGCGTGCTGAGCAGAAAGTACTCGCGCAACTCGGGCTGATGATCCTGCCCCTCAAGCTCGTTCATGCGTCCGGCAAAGGGCGAGCCGAGGGCGGCCATCACCATGCGGAAGAGGGTGACGATGCGGCCGGCGATGTTGAAGGGCGTGATGAGAGCCACGGTGAGCACGCGGCCGATGACGATGGAATCCACCAGAAAGCGCAACTGGTCTCCGGTGGTGGCCAGGAAAGAGTAGCGGCTGAAGGAGAGCAGCTTGCCGATCTGCTCGCGCCTGACGCGCGCCACACTGAACTCCAACGCGGGATCGGCCAGGCGCACCAGCCAGGCACTGGCCAACAGCGAGAGCACGGCGGAGACCAGTGTGACGGCGGCCACCCAGAGCACTTCGCGCTTTTCGTAGAGCACGGCGACAATCAACGCCGCGCGCAGCAGCCCGAAGCCGGCGCTGATGAGGTTGTAGAGATCGAAGCGGCGGCAGGCGCAGATGTAGGAGCCGAGAAACTGCGCTACAAAGCTGGCGGCCACCGAGGTTCCGGAGAGAACCAGCAACTGCCGGAAGAGCTCGCGCGAGCCGGCGGGAATGGAGAACAAGCCCGGCAACACAAAAATGGAGGCGAAGGAAAGCGCCACGATGACCGCGGCCGAGCCCAGTACGACGGCCACACCGGAGGCGAAGGTTTCATTCAAGGCCTCGCGCTCTCCAGCGCCTTTGTAGCGCGCCACAAAGCGAAAGACCGTGGCCCTCATGCCGAAGTCGAGCAGCCAGGAAGAATCGAGCAGCGAGGCCACCAGCATCCACATGCCGTAGTTGGCATCGCCCAGGCCGTGCACAAGAATGGGCGTGAGCACCAGGGAAAGCACGGTGTTCACCGCCAGTCCCGCCCAGTTGAAGAGCACGCCATGCAGAGCCGGCTTGGCGGCGGGAAGGGGCGCGGCAATGTCGGGCGAGGATGCGTCCGCGGGCAACGAATCTCCTACCCCAGTGCTCCTGGGAAGGTTCCATTATATAGAACGCACGCCGCGGGCTTGCTGCTTATTGTGGCGGAGCATCGAACGGGCTTCTCGAAATGACTCCGCCTACGGCGCTGGCTTGCAGAGCGGGGCCGAGGGCTTCCACCAGCACTGATTGGAGAACTGCACCCACGGAGTGAAGGCTCCGTAGATGCCGGACTCGCCACCGCGCGGAATGCCCAGCTCGTCCACGCTGCCAGAGGGACGGGACTGCACGCCGTCGTAGAGGTTGTCCTTCAGCGAGACCAGTCCGAAGTTGGTCTTCTCACCGGGATTGTCGGTAAGTTGCCACCATGAGACACCTACTACGAAGCCGTAGCCGTCGCTGCCGCGGAAGTTGTTTTGCCACTCGACGATTTGCTGTTTGTACCACTGTCCGCGACCGCTTTGCGTCTGCTTGCAGTTCATGTTCCAGCCGTTCTTTTCGCAGCCCTTCATGCCCTCGCTGGAATAGGGCGAGTCGCCGTTGGCGATGCCCACCATGTAAGGATAGATAGGCACGCCTGCGGCATCGTACATGCGTCGCGCGGCCGCAGTGCGCGACTCGCCGGGTTCGGCGCTGGAGACCAGGAACAGATCCACGTGCTTGGCAGCCTCCACCAAAATGCGCTTGCGGGTATAAACGCTGAGCGCATCGGGACCGATGAGCAGGTGGTTGCCGAAATACTTTTTGCGCTCGCCATCCAGCACCTCAAAGTAACGGGCGGCAATGCGCGAGAGGAACTCATCAAGATCCTGCGCCACGGGACCGTCAATCTTGCGCAGCGCGGCGTCCCTGGGCCACCAGGCGCTGCTGCCATCTTCATCCATCAGGCCATGGCCGCCGCTGGACTGCCGCGGCCAGCCGCCGTAGCGATAGGTAGCATACACGGTGACGCCCGCCGGAGGCACGGCCGAAAAGCGTATCTTCAACTCTCCGGTGGAATAGTGAATGGTGGCGTGGTCCAGGTTGGCCCAGTCGGTGCCGGCCAGCACGCCCCAGCCCGGTTGCAAGCCGCGGTCGCAGCCACCGTTGTTCACCGTCCACGGACAGTCACCGCCCACGGGGCGCTGATCCACGTAAAGGCCCACGCTGTTCATATCCACCGGAGAGTGCTTCAGCTTGACGGTGAACTCCCACTGATGTCCGTCGCCCTTCAGCAAAGGCTCGCGCACGACTTCGGTGGCGGAAGAATCCCAGGCCGAGTAGTCGCTCTTCCAGGCCGCGTTGAGCGCCGCGATGGAGCCATACTTCGATTGCAGGAAGTGCTTCCACTCCAGCTTGGTGTGGTTCACTGGATCGTTGGCGAAGAGCGCGCCGTGCAGGCGGCTGTAGCGGCGATAGGGCGCGGAGACGGCAACCAGCCAAGCGGTGTGCGGACTGGATTCGTCGCCGCCCTCGGGGCCGGCCTTGAAGCCCTGCATGTAGTCGGCATCGTCGAACTGCACGCCGATGACCCAGCGGCTTTTGTTGAGCGCCGCCATGCCGCCGGTGATGTCCTGATTGTTGGCGAAGCTGGCGTGTATGGCGCAGGCCCAGGCGGGAGAAAACACATCCGGAAAACTGGAGCGCCAACCTTTGTACGCCGGTGCGAGACCTTCCACGATGTCGAAGGCTGGCTCCTTGCACCAGCCCCATCCGGCCGTGCCCTGAAAGGCGTAGCGCGTGGGGTTCATGTTGTAAAGGAACGGCATCTTCTCGGGATTGCCGTCGTCGCGGCGCCCCTGCGTGGCCACGGGAAACGCCGAGGGCGAGGCCAGTTCGCCGATGGTATTGAAGCCGAGATGCTTCAGGCGCGCGGCCGTTCCGGCGTAAAAACCATAGGGACCAAAGCGGGCGTACTTGCGGTCCACCGCGTCATCCCAGCGCGTGACCACCTGCACAGCCTGCATCCAGAAGCGATGATTCTCCGGCGTGCAGAAGTACCACTGCCGGGCCTGCTCGTCCTTATATAAGCGGAAATAACCGTTGCTTTGGCAGCCGTGCGCCAGGTCGCCGCCATATTGGTCGAAGCGCGCAGCGCTGTACGTTTCCGCCACGGGAGCGGACTCGCCGGGATTCTCGGCGCGCGAGCGGTTGCAGTTCACCAGCAGCAGAATGACGATGGCCAGGCCGGGCATGGCTTCGGCCGCGATCCGCCGCAGGCGGCGGCACAGCGTGGAGCGCCGCGGAAAAGTGTGCTGTTCTGCTCCCGCCACTTCGTGTGTAGAATCCATCGGCCGCCGCACCCGGAGAGAGATCTGGAATCACGTCGAGTATAGTACAGCGCGCGCAACGGTAATCTTGCATTCAGCGGAAGCGGGAACGTATGCTGCCCATGCAGTACTAACCCGCGGAACGTTGACACCCGCGAATCTTGCAGACTGTCTGAACGGCACTAGAAAGGGCGCGGCAATGAAAATTGTGATGATTTCGCAGATGGCGCCCTATCTGCCGTGCAGCGATGGCTTCCGCGTCATTCCCGCCAACTTGCTGCGCCAGTTCGCCGCGCGCCACGAGCTGCACCTCATCAGCTTCACCGAGGGCGCGGACACTCCGGAGCAGCTGGAATGGGCGCGCGGTTATTGCGCCAGCGTGACGAATCTGCGGCAGCCGGCGGCCAAAACCCGAATGGGACAACTGCTGCGGCTGCGCGAACCTTACACGCTGACGCACGAAATGACGGAACACATCCGCCGGCTGCGGCCTGACATTCTGCACCTGGAAGGCCCATACACGGCCTCGCTGGCACAGGCTGCGCCCCAAGGCTGCGCCACGGTGCTTTCCGCGCACGACTGCATGGCTCTGCGCTACGAACACTTTCTGCGCCACGCCACGAGCACGCGCGAACGACTGCGCTGCCGCGTGCTGGGCACAATGGGAGCACGCTTCGAACGGCGCTGGTATCCGCGCCTGGATCGGGTGGTGGTAACCTCGGCGATGGACGCCGAACGGCTGGCGCAGATTGCCGCTCCGGTTCGGCCCGTGGTGATTCCCAACGGCGTGGAGGTGCCCGGGGTGGCGGCCGCAAGCGTGCCGCGGCGCATTGTGTTTACCGGCAACATGAGCTGGCCGCCGAACGAAGATGCCGCCGAGTTTTTTGTCCGCGAGGTGCTGCCGCGCGTGCGCCGTCAGTACCCGCAGGCAGAGTTCTGGATCGTGGGCAGCTCACCCTCGCTGCGCGTGGAGGCCCTGGGCGGCGTGCCAGGTGTCACCGTGACGGGCAAGGTTCCAGTGCTGGCCGAGTACATTGCCACGGCCGAGGTGTACGTGAGCCCGCTGCGCTTTGGCGCCGGCGTGAAGAACAAGATATTGGAAGCCATGGCGGTGGGCGTTCCAATTGTCGCCACGCCCATCAGCCTGTCGGGAACGCCGCTGGTCTCCGGACGGCATTTGCTGCAAGCCGAAGGGCCGGCGGAGATTGCCGCTGCGATTGGCAAGGTCTTCGACGACCCCGCGTTGGAAACCTCCCTGGCGCGCGAGGCCCGCGAGGAGATTCAGCGGCACTACACCTGGGAGTGTATCGCCAGCCAATTTGAAGCCGTGTACCAGGCAGCGCGAGGCTGACTCTTCCGGCCGCGCCAGCCGGAGTGTGTTCCCTCTTGCTTGCTGAAGAATAACAATTTCCCCTCTGAATTCTGCTCATTCTTCTCTCATCTCTTCGCCTCCAGACCCGCACTTGTGAAGAGGGCAACCTGATTCCATTACGGAAGTTTTTCCCAAACACACTATCGGTACTCGGTTGATGTGCCGATATAGACCTGGGGATGAGTGTGGACCGGGATACGATGTCCGGTTAGGAACACTCTGGATTTCGATTTTCCGCCATGGATTCCATTCTGAAATCTACGCGCAACGCGCCGCTGCTGGTCGGACTGCTTGGGATTGTCACCACGCTGGTGATGGCCGCAATCTTTCTGCAAGCCGAGCGCGAGGAAGCGCAGATGCAGTTTCGACAGTTGGCTTCGCTGCAACTGGATGCCGTCCAGGATCGCATGGATGGCGCGGTAGAAGTGCTTCACTTGCTGGCCGCCCACATACACGATGAAAATTCCGCACGCTCGCAGCGCGCGGCGTTTAATGAATTTTCCCGCGCGGCGCTCAAAGCCCGGCCCTACTTGAATGCCCTGGGATGGGCACCGCGGGTCACCGGGGCGGAGCGCGCGGCCTATGAGCAGGCGGCACGCGACGATGGATTTTCCAGCTTCCAGTTTATGGACCTGGACCAACACTCGCCACTGCTGCCCTCTGGCGCACCGGTTATTCTCCCGGAAGCAGCGCAGCCTTTCTACTTCCCGGTATTCTTTCTTGAGCCCTACCTCGGCAACGAGCGCGCGCTTGGCTTGGATCTTTTAAGCGAACCGATGCGGCGCGCTGCCATTGGACGGGCCACCGCAAGCCGCCAGCTCACAGCCTCATCGCGCATTCGCCTGGTGCAGGAAAAAAACAACCAATACGGGATCATCCTCTTTGAACCGGTCTTCGAGCGCACGGCGACGGCAGGAGAGCCGAAGTTGCTGGGACTTGCCCTTGCCATTCTGCGCATGAGCGACCTGGTGGAAGCGGCGGCGACACCGGAACGGAACCCCCGTAATCTTGTTGCGCTGAGTCTATTTGACCGCTCGGCCCCCGCGCCGCAGCAGCAGTTGTATCCCGCAACGCCATCGGCCACGGCCTTCGCGGCGACGAAAAACGGTCCACGTCTGTCAATCCATATGAAGGCAGGCGACAGGGACTGGGAGGCGGTGGCAATCGCCGGACCGGGATATTCCGGGGTAGCGGCATGGTCCACGCCAATCGCCGTATTGTTGCTCGGCCTGATTGTGACCGGCATTGGCGTGCAATACCTGCGCATGGCTGGCGAGGCCCAGCGCAAGAGCGCAGCCACGGCCGAAGAGTTGCGCCACATGAACCGCGCCTTGCGCGCGCGCAGCCGCGTGAACCAGGCGCTGATTGCCGCCGACAACGAACAGGAACTGCTGGAGAACGCAGCCAAGATCATCGCGCAGGAAAGCGGCTATCCACTGGTGTGGTTTGGACGTCCGGAGCACGACGAGGTGCACTCCATTACCGTGCTGGCCTGCTCGGGAATCGACATTGAATACCTGAAGCATGAGGCGTTGAGTTGGGACGACTCTCCGTCAGGGCAGGGCCCGACGGGAACAGCCATCCGCGAGCGTACCACCGTGCTGATCGACGATTTGCTGACCGATCCGTGGTTTGCCCCCTGGGCCGAATCGGCACGCAAGTACGGGATACGTTCGGTTCTAAGCCTGCCGCTTATGATCGACAACGAGCTGTGGGCAGTGCTGACGGTTTACGCGCGCGATGAAGGCCGCAACGGGCAGCGCGCCTTCAACGAGGACGAAGCACTGCTCATCATGGAACTGGCCAAGGATCTGAGCTTCGGCATTGAAGGACTTCGCCATCGCCACGAGGCCGAGGAAGAACACAAGCAGCGTATGCGTCTGGAGTCCGAGCTGCAACAGTCGCAGCGCATTGAGGCCGTGGGACGGCTGGCCGGCGGTATTGCGCATGACTTCAACAACCTGCTGATGATCATCATGGCGCACACCGATTTGCTGATGCAGAACCTGCCGGCTCCGGCGAGGGAGCGCGCGGGCCACATCATGCGCTCGGCCATGCGCGCCGCGGAACTGACCGGGCAGTTGCTGGCCTTCAGCCGCAAGCAGCCCGTGCAACCCGTGTCGCTCACGTTCAATGAAGTTCTGGACGGCATGGAGGACATGATGCCCACCATGCTGCGCGCCGACATCGATTTGCGAATCGAGCGCTGCGCAGCGCCCTGGCACGCAATGGTGGACCGCAACCAGATTGAGCGCGTACTGATGAACCTTGCGGTAAACGCGCGCGATGCCATGCCCAACGGTGGAAAGCTGACCATACGAACCGCCAATTACACGCTGAAGGAAGACGATCCCCGCCCGTGGTACATGGCGGCCGGACACTACGCCATGGTGAGCGTGACCGACACTGGAATCGGCATGGATGAGGAAACACAGAGGCATCTCTTCGAGCCGTTCTTTACGACCAAGGAGCCGGGCAAAGGAACCGGGCTGGGACTGTCGATGGTCTATGGCATCGTCAAAAAAGCCGAGGGATACATTCATGTGGAAAGCGCGCCCGGCAAAGGCTCAACCTTCTTCGTTTGCCTGCCTGTATGCGAAGCGCTGACAGAAGAAACGCCACAGACCAAGGCTGGCCGCACGGCAGCGAACCTGAGGGCCACCGTCTTGCTGGTGGAGGATGACGAGAAGCTGCGTTCCGTCGTCTCGGACTTTCTGCGCCTGGGTGGACACGAGGTGCTGGCCGCCGGCGACGTGAGCCAGGCATGCCACATCGCCGACGAGCACGGCGGGCAGATCTCCCTGGTGCTGACCGACGTGGTGCTGAAGGGTGGAAACGGCACGCAGGTGGTGAAGCATCTGAAGGAATCGGGATTGCATCCCCGAATCATCTACATGTCGGGCTACACCGGAGACTCCATTGCGCAGCACGGCGTCTTCGATCCGGGCCAGCCATTTCTGCAAAAGCCCTTTTCACGTGAACACTTGATCGCGCTCATCCAGAAAGTTCTGCATACCCCCTGCTGATGGGCTGGCAGCCTTGAAAATCGGAAGCCCCGCGCGCGGGAAACGCGCCGGGCAATGAACGAGGGACTTTCAGGGAAGGTCGAACTCGCGCTTGTAACCGAAGCCCTGGCGATTGTCCATGTAACGCACGCGGCTGGGACGGAAGCCGTAAAGCGTGCTCGCCTTCAGTGCCACGCGGAAGATGTTGCCGAGATGGAAGCGCTCGATGTAGCGCCGGGTAACCGTTCGCCGCAGTTCGCGGTCATCCATGCTGAAGGCCGCACCGATCATCTGCACGCCGTGAATCTCACGCCAGGCTTCGACTTCTTCGTACACGGCCACGGCCACACGCGCGTCGCGCTCCAGATTGCGGCTGTGGCAGCTATCGGCGTCGGAAAACCAGTAGAGCGAAAAGGCGGGATCTTCAGGATCGGTAAAGTAGAACAGTGGTGAAACATAGGCCGAGCCGTCTTCGCCGACGGTGGAAAGCGTCAAAGTGCTGTGCTGGCCAAGAAACCGGCAAAGCACTTCCCTTTCATTTTCTTCTCCCATCAACAATCCCCCGGGAATTTATTGTAGCCTCCTGGGCGAAGGTCTTGAAATTGCTGGCCGGTACGGCTCGCCCTGGCCCGGCGTCTGCCAAGCAGAAGGCTTGAGCCGCTCCGGCAATTGTTTTGCATCCAGTAGACGGCAAGGCTAATCTGTATCCGTTAGAGGTACAAATGGCCTTGAGCACGCGATTCACGGTGGCGCTGCATGTGTTGACCTTGTTGGCGGCATATCCTGGCCAGGCGCTGGCGAGCGCGTATATTGCCGGCAGCGTGAACACCAATGCTGCCTTTGTACGGCGTCTGATGGGTTCTCTGCGGCGCGCCGGCCTGGTTCATTCGCAGCCGGGCACTGGCGGCGGCTGGCAACTGGCCCGCCCGGCGGAGGAGATCACGCTGCGCAGCGTGCGCCACGCACTGGGTGAAGGGCCGGTCTTCGCCATGCATTCGCAGAGGCCCAACCCGAAATGCACCGTGGGACGCCACATTCAGGGCGCGCTGACGGCGGTTTACGGAGAGGCCGAGAAAGCCATGGAGATGCAGCTTGAGCAACACACCGTGGCCTCTCTGCTGCGCTCCGTGCGCGGCAGACGCTAATTTATTTGTTTTGATCTGTATCTAAGGTGGTAACAAATAAACGTTTTTCGATTTCGCCAAAGGAGAAGAGAACGATGAAGATCGCCATTACCGGAGCCACGGGAAAACTAGGAAGCCTGATCGTAGAGCAGCTCAAGACCAAGGTTCCCGCCACGGACATTGTTGCCCTGGTGCGAACACCTGCCAAGGCAGCCAGGCTAGGCGTGGAAGCACGCGCATTTGATTACAACCAGCCGGCCGGCCTCGCAGCCGCGCTGCAAGGAGTGGACACGCTGCTGATCGTCTCCTCCAACGAACTGGGACAGCGCGCCGCACAGCACGCCGCCGTGATAAAGGCCGCCAAGGATGCCGGAGTGAAGTGGGTCCTCTACACGAGCCTTCTCCGCGCCGACACTTCCGCAATCACGATTCTTGCCGATGAGCACCGGCAGACCGAGCGCGACCTGAAGAACTCCGGCCTCGCCTACACCATCCTGCGCAATGGCTGGTACACGGAAAACTACACGGCCTCGGTCCCTGGCGCGGTAAAAGGCGGGGCCTTTCTGGGCAGCGCGGGCGAGGGGAAAATCGCGTCGGCACCGCGCGCCGATTACGCAGCCGCGGCCGTCGCTGTGCTAACCAGCACCGGACACGCGGGAAAGACCTATGAACTGGCGGGCGACACGGCATATACGTTGACGGAGCTTGCCGCGGAAATCTCCCGCCTGACGGGCAAGACGATTCCCTACAAAAATCTTCCCGAGTCCGAGTACGCCAAGGTTCTTACTGGATTGGGGCTTCCTGAGGCCATGGCGGGAGCCTTTGCGAATTTCGATACGGGAGCCGCGAAGGGCGCGCTCTACGATGACAGCCGCGAACTCTCTCATCTATTGGGGCGCCCCACCACGCCGCTCTCCGAGGTGGTGGCCGCCGCGCTCAAGGCGTAACGCGTGATGTGAGGATAACGAGTGCCTCACGCAAGCCAAAGGCGTTGTCGCTCAGGTGCAGTTCGTGGCCAATCAAGGGGAACTGCACCAGCGCGACGGCGGCAATTTCCGCGAGCCGCAGCTCCGGGCTCGCGGACATCTTGATGAACACCAGCCTGGTTGCGCTGAGGATGGCCGCTTCCACGTTGGCCATATCCGCGCGACGATGCGTAACCGAAGTTCCAGGCCGCTGCGCAGTCCTTGCCAGACCTCTGGCGAGCGCATCCAACAGATCCATGAACTGCGCCGCGGCACACACCCGCCTATCAGATTGTCCGCTCAACCGCGCTCAGTCCGGCCACCGTCAGCCGCATTCTACGCCGTGCCGGGCAACCGGTACGCACTGGCTCACTTCCGCTTCACGGTCAGTAACTTCTGGCATCACGCGCTCGAACGGCGGAGCCAGAAGGGACGCGTCCAGTGGGAGCGTATGCAACGACTCATCCGCCGATGGCTTCCTCCGGCCCATATCTGCCATCCTTATCCCTCGCGCCGTCTGCGCGTCACCACCTGAGGCAAGAGCCGGATGCGGGAAATCCGCCAGTCCGGATCTGTGCGGGGGGTACGGAGAAATCCGTATCCCTACCGCGACACCATCAACCCCATGCGAAGCATGGAACGTCTTTGATCCTCACCGATACCGCACGGTAACCAGCTCAGAAGCACTGCGCTTCCTAGCTTTCCTGATTCAATTTCCGCGTTCCATCGACTACGGCGCAAACCCGCGCAGCTTCCAAATAAGAAACACTAGGAGTGTGCGCAGAGCCGGAAATAGCGCCACTGGCGCAGTAAACGCGGGCCACCAGCGCCTCCAGCCCCCGGTTTTCGCAAAATACGCAGTCGCGCCAAAGGCAATAATCCAAAGAACGGCAGACAATATGTCTCCAATGACGCCGGACCATCTGTACGCCACCAATCGACTCCATACGTACGGAAGCAAAGTACAGACCAACGTCAAGGCAGCCGCTACGGAATAAGCGCTTCGATTCATTTCCATAGGCCTACTTACCGAAGTACCAGATCGCCCAACCTCTGTAGGTTGAGGAGTCGCCATCCGTCCCCGGTCTTGGGGGCATGGGCCAGTTCCTTGGATTATTAGGTAAGGCTTTCAGACACTTCACAAGCGTCTGGTCACAAGTGGGCTTTCCGCAAGTACCCTCATAGCACTTGTCGTGAGCCATATAACATGCGTCAGCGCTATCTGTCGGAGGAAGCGGGCCGTCTTGCCCGTTGTGCTGGTTCGGATTCCATCCCCCGCTCCAGTTCTTGCCGCCCCAATTGCCATTTCGCGGTCCATCACCCAAACCACGTCCGTTCCCGGAAAATGGTCCGTCCCAAATCGTCTGATCCAGCCCTAAAGGATCTACAAAAAAAGTGGGGGCGTTCATGACATACGGATAGAAGTTAACACCTGCCTTGAACCTGACCGGGTCTTCGCTGACAAACCTTCCGATGGATGGATCGTAGTATCTGGCGCGATAGTAATACAGCCCGGTCTCGGTATCGTGCTCGCGTCCGGTGTAGCGGAAGGGATTATGGATTCCTTCCGTGGCCGTGGTGTTACCGAAGCTGTCGTACGTGTAGGTCGAAGCCAGCACTCCGGTGCCCCCGGTCAGCGAGGTGATTGAACCCAGTCCGTCGGCGTTGTAGTACGCCGTG
>JARLGJ010000039.1 GCA_031296105.1 Acidobacteriota bacterium | reverse complement strand
TCATCTCCGCCATCTGTCCGTCGCTGAAAGGTTCGTGTTCGGCGGTGGCCTGCACCTCGATGAACTTACCCGAGCCGGTCATCACGAAGTTGGCATCCACCTCGGCGCGCGAGTCTTCCTCGTAGCAGAGGTCGAGCATGGTCGTGCCGTCCACCACGCCCACGCTGATGGCGGCAACGGTGTCGCGCAGCGGAAGCTGCTTGAGCGTCCCGCTGGCCACCAGCTTTTGCAGCGCGAGGGCCATGGCCACAAAGCCTCCGGTGATGGACGCCGTGCGCGTGCCGCCATCGGCCTGGATCACGTCGCAGTCAATCCAAAGGGTGCGCTCGCCGAGCTTCTGCATGTCCACCGCGGCACGCATGGAGCGGCCGATGAGGCGCTGGATTTCCTGCGTGCGTCCGCCCTGCTTGCCCTTGGCGGCCTCACGCGCGGTGCGGGTGAGGGTAGCGCGCGGCAACATGCCGTATTCGCTGGTGACCCAGCCCTTGCCCTGGTTGCGCATCCAGCCCGGCACACCCTCGTCCAGCGAGGCGGTGCAGATGACGCGCGTGTTGCCGACCTCGATGAGGCAGGAGCCTTCGGCGGTGCGAATGAATCCGGGGGTCAGCTTAAGCTCGCGCATCTGGTCCAGGGCGCGATTGTCGGAACGAAAAATCATCTTTCTCCTTTTACTTCCCGCAGGTGGTCTTCACGTCGGTGACCACCCACATTTCCATTTTGTAGATTCCTGCGTAGGGCAGCAGCCACTCGGGCTTCTTCAACGTCAGCTCCAGCGTGCGTCCGTCGCTGGCCTTGTACTGAAAGACCTGCGTGCGGTCGTCGCCTTTCACAAACTTCACCGGTGCTTTCTCCGGAGCGCCCTTGTAACCGGCATCAAGCGCGGGGGCCTCGCGGGCGGCTACCTGAGGGGCTTCCAGACGCCACATCTCCTTGCCCGTGTTCACCTTGTTCTTCTGGATGTTTTGCACATCGGCTTGACTGAGCTTGCGATGTTCGATGCCGGGTTTGCAGGCAAAGGCCGCCTGGGCCGCGAGGGCCAGCACACACAGCAACAGCGAACTCCGCACGAATTGCTTGGGCATTTGTATCTCTCCGGAAAGTGGCACGCTTACGAGCGTCCAGCGTCCAGGTCGGCGCGCTCGACGTTGTCGGCGGCAAAGCCGAGAAACACCGGCGCCTGATGTTGAAACTTCTCCACCGAATCGGTGACGAAAAACCGATAAGTGGGCGTGCCAGCCGTAAGGTTGTGGCCATCAAGATACTTCAGTAGTGCGCGCGCCGTGGCCTCGCCGGAGTCCACAATTTGAATGCGCTGCGGCACCACGCGACGCAGCAGGGGGCGCAGCAAAGGATAGTGCGTGCAGCCCAGCACCAGCACGTCCACGTTGGCCGAAGCCGTGCGCAGGGCCTCAATGGTGTAGATGCGCGCCACCTGCTCGGTCACCGGCGACTCCACCCAGCCTTCTTCGACGAGCGGCACCAGCAAGGGGCAGGCCTTCTCGTGGGTGGCAAAGCCGCGGCGGGCCAGCGCGCGCTGATAGGCGTGGCTGGCGCAGGTGGCCTCGGTGGCAAACACCAGGGCCTCGCGGCTGTGGCTGACGGCGGCCGCGGCATCGGCACCGGGCTCGATGACGCCGAGCACGGGCACGTTGACGGCGGATTTGACGTCGTAAAGCGCCAGCGCGGAAGCCGTATTGCAGCCGATCACCAGCACGTCAATGCCGCGCTGCTGGAGGAAACGCGCGGCGGCCGAAGTGTAGCGCGCCACAAACTCCTGCGACTTGGCGCCGTAGGGAAGGCGCGCCGTGTCTCCGAAGAAAAGGTAATCGGCGTTGGGCACCAGTTGCGCAATGGCGCGCAGCACGGTGAGCCCTCCGACTCCGGAATCGAAGACCCCAATGCGGGGTCGCTGTGATTTGTCAGGCACCTGAATCAATGTAGCGCAAAACCCCTGTTGACGTGCAGTTACAGAGAAATTCGCGGGGAGAATGGATTCCGCCGTGGAGAACGCCGTCGGCGGGGAGAAAAAATGGCGCGAACGGCGCAAGTGAAAGATTCTCCGACTCTTTTCGTCGCCATTTTGTAAGCTTATGAAGCGTATAACACTTATCTTTCACACGAGTGCCAATTGAGTGTTGCTTTTTGGAAAAGCGAGCATCTATACTCACATCGGCGACTGAAAAGGTCGGAGATTTTGCCGACCGAAATGGTCGGAGATACAAGAGAAAGAGGCAGCGCTTCCATGTTGAAGCTGACCAAGAAAGCGGATTACGGGCTGATTGCCATGCGGCATTTGGCCGAGCACTCCGATCTTGGGGCGTGCAGCGCCAAAGACCTGGCGGAGATGTACGGGATTCCGCAAGAGGCGCTGGCGAAGATTCTGCAGCGGCTGGCGCGGCACAAGCTGCTGACGTCGATGCAGGGGACGAACGGCGGCTATGTGCTGGCGCGCGACGCGCGCGCGATCTCCGCGCTGGAGGTGATCCGGGCAATTGAAGGCCCGCTGTTCATCACCAGTTGCAGCGGCGAGTCGAAGGCGTGCAGCCAAAGTTTGAAGTGCACGGTGAAAGAGCCGTTGCAAAAAGTAAGCCGCACCATTGAAGAGGTGTTGAGCCGGCTGACGGTGTGGGAGTTGCGGGAAAGTTCCGGAGAGCCTGCCGTAGTGCAGGAGCTGGTGAAGATCGAAGTATTGGGAGGACGGTATGGCGAATGAAGCTGCGGCGGGAGTGAAGCTGCCGATATACATGGATAACCACGCCACCACGCGGACTGATCCGCGCGTTCTGGAGGCAATGCTGCCGTACTTCAGTGAGATTTACGGCAACGCGGCCAGCCGCAACCACGAGTTCGGCTGGGTGGCGGAGCAGGCAGTGGACACGGCTCGCGAGCAGATTGCCAAGCTGATTGGCGCCACGGCCAAGGAGATCGTCATCACCTCCGGGGCCACGGAAAGCAACAATCTGGCGCTGAAGGGCGTGGCCGAGATGTACCACGAGAAGGGCAACCACATCATCACCCAGTTGACCGAGCACAAGTGCGTGCTGGATACCAGCAAGCGCCTGGAAAAGCTCGGCTACAAGGTGACCTTCCTGACGCCGCAGAAGGACGGCCTGATCAGCCTGGACGACCTGAAGGCGGCAATGACCGACCAGACCATTCTGGTGTCGATCATGACGGCCAACAATGAAATCGGCGTGATCCAGCCGATCCGCGAAATCGGCAAGCTGTGTCATGAGAAGGGCATTCTCTTCCACACGGACGCGGCACAGGCAGCGGGCAAAATTCCCCTGGATGTGATTGCCGACAACGTGGATCTGATGTCGCTTTCGGCGCACAAGGTGTACGGGCCAAAGGGCGTGGGCGCGCTGTATGTGCGCCGGCGCAATCCGCGCGTACAACTGGTGTCGCAGATGGACGGTGGCGGCCACGAGCGCGGCATGCGCAGCGGCACCTTGAACGTGCCGGGCATTGTGGGCATGGGCAAGGCCTTCGAACTGGCCGGCCAGGAGATGGCCGAGGAGAGCAAGCGCATGCTGGCCTTGCGCGAAAGCCTGCGCGAGCAGATCTGCGGCCAGCTTGACGAGGTCTACATCAACGGCAACATGGAGCACCGCCTGCCGGGCAGCCTGAACATCAGCTTTGCCTATGTGGAAGGTGAATCGCTGCTGATGGGCATCAACGACATCGCGGTGTCCAGCGGCTCGGCCTGCACGTCGGCCACTCTGGAGCCGAGTTACGTGCTTAAGGCACTGGGAGCGGGCGACGAACTGGCACACAGCTCCATCCGCTTCGGACTGGGGCGCTTCAACACCCAGGCCGAAGTGGACTACGTGGCGAACAAGGTGGTGGACGTGGTGCGCCGCCTGCGCGAGCTTTCGCCGCTGTACGAAATGCACAAGGACGGCGTGGACCTGACGAAGGTGAAGTGGCAGGCCGAGCCGGCGGCTCACTAATCCGGGCGGCGCCGGCTGAAGAAGCGGACGAACCATCTAACAGATTTTTGCCGCCGCGTGGGGCGGCGGCATAGGATCGGAAGGAGACAACGGGATGGCATACAGCGATAAGGTACTCGACCATTATACGAACCCGCGCAACGTAGGCACCATGGACAAGGGCAGCGCCGAGGTGGGCACGGGACTGGTGGGCGCGCCGGAATGCGGCGACGTGATGAAGCTGCAGATCCGGGTGAATCCCGAGACGAATGTGATCGAAGACGCCAAGTTCAAGACCTTCGGCTGCGGCTCGGCCATTGCCAGCTCTTCGCTGGCCACCGAGTGGGTGAAGGGCAAGACGGTGGACGAAGCACTGCAGATCAAGAACACGGACATTGTGAAGGAGCTGTCGCTTCCTCCGGTGAAGATTCACTGTTCGGTACTGGCGGAAGACGCCATCCGCGCGGCGATCTCCGACTGGAAGAAGAAGAACGGCTAAGCGGAAAAGAGGGAAGCAATGACCACGGAACAGACGGCTGCGGCCGGCGGGATTCACATTACGGAAAAAGCGCTGGAGCACGTCCGCGCGGCGATGCAGAAGGAAGGCATTGCGCCGGAAGAAGGCGGTCTGAGGCTCGGCGTGCAGGGCGGCGGTTGTTCGGGCCTCTCGTACAACATTCGCTTTGACACGCAGCCGCGCGAACGCGACCGGATTTTTTCCTTCGGCGACGTTCGCGTTTTTGTCGATCCGAAATCGTTCATATACCTGAACGGCATGACGGTGGCCTGGGAGGAGACGCTGATGCATCGCGGCTTCGTCTTCCAGAATCCGAACGCCAAGAAGAGCTGCGGCTGCGGCAGCAGCTTCTCTTAAGGCAATGGCGATGAGCGAGACCGGAACCCAGTTGAAGGTGTTGCAGACGCGGCCGAACCAGCACAAATGCTGGTCGTGCGGCGACATGCGCGCCGAACATTTCTGCGGGGAGTGCGGTCACGTGCAGCCGGCGTTGCCCACGGACTTCTTCTCGTTCTTCGGGCTGCCGCGGCGGCTGGAACTGGATGAGGCGAAGCTGGAGGATGCGTTCTACACGCTGAGCCGCAAGCTGCACCCGGATATGTATTCGCAGGCCAGCCAGCGCGAACAGTTGTGGAGCCTGGAAAAGACTTCGCAGTTGAACGACGCCTATCGCACGCTGCGCGACGAGATTGCGCGCACCGAATATCTGCTTTCGCTGGAGGGCATCCAGATGGAAGAGCAGAGCAAGGTGGCCACCGAGCAGGCGCGCGCGCTGGGCGTGGAAAAGAAGCAAACGGTTCCTCCGGAGTTTTTGGAGGAGGCCTTCGAACTGAACATGCTGCTGGAAGAAGCCAGGATGGGTGAGGTGGACGACGATGTGCGCGAGCAGTTGGACGCCACCGAGAACTCGCTGACCGCCCGCTTGAAAGGGCTGCGTGACGAGTTGCACAAGGTCTGGCAGCGTTGGGACGCGGGCGATGTTTCCGCCACCGGCGCCATGGTGGATGTTTTGAACCGCCGCAGTTATTTGCGGAATCTTTTGCGCGACGTGCAGGAAGTGCTGGGGTAATTGGCGCACATGGCAGATGAACGCGTGGTCGGGATCGACCTGGGAACAACCAATTCGCTGGTGGCTTATATGGGCACCGGTCCGTCGCTGGCGCATCCGGGAGAGCCGGGTAAGGGCGTGCACATCATTCCGGGCGAGGACGGATCGAACCTGGTTCCCTCGGTGGTGGCTTTGCAGCCGGACGGACAGATGCTGGTGGGCAACGCCGCGCGCGGCGTGCTGCTGACGGCTCCTTCGCGCGCGGTGTACAGCGTAAAGCGGCTGATGGGGCGCGGCGTGGATGACGTGCGGGAAGAGTTGAAGATCTTCCCCTTTCATCTTGCCGAAGATCTGATGGCGGGCGAGGTGATGCGCATCAAGCTGGGCGAGCGCACGTATACGCCGCCGGAAATTTCGGCGCAGATTCTGCGCCAGCTCAAGCGCAACGCGGAGCGTTATTTTGGCGCGCCGGTCAAGCAGGCGGTCATCACGGTGCCCGCGTATTTTAACGACGCGCAGCGCCAGGCAACCAAGGACGCGGGCCGCATTGCCGGACTGGAAGTGCTGCGCCTGGTGAACGAGCCTACGGCGGCTTCGCTGGCCTACGGGCTGGATAAGAAGCAGAACGGCACCATCGCCGTGTACGACTTTGGCGGCGGCACGTTCGACATTTCTATTCTGCGGCTGAAGGACGGAATCTTCGAGGTGATTGCCACCAATGGCGACACGCACTTGGGCGGCGACGACATCGACAACCTGCTGGTTGCGGTAGCGGCCGAAGATATTGCGGGCGACCTGAAGATCGACATTCGTCAATCTCCGGAGGCGGTGCAGCGTCTGCGCAATGCGGTGATCGAGGCGAAAATTGCGCTCTCCTCGGTGGAGCAGGCGCACATCGAAGTCGATCTGCCTGGCGGCAAGTTGTACCAGCGCACTATTACGCGCGAGATGTTCGAGCAGATGGTGCTGCCGATTGTGAAGCGCACACTGATGCCCTGCAAACAGGCTCTGCGCGACGCCGAACTGACGCCGGCGGAGGTGGACGAAGTAGTGCTGGTGGGCGGCTCCACGCGCATTCCCCTGGTGCGCCGCAAGGTGGAGGAGCTGTTCGGACGCAAGCCGCACACGGAGCTGAATCCCGATGAAGTTGTGGCCTTGGGCGCGGCGGTGCAGGCCAGCATTCTGAGCGGCGGCACGGAAGAGACCAAGGACATGCTGCTGCTGGACGTGACTCCGCTCTCGCTGGGCATTGAGGCCCTGGGCGGCGTGACGGCCAAGATCATTCATCGTAACTCGACGATTCCCGCCAGCGCCACCGAGCACTTTACCACCGGCGTGGAGGGACAGACGTCGGTGGCGATTCACGTGTTGCAGGGCGAGCGCGAGATGGCAAAGGATTGCCGTTCGTTGGCGCGCTTCGATTTGAAGGGCATTCCCCCAATGCCGGCGGGACTGCCGCGCATCGAGGTGCGCTTCCTGATCGACGCCAATGGGATTCTGCACGTTTCCGCGCGCGAGCAGCGCAGCAACAAGCAGGCGGAGATCGACGTGCAGCCGAGCTATGGCTTGACGGACGAGCAGGTGGAGAACATGATCCTGGACTCGTTCGACAACGCGGAGCAGGATTTGAACGCGCGCCAACTGATCGAGTCGCGCAACGAGGCGGATACGATTCTGACGGCGTTGCAGAAGGGCCGCAAGAGCGAGGCGTGGGCCAGGTTGAGCTTTGGCGAGCAGCGACGGATTGAAGATCTGGAAAACAAGCTGCGCATCGCGGTGAGCGGCGACGACCACAATCCCATCCGCCGCGCGATTGACGAGTTGAACGAAGGCACCATGAAGCTTGCCGAAATGATGATGGATGCCGCGGTGGGCAGCGCCCTGCGCGGCAAGAACATGGAGAACACCGGCGTGGAAGACGGGCCGGAGGCTCCGCATCCGATCGGCAAGGCGGAATTCCAATAGACGGCGCCGAGGGCGCACAGGACGAAGAGATGGCTGAGACGATTGCACAGGTACAGACAAGCGAGACGAAGAGCGCTCCGGGTCCGAACATGGTCCGGCTGACGTTTTTACCCAGCGGCAAGAGCGTGGAGTTCGAGGCGGGCAAGCTGCCCTACCAGGAGCATGGAAAGCCGCAGTCGATTCTGGACGTGGCGCTCAACGCCGGGATGCCCTTGGAACACGCATGCGGCGGCAACTGCGCCTGCACTACCTGCCACGTGGTGGTGAAGAAGGGCGCGGAACTGCTGAACGAGTGCAGCGAGGAAGAAGCCGACAAGCTGGACACGGCGGCCGGTCTGCAACTGAATTCGCGCCTGGGATGCCAGGCGGTGATTGAAAAGCCGGGCGAAGTGGTCGTGGAGATTCCGTCATGGAACCGCAATTACATCAGCGAGGGCGGCGGCAGTACGCTGTAGTGCGCGTGCTGTTTGTACTGTTTTTAACCGTGGAAGTTGTGTTGGCCGCCGCGGCCGTGTTACATAAAGGCGGCGGGAATGCGGTAGTATTGCTGGCGCTGAATTCCGTGTTGTTGCTCTGGTGCGGGGCTAAGCTGCGGCAGCGGCCCTCCTGCTGCCGGTAACAAACGAGGAGCGAACGATGAAGCTGTGCTGGGATGACGCCGACGACATCGGCATTGAACTCTACGAGAAGTTTCCGCAGACGGACCCACTCAACGTGCGCTTCACCGATCTGCACAAGATGGTGATCGAGCTGGCGGGCTTCGATGACGATGCGCAGGCCTCAAGCGAAGGCAAGCTGGAGGCAATCCAGATGGCATGGCATGAGGAGTGGAAGGACAACCAGTAACTTCCGGCTGCGGTTTTCACCAAGGCTCCCGGCGCGGGGGCCTTTTCTGTTTTGCCGCCGCCCTTACAGGCATGGAAAATGGGCACCTGGAAAATATCCCCATCCAGGTGCCCTTCGCTTGCGCCACTTACGTCTGAGAAGAACATAAACGAGTTTTCGCGCGCGGTGTGTAAGGAAGTGTCGAGATGCGCGCGCTGCGCGCGAAACGGACACTTCCATACATTTCCGGCGGTTGGCCGCGTGATATCAACATTGCGTGCCCCGTTGCGGTGTACGGGGAAGTACTCGTTCTGCACGGCCCTTGATTCAAGGGGCGCGCCGCAGCCGCAAAAATTTCCATCAGGAGTTGTCATGAAGCGCAAGACACTTATCCTCGTGCTCGCCATGTTGTCCACGCTGCCGTTACTGGCGCAATCTACAGCGGCAGAGCCGCCTCTTTCCGCGCGCGGCTACTACTTCAACTTTGCCACCATCGGCGCGCACGACTCCGCTGCCGGATATTCCATGCAAATCATCCCGGCCATTGGCAGAGATTTTCAGGGCCGTTTCACCGTGGAACTAGGCGCACCGTTTTATCCGCTGGCCGGCTCGCACGTCACCTCCTCCACCACGGTTCGCGGAGTGACGACAACCACCACCAGCAACGTCACCGCGGTGTGGGGAGATATGTACGCCGTTTTTTACGGCAACTTTAAAGCAGGGCCGGCGCGCTACAAACTCACCTTAAAAGGAACGGCTCCGACTGGAGACACCGCCAGCGGTATCAGCACCGGACGCGCCACTTGGAACTGGGCCAACCATCTGGAAGTGGGTAAAAACATTGCGGCGTATGTGGACTTCGGTCTGGCGAACACCTTGGCCGACAGCACGCAGTATCACCGCTCCTACACCACGCTCGGTTATGTGGTCCCCATGGCCGCCGGACTCAACATACCTCTGGGCAAGCGTCTTGCCCTCGACGCTTCGAGCTACTACGATCTCCCCTTTGGCGATCAGAAGTTGTATAGCCGCACGGTGAGCCGCAACTCGGCTTTACCCGTGGGTACGCGCCTGGGGGGAGGCGAGCGGCTGAACCAATATCTTTTGCAGGGTGGTGCCAGCCTGACCGAAGACCATGGCTACACTGGAAGCGTGAGTTACCAGGCCACCCGGCGGGTTGGGCTGGAGGTGAGTTACAACCGCTCCATTCCGTATGCGCTGGACACCGTGACCGCCGCGCTATCGGTTCGCTTGGGACATTCCGCCGAAGAAAAGCCGGGGCAGTAGACTTACTACAGACACGAAAAGCCGGGACTTGAAGATCCCGGCTTTTCGTCGGCGTCGCCAGCCGCGCGTCAGCAGGAGGGAGGCGGCTTTGTCTGTTGCTCCGCTGAGTTGCGCATTTTCTGCTTCAGCAGCTCCAGAATATCCTGACGCTGCGGGCCGTGCAGGCGCTCGTTGAGACGATCGAGGGCCATGCCAATGATGTGGTAGTGATGCACGGTGGCGAACTCCGGTTCGGCGCTGACCTCCAGCCAGATGTGGTGCAGCAGTTCCAAGTCCTGTTCGCGCAGGCGCGGCGTGTGCGGCCCGAGGAAGTATTCGTGCGGCACCTCGTCGGGCGAGTAGATCTCCAGCGAAAGGTTGGGGCGCGGCTCGGGCAGGCGCTCCCAGGCGTCGCCAGTGAGCTTGCCCTGTTCGTCGAGCGAGAGCTTGTTGGAGAGGCCGCAGACGACGCGCGTGGAGTCGAGGCGCACGGCGGTCTGCACAATGGCGTCAAAGACGTTCGACGACGGCACCACCATCAGCGAGACGTGCTTGCCTTCCTTCTCGGCCAGCTCGACGACCTTGGTGAAGAGCTGCTGCTCGTATTCGTCGAAGAGCTCGATGCCATTCATCTGCTCGGTTCCGGTGAAGGTGGGCTCGCGATGGAAGATGCGGGCCGTCATCACGACGACGTCCTGCTTGACGGTGTTCACCGACTTGAGCACCTCGCGCAGGTAGTACAGGTTGCGCGGATCGCGGATGGCGACCAGCACGCCGCCGGGGCGCACCTTCATCTCTTCGCGGTCCACCAGGGGCTGCTCGGCAACGCGGAATTCCTCTTTCATCTCATGTACATCGCCCACATGATGGCGGTGGGTGATCTTTTCGGAGATAGTAAAAACGAAAAAGAGGAAGACGGAGAATCCAATGCCTGCCTGAGTTGCCAGCGGCTTGGTCATCAGGTTGATCAGGGCCACGGCAAACAGCAGGAGGGTGATCAGCACGAGGCCGATGGGAATTTCGATTTTGCCGATTCTGATGTTGAGGGGAACGCGGAAGTCGCGATGTCCGGGCTCGGTGAAGCGCAGCACCAGGACGGCCAGCGACTTGAAGGAAAAACTCCAGATGACGCCGAAGGCATACAGCGCGGCCAGCAGGTACACGTTGCCGCGGCTGAGCACGATGGTGAGGCACTGCAGGAAAGCGATGGTGTTGATGAGGCGGTGAGTGGTGCCGAAGCGGTCATGCGGCTTGCGGAACCAGGGCGTGAGTACGCCGTCTTCGCTGACGCGGTTGAGCACGCCGTTGGCGCCGACAATGGCGGTGTTCACGGCGCCGGAAAGAATCAGTACGCCCACCAGCACCACAAAGCCCTGGAAGACGAGGCGCAGCGTGTATGGACCCACCATGTACATGGAGAGGCCGCTGATGAGATTGGCAAAGTACTCCGGCCGCTTGGCGTCCGGAATGATCATGACGGCGAAGAAAGAGACCAGCGATGTGAAGAACAAACTATAGAGGAAGATGACCGCGCCGGCTTTTTCCAGGTTCTTCAGCTTGGGATGCTCGATTTCGCGATTCACCTGGGCCAGGGATTCCTCGCCGCTCATGGCCAGCACGGAGTGGCCGAAGCCGACCAGCATCAGGATCCAGGGCAGCGCGACGAGGAAAGGCAGATGTGACAGCCAGCCGAGGGTGTCTCCCTTGGATAGGGTGTTCGCCGCCAGAATCGAGTGCGCCGTGGGCATGGGCGGCAGGTGGCGCGTTGCCGGGTGCATGATGATAGTTGCCACGCAGCCGGCAATAAGCAGGACGACCATCACGGTGGTGATCTGCATGATGCGCAGCGCTTTTTCGCTGGATTCATGCATGCCCAGAATGTTTTGCCACCAGAAGTACAAGGTCACCAGCACGGCGAAGGCGGCGGAGAAGTAGTTTCCGGCGTTGCCGGTCAGGTTCACCGGATGTCCAAGCCGAATGGCGACGTCGTTGATGAATCCTGCCAGGTATTGTCCGGCGGAGACGGCGCTGATGGGGCCGGTGAGCACGTAGTCGAAGAGCAGGGCGGAGACCGAGAGCTTGGCCAGCGAGCCGCCCATGGCCTCCTTGACGACGCGATACACGCCGCCGCGCACAAACATGGTGCTGGACTCGATATAGAGCGAGCGTACGGCATAGCTGAACAGCATGACGGCCAGCACGAACCACGGGGCGCTTTTGCCGATGACGTTCTCGGCGTCGCCGCCCACGTAGTAGGCCGACGACGCAAGGTCGCTGAGCACGATGGCCGCTGCCCGCCAGAAGCTGATAAAGCTCAGCATGACGGTGGTGGCGACGAAGACCTTGATCGCGGGGCGCTTGCCGCCGTCCGTCGCAGGATTCAGATTTCCGGAACTGGTTGCCATAACGTATTCGTCGGTAGCCGGTCTTACTGGACCAGTCGCCTACGCTTTCCCTCATCCCTGTAGATTGATTCCTTAATAGCTGGAGACGTCCCGCTGCAGCGGGGGCGGTTCGTCTGGGCTATGCCGATATCAACAGGGTACTCAAGATAAGGGAAAATTGTACAGCTTTATTCGCCCTATCTTCAGTCGTTCCGGGGCTGGAAACAAGCGGGCGCTATACCCGCCAGGGGGCAACCTCAAGTAAACTGTTCAGCATGAACAAAGGGATTGAGGAATTACGCAAACGTGGCAGCCGCATTCTGGCCGAGGGCGCACACATGCTGCCCGCGGCTTCACTGATGAAGGCCGAAGGCCTGATCGAGAGTTTTGACGACCTCCGCAAGCCGTTCGTCACGATCATCAATTCCTATACGACGCAGATTCCGGGCCACGCGCACCTGGATAAGATCGGCGCCATCGTCCGCGAGGAGCTGCAGGCGCTGGGCTTCAACGTGTGGTACACCAACGTAGGCGGCGCCGTGTGCGACGGTATCGCCATGGGCCACTTTGGGATGAAGTACTCTCTGGCCTCGCGCGAGCTGATCACCGACCAGATCGAGACCATCCTCGGCGCGCATCCGTGCGACGGATGGATCGGCATTGGCAACTGCGACAAGATTGTGCCGGCCATGTACAACGCCATGGCGCGCATGAACATTCCCGCCGTCTATCTCTCGGGCGGTCCCATGCTGGCCGGCCCAGGCAGCAGCGACCTGATTACGGTCTTTGAGGCCGTGGGCAAGCACAGCGTAGGCAAGATGAACGACGGCGAGCTGCGCAACCTGGCGGAGAAGGCCTGTCCCGGATGCGGAAGCTGTGCAGGCATGTTCACCGCCAACTCGATGAACTGCCTGGGCGAGGCCTTGGGCGTTTCTCTGCCCGGCACTGGCACCATCACCGCCGAGCGCTGGACGGACAACACATTCACCAAGACCGAGCTGAACCCCGCGCGCGTGGAACTGACGAAGCAGGCGGCACGGACGCTGAAGCGCGTCATTGAAGAGAAGATTCTGCCGCTGGACCTGATCACCGAGCAGTCGCTGACCAACGCTCTGGTGCTGGACATGGCCATGGGCGGGTCCAGCAACACGGTTCTGCACACGCTGGCGCTGGCCTATTCAGCGGGCATTCCCTTCGACCTGCAGCGGCTCAACGAAATCTCCCGCGCCACGCCCAGCATTTGCAAGGTCTCGCCCAGCCGTCCGGAGATTCACATTGAAGATGTGCATCGCGTGGGCGGTATTCCGGCCATTCTCAAGGAAGCGGCGCGCGCCGAGGGCAGCCTGCTGAAGCTGGACCGGCCGACGGTGTGGGGCACGCTGAGGGACGCGGTAGAAGCCGCTCCGGCCGCCGACGGAGACATCATCCGCACGGTAGGAAAGCCTTTCTACACCAGTGGCGGCCTGGCCGTGCTGTTTGGCAACCTGGCGCCGCAGGGCTCGGTGGTGAAGGTGGCCGGCGTGCAGCCGGAGATGATGGAGTTTGAGGGTCCGGCGCGTATTTACGAGTCGCAGGAGGACGCCCTGCGCGGCATTCTGGCGCGCGAGGTGCAGGACGGCGACGTGGTCGTGATCCGCTACGAAGGCCCGCGCGGCGGTCCCGGTATGCAGGAGATGCTTTCGCCGACAGCGGCCCTGGTGGGAGCGGGCGTCAAGGCGGCGCTCATCACCGACGGACGCTTCTCGGGCGGCACGCGCGGCCTGTGCATTGGTCACGTCTCTCCCGAGGCGGCGGCTGGCGGACCGATTGCCGCGGTGCAGACGGGCGACCACATCTACATCAACGCCAAGACCTGCGAGATCACGCTGAAGGTGGGTGGCGAGGAAATCGCCAAGCGGCTGGCGGCGCTGCCGAAGTTTGAGCCGAAGGTGAAGCGCGGCTGGCTGGCGCGCTACGCGCACTTTGCCACCTCGGCCGATACCGGCGCGGTGTTTGCGATTTAAGGACGCTCTGGGCGAGTCTTGCTCAGTGGGTAACCGGCGCCTGAACGATTCGCAAGAGGGTTTTGTAAGGGCACGGCTTTAGCCGTGCCGAAACGCAGCATAATTACAGGGGCTTCAGACCCTGAGGCAAGGTTCTTCGACTGTTGAGGGACAGGCCCCAGCGGCTGAAGCCGCGAGTAGTCTCGACGATGGACGGCACGACTGAAGTCGTGCCCTTGCGAAGTCTACCCATACATAGACTCTTAAGAGCAGGGGTAGATCAGGGCGCAAGACCGTAATTCGAAGGCAGGACCAGTGAACCCGGCGGCGTGCGCCGGGTCACTGCTGTAAGCGCACGAGATTCGTACTGTATCCGGGAAAGGTTCCGTTCATGGCCATGGAAGCCGAAACCAAATCCCTGCCGGCAAATGCCTACAAGCCGCTGGCAGCCAATGAAAGCTATCAACCGATCATTCCGCCCCAGGCAAACGAGCCCGAATTAACATGGCGCTCCATTGCATGGGGCACTTTTTTATGCGTGTTGTTCACGGTGGCCTCCGCCTACTCGGGATTGAAGGTCGGCCAGGTGATGGAAGCGGCGATTCCGATCTCAATCCTCGCCATCGGCTTGGCCCGGGTCTATGCGCGCCGCTCCTCGGTGCTGGAGAACGTCATCATCACCGGCATCGGCGGCGGCGCGGGAGCCGTTGTCGCCGGAGCCATCTTTACCCTGCCCGCGTTGTACATTCTCAAGCTCGATCCGCGTCCGGTGCAGACCATCTTTATCTGCCTGTCAGGCGGATGCCTCGGCGTGCTGTTCCTGATCCCCTTGCGCCGCTACTTTGTGCGCGACATGCACGGCAAGCTGCCCTATCCCGAAGCCACGGCCATCACCGAGGTCTTGGTGACGGGCGAAAAAGGCGGCTCGCAGGCGCAACTGCTGTTGCAGGCCACGCTCATCTCCGGCATCTACGATTTCTTTGTCACCACCTTTCAGGTATGGAAGGAGTTTGTCAGCTTCCAGTGGGTGCCGATTGTACGGACGCTGAATGAGAGGGCGCGCTTCACCCTCAGCTTTGACGCCATCAGCTTCATCCTCGGCCTGGGGTACGTGATGGGGCTGCGCAGCTCGCTCATTCTCTGTGCCGGCGGCGTAATGACCAACCTCGGGCAGGTGCCGCTGGTCTTTAATGTGGGGCAACACGCCGCCGGGCCGGTGTATCCGGGCAACATTCCCATCGCCGCCATGACCGCGGCGCAGATCTACAGCAAATATGTGCGCTTCATCGGCGTGGGAGCCATCGCCACCGCCGGCATCTTCGGCATTGCCAAGAGCCTGAAGATTGTGGGCAGTTCGTTTGCCATCGCCCTGCGCACCTTTACCCGCGGCGAGGACAAGAGCACGGTGCGCACCGACCGCGACCTGCCGATGATCACCATCCTGGCCGGCGTGGTCGTCAGCGCCATTCTGGTGGCGTTGCTGCTGGGCAGCCTCAAGGTCTCCTGGACGGTGCTGGCGCTGGGGCTGGGGCTTACGCTGGTCTTCAGCTTCTTCTTCGCCTCGGTGGCGGCCAATGCCATTGCCACCACGGCGCGCAATCCCGTCAGCGGCATGACGATGCTGACCATCATCATTTCTTCGGTGGTGCTATTGCGCTTTGGACTTTCGGGTACCACGGGCATGTTTTTCGTCATGGCCATTGCCGGAATGGTGTGCACGGCGTTGTCGGTAAGCGGACAGAGCATCACGGATTTGAAGGCTGGCTATTGGATTGGCTCCACGCCCTCGGCGCAGGAGAAGATGAAGTTCCTCGGCGTAATTGCCGCTGCTTCCGCCGCCGGATTGACCATCGCCATGCTGGCGCACACCTTCCAGTTTGGCGAGGCCGCCGTGGGCGATCTGCGACCGGTACTGGCTTCTCCGCAGGCCTCCATCATGAAGGCCTTGGTGGAGGGCTTCATGAGCCGTCAGCCGGTGGCTTACGTGCTGTTCGGCGTCGGCTCCATGATCACCATCGCGCTGGAAATGCTGGGCCAGCCCTCTCTGATCTTCGCCCTGGGCATGTACTTGCCGCTGGAGTTGAACACTCCGGCGCTGGTGGGCGGCTTCCTCTCGCACCTGCTGAACAAGCGGAGCGAAGCCGCCGGAGGCGAGGCGGGCAGCCGCATTCGCGAGCGCGGCGTCATCATCGCCAGCGGCTTGATGGCCGGCGGCGCGCTGGGCGGAGTCTTTGGCGCGGCCCTGCGCCTCTTCCCCTGGTACAAGGAGAGCCTTGTCCACCTGCCGTTCTACGACAACCTGCCAGTGTCGGAGGTGGTCTCGACCGTCATGTTCCTGGCCTTGTGTGGCTATGTGTGGTTCGGGTCGCTGAAGAAGAAGAAGGAGAGCTAACGATGAGTTTGAATCAATTTGTAGCCGACGCCATCCTTGGTATCGACACTCTGTGGGGCGGAGACGTGATGTGCCCCTCCGGCACTGGACGCTTTATCGCCGACTCCTGGTTCAGTGACGAGCCGCTGCCGCACGCCTACACCGCTTCTTCGGCGCAAAAGGTGCGCGAGACGGGCGGCGTCGGCGCCAAGCAGATCGACCGCGTGACCATCGCGGCCTATTTGAAGGAAGTCGATATGCCCGCGGCCATCGAGGGCTTGAAGCGCGAGGCGCTGAAGATTGGCGGCCTGCGCGGCAAGTATCTCGCGGGACTCTCGGTAAGCGTGCAGGTGATGTTCGATCTGGCGCTGGAGATGATCGGCGAGGGCGAAAAAGTGGAGTACGAGCGCTGCGTGCTGGCCTCCACCGGGCGCAAGCCGGAGCCGAGCGCGCCGCAGGCCAAGCGTGAGCGCGTGGCCGAGCTGCTGGCACGTGCGGGACATCCTTCGCACGACGCGGCCAGCCTGCTGGAGGCCGTGGATGCCTGGCGCGCCGCGCGGGTGACGCCCATGGCCAGCGTGCGCACGCTCAGTTCGGCGGTCATCGCCTACTTCGATCAGCACAGCGAGCAGCATCTGAAGCAATATTTGCCGAAGGAACTGGCCGTGGTGCCGCGCGCCAACATCGACTTTCTGCCCATCAAGGACGCGTGGTTTTCCGGCTCGATGAATTACGTGGGCCGCGCGCGCAACCAGGATGGCTCGCCGCAGTACGAGGCGACGTATGAGATCAATGCCTCGCTGCAAATTTCGGTGCCGGAGTTCTACCAGCTCATCAGCCACGAGGTTGTGCCGGGGCACGTGACCACCTTTGCCTACCTGCAAAATCTCGCGCTGCGCGGGCTGGTGGGTTTTGAAGGCACGGTGCTGACGATGAACACGCGCGCCGCGGCCCTCTTCGAAGGCATCGCCAACAATGCCATCCTCATAGCGCACGGCGTCACCGAGCTCGATCAGCTTCCCGACGAGGACATGCAGATCGGCGCGCTGTTGGCGCTCTTGCAGGACGACGCCAAGAATCAGTCCAGCTACCTCACCTGGGGACAAGGCATGCCGCAGCCGGAGGTCGCGAAGGTGCTGCGAAACGATTTTCTGGTGAGCCTGGAACGGGCCGACAAGTTGAGCGGAGCCTGGGGCCGTCACCCGCTGCTGGGACGCATGTACCTGCCCGCCTACCGCACTGGCACCGACAAGGTTGCCGAGTGGCGCCGGAAGTATGCTCCGGAAAAAGTCCTGCCGGTACTTTACGGCTGCCGCGGACTGGTGGACGTGTGCACGGCGGAAGAGCTGCTGGAGGCCAAGGAGTAGCTTCACCTTGGCGATGGCGCGCTTTGCATGGAATCGCGCCCCTGGATGCGATACGATCATATCGGGACAAGACGTTTCGTAATTCTGGGGGCGCAATGCAATATCGCAATTTTGGCAGGTTGGATTTTCAGGTTTCCGCGCTGGGTTTTGGCTGCATGAGGCTGCCGGTTTCAGACGGCGAGCGTTTGAGCCCGAACATTGTGGAGGACGAAGCGATCGGGATGATTCGCCGCGCCATCGACGGCGGGGTGAACTACTGCGATACGGCGTATCCCTACCACAGCGGAGCCAGTGAAACTTTGCTCGGCAAGGCCCTGCGCGACGGCTATCGCGAGCGGGTAAAGTTGGCTACCAAGCTGCCCGTGTGGCAGGTGGAAAAGCCCGAGGACTTCGACCGCATCCTCAACGACCAGTTGCGCAAGCTCCAGACCGATCACATCGACTTTTACCTGCTGCACTCGCTGAATCAGCATCGCTGGCGCAACCTGGTGCCCAAGTACAACATGCTGGAGAAGGCCAAGGCCGCTCTGGCCGACGGCCGCATTCGCCACCTCGGATTCTCCATGCACGACACGCATGAGATCTTCGCGGAGATCGTCAACGGCTGCGACCTTTGGGACTTCTGCCAGATTCAGTACAACTACATGGACATTGAGAACCAGGCCGGCACGCGCGGGTTGAAGTTGGCGGCGTCCAAAGGCCTGGCCGTGGTGGTGATGGAGCCTTTGCTGGGCGGGCGTTTGGCCGATCCTCCGCAACCCGTGCTAGGCATGATGGCCGCGCAGAAGGTGCAGCGCTCGGCTGCCGACTGGGCTTTGCAGTGGCTGTGGGATCAGCCGGAAGTCTCCGTGGTGCTCAGCGGCATGTCCGCCCTGCCGCAGGTGGAAGAAAACCTGGTGTCGGCTTCCCATGCCGCGACGGGCTCGTTTACCGCGGCGGACCATGAACTGATTGCCAAGGTCCGAGAGTATTACCGCACGCGCACCGTGGTGCCGTGCACCAAGTGCGGCTACTGCATGCCGTGTCCCAACGGAGTGAAGATTCCCGACAACTTCGATTACTTCAACTACGCACACCTGTTTGACGACGTAAAGGGCGCGCGCTTCAAGTATTCGGTGTTCCTCTCGGCCGACGAGCGCTCGGGCTCCTGCATCGAGTGCGGCGAGTGCCTGGAGAAGTGTCCGCAGAGCATTGCCATCAGCGACTGGATGCCCAAGGTGACGGCGCTGCTGGCGTAGAAAAATCTGGGCGGGTTGCGGAAAAGCCTAAGTGGAAGCTTTTTTGTTAGGGCGCAACTTCAGTTGCGCCGCTACGTTGGCGCAATGCTTCCGGGCTTCAGCCCCGGAGGGAGCACTTTCCCCGGAGACCGGACAGACGGCGGAAAAGTCGATTGTTCTTCCGGAACGCGCCTCAGCGGCTAAAGCCGCAAGACATGTTCAACAGTCTAGTGGCATGGCTGAAGCCATGCCCTGACAAACAATCTTTTGTTCCGAGTTTTTTCAGCAGCCAGTAAAACCAAGTCTTGACACAAAAGCAGTCGATTGGAGTTTTTCCAAGAAAGCTGCCTCGTCCAGACAGCCCTGCTTACAGGCTGCCCAGGCAGAAGATCACGGCCTCAATGGCGCGCTTGGTCTCGTGCACGTCGCGCACGCAGATGCAGTCGCAGCCGGCTTCCTTGGCGGGATAGTCGTTGCCGCCGGGGAAGATGGCATCGCCCATAAAGAGCATGTCGGCAACGGGAATGCCCACAATGTCGCGCAGCTTGCGGATGCCGTAGGCCTTGTCGATGCCGGGCTTGGTGATGTCGATGGACGTGGTGCCGCCCATGCGCACGCTGAACTCGGGAATGTAGCGGTCGAGGATGGCCTTGATCGCCGTGCGCTTCGCAAAATCCGGGTCCCACTTTTCCTTTTCGATGAGCGGCGCCTGCTGTCCCAGGGCGGAGAACGTCACCTGGCTGCCGCGGTCCTCCACGATTTCTCCCCAGGTCTGCGCGGGCTTAAAGCCAGCCTCGGTCAGCGCGCGGTCCATGGACGTGATGATCCTGGCTTTCTCTTCGGCGGTAAAGTCTTCGCTGTAGAGCTTCTTCCAACCGCCCTCGAACTGGAAGAACTTGGTGCCGCAGGTGGGCAGCAGGAGCAGGTTGTCCATCTTCTGGCCCGCAGGCAGGTTGTTCACCAGTTGCTTTTCAAACTGCGGCCAGTCTCCGCCGGAGATGACGGCCACTTTAGCCACCTTGAGCAGCCCGGAGAGCAGTTGCGCCATTTCAGGGTCGAGGGCGGATTTGCTCTCCGCCAGGGTGCCGTCCAGGTCAAAGACCACCAGCTTCTTCAATGCAGATCTCCTGCGTCAACGAATGGAATACTCCGCCGATCAGTGTAAATCATGATTTGCGGAAACTGCCGCAAAGCCTGTGCAGGCTACCCGGCCCTGGAGTAAACTCTGGGGCCATGTCCGGCGGGTACGTTTCCGGGAAGCTGCGGGACGCGCTGTTGCGCCTGCGGGGAATCTTTGTTTCCAAGCGAGCTGCGCCCGCGCACTTGTTGACCGGCCGCCACGGCGAGGCGCTGGCCCACGAGCACCTGCGCCGGCAGGGCTACGTGATGGTGGCGCGCAACTGGCGCTGCCAGGGCTGCCGCGGCGAGATCGACCTGGTGGGCTGGGACGGCGAGATGCTTTGCTTCATCGAGGTGAAGACGCGCCACGGCCGCCCGATGGCGCGGGCCGAGGCCGCCGTGGACCGGCAGAAGAAAACCGAATTGTTGACCATGGCATCTTTCTTTATGAACCAATTGCGCTCGCGCCCGCAGTACCGTTTCGATGTCGTCAGCGTTTATTTGGCACCGGAAAAAGAACCGCATATCGAACTTTTCAAGAACGCCTTCAGCAGGCGTAGTATGAGGGCGAAGCGTCCCAGTTAGGAAAGAAAGGACGCCGGGGAGGGGACCGTGCCTGAACTTAGAAAAGATCCGATCGTTGGCCGCTGGGTGATTATTTCAACCGACCGGGCGAAGCGTCCCACGGACTTTTTGCGCAGCAAGGTGACGCAGAAGGGCGGCTTCTGCCCCTTGTGTCCCGGCAACGAGGAGAAAACGCCCTCGGAGGTGCTGGCCTATCGCCCGAGCGCCAATGGCAGCGGGCAGAAGAACGGACCGGGCTGGACGGTGCGGGTGGTGCCCAACAAGTTTCCCGCCCTGGGGATTGAGGGCACTCTGAACCGCCAGGCCGAGGGCATGTTCGACAAGATGAATGGCCTGGGCGCGCACGAGGTCATCGTGGAAACGCCCGATCACAACTCGCACCTGGCGCTGCTGCCGCAAAAGAACATTGAGAGCGTGCTGTGGGCCTGGCGAGACCGCATGGTCGATCTCAAACAGGACCGCCGCTTCAAGTACATCATGATCTTCAAGAACCATGGCGAGGCGGCCGGAGCTACCATGGAGCACCCACACGCGCAACTGATTGCCTTGCCCATTGTGCCCAAGCACGTGAGCGAGGAACTGGACGGCGCCAAGCAATACTTCACCATCAAGGAGCGCTGCATCTTTTGCGACATTCTGCGGCAGGAGCAGGAGACGCCGGTGCGGGTGGTGCTGGAGAACGACGACTTCCTGTGCTTTGCGCCCTTCGCGCCGCGCTTCCCGTTTGAGACCTGGATCTTTCCCAAGCGTCACGAGTCGGCGTTCGAGAACCTGTCGTCGCACCAGATGATCAACCTGGCGTCGGCCCTGAAGCGGCTGCTGCTGAAGTGTGAGGTGGCGCTGGAGGGTCCGGCCTACAACCTGGCGCTGCACACGGCGCCGGTGCAGGAGGGCGCTCTGGAGTACTATCACTGGCATATCGAGTTCATCCCCAAGCTGACCAATACGGCCGGCTTTGAATGGGGGACGGGCTTTTACATCAATCCCACGCCGCCGGAGGAGAGTGCCAGGTTCCTGCGCGAGGTGGAACTTCCGGCCTCTCTGGAGCTGGTGAAGTAGCCGGGAATCCACAGCTTGCCCCGGCCGGGTGGAGTGCCAGGGAGCGGCGGGCGGACTTGCCGGTATCAGCGGCGGCTTGCCCGTTGGCTCAATGTCTGCGAACATGAACTATTCTCGCGTCTAAGGTTTGCCTAGCGTGTCCGATTTGCCGTCCGCAAGAAAGAAGGTGCACAAGCTCGAGCCTGCCGCGCCCGAGCCTGCTACCACGCCGCGCAAGCTGGTCTATGAGACCTCGGCGGGCGGGGTGGTGCTGCGCCATATGCGGGGAACCTGGCAAGTTGCCATCATCGAACCCAACATCATCAATGCCGACACCGTGACGCGCCGGGTAAAGGCCCGTCCGCAGGGAACGGTCTTTGCCCTGCCCAAGGGCGGCGTCGATCCCGGAGAGACGCCCGAGCAGGGCGCCGACCGCGAGGTTTGGGAAGAGACCGGCATACGCGGGCAAAGGCTTTTCCGGTTGACCACGATCCGCTACGTCTATGTGCGCTCCTGGGGCGGACGCGAGCAGGTCTCCAAGTCGGTGTGCTTCTATATGTTTCTGTATGGCTCGGGACGGCTGGGGCAAATCCGTCCGGACATGCGGGACGAGGTGCGGCGGGCCTTCTGGTTCCCGCTGGACAAGGCGCACCGCAAGCTCACCTACCGGGGCGAGCGCGAGGTGCTACGTCTGGCACAGAAGATCGTCCGCGAGCATCCCGAGCGCCTGACGCCGCCGTCGCACAGGGTGGAGGACGTAGCCGCGCCGCGTCCGGTGGCGCAGCAGCGGCCGACAATGTCTCCGGCACCCAGCTTGCAGCGGCCGCCCCAGCCATCGCGCAATCGACGCCGCCGTCGCCGCGGTGGCCGCCGTCCCGGTGCGGGCAATTCAGGGCAGAGCCCCCAGGCCCCGAACCGCCCAGAGCAAGCCTAGAAAGCCACGTCATGCAGAGGGATGCGACCGCATCACCGGACCACCTGCGCTGAGTCACCCAAATTTGTGATCTGGTCACGGATTTTCTGGAAAAGTCAGGAAATTTCACGGTAAGCAGTTGAAAAATTAAACACTTAATTTCTCAATTTTTTATCGAGGGAAGTGCTTGACTGAATGACACCTCATTCAGTAGTCTTAGTTCAACTTAATAAGGCGCGCGTCGTTGCCATCCTCACCCCACATTCTCGACGCGCGCCGCCTCTATTTTAGGGTCATCTTTTTTATTTAGATTCAGCAGTTGCAAGTGGTAGCGCAAGGCGGTGCCATGACGAATCGAATTGATCCTGTTCTTGCCATAGCTCGACTCTTCTCCCATTTCAGTTATCCGAACTCTTAGTGTCTCTGGCTGTTTAGGGGCTAATGACGTTGTGCGTCTGCGTGCGGGGAATCCCCGTGCGGCCAGGTGTCATCTGAGAGCTGTGCTGTGTTCGGAGCGCTTCACTCATGCTGAAACGAATCGAGAAAGTCGCCGTCCTCGGCGCGGGAACGATGGGTTCCCGCATCGCTGCGCACCTGGCCAATGCCGGGGTGCGTTCTTACCTGCTTGACATCGTTCCTCCCGGCCTGGCTCCCGATGCCAAACTCGCCGAGCGGAACAAGATTGCCGACTTCGGACTGGAGTCGGCCCGCAAGTCTAAACCGGCGGCCTTTATGGAAGCCGGCCTCTCCCGCCTGGTGACCACCGGAAACTTTGAAGACCATCTCTCGCTGCTGGGCGAGTGCGACTGGATCATCGAGGCGGTGGTGGAGAACCTGGATCTAAAGCGGGCCCTTCTGCGCAAGGTGGAAGCCGTGCGCAAGTCCGGCTCGATTGTGACCACCAATACCAGCGGCCTGCCCGTGGCCTCCATTGCCGAGGGCTTCAGCCCGGACTTCCGCCGCAACTGGTTTGGCACGCACTTCTTCAATCCGCCGCGCTACATGCGTCTGTTGGAGATCATTCCCACCCCCGAGGCTGACCCGTTGGCCATGGAGGCCGTGGCGGACTTATGCTCGGTGCGTCTGGGCAAGGGCATCGTCTATGCCAAGGACACGCCAAACTTCATCGCCAACCGCATTGGTTGCTTCAGCGTGGTCAACATCGTCCGCCTGATGCAGCAGTTCGACTTCTCCATCGAAGACGTGGACGCCCTGACCGGTTCGGCCATCGGCTTCCCCAAGTCGGCCACCTTCCGCACCATCGACATGGTGGGGCTCGACGTTCTCGGCCACGTGGTACGCAATGCCAAGCGCATGGCGCCCGTTCTGGCCGGAGCCGAGGGCGGCGCGGCGATGCTGGACGAGCGCGGCGATCTGGATCTGCCTCCGTTCTACGACCAGATGGTAGAGCGCAAACTGCTTGGCGATAAGACTCGCGCCGGCTTCTATAAGAAAGAGCGCACGCCCGAGGGCGAGAAGCGCTATGCATTCGATTGGAAGACGCTCGAATACCGTCTCGCGAACCGGCCCAAGTTTCCGGCCCTCGAGATGGCCAAGACCGTCGAATCCCTTGGCGAGCGCGTTCGTATGCTGACCGGCTTCGGCGATCAGAAAATCGACAAGGCTGGCGAGTTCCTGTGGACCGCACTCAGCGAGGTCTTCACTTACTCGGCCAACCGCATCCCGGAGATCAGCGACAACGTGGTCGAAATCGACCGCGCCATGCGCATGGGCTTCAACTGGGAGATGGGACCGTTCGAGCTGTGGGACGCCGTCGGCGTGGCCGAAAGCGTGGAGCGCATGAAGCGCGAAGGCAAGCCGGTGGCGGCGAACGTGGAAAAACTGCTCGCCGCGGGCGGCAATAGCTGGTACGCCGATGCTCCCAAGGCCTCCAGCGGGCGCGCGTACTTTGACCTGGCCTCCAGCGCGTTGCGCGATGAGCAGGTGGCGCGCGGCGTGTGGAGCGTGAAGACCGCTCGCAAGTCGAACGGGGTGGTGAAGTCGAACTCCGGCGCGTCGCTGGTCGATCTCGGCGACGGCGTGGGCTGCATCGAGTTCCATTCCAAGATGAACTCACTGGGTGCGGACATCATCCAGCTCATCCAGCAGGTTCTCAAGCCGGGCGGCGTGGGCGAAAGCTTCGACGCCTTTGTCGTTCACAATGACGCGGCGAATTTCTCGGTCGGCGCCAACATCATGCTGCTGCTGATGGCGGTGCAGGACGAGGAGTGGGATGACGTGGACCTGATGGTCCGCCAATTCCAGAACGCGACGCAGCTTATCAAGTTTTCGCCCAAGCCGGTGGTGGCCGCTCCATTCGGCATGGCCCTGGGCGGCGGCTGTGAAGTCTCTCTGCACGCCGCAGCGCGCCAGCCACATGCCGAGTTATACATGGGCTTGGTCGAGGTTGGCGTGGGACTGTTGCCCGGCGGCGGCGGCTGCAAGGAGATGACCTTGCGTGCCATCGACGCCGCACAGTCCATCCGTCCCGACGGACGCGGCGAAACCGTGGAGCTGATGGAGGCCATGAAGAAGGCCTTCGAGACTATTGCCCTGGCCAAGGTTTCCACCTCGGCCTTTGAGGCGCGCGGACTCGGCTTCCTGGGCCGCGGCGACGTCATCAGCATGAATCGCGAACGCGTGCTGAGCGACGCCAAGGCACGCGCGCTGGAGATGGTTCGTGGCGGTTACCGCGCACCTGTTCCGCGCACCGACCTGCCCGCGCCGGGCGAGAATATTCTGGCGACGCTGAAGCTGGGTGTGCATCTGATGCGTCAGGGCGAGTTCATCAGCGACCACGAGGTGAAGATCGCCTCCAAGGTTGCCGAGGTGCTCTGCGGTGGCGCCGTTACACCGGGCACGCCGGTCAGTGAGCAGTACCTGCTCGATCTCGAGCGCGAGGCCTTCAAGAGCCTGTGCGGCGAGCGCAAGACGCAGGAACGCATCCAGTTCACGCTGAAGACCGGCAAGCCGTTGCGCAACTAACCTTCGACCGAGGAGCGAATCATGCGAGAAGTTGTCATCGTAAGCGCCGTCCGCACCGCGGTCGGCAAGGCCAACAAAGGAACCCTGCGCTCGACTCGGCCGGACGATCTGGCCGCGGCGGCCATTCGCGGCGCCTTGGACCGCGTGCCGCAAGTGGAGGCAGGCGAAATCGAAGACGTCATCCTGGGCTGTGCCATGCCGGAGGCCGAGCAGGGCATGAATGTGGCCCGCATCGCCTCCCTGCGCGCGGGCCTTCCCGTGGAATGTTCGGCAATGACCATCAACCGCTTCTGTTCGTCGGGACTGCAATCCATTGCCATGGCGGCGGATCGCATTGCCATGGGCGGCGCGGAGGTGATCGTCGCCGGCGGCACCGAGTCCATGACGATGATTCCCATGGGCGGGCACAAGATAAGCTGCAATCCTTACCTGGTGCAGAGCTATCCCGACGCATATCTCTCCATGGGGCTCACCGCCGAACGCGTAGCACAGCGCTATGGCATCACCCGTCAGCAGATGGACGAGTTCAGCTACCAGAGCCATCAGAAGGCAGGGAAGGCCATTGCCTCCGGCAACTTCGCGGACGAGATTGTTCCGGTTGAAGTGACCTTCCGCACGGCGCCGGTAGCTACCAAGGGCTCCGCGGCGTTGAAGCTGTCGGTGGAGACCGTGGAGTTCAAGGTGGACGAAGGCCCGCGAATGGACACCACCCTCGAAGCTCTCGCGGCTCTCAAGCCCGCCTTCCACGCCAAGGGAACGGTGACGGCCGGCAACTCTTCGCAGATGAGTGACGGTGCGGCGGCTGCCGTGGTGATGAGCGCCGAGCGCGCGCATCAGCTTGGACTGAAGCCTTTGGCGCGCTTCGTGGCCTTTGCCACCGCCGGATGCAAGCCGGAGGAGATGGGCCTCGGTCCGATCTTCGCCATTCCCAAGGTGCTCAAGATGGCTGGATTGTCCCTGGACAAGATCGGCGCGATTGAACTGAACGAAGCCTTCGCGGCGCAGGCCCTGGCCGTCATCAAGGATCTGGGGCTGGACGCGTCGAAGGTCAATCCCAACGGGGGCGCGGTGGCTCTGGGGCACCCTTTGGGTTGCACCGGAGCCAAACTGACGGCCACGCTGCTGCGCGAACTCAAGCGCCGCAACGAGCGCTACGGCATTGTGAGCATGTGCGTGGGCGGAGGCATGGGCGCCGCCGGCATCTTCGAGAACCTCAACTAACTTTGCGCCGCGAACGGCGAGAACCATTGAGAGGAACAGATATGGCAACCACCGCAACTGCACCGCAGAAGAAGATCGTGGGCGGCAACTTCCTGATCGAGGAAACCAATCCGCGGGACGTGTTCACTCCCGAGGACTTTAACGAGCAGCACCAACTGATCGAGCAGACGGCCGAGGAATTCTCGCAGCAGGAGATTCTTCCCAACGCAGACCGCATCGAGCACAAGGACTTCGCCTTCAGCCGCGAGCTGCTGAAGAAGGCCGCCGATCTTGGATTGACAAGTGTCGATATTCCGGAAGAGTACGGCGGCGCGGAGATGGACAAGGTCTCGTCAGCCATCATCGCCGATCACATTGCCAAGCAGGGATCGTTCGCCGTCACCTTCAGCGCGCACGTTGGCATTGGCACCTTGCCCATCGTGTGGTTCGGCACCGACGCGCAGAAGAAGAAGTATCTGCCGCTGCTGGCCAGCGGCGAGTGGGTGGGCGCTTACGCGCTGTCGGAGAGCAGCTCCGGCTCGGACGCCATGAACGCCCGCGCCAAGGCCGTGCTCTCCCCGGACGGCAAGCACTACGTCCTGAACGGTGAGAAGATGTGGATCACCAACGCCGGCTTCGCCGACCTGTTCGTGATCTTCGCCAAAGTGGATGGCGAAAAATTCACCGCCTTCCTCGTCGAGCGCACCTTCCCGGGCTTCAGCGTGGGCGCCGAGGAGCACAAGCTCGGCATCCGCGGCTCGTCCACGTGTCCTTTGATTCTGAACGACTGCCAGGTGCCGGTGGAGAACGTCCTGGGCGAGATCGGCAAGGGCGCCACCATCGCCTTCAACATTCTCAACGTGGGCCGCTTCAAGCTGGGCGCGGCCGCCGTGGGCGGAGCGCGCACGTGTCTGGCGAACTCCATCAAGTGGGCCAAGGAGCGCAAGGCCTTCGGCAAGCCCATCGCCGACTTCGGCATGGTGCGCGAGATGCTGGCCGACATCGCCATCGGCATCTACGCCGGAGAGTCTCTGGTCTATCGCACGGTGGGCATGATGGACGCCGCCACCGCCGACATCGAGAAGGGCTCGCCCGATGAGTCGAAGCTGATCCGCAAGGCCATTGAGGAGTACGCCGTCGAGTGCTCCATCATCAAGGTGTGGGCCTCGGAGATGTTCGACAAGGTCGTCGATAACCAGGTGCAGATTTACGGCGGCTACGGCTTTGTCGAGGAGTATCCGGCGGAGCGCGCCTACCGCGACTCGCGCGTCAACCGCATCTTCGAAGGCACCAACGAGATCAACCGGCTCATCATTACCGGTTGGCTGCTCAAGCGCGCCATGAGCGGGCAGTTGCCGCTGCTGCCGGCTATCAAGAAGTTGATGGATGAAGTGATGGCTGGTCCGAGCTTTGCCGAAGAGGACGAGCGCAAGCTGGCCACCCAGCGCAAGGCCTTGGAGAACGCCAAGAAGATCGGTCTTATGGTGAGCGGTGCGGCCTCGCAGAAGTACATGCAGCAGATCGCCGACCACCAGGAGGTGATGGGAGCCATCGCCGACATCGTGATCGAGGTTTATGCCATGGACTCGGTGCTGGCGCGCACCTTGAAGCTGATCGAGAGCCAGGGCGAGGCCGCGTCGGCCACGGCCGTGGCCATCACTGACGTGTACTTCTCGGAAGCCACGTCGCGCGTGGAAGCGGCGGCCAAAAAGATTCTGGCCGACGTGGCCGAGGGCGACATGCTGCGCACGCAGATGACGATCCTGCGCCGCCTCACCAAGGCGGAGCCGGTGAATGTCATCGCCGCGCGGGAGAAGGTTGCTGCCCGCGTGCTGGACGCAGGGAAGTACGCTTTTTAGCCCTGTGGATAACGTGTGAAAAGCTGCAAAAAGGGCGAGGCCGCGGCCTCGCCCTTAATATTTTGGGGCCAGTTAATTGGCCGCGGACACCGGCTCAGGGAGCTTTTGCCCAAGCTTCCGCAGGGCTTCTACCATGTGCGCCCGCAGGGCTTCCGGAGTGCTCTTGTCGGCCACGCGGCTATTCATCCACTTGATTGCCGCCTGCAGGGAGACGCGCGGCAGCGGCGACGACATGCCGGAGATGATCAGGCTGCCGTCCTCTTCCTGCGTGCGGAACTGCGCGGGGATCGTGCTGTTCATCGGCGAATAGCCTTCGTTGAGGTCGAAGACACCGGTGACTCGGTAATTCACGAGGACAACGCCAGGATGCTCCTCCGAAGGGAGAATGTCATAGCGGGAGACGATGAGCACCTGCTGAAAATCGGGACTCTCGCGCAGGCTGGTGTAGGGCTGCATGCGCTTCCAGCCGGTGGGGTCAAGGCGCGCGCCCTCAAAATCCAGGTGGCAATAGCCGGCGAGCAGGCTCTTTTCGCCGGCGGCCAGCTCCGCCGGGTTGCGTCCGCGGATTCTGACTCCCGGGGCGTTGGACTGCGGCGAAAGACCGATCTGTCCGTAGGCGGACAGCGCGAGACAGCAAAGAAAAACCAGGCTGAAGAAGCGTCGCATGATGGAATAGCTCCGGACTCAGTGTAGCCGACTCCTGTGGAATTGCCACCGGGGAGAGCCACCCGGTGGCAGCTATTTCCGCAGACATGAATATGCTGGCCGTTTGGGGCGGCAACGCCGGGGCAATTTTGTCGTAGGATAGAGGCAGCGTCAGCCAATGCCCATGAAGCCCGCTATCTTACAGCGCCTGTTGGTTATGCTCCTGTTGATGTGCGTGTGCGGTCATGCCGCGGAACCGCATCACATCGCAATCTATGCGCCGGGTATCACCTACCAGGTGGACATTGTGGTGCGCGAAGGCGCGGAGTATGTGGGCCTGACCGATCTGCTGGAACCCCTAGGACGCCTGGAATCGCGCGCCGACGGGAAAAAGATCAAACTCAGTTTCAACGGACTGGACGCGGAATTCCAGGATGGCAAGCGGCAGTTCAAACTGCGCGGCGAGAAGCAGGATCTGTCCGCGAACTTTGCCGTAATCGACGGACGCGGCTACATTCCGGTGGCGGCCCTGGCGCATTTGCTGCCGCGCATTGCCGAGCTTCCTGCCGACTTTCACGTCGCCGCCCACCGTCTGTTCCTGGGCGGCGCCCAGGTGCGTTACGCTTGCGAGTTGTTGCACGCTCCCTCGCGACTGGTGCTGACTTTCACCGCTCCGGTCAATCCCTTGATCCGGGTAGAAAAAGGCCGGGTACGTTTCGCCTTCCGTCGCGAGGCCGTGGTGGGCGGTTCCCCCGCCAGCGTTCCTTACGGCGATGAGTTGATTCAGAGCACGGCCTGGCAGGAGAGCGCCGACGGCTTTGAGCTGGACGTGAACGTGCAGAAACCCGTCACGGTAATTGCCGGCGGTGGTGGTCGCAGTTTCACCATACAGGCCGCCGTGGCTGCGGCGCCGCCAGCGATGGCGCCCCGGGTTAACGCTCCGGTTGCCGCACCGAACGGGCAATCCGCGGCTTCTTCCGGCGTAGTTCAGCGCCCGGTCCGCACGCTGCCCTTTGTGTTCCTTGACGCCGCACACGGCGGCGGCGACGCGGGAGAGATGCTGGGAGCGTCGGTGCCGGAGAAGAACGTGACGCTGGCCCTGGCGCGGCGGCTGCAAAAGGAATTAGAGTCGCGCGGCGTTGCCGTGGTAATGTCGCGCACGTCCGACGCGCAGTTGAGCAACGATCAGCGCGCGGTGGCGGCCAACACCAGTCACGCCGTGCTCTACGTCTCACTGCACGCCTCCAGCAGCGGCAATGGACTGCGCATCTACACCGCCATGGTGCCGTCTCTGCCGGCCGGGCAGGGACGCCAGAGCTTCCTGCCCTGGGATGCGGCGCAGGCGCCTTCGCTGCCGGATTCGCGCATTGCCGCCGCGGCCTTGGACGCGCAGGCCACCAGCGCCGGATTCCACGCGCAGACTTCCTCGGTGCCCCTGCGGCCGTTGAATTCGGTGACGATTGCGGCGGTTGCGGTGGAACTGGCTCCGCCGCCGGGCGGCTCGGCCAACGACCTTGGCAGCGCGGAATACCAGGCCAGGGCCGCCGCGGCGCTGGCCGATGCCATTGCCGGACTGCGCGGCAGACTGCAGGAGGCGCCATGATTCCCCGCCGTCTGCAATACGTCGTTCTGGTGCTGGTGGTGGCCATTTTTGCCATGGGCGGCTACCTGGTTCACCTGAAGCGCAAGGCTGAAATGGTTTCCCTGCCGCTGGCCACGCGCTTGAGCGCGCCCGTGAGCGGCCCGGCCGAGATGCTGCTGCTGTATGTGGCCGACGACCAGAGCGGCACGCTGCGCCAGGAGACAATCTCGCAGGCGCTGCCCAGCGATCCCGGTGAGCGCGGGCGCACCGCTCTGCACGCGCTCATTGCGCGTTGCCAGCAGAAGGATTCACCGCACCCTCTGCCCGCCGGAGCCGACGTGCATGAGGTTTTCATGATGGGGCCGTCCTCGGCGGTGATCAACCTGAACGCCGCGTTTGCCGATGGCCACCGCAGCGGCATTGGGCCGGAGCAGCTTTCGTTGTTTTCCCTGGTGATGACCTTGCGGGCGCAGTTTCCGCAACTCACGCGGGTGCGCTTCCTGGTGGAAGGCAAGTCGCGGGAAACGCTGGCGGGGCACGTCGATCTTTCTTCGTGGTATGACACGGCGGCCGTGGCCGAGTCGGCGGCTTCGCTCAAGTAATTTCTTCCTGTACGTTGCGCCTGCAAAATCCTCTCCGGCAAAAGCAATCTGTTCCCTTCCGCGCAATCGGGTGTATGCTGCCTAAATCCGAAAAAAACATGCTGGCTCACCGGCTTGGGGATTCGCCACAAGATGAACTGTGTATTTCGTTCTGGAGTCGTTCTCGGACTTTTTGCGTCTCTGCTCTCCGCGCAGCAAGCTCCCAATCAGCCGGTGCAGCCGATTCCCGGCTTCCGCGATGCCGCGGCCGAGCACAAGCTGGAGAGCCGTTTCCTGGCCGTTCCCGACGCCAAACTAGCGGGGCAGCATCTGCGCACGCTCACCAGCGAGCCGCACATTGCCGGCTCCCCGGAGGATCGCAAGACCGCCGACTACGTGGCGCAGAAGTTCCGCGATGCCGGGCTGGATGTGCGCATTGACACCTACAAGGTGTGGCTGAATCTGCCAAAAGAAATCCTGGTGGAGGCCACGGCGCCCGCGGGGCTGAAGATGCGCGGGCCGACGCGCGAGCACGTGGAGGGCGATCCCTACCAGGATGACGCGCGCGTGGTGATGCCGTTTAATGGCGGCTCGGCTTCGGGCGAGGTGGAAGCCGAGATTGTTTATGCCAACTACGCCCGCCCCGAGGACTTCAAGAAGCTGCGCGAAATGGGCGTGGACGTGCGCGGCAAGATTGTCCTTGCGCGCTACGGGCAGAATTTCCGCGGCGTAAAGGCCTTGACGGCGCAGGAAGCCGGGGCCGCGGGGCTGATTCTCTATTCCGATCCCATCGACGATGGCTACGTGCGCGGCGACGCCTATCCCAAGGGACCGTATCGCCCGGCAACCAGTGTGCAGCGCGGATCGACGCAGTTCACGTTTGAATACGCAGGCGACGCCACCACACCGGGCATCGCCTCCACGCCGGAGCTGCCGCTGTCGCAGCGCACTCCGCCGGAGAAGGCCGCCAGCCTGACGAAGGTTCCCGTCACGCCGCTCTCCTACGCCGATGCTTCGCCGCTGCTGGAGAAGCTGGGCGGGCCGGAGAGTCCGCGCGACTGGCAGGGCGGATTGCCCTTTACCTATCACATCGGAGCCGGGCCGGTGAGGGTGCACATGAAGCTGGTGCAGCAATACAGCTACACCACGATTTGGAACGTGATCGGCACCCTGAAGGGCACGGCACAGCCGGATGCGCTGGTCATCGCCGGCAATCACCGCGATGCCTGGGTGTACGGCGCGGTCGATCCCTCCAGCGGCACGGCCGCCATGCTGGAGGCTGTGCACGGCATCGGCGCGCTGGTGAAGAGCGGCTGGCGTCCCCGGCGCACAATCGTTTTCGCCAGTTGGGACGCCGAGGAGCAGGGGATGATTGGCTCCACGGAATACGCCGAGCAATATGCCAAACAACTCCAGAACGCGGTGGCCTACTTCAACATGGACGTGGGCGTTGCCGGGCCGGACTTCGGAGCCTCCGGCGTGCCCAGCCTGAAGGGCTTTCTGCGCGATGTGACCAAGGCCGTGCCCAGCCCGAAGGGTGGAACCGTGTACGAGGTCTGGAAGGCGCAGAGCGAGGCCCGCAAACATCCCAGCGAGCAGGGTTCGTTTGATGAGCGCCGCGCCGACGCCGAGGCGGACGACGTGCGCGTGGGAGACCTGGGCAGCGGCTCGGATTATTCGGCCTTTCTGCAGCACCTGGGCGTGCCTTCCACCGACGTTGGCTCCGGCGGTCCTTACGGCGTGTATCACTCGGTGTTCGATAACTATGCGTGGTTCACCAGGTTTGCCGATCCTGAATTTGTTTATGAGCAGGAGATGGCGCGGGTCTTCGGCATCCAGGTGTTGCGTATGTCTCAGGCAGATGCCTTACCCTTCGACTATGACCTGTACGGTCGCGAGGTGCGCCGCCATCTTGAAAAAGCGGAAAAGCGCGCTCGCGCCTTGGGGTGGACCGCCGATGGAAGCAGGAAGCTGCCGAACTTTGACGCCGCTCTGGCTGCCGCCGACCGCCTGGCCGCCGCCGGCAGGGCGTTGGAACAGGCCTCCGGCACCGTGCCCGCGGCCAAACTGCCGCGCCTGAACGCCTCTCTGATGCAGGCGGAGCGCGCTCTGCTGGGCAAAGGGCTGCCGCACCGTACCTGGTTCCGTCACACGGTCTTTGCTCCGGGCGAATACACCGGCTATGCGGCGGTGGTGTTGCCGGCGGTGAGCGAAGCAATGGATCACGACGATCCGGCTACGGCCGCTGAATCTCTGGAAGAAGTTACGGCCGCCTTGCAGCGCGCGGCCACGGTTCTGGAGGCTGCCTTGTAGCCGCCCAAAACAAAATCAGTGGATTTCTCTGCTAGAAAAGTCTGGCAATGCACGGTGAATTGGTGGTACTTATCCTGAACGCCACATAGTTGGGATCGAGGAGCCTCTCGTAAATGAGCGGAAAGCCGTTTTATAAGACGTTGTATTTTCAGGTGCTGGTGGCCATCGCCATCGGCGTGCTGCTCGGCTATTTCAAGCCGGGCATAGGGGCCGAGATGAAGCCGTTCGGAGATGGCTTCATCAAGCTGATCAAGATGATGATTGCCCCGATCATCTTCTGTACCGTGGTGCTTGGCATCAGCGGCATGGAGAACATGAAGTCGGTGGGCAAGACCGGTGCGTTGGCCATTCTGTACTTCGAGGTCCTCAGCACAATTTCTCTGGTCATCGGCCTTATCATCGTGGACGCGGTTCACCCCGGATTGGGAATGAACATAAACCCGGCGACCCTGGACGCGAAAGCCGTGGCGGCCTACACCGGGCCGGGCAAGATGCACACCGCCACCCAGTTTCTGCTCGAAATTATTCCTGACACGATCATCGGAGCCTTTTCCTCGGGTGACATTCTCAGCGTTCTGTTTATCGCCGTTCTCTTCGGCTTTGCTCTGCACCTGGTTGGCCCCAAGGGCAAAATGGTGCACGACTTCATCGAGCAGCTTTCGCACCTGCTGTTCCGCGTAGTGAACATGATCATGCGCGTGGCTCCCATCGGTGCTTTCGGCGCCATGGCCTTCACCGTGGGCAAGTACGGCGTGGGCACGCTGCGCCAGCTCGGCTGGGTGATGGTCTGCTTCTACTCCACATGCCTGATCTTCATTTTCGTGGTGCTGGGAACGGTGGCCCTGATTCACGGCTTCAGCATCTGGAAGTACCTGAAGTTCATCAAGGAAGAGCTGTTCATCGTGCTGGGCACGTCCTCGTCGGAGGCGGCTCTGCCGCGCATGATGGCCAAGATGGAGTTGATCGGCGTGGACCGCACCGTGGTTGGACTGGTGATTCCCGCCGGCTACTCGTTCAATCTGGACGGCACCTCGATCTACCTGACCATGGCCGCCATGTTCATTGCCCAGGCCACCAACACGCATCTTTCACTGGGCCAGCAGATTTATCTGCTTGCCATCCTGATGCTGACCTCGAAGGGCGCGGCCGGCGTGACCGGCAGCGGCTTCATCGTGCTGGCCGCCACGCTGTCGGCGGTGGGTTCGGTGCCGGTGGCGGGCGTGGCCCTCATTCTGGGCATCGACCGCTTCATGAGCGAGGCGCGCGCGCTGACCAACCTGATTGGCAACGGCGTGGCCACCATCGTGGTGGGGCACTGGTGCAAGCAACTGGACGAAAAGAAAATGCGCGAGTACCTGCATGACGGCGTCCGCCAGCAGGAGCAGGAGCCCGAACTGGTCGTGTAGCTTACTCCCCATTTACCTTCCGGGGTCCGTCGCCGAATTCCTCTGGCGCCGGACCCCGCACTATTTAGAATTCCTCTATGCGCCGCAAGAAGGCCCGTTACACCTTTGTGATCGAATTCCTCGGTGGAACCTACGTCCACCAGGCCACGGGCGACACGCCCGAAACCGCCCTGCGCGAATACCTGCGCTTTGCCAGCGAAGACGATGACTGGACCGCCTACCGCGTGGACCTGTTGCAGGCCCTCGCCGATGAGAAGGCTGTGCCCGTCGAGGGATGCAAGGGCGTCTGGTGCATCTCCGGATTCGCCGGCGACTACCTCTTCCTCATCCACATTGTGGAGACCGGCAATGGAAGCTCCGAAGGCCAGCGCATTGCCGAGGCGCAGATGGAGCAGTTCGGCGCCGCCGAATCCCGCAAGTGGGGCTGGGGCGATCGCTGGTAATCAGCTCGAGATTGTGTAGATCGAGCTTGTGCCCCAGGTTCGACGCGCGTTTTTTGCGCGGCTAACCTGGGAGATTGCCCACCCAGGTTAGCTCCGCTGCGCTTCGCGAACCTGGGGCACAACGCTAACCTGAGAGTCCACACAAAGAGAAAGGCCGCACCCTTTGGGGCGCGGCCTCTTTTATCTTCTCCACAAAACTTACTTAGTAGGTGTCACCAGCTTCACCAGCCCGGAGTAATCCGTCTTTTCCAGTCCGTGCACCTGCTTGTTGTACTCGTCGATCTTCGACGAGTAATTCATCGAGCAGAACTTCGGGCCGCACATCGAGCAGAACGACGCATCCTTGTAGAACTTGTCGGGCAGCGTCTCGTCGTGCATGGAGCGCGCCGTCTCGGGATCGAGCGAGAGGTTGAACTGTGTCTCCCAGTCGAAGGTGTAGCGCGCGTGGCTGAGGGCGTTGTCGCGATCCTGCACGCCGGGGCGGTGCCGCGCCAAGTCGGCCGCGTGCGCCGCAATCTTGTAGGCGATGATGCCGTCCTTCACGTCTTTCTCGTTGGGCAGGCCAAGGTGCTCTTTGGGAGTCACGTAGCAGAGCATGGCCGCGCCGTACCAGCCAATCATGGCCGCGCCAATGGCCGAGGTGATGTGGTCGTAGCCCGGAGCGATGTCGGTGACCAGCGGGCCGAGGGTGTAGAACGGCGCGCCGTCGCACCACTCCACTTCCTTGTCCACCTGCTCCTTGATCTTGTCGATGGGCACGTGGCCGGGGCCTTCGATCATCACCTGCACGTCGTACTTCCAGGCAATGCGGGTGAGTTCGCCGAGCGTCTTCAACTCGGAGTATTGCGCCTCGTCGCTGGCGTCGGCGATGCAGCCGGGGCGCAGTCCATCGCCCAGCGAGAATGCAACGTCGTACTTCGCCATGATCTTGCAGATCTCTTCAAAGCTGTCGTAGAGGAAGTTCTGCTTGTGGTGATGCGCCATCCACTGCGCCAGAATCGCGCCGCCGCGGCTGACGATGCCGGTGATGCGCTTGGACACCAGCGGCAGGTACTGCACCAGCAGTCCGGCGTGGATGGTCATGTAGTCCACGCCCTGCGCCGCCTGCTCCTCAATTACTTCCAGCATCAGCTCCGGCGTCAGGTCCTCCAGCCGCTTGACCCGCGCCACGGCCTCATAAATGGGAACCGTGCCCATGGGCACCGGGCAGTGGCGCAGCAAGGTCTCGCGGATGCCGTGAATGTCGCCGCCGGTGGAGAGGTCCATCATGGTGTCGGCGCCGTAGTGCACCGAGGTGTGCAGCTTCTTCAGCTCTTCTTCCACGTTACTGGAGACCGACGAGTTGCCAATGTTGGCGTTGATCTTGCAAAGCGAGTCCACGCCGATGCACATCGGTTCCAGTTCGGGGTGATTGATGTTGGCCGGGATGATTAACTTGCCCTCGGCAATGCGGGCGCGCACCAGCTCGGGCGCCAGCTTCTCGCGCTCGGCCACATAGAGCATTTCCTCGGTGATCTGACCCTTGCGCGCAAAGTGCATCTGGGTCATATTCCCATCGCCGGTGCGGGCCGCCTCTTCGCGGCGGCGCGTAATCCACGGCTCGCGCAGTTTGGGCAGACCCTTCTGCGCCAGCTCGTGCGGCGAAAGGCTGCTCTTCCCGTTGTTTCCGTTGCTTCCACTCATCCCTAACCCCTTCGTGACGTGCATGACCGTTCATTATACGATGCGGCGCGGGGCCTTCGCGGGTGCCTGGATTCCTGAGTCCATCCCGGGCCAGAGGCATCCAATACAGGGTGGAAATCTGGGCGGCCTTGCTTGACCGCAATTTGGCCCCGAAGTACCCTCTTTGCAATGGGGTTGGGGGAGATGGCGCACGTGGCCGCTCTCCGATTGGGATGGAACATGAATAAGTATGTGAAATTTGGCATTCCCATCGTGCTCATTCTGGCCGGCCTGGGCTACCTGGCATTTACCGGCGTGGAAGAGAGCAAGAGCTATTACGTCACCATCAAAGAGATGAGCGAGATGGGCAACGGCGTGTACAGCAAGCGCCTGCGCGTGGCCGGCAACGTGGAGCCCGGCTCCATCCACCGCCAGGGAACGCACGTTCAGTTCACGCTCACCGAGCAGGGACGCACCCTGAACGTGGCTTACAGCGGCACCGAAGCTCCGCCCGACACTTTTAAAGACAACGCGCAGGCCCTGGCCGAAGGCAGCTACGGCCGCGACGGCGTCTTCCACGCCAAGCAGCTTCAGGCCAAGTGCGCCTCCAAGTACGCTCCGGCGCCGGGCGCCGACCAAAACGCGCAGCCCGCTCCCGCCCCGGAAAAAGCGCAGGCCGCGGCGCCCGCCATGCGCTAGGCGATGACGGATAAACGCGCTACACTGCACAGTCTGGTGAACGCAAACGCACAACAAGCGGCTGTCGCCGTGCATAACGTGGTCCGCAACTTTGGCCGCTTTGCCGCCCTGCGCGGCGTCAGCGCGGAGTTTGCTCCCGGCAAGCTCTACGTGCTGCTGGGCGAAAACGGCGCGGGCAAAAGCACTTTGCTGCGCGTCATCGCCGGGTTGCTGGCGCCCACACGCGGCACGGTGGAAGTGCTCGGCTCCGCGAACATTCGCAGCGTGGCGCATCGCTTTGGCTACATGGGCCACGCCCCGCTTCTCTACGACGAACTTTCCGCGCTGGAAAACCTGGAATACTTTGCCGCGCTCTACGGCATTGAAGACCGCGAGCGCTGCCGCCAGGCCATACGCACCGTCGGGCTCGACCCTTCGCTGGAGCGCCGCGTGGGACAGTATTCGCAGGGCATGCGTCAGCGCATTTCTCTGGCGAGGGCGATTGTGCACGGCCCGGAACTGCTCTTCCTCGACGAACCATTCTCCAATGTCGATCTTCGCTCGGCGCGGCAGATGACCGAGCTGCTTGCCAGGATGCGCGATGCGGGCACGACGATCTTTGTCGTCACTCACCAGGCCGCGCTAATGGAGCCGGTGGCCGACGAATGCCTGGTGCTCGACGCCGGACGCCTCATCGCGCGCGAGCAGGGAATCCCCGCGCGTTTGCTTACGCCGTACCCCGCGGCGGAGCGTGAAGAGATGGAGGCGCCGCGATGAGCGCTTCTTCCGTGACACAGGCTCCCGCGCGCCAAAGCTCCGCACCCGCCGCACCTTCTGTTTGGTCCATTGCGTGGCGCACGCTGAAAAAAGATTTGCGCCTCGAGTGGCGCTCCAAGGATGCCATCAACAGCATGTTGTTCTTCGCCCTGCTAGTGGTGGTCATCTTCAGCTTCGGCTTCGATCCCACGGCCGAGGAGTCGCGCCGCATCGCCGGCGGCCTGTTGTGGGTGGCCATTCTGTTTGCCACGGTCGTGGCGCTCAACCAGACGTGGACGCGCGAACTGCGCAACCAGGTGCTGGACGCCTATCGCTTGTCGCCCGCGCCGCCGCAGTCCTTGTTCATTGCCAAGACCGTGGGTAATTTTATTTTCGTCGGCATTCTGGAAGTGCTGATGGTGCCGCTCTTCGTTGTCTTTTACAATCTTCGATCGGTGGGCCCGTGGTGGCAGTTGCTGGTGGTGGCCGTGCTGGCCACGTGGGCGCTGGTGGTCAACGGCACATTCTTTGCCGCGCTCTCCATCCGCACCCGCAGCCGCGAGATCATGCTGCCGCTCATCCTGTTTCCCATCTCCATTCCGGCGCTGCTGGCCATGGTGGATGCGACGACTTCGATTCTCACGGGCGACAACTCGCCCGTTTTCTGGATGCGTCTGCTGGCGGTGTACGACCTGGTCTTCACCACCATCAGCCTGCTCCTGTTTGAACCGGTGCTGAACGCGGAATGAAAACACTCTTCAGACTTTTGCTCGCCGTTACCGTGCTGCTGCTCGGCTATGGCTTTTGCCAGGCAATGTACATTGCCCCGCGAGAGGCCACCATGGGCGATGTGCAGCGCATCTTCTACTATCACCTGCCGTCGGCCTGGGTGGCGTTTCTGTTGTTCTTCGTCAACTTTCTCGCCTCGGCCTGGTATATCGTCCGGCGCACGGATGGCGCGGACGCGCTGGCCCTGGCCTCGGCCGAGGTCGGCGTCTCCTTCTGTACCATCGTGCTCATCACCGGACCCATCTGGGCGCGGCCGATCTGGGGCATCTGGTGGACGTGGGACGCGCGCCTTACCAGCACGCTGGTGCTGTGGCTCATTTATGTGAGTTACCTGATGCTGCGCCACTACGCGGCCGGCGGACAGGTTCCCGTGCTGGCCGCGGCCCTGGGCATCTTCGGCTTCCTCGATGTGCCCATCGTCTATATGGCCATCCGCTGGTTCCGCACCCAGCATCCGCAGCCGGTCATCGGTGGCGGAGAAGGTTCGGGCCTCGACCATCGCATGTGGATGGCCGTGCTGTGGAACTTGCTCGCGTTCAGTTTGCTGGCGGTGCTGTTTGTCTGGACGCGCTACAATCAGGCGCTGGAAGAACGCGCGCTGGAAGAGGCTCATGCGCAGGCGGCGCTGGCCGAAGAGGAGTTGCGATGAATACAGCAGGCAATAATGGGTATCTCTACGCCGCCTATGTTGTGGTCTGGGCGATCCATGTTTTTTACTTTTTTACCCTGGCCAGCCGTGCGCGCCGTTTGAAGCGTGAGGCACGGGAGTTGGAGAGTTCCTCGCGCCTGTAAAGTTGTGTGACGCAACCGAACTCGAGCAACTTCTATTCGGGATTCGGTTTCAAAAGGTGTGTAGAACGACGTTGAACATCGGCCTTCGAGCCGAAACAAAAGGATGAGAACTCTATGAAACGCCTTGCAGAAATTCTTGCAGTTTCGCTGATCTGTTCGGTTGCCGCCTATGCCCAGCATGGCCATGAAGGCGGCGCGCCGTCCGGCCCGTCGAATCAGGGCGCACATCAGGTGGTGAATCAGGGCGGTCACATTCCCGCTCACGGCCCGGCGCCGGTGAAGCACGCACCCGCCCCCGCGCCCAATGCGCCGCGCGTGAAGGCCGACCAGCCGGGACATCCGGACGCACCGCACGTGCATTCCAATGACGTCTGGGTGGGCCACAACACCGGGCGCAAGGACCCGAACTATCACCTCGATCACGCCTGGGAGCATGGCCATTTCCCCGGCGAGATCGGACGCAACCACGTATGGCGTCTGGGCGGCGGCGGACCCAACCGCTTCTGGTTCGGCGGCTTCTACTTCAACGTCGCGGATTATGACCTTGCGTACTGCGACGGTTGGGATTGGGCCAGTGACGACATCGTGCTCTACGACGATCCCGATCACGTTGGTTACTACCTGGCCTACAACGTGCGCCTGGGCGTATATGTGCACGTGCTGTACCTCGGCAACTAAGTGCGAAGCACGGAAAAAGCAAAGCCCCGGAGAAAACTCCGGGGCTTTTTTCTGCGGCACCAAACAGCAAGCGCGGCCTATAGGTTGCGTACCGTCTCCACCGTCACCGCGTAATCGTCATTGGCGTGGCCAGCGTCCACGGCCTTTTGATAAACCTTCTCCACTTCCTTCAGCGCCGGCAACTCCACGTTCAACTCGCGCGCCGCATCCTGCATCAGGTGAATGTCTTTCAGCATCAGCCGCAGGGGAAAGTTAGGCGACCAATCGTTGTTCAGCACGAAGCTTCCTTTGTAATCCGTCACGCCGCTCTTGATCATCGAGTTCTGGATCAGCTCCAGAAGAATTTCCGGCGGCACGCCGAGTTTGCCGGTCAACGCCAAGCCTTCGGCGAAGCTCTGGAAGATCTCGGCAATCATCAGGTTCATGCCGATCTTCGCGCTCTCACCTGCGCCGGTTTCGCCCACGCGGATCACTTTTTTGCCCAGCGCCATAAAGAGCGGATTCAACTCGGCGACTTTCTTTTCCGGGCCGCCCACGATGAACAGCAACTGCGCGTTTTCCGCGCCGATCTTCGATCCGGTCACGGGCGCATCCACGAACTCGGCGCCCTTGGCGCGCACGCGCTCGGCAAACGCGCGGGTGGCGCTGGGAGCAATGGTGCTGGAGTCGATCACGGTCATGCCCGGCCGCAGCACGCCGGACACGCCCTGTTGGCCGAAGAGAACCGTTTCCACGGCCCGGGTGTCGGCCACGCAGAGCCACACGACTTCGGCGCCTTTCGCGGCCTCGGCGGGAGTGTCTGCGGTGCGCGCGCCATCCAGGGACTTCGGAGTGCGGTTCCACACTGTGACATCGTGCCCGGCCTTCACCAGGTTAGCGGCCATCGGGCGTCCCATGATGCCCAATCCCAAATATGCAATCTTCACGGCTTCCTCCGTAGCAGACGAAAACTTGATTAAAAGCCCTTTGCCTGCGTGTTGCAACAGGCAGCGCGGGGGTACGATAAAGACATCCTAGACGCGGGACATGGCGTCCAGACAAGGGCAATGCTTAACGTCAATATCAGTAAAAAAGCAGGACAGTTGGGCCAACTGGTGCACCACTCGGTGGTGACGCCGCGCACCGGGCGCACGCTCCGTCCGGTGCTGGCCGCGCCCGGGCAGATGGGCATCACCTTCATCGGACACGCGTCGTTTTTTCTGCAAGCCGGCGGCATGAGCGTGGTGGTGGATCCCATATTTGCTCCCTGGCTGTTTGTGTTGAAAAGGCTGCGCCGTCCCGGCCTGCGTGCCGCCGATCTGCCGCCGCTGGACGCCGTGCTGGTGACGCACGCGCACTTCGATCATCTGCACCGGCCGTCGCTGCGAGCGCTGGCGCGCATGACGCGGCGCAAAAGCGGACGCGCTCCTCTGCTGATTGTGCCGCCCAACGTCAGCGACCTGGTCTTCGACCTCGGCTTCGAGCGCGTCGTCGAACTTCCCTGGTGGCAGGAGATGCAACTCGGCAACCTGCGCATTACTTCCACTCCCGCCAAGCATTGGGGCGCGCGCGTCATTCACGACATGCAGCGCGGTTACGGCGGTTACGTGCTGCGCGCGGGAGAGCACTCGATCTATCACTCGGGCGACACCGCGTACTTTGACGGCTTCGCGGAGATTGGTGAACGGCTAAAGCCCGAGGTCGCTCTGCTGCCCATCGGCGCCTACAAGCCGGATAATTTCCGCAACGTGCACATGAGTCCCGAAGACGCATTGCAGGCCTTCGCCGATCTCGGCTCGCCGCGCATGATTCCCATGCACTATGGCACCTTCAAGCTCTCGCAGGAGCCGATGGAAGAGCCGGTGGAACTCCTGTTGCGCGGTGCCGAAGAGCGCGGCATTCTGAACCGCGTGGAAGTGATGGTAGAAGGCGTCGCGAGGTTCTACTAAGGAAACTCTGGTCAAGTCGGAACCTGTAAGGGCGCAGCTTCCGCCGTTCCAACAAGCCGCGAGAATACAGGAGTGTAGCCGCTGGCCAAAAACTCTGATTCGAGTGGTTTTGTCAGGGCATGGCTTTAGCCATGCCGCTAAGCATCTAAAAGTCGTGCGGGCTTTAGCCCCTGAGGGGATCACTTCCTCAGCGGCTGAAGCCGCGGCATCTTGCCTTGACTGAATGGCACGACTAAAGTCGTGCCCTAACAACAGACCTTCAATTCCTACTTTTTCCCGCCGCCTGTTTAGCCGTAGAGGGAATCTCCTTCCGGTATTCTCACCAGGCAAGCAGTGCGCGAATGTCGCGCACATTGGTTCCCGTGTAGCCGGTCATAATGGCGTCGCCCAGGCGGTCAAAGAAGGGATAGGCGTCGAACGCTTTGAGCGCCGCTTCCGCGTCAAGCCCTAACTCCTGTGCGCGCGAGAGAGTCGTTCCGTCCACCACCGCACCGGCGGCGGGACTGTTGCCGTCAATGCCATCCGTTCCCGCGCTGACCACCGTCATGTTCTCGCCCGCAATGCGCTGGGCACAGTAGAGCGCGAACTGCTGATTGCGTCCGCCCGCGCCGGGCGAGGCGTCCACTGTGACGGTGACTTCGCCGCCGCTGATGAGGCACACCTTGCCACCCTCGGCCTTCATGCGGCGCACGCGCTCCAACAGGTAATCCGCGGCCTTGCGGTAATCCCAGTCGTCGCAGGAGTTGTCGATCTCCACGCGGAATCCCTGTTGCGAGGCATACACGGCGGCGGCCTTCTGCGCGGTTACGTTGGAGAGGATCGGCCACCAGCGCGCCCGCGCAAACAACGGATCGTCGTGCTTCGGCGTCTCCTCCAGGGCGCGCGTGGCAAACAGGTGGCGCACCGGCTCGGGTAGCTGCGGCAGCAGGTGATAGCGCTCGGCGATCTCGTAGCACTGCTCCACCGTGCTGCTGTCGGGCATGGTGGGGCCGCTGGCCAAAGAGTCCAGCGCGTTGTCCGGCACGTCGCTGATGAGGATGGAGACCTGTTGCGCGGGCGCGGCGGCCAGCGCCAGCCTTCCGCCTTTTACGGCCGAGAGATGTTTGCGTACGGCGTTGATCTGCGCGATGGGCGCGCCCGAGTGCACCAGCGCGCGGTAGGTTGCAACCAGGTCCTCGAAGGCGATCTCGTCCGAGATGGGCCGCTCGACAATGGCCGAGCCGCCGCCGCTGATCAGGTAAATCACCAGCGCGTCTTCTTTTAGAGCCTCCAGCGATTTCAGGATCGCATAGGCCGCTCGCACCGATTCGTGGTTCGGCATCGGATGACCGCCCTCGAAGTAGCGAAAGCCCGCCACCTGCGCCGTCGGCAGCGTGGGTGCGCAGACAATTCCCGTGACCCCCGCGCCCGCGCCCAGCCGCGCCATCAAGGCCTCCAGGCTGGCGTGTGCGCCTTTGCCCAGGCTGACGACGAAAATTTTCGAGTAGCGGCTGAAGTCGAAGAGGTCTTCGCCGACTTGCAGAATGCCGCGCTGGTAATGCAGGTTGCGGGCGATGCCGCGCTCAATGCTGCTCTCGTCAAGTGCGTGCAGAAAAATCTGGCGAGCTTGCTCGCGCACGGCGGCGGCCGTAGTCGTGGTAGGGGCGCTCATGCGCGGAATTATATGTCAGGTTTTACGAAAGGGGCAGTGCCTGGCGCAGCCACGCGGAAAGCTCGTCGCGCATCTCGTCCAGGTGGCCGGCAAAAAAGTGGTCGGCGCCGTCGAGGATCACCAGCTTCTTGGGTTCGGCGGCCTCGTCGAAAATTTTCCGCAACTGCGCGGGCGTGGCGTACTGGTCGTTGCCGCCGCTCAGCATCAGCTTGGGCTGCCGGGCTTCGCGCAGCAGGGCGTAAGTGTATTCGCGATTGTCGGCCACCACGGGCGTACCCAGCGAAGCGAGGGCTTCCACGCGGCGATGATCGACGGCGGCGCGCAATCCCACGGCGGCGCCAAAGGAAAACCCGGCAAAGACGATGGGCAGTGAAAAGCGCTCGGCCAGGTAGTCGAGCGCCACGTGCACATCGGAGATTTCACCGCGCCCGTAATCGTGTTCGCCCGCGCTGGCGCCCACGCCGCGAAAGTTGAAGCGCAGCACGGGAATGCCGAAGCTGTTGATGGCCTTCATCGCATGGAAGACAACCTTGTTGTGCATGGTGCCGCCAAACAGCGGGTGCGGATGGCACACCAGCGCGGCGTATTCGGCATCGGGCGCGCCCAGGTTGAGCAGCGCCTCCAGCCGCCCGGCCTCGCCATGCAGCGAGACCGATTCGATGTGCCCCTGACTCAAGCGCGCGCCTTCAGCTTGATGGATTCGATCACGGCCACGCCCGTGCGTCCTTCGTGCGAAGTAAGTTTGAGGGTCGTGTGGCAGGTGGCCAGCAGCAGCGTCAGTCCATTGGTGAGAAACTGCACCTGCCAGTGGTCGCCCTCTTCGTCGCGGAAGCGCGCGCCGGCCTTCCCCTTGGCGGCATCCAGTTGCGTAATTTTTCCCTTCACCGGAGCCGTGCCCAGGAAGTGCTCCAGGTAGTCGCGCGCATCCAGGTTCTTGACGCCCTCGTTGCGCTGGTAGGCGGTGACGATGACCGCGGTGTCACTGGCTTCGCTTTCCACCTGGATGTCGTCGTTCGTCTGACGCAGCGTCCAGAAGGTAGGCACGGCCAGGCTCACGTGTCCGCGCGGAACAGTGTAGATTCCGGGATGAAAGCCGTTCGTCTTGGCGGACGGCGTGGATTTCTTGGCGGCTTTCGCTGCCTTCTTGGTTTCAGTTGTTTTCTTCACCGTGGTGGGCATGTCCCCACTCTATCGCGAAGGACAAGGCCAAGTCGAACGATTGACCCGTGATAAAGAATCTTAATTTCCCTGGCGCGCCGCTTCCCGCAACGCGCTGCCCAATTCGGCCACCGAGTGCAAGGGCGGCTGGCAGGCGAAGTTGCTGCACAACAGCGCCAGGGAACGTCCCTGTTTTACGCCCGGCAACTCGCGGACGGTGGCGGCCAGCGTCGCGGGCAGAGCTTCCTCGATTCGTGCTGCATCGCGCACGCGCAACACCGTTTTGGTGAGCAGAAACGGCGCTACGGCTGCGGTGTATAACTCATCGGCCAGCGCGTCCTGGCCAAAGACGATGACCTGCACATGCGGCTGCGCCAGCCACAATGCGGCCAGTCCGTAGGTGGCGGCGTAGATGCCAAACTTCTCCACCACGCCGGCAAAGACCTCAAGCGTTCCCACGGCCAACTCGCGCAGACGCTCTTCGCCGTTCAGCGCGTGCAGGCGCAAAAGGGCCAGGGCCGCCGCGGAGTTGCCCGCCGGAGTGGGCGCGTCCTGAAACGGTTTGCGGCGCATGGCCAGCGCGCCGAGCGCCGCCGGTGATTCGCAGGTGTCGAGGTCGAAGAAGCCTCCACCCTCGGCGTCATGGAAGCCGTCGATCATGCGCGCCGCAATCTGCTGCGCGTGCGTAAAGTAGCGCAACTCACCGGTGCTCTCGTAGGCCTCCAGGCAGGCAAGGATGGTGTAGGCGTAATCGTCCAGCACGCCCGCGGGCCGCGCAGCGCCGGAATCTTCGGCGTAGGCGATGACGTGCCGCAGGCCGTCCGCGCTCCACGCTTCCGCGAGCAGGCGGTCCAGCGAGCGCAAGGCAAATGCTTCTTCGTCTTCTTCGCCCAGCACGCGCGCGGCGCGCAGCACGGCCGCAATGCACAGGGCGTTCCAGTTGGTGTACAGCGTGCGGTCCACAAACGGAGTGGGCCGCTGCAAGCGTGCTGCCAACATTTTTTGCCGCGCCGAGGCCAACCGCGCGGAGACCTCGCTTTCCGCGCGCTTCTGCTCCGCCGCAATCTGCCCCACGGTGCGGCTCATCCACAGCACGTTCTTCTCCGGGTTGTGATGCATTTCGCCTTGCTCGCCGATGTCGTAGTGCGCGGCGGCCACGGCCAGTTCCTCGGCGGTGAGCACCGCGCGCGCTTCGTCCAGCGTCCAGGTAAAGTAGTCGCCGTCGTCGTGCAGATTGATGTCTGCGTCCTGCGATCCGTAGTAGCCGCCTTTTTCGCGGTCGCTGAGCACCTGGCGCAGCCAGCGCAGAATGCCGTGCGCGGTTTCGGCAAAGAACTTTTCGCCTGTCACCTGAAAGGCGTGCACGTAGTTCTTCAGCAACTCGGAGTTGTCATACGCCATTTTTTCAAAGTGCGGCACACACCAGCGCTCGTCCACCGAGTAGCGATGGAAGCCTCCGGCGAGCTGGTCATACACGCCGCCGCGCGCCATCTTCTCCAAGGTGAAAGCGGCCACGTGGCGTACCTGTTCTTCGCCGGTGCGCGCGTACCAGTCCAGCAGCAAATCCACCACCGGAGCGTGAGGAAACTTGGGCATGGCGCTGAAGCCGCCCTGCTCGCGGTCAAACGAGCCGAGCGCGGATTGCACCATCTGAGCGATCACCCGCGGCGAAAACTCTCCGTGATGTCCGGCCATCCCTTCGGCATGTTCCAGGGCGTGCATCAGGCCTTCGCTCTCCTGCTCCACCTCGCCGCGGCGCTCGCGGAAGGCCTCGGCAATGGCCATCAGGATGCGCTTGAAGCTGGGGCGTCCGTAGCCATCGACGGGAGGAAAATACGTGCCGCCGTAAAACGGTTTGCCCTCGGGAGTAAGGAACACCGTCAGGGGCCAGCCGCCCTGTCCGTTGATGGCGGCCACCGCCACCTGGTAGCGCGCGTCCACGTCGGGACGCTCGTCGCGATCCACCTTGACGGCCACGAAGTGCTCGTTGAGGATGGCGGCAATCTCCTCGGACTCGTAGGACTCGCGATCCATGACATGGCACCAGTGGCACCACACGGCGCCAATATCCAGCAGCACCGGTTTGTTTCCGGCAGCGGCGAGGGCGAAAGCCTCCGGCCCCCACTGATGCCACTGCGTGGGCTGGTGCATGGCGGAACGTAAGTATGCGGAGGCGGCGTGGGCGAGGGCGTTCGTCCGGGGCAAGCTCATGCCGGATAGTGTAGCGCGCGCCGCCGCCGCGGGGCGCAAAATCGTTGACCCGTCCGCAGGGGGCGAGTACTCTCAAATCTTCAATCCAACACATTACGGAGTGCCGTTCCATGCAGACGCGTTTCACGTTGCCGCAGTCCTCGATCCCTACCCATTGGTACAACCTGGCGGCGGATTTTTCCGAGCCGATGGCGCCGCCGCTGCATCCTGGAACGCGCCAGCCGATCTCGCCCAGCGACATGTACGCCATCTTTCCGGAGAATCTGGTGGCGCAGGAGATGAGCGCGGAGCGCTGGATTGAAATTCCCGAGCCGGTGCGCGACGTGTATGCCCTGTGGCGTCCCACGCCGCTGCTGCGCGCCGTGCGCCTGGAAAAAGCTCTGGATACGCCGGCACACATCTACTACAAGTACGAAGGCTCCAGCCCCGTGGGCAGCCACAAGCCCAACACCGCCGTGCCGCAGGCGTACTACAACAAGATTGCGGGCACCAAGCGCCTGGCCACCGAGACCGGCGCCGGACAGTGGGGCACGTCGCTGGCGCTGGCCAGCCAGATCTTCGGATTGGAGTGCGCGGTGTGGATGGTGCGCGTCAGCTACGACCAGAAGCCCTATCGCCGCCTGCTGATGCAGACCTACGGCGCGTCGGTGCTGGCCAGTCCGAGCCAGGCCACCGAGTTCGGGCGCAAGGTTCTGGCCGAAGACCCGAACTGTCCCGGCAGCCTGGGCATCGCCATCAGCGAGGCGGTGGAGGATACGGTCAAAAATCCCGGCACTAAGTACGCACTGGGCAGTGTGCTGAACCACGTGTGCCTGCACCAGACGGTGATCGGCGAAGAGTGCATCCAGCAGATGGAGCAGGCCGGCGAAGAGCCGGACGTGGTGATCGGTTGCGCCGGAGGGGGCAGCAACTTTGCCGGTATCGCCTTCCCGTACCTGCGCAAGAAGATCGCGGAAAACTGCAAGACGCGCGTGCTGGCCGTGGAACCCTCGTCCTGCCCCACGCTCACCAAGGGCGAGCTGCGCTACGACTTTGGCGACACCGCGGGCATGACGCCGTTGATGCAGATGTACACCCTGGGGCACGACTTCATGCCGCCCTCGATCCACGCCGGCGGATTGCGCTACCACGGCATGTCTCCCATGGTGAGCCATGCCCGTAAGCTGGGACTGCTGGAGGCCGTGGCCTATCCGCAAACCTCGGTGTTCGAGGCCGCCGTGCTGTTTGCCCGCACCGAGGGCCTGGTGCCCGCGCCGGAATCCTCGCACGCCATTAAGGCCGCGGTGGAAGAGGCGAAAAAGGCGCGCGAGGAAGGGAAGAAGAAAGTCATCGTCTTCAACCTGAGCGGCCACGGACTGCTGGACCTGACGGCCTACGACGCCTACCTGCAGGGCAAACTGCTGGACGAATAGCGCCAGTTCTTTCAGACACAGGGGGATGCCTACGGGCATCCCCTGCTTTATTTTGGGCGGCGACAGGGATACCCCCTACCCCCCCTGTTTTGAGTCAAATTCTTGAGAACAAAGAGCTTGACGGAGGAAGATCAGGCAAAATATTCATTCTACGTGGGTTAGAGGGAAAATATTGAAAAGAAACAGGTTGCATAGCGATACACCCAGGTTAGCTACGCTACGCTTCGCAAACCCTTCGCTCAGCTCAGGGCAGGCTCTGGGGGCACACTCAGCTGAACATTGGTCCCTAAATCCAGAATAGCAAATTGGAGGGTGGTATCCCCTCACCCCGAGGCGGGATTATTTCTCTTTGGGGCTCAATGGGATGCGGAGAATCCGGCGACGGCGGGGGCTTGACAGAAGATTATCGGACATATCGCAACCGGGAACTCTACCAGGGTTGTCCACCCAGGTTAGGCATGCTTCGCAGTCCGAACCTGGGGCACGCGGCAATAACCACTCGATTGGTGGCAGTGATTAGGACTGGGCAATTGGCGTGATGTATACATACAGCAGAGAATCATGCGTTACTCCGTCCCCCATCCGATCCCGTATCAAGGAAGCAAGCGAAGGCTTGCGACGGCGATCCTTTCGTTTGTCCCAAAGGGCCGGTTCCGGCGTTTGATAGAGCCTTTTGCCGGATCGGCCGCGATCACCCTGGCTGCGTCGAGAGCCGGGTTGTGCGACGAGTACCTCATCGCCGACGTTTTGCCGCCGCTTGCTGCCCTATGGACAGAGATCGTCGAGCATCCGGATATTCTGTGCCGGGCGTATCGCGAGCTTTGGGAGTCGCAGTTTACCGGCGACAAGAACGAACGGTACAACCAGATTCGCGCGGAATTCAACGCCGGGCATGATCCTGCGAAGCTCCTTTTCTTGCTGGCGCGATGTGTGAAAAATGCAGTCCGGTTCAATCCGTCCGGAGACTTCAATCAGTCAGCGGACAAGCGCCGAACGGGAACCCATCCGGACACCATGGAGAAGGAAATCCTGGCCGCTCATAGAGCGCTTCAGGGCCGTTGCCGGGTTCGATGCGGAGATTTCCGGCAGGTACTGGAAGAAGCAGGAACCGAAGACATCGTGTACCTCGATCCGCCTTACCAGGGGACAAGCGAAGGAAGAGACAGCCGCTACTTTCAGAGTGTTTCTCGGACTGCCATTGTGGACTTGCTGACAGACCTCAATCGCCGGGATGTGCAGTTTATCCTGAGTTACGATGGCCACTGCGGAGACAAGGTGTACGGCGAGCCATTGCCGGAGCATTTGAACACACACCGGGTGCTGCTGAACGTTGGCAGGTCCAGCCAGGCAACGCTCAATGGACGGAATGCCGATAGCGTCGAGTCTGTCTACCTATCGCAGCGGCTGGCAGTGCAGGGAGTTCCGTTAGAGCCCGTGCCGTTGGAGCATTTTGCACAGCAAATGCCTCTATTGTCGCTGAAGTAGCTCTTTCAGACTTTCCGCAACCGTCTTTCCCGCTTTCGCATTGCATGAGCGGAATGCGTCGAATGCCTTGCAGTCGTTTCCTTCCCAAATCACATCTACCCTTCGGATAGGGCTCATCGCGACGTGTGTATGCTCCATGGGATTGGCCCAGTAACACCTCTCGCAGACGCTTGCTATGCGTCCCTTTGCAAAATTTCTACAGTGTTCGCATTCCCAGGACTTGCGGCGGTTACAACGGCCATCCAAAGCCATGTATGGCTTTGGGGCGTCTTTGAGCGATTCACCCGCCACCTGGTAGGGCACACGATGGTCAATCTGCAAATCGTGAGTAGCGCCGCACAGCTCACACCGATTCCCGGCTTCGGCAAGGATGGCTTCCCGCTGCTTTTTGGGTACTGCAAGCCGCCCCGACTTTCCCGGCTCACCGAGCATTCCACTTAAATCGAAGGAATAGGAGGCGATGTTTTTCTTCCCATCGCTGCTCTTGACCCTTGTGGTCTTCATGGGGAAGCCGAGATCGATGGCATCCATGCGGGCCCGCGGAGGATGATCATACCCTAGATTCTTCAACTCTTCGGTTGTGATACTGCCGTTGCGGGCGATACGGTCCAGCACCAGGCGGGCCCGCTTATTCGTGACGCCCTTAATCTGTTCGGCAAAGAGAGGTGGCAGTTTAGGCACGCTTGGATAGGGTTCCCGTGATGAGTTCTGCCGCACTCACGCCCAAAGCATCGGCCAATTGTTCGAGCGTGTCGAGAGTCACATTCCGCTCTCCGCGCTCAATGGCACCGATATAGGTTCTGTGAAGTCCACAATGCTCGGCCATGGCTTCCTGCGACCAGCCACGCCGCTTTCTGAGCGAGCGTAGTTTACCGGCTAGCAGGAGATTTGGGTTTTGTCGCGGCATCGAGGACGAGTGTGGGGCGCGAGATGACTAGATATCTACAGACTAAATATAGCAATTTGTACGAACACTGGGGAGTTGGGGCGCGTGGCGGGACAGTGTTTGAATGGTGGGAGTGGAGCAGAGGGAGGTATGGTGCGCCCGGAGAGATTCGAACTCCCGACCTAATGCTCCGGAGGCATTCGCTCTATCCAGCTGAGCTACGGGCGCGCTTTTGTCATTATACCCGAAGCGGGCCGAGTACCAAGGAAGCCATTCTCCGGCCGTCCCCGGGCGGCGATACTGGCAGCATGGCAACCCCGGCCTCAGAGCGCGCGGTGATGGGCTTCGGCATATTTTTACGGGCGGAGCTGGGGCTGGCCCCTTTGACGGTTTCCAGCTACCTGGGCGATCTGAAGCTATGGAGCGAATTTCTGGACGGGCGCGGCCGCACCGTGCTGGACGCCACGCGCGAAGACATGCAGGCGCTGATGGAACATCTGCTGGGGCACGGCATGGACTCGCGCTCGATTGCCCGCAAGCTGAGCGCGCTGCGCCGCTTCTACCGCTATCTGCTGCTGGAAAAAGCGATCGAGTACGATCCCACGCTGGACGTGGACACGCCAAAGCAATGGAAGGTGCTGCCCAAGGCGTTGAGCGAAGAGGAGACCACGGCGCTGGTGGAAAGTCCCCGGGCGGTCTCGGATTCGCGTCTGTCCAAGGCGCTGGCCCTGCGCGACCGCGCCATGCTGGAGGTGCTCTACGCCGGAGCCTTGCGCGTGAGCGAACTGGTGGACGTGCGCGTGGAGGACACCAAGCTCGACGCGGGCTGCATGATGGTGCGCGGCAAGGGCGACAAGGAAAGAATTGTGCCGCTGGGCGCTCCGGCGCAGGCGGCCGTGCGCGACTACTTGCGGCAGGCGCGGCCGGTGCTGGCGGGGCGCCGCACTTCGCCGCATCTGTTCCTGGCGCAAGGCGGGCATAAGCTGACGCGGACGCGGATCTGGATGATTGTGGATCTTGCGTCGAAGGCCGCGGGACGCCACGCCTCTCCGCACATGCTGCGCCACTCGGCGGCCACGCACATGGTGGCCCGCGGCGCCGACCTGCGCACGGTGCAGACGGTGCTGGGCCACGCCGACATTGCCACCACACAGATTTATACGCACGTGGCGCTGGACCACCTGCAAAAGGTGTATGCCGAGCACCATCCGCGGGCGCGGCGGCACAAGGCGGAGCCGCCGGAGCCGCAGGCATGAGCGAGCCTAGGCCAGCAACACCGACGCCCGCACCAACTCCGGTGGCAGCCGCGCTGGCCAATTTTGTGCGCGCGCTGGAGCAGCGCAATGCCTCGGTGCACACCATCAAGGCCTACCGCACGGACCTGGAAGAGTTCTCGAAGTTTGCCGGGCCGGAGGAGTTGAAGGCCCTGGACCACGCGCTGCTGCGCGCCTACATGTCTCAGCTATACGAGCGCGGACTGAGCAAGGTGAGCGTGGCGCGGGCGCTGAGTTCGCTGCGTTCGTTCTTCAAATGGATGGGGCGCGAGCACATGGTGGAGATGAATCCGGCGCTGCTGCTGACAGCGCCCAAGCTGCCCAAAAAGTTGCCGCGCGTGCCCACCATGGAGGAGATCAACTCCGTGCTGGATGCGAAGCTGCCCGCCGAAGACTCATTCCCCGAGCGCGACCGGCTCATCATGGAGCTGCTCTACGGATGCGGCATCCGCAACAGCGAACTGACGGGCATCAACCTTGAAGACATTCAACAGCGGCGGGGACTGATCCTGGTGCGCGGCAAAGGCAAAAAGCAACGGCTGGTGCCCTTTGGCGAAACGGCGGAAGAGGCTCTGCGCGCGTACCGCCCCAGGCGCGCCGCGCTGCTGGAAAAGTGCCAGCGCAAAGAAGAGACGGCGCTGCTGGTGAACCTGCACGGCACGCGCCTTACCACGCGCAGCGTGGGACGCATTGTGAAAGCCATTGCCGTGGCCGGAGGACTACCGCGCGAGGTGCATCCGCACACGCTGCGCCACGCCTTTGGCACGCACATGCTGGAAGAAGGCGCCGACCTGCGCGCCATTCAGGAGCTGCTGGGACACGAGCGGCTGAGCACCACGCAACGCTACACGCAGCTCACCACGCGGCAGGTGATGGTCGTGTACGACAAGACGCATCCACGAGCGAAGTAGAGAGGGTGCTTACCCAGGTTAGGCCTGCTACGCAGTCCGAACCTGGGGCACAATATTCAGAGGTGAGTTGTGCGTAAGGTAGGGGCCCTTCGACTTCGCATCCGGCTGCGCCGGATGCTGCGCTCAGGGTGACAAAAGCAAGATCAAAAACAAAAGCAAGATCAAAAGACCCAGGTTAGCTTCGCTGCGCTTCGCGAACCTGGGGCACAACTTCGCGAACCTGGGGCACAACACACAACGGACATCGTAACCTGGGGCACAACGGCCGTCAGGCGCGATGCCAGGCGGGTTCGTACTCCTCCACCGGAGGCACGGGCTGCGCGTGCGGCTCGCCGATGTGGAAGCGCTCCACCAGTTGATTCAACGAATAGGCCAATTGCGAAAGGTGCTCGCAGGCGGTGGCCGCCTCGCGCGAGCCATTGGAGAGCTGTGCCGTGAGGTCGGCGATGATGCCGATGTTGTCCAGCATTTGCGTGCTGGTGGAGCTTTGCGCGGAGGCGGCCTCGGCAATCTGCTCCACCATCTCTCCCACGCGGCGGCCATCCCGGATGATGGCCTGCAACTGCTCGCCGGCGCGGGAGGCGCTGCTGACGCCGGCTTCCACCTTGTCGCGTCCCCGGCGCATCATCTCCACCGCCGATCCGGTTTCCTGCTGGATGTTCTGGATCATTCCGGCAATCTCCTTGGTGGCGGTGGTGGTGCGCTCGGCGAGTTTGCGCACCTCGTCGGCCACCACGGCAAAGCCGCGGCCCTGTTCTCCGGCGCGCGCGGCCTCAATGGCGGCGTTCAAGGCGAGCAGGTTGGTCTGGTCGGCAATGTCATCGATGACGCCGATGATGCGGCCGATCTCCTCGGAGTGGTGGCCGAGCTGTTCGGTGCGTTCGGCGCTCTCGCTGACCGAAGAGGCGATGCCGCGCATGGTGTCCACGGTTTCTTCCACGACGTGTCCGCCCTGCTGCGCGCTGGTTGAGGCGCGTTCGGAGGCTCCGGCGGCTTCCTTGCAATTGCCGGCCACCAGGGTGGCGCTCTCCGACATGGCGTTCATGGAGTTCACCACGCTCTCCGACTGCGACTGCTGACGCGACGCGGAGTCGGCAAGCTGGTGCGAGTTTTCGGTGAGTTCGGTGGCGGCGGCGGAAAGCTGCGCGGCGGCCTTGGCCACCTGCACCAGCGTCTCGCGGATGTCGGCGACAAAGCGATTGAAGCTGCTGGTGAGGTCGCCGAGTTCATCGTCGTCGTTCTGTGCGAAGGCGGTGTTGACATCGGCGTTGTCCAGCCGCGCGGTGACGTTGCGCAGCGGCCGGAGGAGGATGCGGCTGAGCACGTAATACTGGCAGAACAGGAGCAGGACAGACAGCAGTGCGGCGCAGCCCAGCAGCAGCCAGCGCATGTGATGGCTCTGCGCGGTGAGTTCGTCATTGCGGTAAAAAGCGGCGATGCGGTAATTCCAGGGAGCGTAGGTGCGCTCCACCATGGTCCACTCACCGTTGCTGCCGGCTTGCAAGCGCTGCGCCAGCTCCTCGGCGGAAATGTCTTTGGGCGCGAAGGCGATTTTGCCACCCGGCCGCATGACGGCCACATAGCCGTGCTCGAGGATTCGGCTGGAGTTTACGAACTGCTGCAGGCTGGCCAGGGCGGAAAGCGGATAACCGGTATAGCTGATGCCGACGACGTTGCCCTGGGTGTCGCGCAGGGGCTCGTAGCCGGTCATGTAGGGCTGCCCGAGAATGTCCACCGCGCCGTAGTAGGGCAGACCCTGGCGAATGGCGGCGTAGGCGGCGCCGGAGGGATCGAGCACGGTGCCAACGGCGCGCGAGCCGTCGGGCTTGAGCACATTGGTGGAGACGCGCACAAATGAGTCGCCACGGCGGACGAAGAGAGTGGCCGTGGCCTGGGTCAGTTCCTTGATGCGATCGACGACGGCATAGTTGCCGGTCACGTCGCTGGAGCCAAAACGCAGTTCGGGCACGCGCTGTCCGGCGAAATCGCGCTCGGGACCAAGTGAGGCCGAGCCAGCGGCAGAGGTCTCGCGCTGCAGCACGCGCATGGCGCTGTGCACCGAGACGCGGCTGAGTTCGTCGGTGGTCTTCAGGCTTTCGTGTGCGCTGGAAAGATAATCGTTAACCTGACGTTCGGCGTTGCGCCGCACTTCGCGCTCCAGCATGCTTCCGCCAATCCATCCAATCAGCGTCATGCCCAGAGTGACCAGGGCCACTGCGGGCACCATGGTCTTGGTGGCGATATTCACTCTCATTCCATTCCTCGCGTGCCGGCTCGGGCACAGTGTCCCTGTAGGTAGCAATCGGCGAAGAAGGGAAAGCACTTTAGCGTAGAGGAAGGCAGAGACACCCAGGTTAGCCGCGCGAAAAACGCGCGTCGAACCTGGGGCACAACATTTAGGGGGAGTTGTGTGTAAGGTAGGGGCCCTTCGACTTCGCATCCGGCTGCGCTCAGGGGGACAAAACAAGATCAAGATCAAAAGCCCCACGTCTGCGAAAAGCCGCAGACATGGGGCGCCAATTCTGACTTGCCCTGGTTGACCTGGATTACGCGTGCGTCATTTCGGGCTTTTGGGACTTGGGCTTCCCGTCCTGGTCCAGGTTGTCCCACATCTCCACCACGCGCGCGCGGAGTTCATCGGTCAATCGCTCGTAAGCGTGCTCGGGCTTCTCGTCCAGATTGGGATAGATGGGCTTACCCACGCGGATGCGCAACGGAGCGAAGCCCTGGAAGCCCTTGCCGCGCGGCCACGCCTTGTGGAAACCGTATTCGGCGACGGGAACAATGGGGACGTTAAGATGCTGCGCCAAAATGGCCGCGCCCTTTTTGAACTTCTTCGGCGGACCTTCGATGGAGCGCTCGCCTTCGGGATACATCACCAGCACCTTGCCGGCGCGCAGGCCGTAGGCTCCGGCGCGCATGGCGGGCACCAGGTTGGAGTCGGGATCGACCGGGATGAGGTGCAGGAACTGCGCCAGCTTGCGCATTGCGCCGCTGCCGAAGATCTCCGTGGTGCCCACGTAAAAGACGTTGTGGAAGACGCGCCAGGGCAGGGCCGCCGTAAGGATCGGCGCGTCCAGGTAGCTGGCGTGATTCGGACACATGACAAACGCGCCCTCGGGCAGGTTCTCCATGCCTTCCACGCGCAGGCGGAAGAGCACGTGCGAAAGGTACTTCACGCTCTTGCCGAAGAGCCACCAGAAGAAGGCGACGACGGGCCGCGGGTTGGTGATGGCCAAGACTTCGGGATCGGTGGTTTCGCTCTCAAAGACGGTGTGCCAGCCCGGCGCGTTGCGCGTGGCCTTGCCGGAGTTGGCGCGCACCAGGTCAATTAACTCGCGAACGGTATAGACCTCGCTGGCGGCGGAGTCGGCGACTTCTGCGCCCAGGTGATGCGCCAGGTCGGTGAGCAGTTCGACGCGCTCCATCGAATCGAGGCCGAGGTCGAGTTCGAGATTGTCGTCCGGATGCAGCTCTTTCTTGTAGTCCTTGCCCACGGCGTCGGCTACTACCGTAAGCGCGCGCGCGACCTCGGGGATGGCCAGCCATTCACGGTCGGCTGCGGTGAAGACGCGCGCCTTGGGCGTGATCTCTTCCACTTTGCCGGCGGCGTGCAGTGCCTTGAGTTTTTTTTCAATCTCGCCGCGGCGCAGCTTGCGGGTGGTGGTGCGCGGCAGGTCGTCCTGCCAAATGTCGTAGGAGAGAATGCGCTTGGTGGCCGGCAGCGTGGCGGAGATGCCTTCCACGTCGTAGCGGATCACCTCGCGTATGTTGGCGATCTTGTGCTCGCGCAGCACGTCGAAGTTGGGCACGATGACGCCGTGCAGGCGCTCGCTGAGCGGCTCGCCGGGCTTCTGGCTCTCCAGGCCGAGGACGCAGATTTCCTTGATCCAACTGGAGCGCAGGTAGTAGCTCTCGATTTCCTCGGGATAGATGTTCTTGCCCGAGCTGAGGACGATGACGTCCTTGGCGCGCCCGGTGATGAAGTAGTTGCCCTTGGCGTCCTCCCAGGCCAGGTCGCCGGTGTAGAACCAGCCGTCACGCAGCACCTCGGCGGTGGCCTGGGGACGGTTGTAATAGCCCTTCATCACGGTAGGGCCGGCAAAGGCGATCTCGCCCACCAGGTGCCCGTTTTCATCCAGCTTGGGATCGACAATCCTGGCCTTGAGTCCGGGCAGAGGGCGTCCGATGGAACCGATGACGTTGTCATTCTGAGGGGTGCAGAAGCAGCCGCTGGTGGTCTCGGTGAGTCCGTAGGCCTGCATCATGTCAAAGCCGAGGCCCTGAATGTCGCGGCCAATCTGCGCGTCAAAGCGCGAGCCGCCGGTGAGGAAGAAGCGGATGTTGGGGCCGAGCTGCTGGTGAACCTTCTTGAAGACGATCTTGCCCAGGTTGAAGCCGAACTTCTGGGTGAAGAGGCTGAGCTTGAGCAGCAGGCGGAGAATCTTTTCCGCCAGGCGTCCTTTTTTGCTGACCTCGCCGAAGATGCGCTCGTGAATCAGGTAGAAGAACTGCGGCACGCAGCAGAAGATGGTGACACCGCGCTCGCGCAGGCCAATCATCAGCTCCTGCGTGTTCAGCGAATCCAGAAAGACGACGCGCACGCCGTTGCCCAGGGGGAAGAAGACGTTCACCATCTGCGCCAGCACATGGAAGAGCGGCAGCACGCCGAGAATGCAATCCTCGGGACCAAGGTGAACGAATTTGCGGGCAGTCTCAAGCTCGGCGACCAGGTTGCCGTCGGTGAGCATGACGCCCTTGGGGTCGCTGGTGGTGCCGCTGGTGTAGATGAGCGAGATGACGTCGTCATTCTTGACGTCAGCGGCGACAAAATCCGCGGGAGCGTCGAGGGCCATCTGACGGGTACAGGGCAGGCCGGGCAGTTCCGAGTGCATGGCCACCAGGCGGATGCCGCGGGTGGCGGCAGCTTCCTGGGCCACGGTCAAGCAACGCTCGTCGGTAAACAGCAGAGAGGCGCCGCAATCGTCCAGCAGCTTGCCCACCTGGTGAGCGGTGAACGCGGTATCGAGCGGAACCGCCGTGTTGCCGCTGCCGATGATGCCCATGAAGGTAGCCACCCATGCGGGGTGATTCATGGCCAGGATGGCGCAGCGCGCATCGGCGACCTGACTGGCACGCAGCCAGTGGCCAACGCCATCGGCGTAACGGCGCATCTGGCGGAAGCTGAAGCTCTCGATTACATGGCCGTCGGCGGTAGTGGAGACGGAATAGAGTTCAGACGGGGCGGTGGTGGCGCCAGGCTGGCGTTGAATTTCAGTTGCCGGCGAATCGGGCCAGCGCTCCACGGTTTCCAAAAAGCAGCGGTAGAACATAGACGTATCCCGCCCTCCAGCATACAGGCTTCAAACGGACATCAACGAGTTTACTGCATGAGACGGGGCGGCCCGTAAATCATTGGAGCGATTACAGAGATGTTGCACTCCGGAGTCACCGGCCAGGGGCCGTTGTGACCCACAGGAAACGACGGCGGTGAACCATTTGCAAAGGACATCGCTTCACTGGAATTGCTCTAATCTACGGGGCGGGGTAGAGATATTCTTGCCAATCTTGCAGGAAATGGGACAAAAGAGGGCTGCGCACGCGATTTTTGAAAAAATATCGCAGCTAGAGCGATAGAATATTTTTTCGGATGGGTTCATATGAACGCATTCACGATTGATGCTTGGGGTCCGGGGCAACTGTCCTGGGCAGATGGCATCAAAATGATGCATCAATTACTGACAGGAGATCCTGTACCATGAAGCGTTTTACGATTGTTCTGGCCGCTCTGGCGATGATGATGACTACGGCTGCGTTTGCGCAAGACGGCGCTGCCACCTACAAGGCGAAGTGCGCGGGCTGCCACGGCGCCAATGCTGAAGGCAAAATGGGTCCGGCCCTGAAGGGTAAGACCGACGTGGTTGCGGTTCTGACCAAGGGCGGCCTGAAGGGCATCCACGCGAAGCCTTTCAACGGCCTGTCCGAGGCCGATGCCAAGGCGATTGCCGGCTTCCTGAAGTAAGCACTTTAGATTTCCAGAGCCGGCGCCTTGTGCGCCGGCTTTTTGCGTTTCCAAGGGGGTGAAAATCCTTGGCAAGGGGTAACGGGAGGTGGCAGAATGCAGTTGCAATTTATTCCTCTTCAAGGAGTTTTCCTGATGAAGCGTTTCATGATGATTCTTACTGCTGCCGCTGTTCTGATGACCACCGCCGCGTTTGCCGAAGACGGCGCCGCGATCTACAAGGCGAAGTGCGCGGGCTGCCACGGCGCCGCCGGCGAAGGCAAGATGGGGCCCGCGATCAAGGGCAAGAGCCTGGATGTGGTCACCAAGGGCGGCGCGAAGGGCATTCACGCGAAGCCGATCGCTGGCGTGACCGCGGAGCAGGTGTCGGCCATTGCTGCCTTCCTGAAGTAAGCGACAGTTCGATCTCATCGCAATTTTTTATGCGTAAGCCGGTGCCCCATGGGCATCGGCTTTTTCCATTGGCTGTCTGCCGGCGGCCTCGGGTGAGCGGTCGCGCCTCCTCCGCTACGCCGCACGAGGCTGGACTTCCGCCACTAACCTGTGAAAATAGAGAACTTGCGGGCCATGGAAAGGTGCTGGCAAGGGGCCGCTCAAAGGTGCCGCCTGTCGCGGATTTCCTCGTTTGGAGTGCGCTTCATCATTGATCTTTAATTTTGCTGCGTGGTATAAAGTTGCGCTTCCCGGAGATGGCATTTTTTTATTACGTAACCCCGGGCAGCGGAGCATTTGAAGAACTGCTCCAGTGACACCCAACGCGGCCAAGCTCAACATTCCTTGATGTGGAAGCGCGTTTCGGGTCCTGCTGTGCGCCCCGGAGCGACCGTGTGCGGCTTGTCCGCACCGGCTATTCGTGCGCGTGGCATTTATGTCGATTTCCAAAAACCCGTAACGAGTTGAACTCGGAGGAATCTATGAATCAGCGGCTCCTGCAGAGCCTTTGTATCTTGGGCCGGACGGGCAAAAAAACATTGCTCGGCCGTGGTATGTCACTCCTTGCCCTTATCCTGACAACCTCTCTTGCCGCGCTGGCCGAACCGGCCGGCGGCGAAGCCAGCCTGAAGCTGCCCGACCTGCACTCGGTGAGCTTCTATAACGGCGCCATCAACGGCCATGCCCTGCTGGGCATCGGAATTCTGATCAGCTTTGTGGGCCTGCTGTTCGGCCTCGTGATCTATACCCACTTGAAGAACCTGCCGGTGCACAGGGCCATGCGCGAGATCAGCGAGCTGATCTACGAGACCTGCAAGACGTATTTGCAGACGCAGGGCAAGTTCCTGGCGCTGCTGTGGATCTTCATCGCGGCCATCATGGTGCTCTACTTCGGCGCCATCGAGAAGGTGGGCACTTTCCGCTTGGTGATCATCCTGGCGTTCAGCGTGGTGGGCATTCTGGGCAGCTACGGCGTGGCCTGGTTCGGCATCCGCGTAAACACCTTTGCCAACTCGCGCACGGCGTTTGCCGGCCTCGAGGGCAAGCCCTTCGCGGTGTATGACATTCCGCTCAAGGCCGGCATGAGCATCGGCATGATGCTGATTTCGGTCGAGCTGCTGATCATGCTCTGCATCCTGCTGTTTATCCCCGGAGAGTTCGCCGGTCCCTGCTTCATCGGCTTCGCCATTGGCGAATCGCTGGGCGCGGCGGCGCTGCGCATCGCCGGCGGCATCTTCACCAAGATTGCCGACATTGGCAGCGACTTGATGAAGATCGTCTTCAAGATCAAGGAAGACGACGCGCGCAACCCCGGCGTGATTGCCGACTGCACGGGCGACAACGCGGGCGATTCGGTTGGACCCTCGGCCGACGGCTTTGAGACCTACGGCGTCACCGGCGTCGCGCTGATCACCTTCATCCTGCTGGGCGTGCACGATCCTATCGTGCAGGTGCAGTTGCTGGTGTGGATCTTCGTGATGCGCGTGGTGATGCTGCTGGCCAGCGTGGGTTCGTACTTCCTGAACCACGTCATCGCCAAGGGCCGCTACGGCACCAGCGACAAGATGGACTTTGAATCTCCGCTGACCTCTCTGGTGTGGATCACCTCGATCGTCTCGATCGTGCTGACCTACCTCGTGAGCTACGCCACGATTCCGTCGCTGGGCGGCAACACCTCTCTGTGGTGGCGGCTGGCTTCCATCATCAGTTGCGGCACCCTGGCCGGCGCCGTGATTCCCGAGCTGGTGAAGGTGTTCACCTCCACCAACAGCGCGCACGTGAAGGAAGTGGTGACCAGCTCGGAAGAGGGCGGCGCATCGCTGAACATCCTCTCCGGCTTCATCGCCGGCAACTTCTCGGCCTACTACCTGGGACTCTCCATGGTGGCGCTGATGTCCATTGCCTACTACGTCTCCCTGCAGGGACTGGGCGCGTTGATGGTGGTTCCGGCGGTGTTTGCCTTCGGCCTGGTGGCCTTCGGCTTCCTGGGCATGGGCCCGGTCACCATTGCCGTGGACAGCTACGGCCCGGTGACGGACAACGCACAGTCGGTGTATGAACTGTCGCTGATCGAGCAGGTGCCGAACGTCGAGGCCGAGATCAAGAAGGACTTCGGCATCACGGTGAACTTCGACCGCGCCAAGGACTTGCTGGAAGAAAACGACGGCGCGGGCAACACCTTCAAGGCGACGGCCAAGCCGGTGCTGATCGGCACGGCCGTGGTGGGCGCCACGACGATGATCTTCTCGATCATCATCTCGCTGACCGCGGTGAACGGCGTCTTCCTGCCGGAGAAGGTGCAGAACCTTTCGCTGCTGCACGCTCCCTTTGTGCTGGGCCTCATCACGGGCGGCGCCATCATCTACTGGTTCACCGGCGCGGCCACCCAGGCGGTTTCCACCGGAGCTTACCGCGCGGTGGAATACATCAAGGAAAACATCAAGCTGGAAGGCGTGGAAAAGGCCAGCGTCGAAGATTCGAAGAAGGTGGTTGAAATCTGCACGCAGTACGCGCAGAAGGGCATGTTCAACATCTTCCTCGGCGTGTTCTTCAGCGCGCTGGCGTTTGCCTTTGTGGACCGCTTCTTCTTCATCGGCTACCTGTTCTCCATCGCGATCTTCGGCTTGTACCAGGCCATCTTCATGGCCAACGCCGGCGGCGCGTGGGATAACGCCAAGAAGATCGTGGAGACCGAGATGAAGGCCAAAGGCACTCCGCTGCACGATGCCTGCGTGGTGGGTGACACGGTGGGCGACCCGTTCAAGGACACCTCGTCGGTGGCCATGAACCCGGTCATCAAGTTCACCACGCTGTTCGGACTGCTGGCGGCTTCGCTGGCGGAAAAGATGGCGGGCGAGAACCCCACGCTGACCACGGTGCTGGCGGCGGTGTTCTTCCTGGTGTCCTTGTACTTTGTGTGGCGCAGCTTCTACGGCATGCGCATTGGCAAAGCTAAAAAGGCGTAAGCCAAACCGCACGGAAATACAGAAGCGCCATCCAGCAACGGGTGGCGCTTTTTTGTAGTGCTGCCATGTTCGAGGTTCCCACCCTACCGCTCGATAAAGCTGAGCGGTAAGGGTGGGGCAACCGTGGATATGCAACCCAGGGAATGGAATTCCTCGTGATCGAGGAAGTGCTGTTATTCTTCTGCCATGAACCCCATCGCGCTGACCCGCCAACTGATCGACATTGAATCCACCACCGGCCATGAGGGTGCAGTGGCGGAGTTCCTTGCCCGCCATCTGGAATCGCTGGACTACGCGGTGGAGCGGATGCAGGTCGAAGAGGGACGCTTCAACCTCTATGCGCGCCCGCGTGAGGTGGAGGTGCCGGCCCTGGTCTTCAGCACGCACACCGACACCGTTCCGCCGTTCCTGCCCTCGCGCGAGGATGATGACAACATTTACGGACGCGGTGCGTGCGACGCCAAAGGGATCATTGCCGCGCAAGTAGCGGCCTGCGAAGAGCTGCGCAAGAGTGGCAAGTCCGCGGGGCTGCTGTTTGTGGTCGGCGAGGAGCGCGACTCCACCGGGGCGACGGTGGCCAACCAGAATCCGCGGGGATCGCGGTTCCTGGTGAACGGCGAGCCGACGGACAATCGCATTGCGCTGGCCAGCAAAGGCGCTCTGCGCGTGGAGGTGACGGCCCACGGCAAAATGGCGCACTCGGCGTATCCCGAGCTGGGCGAGTCGGCGATTGAGAAGCTGCTGGACTCGCTGGCGGCGCTAAGGGCGATGCAACTGCCGGAGAATCCCGAGATCGGCCCGAGCACGATGAACATCGGCATCATCGAAGGCGGGCGGGCGACGAACGTGATCCCCGATTTTGCCAAGGCGCAACTGCTCTACCGCCTGGTGGGGCCTTCGGAAAAACTGCGCGAAGAGATTGCGGCCGCCGTGGGCACGCTGGCGGAAGTGGCCTTTGTGCTGGACATCGCCTACATGCGCTTCCTCATCGTGCCGGGCATTCCGACGATGACCGCATCGTTTACCACCGACATTCCCAAGCTCTCCCACTGGGGACGGCCGGTGCTGCTGGGGCCGGGATCCATTCTGGTGGCGCACACCGAGCGCGAGTTCCTGGCCAAGAGGGAACTGATGGAAGCCGTGGAGTTGTACGTGAAGATCGGAACGCATTTGCTGGGGTAGTGGTTCCGGAAGGCAAAACCTTCTCGTGCGGTGTGGATGAAAAGACAAACCGGGACAGGGAAAACCTCAGGTTAGCTTCGCTTCGCTATGCGAACCTGGGGCACACCGCGGTACTGCTTCCGGGAGCCGTCTCGCTTATCCGCCCATGGCTCCCAGCACCGCCAAGCCTTCGGCGGCCGAGGAGGACGACGAAGAGGTTGAGATGCCCAGGTATTCATCGACGGTTTTCACGTCGGTGGAAAGAGAGTTGGCAATCTGCTGCACGCTCTCTCCCTGCTGTTGCATCAGGCGCGCCTGTGCCGCCACGGAGATCTTTACCGTGGTGGCGGACGAGTTCGCCTGATTCTGTTCGGCGGCTTTCTCCGCCGCCTGACGGGCGGCCGCTGCGGCGGCATTCTGCTGGGCCACGGCCGTGGAGTTGTAAGTCTCCGTGGAGCTGGTGATCGCTGATGTGCTCATAACGGAAACCTCCTTCCAATGAGGTTGATCGGCAGAAGCGGCAAAAGAGATTAGGCGGCGCAGGATGACTTAGGAAGCAAAAATATGAATTAAGGAGGCGGAGCGGAGGCTAGCGTTTGACAAAATACGTACTAGTAGGTATTTATTTAAGAGGGGGTAACACTATGCTTCGGTTCCATCGGTTCCTGCTGCTCTTTCTGAGTTTTTCCAGCTTTCTGCCGTGCAATGTCTGGGCCATGCCGGGCGCGGTTCGTGGGGTTCGGCCTGACGTCTCAAGTACGTCTGTTTCCCAATGGCGGGCGCAGTATGTCTTTGGTCTGCCTGGAGTTAAGCCAAAACGAAAAGGACAGCTTGAGGTAACTTCCGCGGAACTGGTCTTCAATCCGGAGTCTGGTAAGCCGGTTGTGGTGGAGAGGAACCGGATTTTGGCGGCGAGCGCCAGCAACGAGCGGGTCGAACTGTGGGGGACGGCGGGGCGCATTTTGCGGATGACGATTCCGGAAGGGGGCGGACTTGCCGCAGCTGGGGTAATGCATCACAAGGTTGGACTGCTGACGGTGGAATATCGCGATGAAAGCGGCGGCTATCACGGGGTGGTATTCAAGGTGGCGGCCGATGAGGTCGAAGCGGCGCTACAGAGCCTGGCGGAAATTCCAGCCGCATCTTCCGATCCGCAAGCGGCGTCCTGCGATGCCAGTTGGGTAAAGCCGGGAGCCGTTCTGTTGAAGGCGCCCGAGTGGCAGCAGGCCCAGGTGCCGGCCGCGTATCGCGCCTTGGTGTACGAACATCTGGCGGACCGCTTGCAGCATGGCAGTGCGCGGACAATTGTGGTGCGCGACGGCGAGCGCACGCCGTTGCAGGGATGTCCGGAGACGACGATTCAAATTGCCGTTTCGCACTTCAAACAGGGAAACCAGGTGCAGCGCGCAATGTCCGGGCCGGTGGGGATGTTCATGGGGACGACGCAGATGGAGTTCGATGCTTCCATCACGAATGCCGCGGGTAAGGTGCTCAGACGGGAGCAGGTGAAGGCCTCGGTGCGGGGTGACAACGAGAGCCTGACGGTGGCCGACAGCGTTGCCAAGAAACTGGTCAAGCACTACTATCGGGAACTGAAACACACCAACTGATCCGTCACTGAATGTGCCGGTACTCTCCCCCTTGGGAGAGCGAGGATCCATGGCCGAAGCCACGCTGAACAAGCATCAGTTAAAGACGCAGGAGACGAGACATCTCCTGCTGGAGGCCGCCAAAACTATTTTTGCCCGCGATGGGTACGAAGGCGCGGAGCTTGGTGAAATTGCCCTGCTGGCAGGGCGCACAAAGGGCGCCATTTATGCCAATTTCGCGAGCAAAGAGGAGATATTCCTGGCTCTGATCGAAGAAGGTGGCATGCGCGCCCGGCAGCAGATGGAGGCATCGCTCGCGGATTCAAACAGCGTGGAGCAAAATCGTGCGGCATTGCGGCAATTCTTTCTGCAACTGGTAGAGGACTCTGTTTGGCCGCTGCTTCTGCTGGAATTCAAGCTGTATGCGATTCGCCATCCTGAAACCAAACAACGGTTGGAGCAATACTTTACTCGTATGATGCCTGCCGACAGCGAAGAGCGATATGCGAAGTTGCTGGGACTGCCGGTTGAAGATACCCGTGGCTACGGTTTGCGCGCCGCCATCCGCGTGCTGCACCCCCTTGGGGCGGCCCTGGCACTGGAGGCGCGCTTCGACGAAACTCTGAAGCAGAACGACGAAGTGCGGCAGATTGGGGACCAGATCTTCAAGGCCCTGCTTTAAGTGTGTTGCCGGCCTTCCGGCCTGTCCGTGAGGCTCTCCTTTCGATCCAAATTCCATAGTGCCCCCGGGGCCGTGGCGCGTGCTACCCTATGCCGTTGCACAACTTAGGATTCCGGAGAATTACTTATGAAATTTGTCGCAGGGGTGGATTTGGGTGGCACGGCGGTGAACTACACGCTGGTGACGCCCGAGGGCAAATTCCTCATCGATGGACTGTGCGAGCATCCGGCGCTGACCAAGCAGGGGCCAACGGTCTGCTTGCAGCAGATTGAAGACGGACTGGCCATTGCCGCGCACCGGGCTGGCATCGCCACGGTGGATATTGTGGCCGTGGGACTGGACACTCCGGGGCCGGCCAGCGCCACGGGTGTGCTCAGCAAGCGCGGCTCCACCAACTTTGCCCACGAGGAGTGGAAGGGCTTTGACGTGCGCGCCGGCATTGAGAAGAAGCTGGAGAAGCCGGTTACCTACCTGAACGACGCCAACGCGGCGGCCCTGTGGGGACACTTTGCCATGTTCGGTTCCAACAGCGGCAAAACGTCGATTTCGGTCGTCATCGGCACCGGCACGGGCGGCGGCGTCATCATGGAAGACAAGGTGTTGAAGGGCCGCGTGGGCTTTGGCGGCGAACTGGGACACTGCCTGGTGCCGTTCCACGCCATCAAGGGGATTGAAGGCATTGCCGCTCCCTGCAACTGCGGACGCAACGGCGACCTGGAATCGTTTGCCTCGCTGACGGCCATTGAGCGCACCTTGCTGCCGTACTTCCTGAAGAAGCATCCCGAGCATCCCCTGGCCAAGGAGAAGGATCCGCACAAGGCGGCCATTGCCGTGCGCGGCCTGGCCGACCGGGGCGACGAGCTTTGCAAGGACATCTTCCGCGTGCAGGCGCACGCGCTGGGCTTGTTCTGCGACGTGATGATTAACACCTTCGATCCCGACGCGTTCATCATCGGCGGCGGCGTGCTGGAGGCCAGCCCGGCCTTTGCCGAGTGGTTCCTGGCAGAGATCCACCAGGGAATGCCCACGCAGCGCGAGGAGCAGTTGGACATTCCGATCTATGCCATGCCGAACGGCGACACGGCCGGAGCGCGCGGCGCGGCGGTAGATGCGCTGGCCATGGCGAAGGAAAAGGGACTGGTGTAGGTTTCAAGGTTTCGGAAGTTTCGAATGTTTCGGAGGCAAGAGCAACGGCACAACATCCTTGCTTGAGCCTTTACCTCCGAAACCTTTGAAACCTCCAGACCTCCGAAACCTGCGCAACCTGTCTTTAGGCGTAAATGCCGCGCGTCTTGATGGTTTCCGCCACGCGGTCAATGGCCAGCATGTAGGCCGCGATCCGGTTGTTCACGTTGTGCGACTCGGCGTAGCGGATCACCTCGGCGAAGGCGGAGGTCATCATGTGCTCCAGTTCGGAGTTCACGAACGCCTCCTTCCAGAAGTAGCCCTGGCGATCCTGCACCCACTCGAAGTAGCTGGTGGTAACGCCGCCGGCGTTGGCCAGAATGTCCGGAATGATGAACACGCCCTTGTCCTGCAGGATGTCGTCGGCGGCGGCCGTGGTGGGACCGTTGGCGCCTTCCACAAGAATCTTTGCCTTCAGCTTGCCGGCGTTCTGGGTGGTGATCTGGTTTTCCATGGCGGCCGGAACCAGCACGTCGCAATCGCTGACGAGCAGCTCGTGATGGTCGGCCGGCTCGGCCTCGGGGAAGCCCTCGATGGTGCCGTTGGCGGTCTTGTATTCAAAGAGCTTCTTCACGTCGATGCCGTGAGCGTTGTGCAGACCGCAGTTCCACTCGGCAATGCCTGTCACCAGGAAGCCCTGCTCATGCAGCAGCAGCGCGGCGTAGCTGCCCACGTTGCCAAAGCCCTGCACCACCACGCGGGTGTTCCAGGGCATCAGGCCCAGCTTTTTGACCGCTTGCAGCGTCACCAGCATTACGCCGCGGCCAGTGGCCTCACGGCGTCCGCGCGAGCCGCCAATGGAGACCGGCTTGCCCGTCACCACGGCGGTCACCGTCTGGCGCATGTGCATGGAGTAGGTGTCCATCATCCACGCCATGGTCTGCTCGTTGGTGTTCATGTCGGGGGCGGGCACATCCTTTTCCGGGCCCAGCACCTCGATGAGTTCGGCGGTAAAGCGGCGGGTCATGCGCTCCAGTTCGTGCTGGCTCATCGTTTTGGGATCGCAGATGATGCCGCCCTTGGCGCCGCCGAAGGGAATGTCCACCACGGCGCACTTCCAGGTCATCCAGGCGGCCAGGGCGCGCACTTCGTCCAGGTTCACCTCGGGGGCGTAGCGGATGCCGCCCTTGGCCGGGCCGCGGGCCATGGAGTGCTGCACGCGGTAGCCGGTGAACAGCTCGATGCGGCCGTCATCCATTTGCACCGGGATGTGCACGGTGATTTCCCGGGCGGGCATGCTGAGAATCTTCCAGAGACTTGGATCAAGGTTGAGTTTGCGCGCGGCCAGTTCAAAGCGCGCGGCCTGTGCTTCCCAGGGGTTGGTTTCGACGTGCGGACCTGCGACGGTGGACATAATCGGCAATTCCTTCCAGCTTGAACCGGGATCGAGAAGAGCCGTGCAAAAGACAAAACTCCGCCCCACCCCAGTCAGATGCAAACTGGCCAGTATATGCACGCGGCAAGAATGCGGGCAAGCACAACAAGAGGGTACACAAGTGCTAAGGCCCATCCTGATAGCCAATGCCACAACGAAAAAAAACGCCCTGTGTCGGGGAGGACACAGGGCAATTTGAAGCGCCGTTCACTTATTCGTCTCAGAGGATGCATGGTCCTCCAGACTTGGGGGTACAACACTGTTTGGACTAAAGCTGGCCCTCGCCGGAACCTCCGGAATGGTCCGGGGAAGCATCAGATCCACCGTTCGGTCCACCGTTGCTGGGGTGTCCCTGGCGTTTAGAAAAGTCGCCGGGGCCGGGCTTGGGGCCAGGGAACAGGCGACGGTCCGGCATGGGCAGGGCGCGCAGCTTTTTCCACTGTTCTGGGGTCAACACGCGGCGGATGGCAAAGCCCATCTGCGCGTTGGCCTTTTCCACGACGGCGCGGGCGGCCGTAATGCGGTCAATCGCCGCCAGTACCGCTGCTTCGTCGGGAGTATCCGCGTCCAGAAGTGGTTCCAATTTAAATTCTTCCTTTTGCAAGTTGGCGTGGGCGTCCACCAGCTTCAAGCGGCTTTCGGAGAAGATCTTTTCGATCTTCTGCACCTGCTCATCGCCCAGGCCCAGGGTCTTTACCACTTCGGCGTTCTTCCACCAGCGTCCCGGGGGCACTACTCCGCCGGGCACGCCGGGGCGCGGTCCGCCGCGCTCCATTCCGCCGCCGGGGCCGTCCTGCGGGAACTGGGGCTGTGCCCATGCCATCCCGGTCAGCAATACAAAAGCAACTAACATCTTGCGAATCATCGCGATCATCTCCTTGGGTTCGGTCCCTATTCCTGGCGCGCCTTCTTGCCGGAGCCAGCCGCGGAACTGGCGGCGGCAATCTGGTTGCGCTCTGCCGTGATGTGACTGACCGGAGCCAGGGCCCGGGGTACATCGCGGCTCAAATCGTTGTTTACGGCTTCCAGCAGCTCGTCGTCACTCATGGCCGGCTTGGACGGACGAGGCTGGGCCGCTGTTTGAATCTGCACCTCCGGTGGAGGCTGAAGCTTTGGCGCAGGTTGTGGCAAAGGCGCAGGGATGACATGCCTGGTGGCAATTGACGCTTCATGCGGTAGCACCACATACACCGTGGTTCCCGCCAGAAAAAGGCCCAGCGTTGCCGCTGCCGCCCAGCGCAGCCGCAGCCATTTCAGCTCGCGGTGCACACTAAAGCCTGACAGAGAACGTGCCGCGGACCGTTGCGCGTCCTGCCGGACGGCCAGCGCGTAACGGCGCACGCCGCCCGACAAGGCCGCCGTCTCGGCGGCGCACTCGCTGCATCCGGTGAGGTGCTGGCGCGTTTCCGCCGTGCTCTCCCCCGCCAGCCAATCGGCAATCTGTTCGTCTGTTAGATGTTTCATCTCGTATTCCTCTGCTGCCGCAGCGCCGACACGGCGCGCGACAGGTGTGACTTGACGGTTCCCAGCTCCAGGCCCATGGCGGTGGCAATCTCTTCCAGCGCCAGTTCCTCGATGTAGCGCAGGCGGAACGCCGTCTGCTGCTGCGGAGAAAGTGTCCGTACCGCCAGCAAGGTCTGCGTCAACTCCTCGCGCGCAAGCAACGTGCGTTCGGCGCTGGGCCGTCCGTCGTCGGCGTACTCGGTGGCCAGCGCGGCCTCTTCCTCACTGACGCCCAGCAACCTGCGCCAGAAGCCTTGCCGGCGGTTGCGCTGATAATCCCGCGCCAGGTTAATGGCAATGCGGATCAGCCAGGTCTGCACGCTGGACTCGCCGCGGAACTCTTGCCGTCCCCGATAAGCCTTTAACAGACACTCCTGCGTCAGCGTAGCGGCGGCTTCTTCGTCGCGCACTTCGCACCACAGCACCCGGTAAATCTTAGCCTGGTGCAGGCGGACGATCTCATCGAATTCGTCAGCAGTCAGCCCGTTGGCTCGGCTCATCGGCGGATATGTCAGTGTCTCTTCCATGCCGCTCACAACATTGGACGGAAGCAGCCCTGCCAGGATTACCCAGGGCTTATCCAAAATGATCAACCCGCGGATGGTTTGCCGTCACGCACCATGTGCCGCGACGGGTGAGGTTGGTATATACTGAAACCGCAAACCACTGCACAACCATTGCGGGAAATTCCTCCCGCCGGGCGTGCAGCCGAGGCATCTGACAGGAGGCCCGTCTTCAGCAGTAGCTGGGACAGCATGCCGGGAAGACAGCCGCGGGTCCCGCAAATTGCGGGCGATGCGGTCAGAAGCCTGCTTGCGGCCGTATTTCCCTCCGATTGCCGTTTCTGCCAAGCCTCCCTGTTCACTCTGTCGCGTCTTCCGGTCTGCCAGGGCTGCCTGCAAACGATTCATCCCATTGAATTTGCTCGCTGCACCCGCTGCGGAGACCTGCTGCCGGCAAGTGAGGCGGAGTGGGGCGACGCCTGCTGCGCGGAGTGTGCCCAGGATCTGCCTCCGTTTGAGCGCGCGGTGAACTTTGGCGCCTATAGCGGAGCGCTGCGCCAGCTCGTCCACCTGCTGAAATACGAACGGGTGCGGGTGGCGGCCAAGGCGCTAGGACATTACACGGCATTGGCGTGCAAGGACTTATGCGATGAAATCGAAGCCGGGGAACTGCTCCTGATCCCGGTTCCGGCCTACAAGAGCCGCCTGCGCACGCGCGGCTTCAACCAGGCTGAGTTGATTGCCCGCGCCGCACGCCGTGAGCTGGAAAAAATTCTGGAGCGCCGGATTGTGCTGGACTCCACGATTCTTTTACGCACGCGCTTTGCCGGTTCGCAGGTGGCGCGCACGGCCGAGGAACGTCGCGAGCAGGTGCGCGGAGCCTTTAAGGTGTTGGCGCGGCCGCGGGTAAAGGGCCGCCGCGTGCTGCTGGTGGACGATGTAATGACCACCGGCGCCACGGCCGCCGAATGTGCTCGCGTGCTGTTGCAGGCTGGCGCCACGCAGGTTTGGGTAGCCACGCCGGCGCGCGCCCTGGGACGCGACATGGCGTCCTCTACAAGTTCTGAAAAGTTCCCGGAGCGTCTGGCTCCGGAGGTTGTTCGGCCGCCGCGGTTGGACGGCCGGCCGTTGCCGTCGCGTCCCGCGCAGCCCAGCTTGTTGCCGCGCGCGGGCGCTGCACCGAACTTGTTCGAACTGAAAGCAGAGGCGCCTCCGGGCCCCCTGTTCCGAGGAACTTACGCCAATGGAGAGTCATAGAGTCATCCGCACTTTCAACGAACACTCCGAGCGTGGCTATTCGGCCATGCACGCGCCGGTGCTGGTGCTGAACGCGTCCTACGAGCCGATCAACATTTGCGCCGCCCGCCGGGCCATTGTTCTGGTGCTGAAGGGAGTAGCCTCCACCGAGGAGATCAACGGCCATTACTCGCTGCACTCCACGCGGGTTGCGGTGCGCGTGCCGTCAGTGATCCGGCTGCTGGAATACCGCCGCATTCCGCACCAGACGCGGGCCTTGTCGCGCAAAAACATTCTGATGCGCGACCGCAACACCTGCCAGTACTGTGGCGTGGTGCTGAACGCCGTGGACCTGACGCTGGACCATGTGATTCCGCGCTCGCGCGGAGGACTCTCCACCTGGGAAAACCTGGTGGCCTGCTGCCACGAGTGCAACCGCCGCAAGGGCAACTCCATGCCCAACGAGTGCGGCATGAAGCCGGCCAAGGAGCCGCGGCCGTTCTCGATGCATACCAGCCGCCACCTGATGCGCATGATGGGCCGCTCCGACGCGAAGTGGCGGAAATACCTGTTCTATTAAGCGCGGGAGTTTGGCGTATAAGAGAAGCCGGGCGCGCGCCCGGCTTTCTTGTGTCCCAGGTTCTCTTGTGCCCCAGGTTCGGCCTGCGTAGCGGGACTAACCTGGGAGGTATTTAACATCCCCGATCCCAGGTTAGCTTCGCTTCGCTACGCGAACCTGGGGCACACCTAGGGCACACTGGCTGTGACCCGAATCACATCCTCGTTCCGGTCGAGCGGGGATATACTTTCTCTTGTTATGGCCTTTCCTATTAATCGCCAGCGCCGTCTGCGCCGCACCGAAGCGATGCGCTCGTTTGTGCGGGAGACCCGGTTAACGCCTGCCGGGTTCGTCTATCCTCTCTTCATCTGTCCGGGCGAAGGTGTTCGCAAGCCCGTCGGCTCCATGCCGGGAGTCTTCAACCTCTCGGTGGACGAAGCGGTGAAAGAGTGCCAGGAAGTTTATTCGCTGGGCATTCCCGCCATCATTCTGTTTGGCCTGCCGGAGCACAAGGACGAGCTGGCCAGCGGCGCCTATGCCGAGGACGGCATTGTGCAGCGTGCGGCGCGGGCCATCAAGGCCGCCGTGCCCAACCTGATCATCATGGGTGACGTTTGCCTGTGCGAGTACATGTCGCACGGACACTGCGGCATTGTGAAGAAGGTGGGCGGACCGACGCCGGAGACCGAGTACGACATTGTCAACGACGCCTCGCTGGACCTGCTGGCCAAGACGGCCGTCGCGCAGGCCAAGGCTGGCATCGACATCATTGCGCCGTCGGACATGATGGACGGCCGCATCGATGCCCTGCGCACCGCATTGGACGTGAACGGCTACGAGAACACGCCCATCATGAGCTACGCGGCGAAGTTCGCCAGCGGCTTCTACGGGCCGTTCCGCGAGGCGGCCGACTCCACTCCGGCCTTTGGCGACCGCCGCAGCTACCAGATGGATCCGGCGAACGCGCGCGAAGCCATGCGCGAGATCGAATTGGACATGGAAGAAGGCGCGGACATGATTATGGTCAAGCCGGCCCTGCCCTACCTGGATGTGATTGCCGAGGCGCGCATGCGCTTTGACGTGCCTCTGGGCGCCTACCAGGTGAGCGGCGAGTACGCCATGATCAAGGCGGCGGCGCAGAACAACTGGATTGACCACGACCGGGTGATGCTGGAATCGCTGCTGAGCATTCAACGGGCCGGCGCGTCGATCATTCTCACCTACTTTGCCAAGGAAGCGGCAAAGCTGCTGGGATAAACATCTCTACGGTATTTCACCGAAAAGACCGCCTGTGGGCGGTCTTTTTGTATTTCCGGAGAGAAAGGAACCCAGGTTAGCTCCGCTGCGCTCCGCGAACCTGGGGCACAAGGGCGCGTGATGGGCATGGTCACGTGCTACGGTGATTTTGGTCACATCGAGGGAGAAGAGGAAGGCGTAGTATATGGAATTGAAATTCAATTTCAGTTCCATTACGGTTGAGCCGCACTTATGTCTGTCGCATTCCGTCTTGCCCCCCGGTCCGCTTGCACTCTGATCCTGTTCTCGCTCTTCATCCTCCAGGCCGCCGTGGCCCAGACCAGCGCCCTGCACGGCACCATCACCGATCCCTCCGGAGCGGTGGTGCCCGGCGCCACGGTGGAGGCGCGTAACGGCGCCAATGGCGCCATGGTATCAGCCATCACGGATGAAGCGGGGAACTATCGTATGTCCTTGCCCGGAGGACTCTACGACTTGACGGTTCGCGCTACGGGCTTCCGCACGGCGCGTCGCAACGGAGTGGCTCCGACCGAGGCCGCGCTGGATGTGCAGCTTGAGCTGGAGCAGCAGACGGAGGAACTGAGCGTTACGGTGGACGCGCCCGGCATTGAGGTGGAAAGCGCCACGGTGGGCGAGACCATCTCGGCGAAGAAAATGACGGAGGTTCCGTTGAATGGGCGCAGCTTTACCGACCTGCTGGCGATGCAGGCCGGCGTGGTTCCGGCCAGTTCGGCACAGCCCAACGCGGTGGTGATGTCGGGCTGCACTTCCACGCCGCCCTCGGGCGACCTGAATCCCGGCAACCTTTCGGTGAGCGGGCAGCGCGAGACCAGCAACGGATTCACCGTCAATGGCTCGAATGTGGAAGAAGCCTTTAACAACGGCACGGCGGTGGTGCCGAATCTGGATTCGATCCAGGACTTCAAGGTGCTCACCAGCAGCTTTGACGCCGAGTTCGGCAACTACAGCGGCGGCCAGGTGCTGGTGGAGACCAAGCAAGGGGCCAACAAACTGCACGGCTCGGCCTTTGAATTCCTGCGCAACACGGCCCTGGACGCGCGCAGCTACTTTGCGCCGGAGCGCGCCGCCTATCGCCGCAACCAATACGGTGGCACGCTGGGCGGAGCCATCAAAAAGGACAAGGCGTTCTTCTTCCTCGACTACCAGGGAACGCGCATGACCCAGGGGCAGGAGACGGGCAACATCACGGTGCCCAGCGTGGCCGCGCGCGGCGGCAACCTGCTGGATGTGTCCAGCCAGTTGACCGGCACGGTGAGCACGACCTACTGGGCGCAGCAGTTGTCCTCCAAACTGGGCTACGGCGTGTCGCCGGGCGAGGCGTACTACGCGGCCAACTGCACGAACAATACGCAGTGCGTTTTTCCCAACGCGGTGATCCCCACCGCAGTGTGGTCGAAGCCAGCCGCCAACCTGCTGCAATACATTCCAAGGCCGAACGTGGGTACGGCGACGTTTGCCGATGCCGGGGAAAATGAAACGCTGAACGACAACAAAGCGGCCGCGCGCGTGGACCTGGTGACGCGCTGGGGCAATTTGAGTGGCTACTACTTCATCGATCAGTACGACCTCGACAATCCGTATCCCACGGCGGAGGGCGGCGCCAACGTGCCGGGCTTTAACGCTCTCAGCAGCGGACGCGCGCAGTTGTTCGCCCTCGGGCTGACGAAATCTTTTGGCACGAACAAAGTGAACGAGGCGCACTTCAGCTACATGCGCTATGCCAACGTGATTGGCAAGCCGGAGGGCGGCGTGGGGCCTACGCTGGCCTCGCAGGGATTCATTGAAGGCGAAGGCACGCTGGGCATTGTGCCGCTGAACCCGTCGGCCGAGGGCATTGAGAACGTGGCCTTCAACGACTTCACCATCGGCGTGGACGTGACCGGCGAAACGCAGGTGAACAACACTTATCAGTGGAGTGACACGTTCTCCATCATCAAAGGGAAGCACACGTTGAAGTTTGGCGGCAGCTTCCACCTCGACCAGGTGAACATCAACTCCAACTCGATCAACAACGGGTCGTTCGTTTTCAACGGCACCGAGACCGGCTCCGACTTTGCCGATTATCTGCTGGGCGTGGCCAGCACCTACGAGCAGGGCGACGCCAGCGCGTTCTACTTGCGCAACAAATACATCGGCGCCTTCGCGCAGGATTCCTGGAAGGCGCGGCCGAACCTGATGCTGAACTACGGCCTGCGCTGGGACGTGCTGCCGCCGTGGCGCGAGAAGTACAACCAGTTGCAGACCTTCGTGCTGGGGCAAAAGTCGCAGGTGTATCCGGGCGCGCCGGCGGGCATTGTCTTCCCCGGCGACAAGGGCATTCCCCAAACGCTGTCGCCGACAAAGTGGGATAACTTCTCGCCGCGCGTGGGGCTGACGTATTCACCGAACGCCGAGGGCGGACTGCCGGGCCTGCTCTTCGGCACATCGGGCAAGAGCAGCATTCACGCCGGGGCGGGATTGTTCTACTCGGCATTTGAAGGGCTTTCGGCGGGCATTATGAGCGCCTGCCCGCCCTACGGGTACGACTACGACAGCACTTCTGGCAAGCCGAAGTTTGACGAGCCGTTCGTGGGCGCTGTTACGGGACTGACCAACGGACAGCCCTTCCCCTCGCCCATTCCTGAGTTCGGCGCCTCGGTGGCGCATCCCAACAACAGCGTGGACTGGTCGAAGTACAAACCAATCACGGGCGACCCGGCGTTTTACTACCGCAACACCTCGCCCTATACCGAGAGCTACAACCTGAGCTACGAGCGCGAGGTGGCGCACAACACATATCTGAAGCTTGGCTATGTGGGCGCGCAGGCGCATCACCTGCTGGTGCTGATGTCGGCCAACCCCGGCAACGCCGCGGCCTGCCTGAGCGTAAGCAATCAGAATCTGGTGGCGGCACGCTCGGCCGTGTGCGGACCGTTTGCCGAAGGCGGCACGTTTACCAAGGCCGACGGCACCACGGTACGCGCGCGCGGCCCGTTCGACGAGAACTTCGACGGCATCACCTACCAGAAGACAGTGGGCTTTTCGAATTACAACGCGCTGGAGGCCACGGTGCGGCACACGTCCGCGCAGTGGGACGTGATGGCCAGCTACACCTACGGCAAGTCTCTGGATAACTCATCGAGCCTGTCGGAGCCGGTGTACACGGCGAACACGGCGCGGAGCAAAGCGATTTCGGCCTTCGACCTGCGGCACAACTTTGTGGCCAGCTACCGCGTGAACCTGCCGTTTGCGCGCTGGACAGGACGCAACAACCGGCTGACCGCGGGCTGGACGCTGACGGGTATCACGCGCTTTACCACCGGCCTGCCGGTGACGCTGTTCAACAACACCGACAGCTCGTTGCTGGGGTCGATGCCGAACGGCATCAACAATAATGGCGTGGACACACCGTACGTGAGTGCGGGACGCCTGTCGGTCGAGCACAATCCTCGGTCCGGAAAGGCCGCCTTCAATGCCGACTTGTTCTGCGTTCCCGGCGGCACCTTCAGCAACGGAACGGCGTGCCCAGCCGGCCTGGGCACGCTGGGCAACGCGCCACGCCGCTTCTTCTACGGACCGGGTATGGAAAACTTCGACATGGCATTGCAGAAGGATCTTCCGCTCGGTGAATCGCGCTCGCTGCAATTCCGCCTGGAAGGCTTCAACGTGTTTAATCACGCGCAGTTCTTCGGCGCCGCGGCGGTCAACGGCAACATCAGCAGCACCGGCTTTGGACAGATTGTGAACGCCATGTCTCCGCGCGAAGTTCAGTTGGCGGTGAAGTTTGCGTTCTAAAGAAGAGGAAGGTGTGTGTGCCCCAGGTTCACGGCCTTCCGTTGGCCGTTAACCTGGGAACTCACGCATCCCAGGTTAGCCGCGCGAATAACGCGCGTCGAACCTGGGGCACAACGCCGTTAACCTGGGGCACAACGGATATACAACGGATGCACAGCGGATGAACTGGTTGGCGTATCCTAATTCCGTGAGCATCATTTCCGTCTTGAACCTGGGCCGCTGCGACTACGGCACCGCGCTGCGACTGCAGGAGCGGCTGGTGGAGTTGCGCAAGGAAGAGCGCATCGGCAACACGCTGCTCTTCGTGGAGCATCCGCCGACGATCACCCTGGGGCGCAACGCAAAGGAGAGCAACATCATCGCCTCTCCCGAGGTGCTGAAGGCGCGCGGCGTGGAGACCTTCGAGATCAACCGCGGCGGCGACGTCACCTTCCACGGTCCCGGGCAACTGGTGGCCTATCCCATCTTCGACCTGCGCTCGTTCGTGCCGAAGATCGGCGTGATCGAATTTGTGCGCCGCCTGGAAGAAGTGCTGATGCGCACCTGCGCGCAGTGGTCCATGGAGACGCAACGCATAGCTGGTATGACCGGCGTGTGGACCTTGCCGGAAGTACCTCCGCGCTTGAGCGGACGCCCCATGGGGCGTGACTACACGCCGGAGGGCAACGTGCCCGCTGGAAGTGCGGAAAAAATTAGCGAGCGCAAGGTGGCCGCCATTGGCGTGCACATTTCGCGCGGCGTCAGCTCGCACGGTTTTGCCCTGAACGTGACCACCGACATGAGCTACTTCCAGTTGATCGTCCCCTGCGGGCTGACCAAGCCGGTGACGTCCATGGAGTACGAGACCGGCGCGCGGCCTACGCTTGACGAAGTGATGACGGTTGCCGCGCGCTCGTTCGGCGAGATCTTTCAGTCGCAGATGTTGTGGCTGGAGTCGGTGGATGACCTGTTGCTACCCACGCCGCAGGACACTCCCGCCCGCGCGCCGGAAGACGAACGACGCGTGGCCGCGGACGATACGCATCTGGCGTAATTCATCTCTGGTGTGCCCCAGGTTCGACGCACCGCAGGTGCGGATAACCTGGGCGAAAAAAAGTATCCCAGGTTATCCGCGCGAAGAACGCGCGTCGAACCTGGGGCACAACGGATAACCTGGGTGAAAAAAGAGTCCCAGGTTAGCTCCGCTTCGCTCCGCGAACCCTTCGTTCAACTCAGGGCAGGCTCTGGGGCACAACAGTCGAACCTGGGGCACAACATCGTTTACGATCCCACCGCCTCCCCTCGCTCTCTGCGATAATGGAGGCGATGAACCGTTTGCCTGAACCCATGCAGCACACCAGCGCCGCGGCCCTTGAGTTCGACCGGCTGCGCGAGATGGTGCGCGGCTGCTGCCAGAGCGACCTGGGCCGCGAGGCCGTCGATCGACTTGCGCCCGTCACGGACGCAGAGTGGATTGAACTGCAACAGCAACGCACCGCCGAGGTGCGCAACTTCCTGCGCGCCGGCGGACGCTTCGACTTTGGCGGACTCATCGATCCGAAGCAGATGGTGTTGAAGGCGCGCATTGCCGGAGCGTCTCTGGAAGCCGGCGAGCTGCGCGACATCGTCCTGTTGCTGGACCGCGCCGCCGAGTGGCGCGAGACCGCGCAGGAGCCGCCGCAGGCGATGCGCGATCCCTGGCCCGGCATTGAAGAACTGAGCGCGGAGGTCGCCGACTTCACGCCGCTGCTACGCTACTTCGCCAATAAATTTCTTCCCGATGGTTCGCTGGACGATCACGCCTCGCCCACACTGGCGTCGATTCGCAGGGAAATCGAGCGGCAGCGGCGTTCGATTCAGAATTCGCTGCGCGGCTACTTGCGGCGCCTGAGCGAAGGCGACACCTTGCAGGACGAGCTGATCACCATTCGCGGCGACCGCTTCGTGATTCCGGTGAAGACCGAGCAGAAGCGAAGGGTGCAGGGCGTGGTGCACGGCGCCAGCTCCAGCGGGCAGACTGTCTTTGTTGAGCCGCTTGAAACCATTGAGCAGAACAACGAACTGGTGCGTCTACTCGAAGATGAGCAGGCGGAGATCAATCGCATTCTGTTGGAGATGACCTCGCGCCTGGGCGCACAGGCGGCGGAGATTCTGGCCGCGGTTGACGTGCTGCGCGAGGTGGAGTTGCAATTTGCCAAGGCGCGCTTTGCCGAAGTGTACAACTGCGCGCGCGTCACGCTGCTGAAGGAAGGCGCGGCAAATTCGCTGCTGCTGGAAGAGGCACGGCATCCGGTGATGGAGCGCAACCTGCGCGCCAAAGGCAGGAGCGTGGTTCCTCTGACGCTGGAGATGTCGGCCGCCGAGCGTCAGCTCGTCATCAGCGGACCGAACACGGGCGGCAAAACCGTCACGCTCAAAACCACCGGACTGCTCATCCTGATGGCGCAGGCAGGCATTCCAGTGCCGGCGGCGCGTGCGGACCTTCCGGTGTGCGACGCGGTGCTGGCCGACATTGGCGACTCGCAGTCGATTGAGCAGAACCTCTCCACGTTTTCCGCGCACGTCACCAACATCGACTTCATCTCGCACACGGCCACGGCACATTCGCTGGTGCTGTTGGACGAGCTGGGTTCGGCCACCGATCCCGAAGAGGGTGCGGCGCTGGCGGTGGCGATTGCCGATCACTTCCGCCGGGCGGGAGCGCTGTCCATCATCTCCACGCACCATACGGCGCTGAAGATTTACGCCACCAACTCCGCCGGGGTGGTGAACGCCGCAGTGGGCTTTGACGAAAAAACGCTGGGGCCGACCTACGAGCTGAAGGTGGGTGTGCCGGGCGCTTCGGCGGGCATCAACATTGCGCAGCAGATTGGGCTGAACGCGGAGATCATCGCCGAGGCGCGCGCGCGGCTGAGCACGCAGACACAGGACATTGCCACCTTCCTGGCACGGCTGCACAACGAACTGCGCGCCATGGACACCGAGCGGCTGCAACTGCGTCAGCGTGAGCAGGAAGTGGCGCGCGAGCGCAATCGCCTGCAGGTCGAGGGATTGAAGGAGCAGCGCGACAAAATCCGCGACCTGGAGAAGAAGCTGGACTCGCTGATGCGCGACTTCGAATATCACGCGCGCGAGGCGGTGAACGCCGTGCAGGATCGCGCCGCGCAGCAAAAGCTGTCGAAGGACGCCGAGCGCCGCATTGCCAAGGCGCGCCGCGAATTCCGCGAGCAGTTCAACCAGGCGGTGGTGGCGCATACCACGGGAGCCGACCAGGGCGACCGCAACGCGCAGCCGCACGTGGTAGCCCGCGTCAGCGAAGGCGACATGGTGCAGCTTAAGAGCCTGGGCCGCTCGGGGCGCGTGCTGCGCAAGCTGGACTCGCAAGCCTACGAGGTGCAGGTGGGGCCGATGAAGATGCGCGTGGCGGCCGACGACATTGCGGCGGTGATTGCCGCGGCCGCGGCCAACCCGGTGCAGGCGGCGCGCAACAAAGGGATCAACGTGCAACTGCGCGAGGAAGACGACGCTCCGCCGACGGAGTTGAACGTGATTGGCCACACGGTGGACGAAGCCACTTCCGAGGTGGAAAAGTTCGTGGACCGCGCCTTCCTGGCCGGGGTAAGCCATTTGCGCATTGTGCATGGTTCGGGCATGGGCATTTTGCGCCGCGCCCTGCGCGAGTATCTCAAGCATCATCCGCAAGTCGTCAACATTGCAGAGCCGCCGCAGAACCAGGGCGGTGGCGGCGCAACCGAAGTGGAACTGAAGGTCTAACGCACACGGTACGCCGCGCCTGTTGAGGCGGCGGCATCATTCTGTTTGGGCCCCGGGGCAACATGCAGTCTATTCCTTTGCAATGGAGCAACCGCTTCCTGGGAGCCGTACCATGGTGCTGGCGCGAAGAAGAGGGCTCGCGGTGTCCGTGGCGCTGGCCGCGCTGCTGCTATTGCTGGCCAACGCCGCCTGGCACAGGTGCTCGGCCAGTGAGCAACTGCTCTCGGCGCGGGTGTACTGGAACGCGCGCGGCGCCATCATCACCCTCACCACGACAGCCGAAGTGCATCGCGAAGGCCTTCTCAGCGGCGGTCTGCGCCGCGTTGCCGAAGGGCTCGGCCTGCGGGGCACGCCGCGGCTTTATGTAGGGGAGTCGCGAGTGATCGTGCTGCGCGATGGCCGCCGCGAGGATCTGCGCCTGCCGGCCCGGGAGTCTCCCGCACAATTTCCTCTGTGGCCCTACTACGGGCATCTGTACACCTGGGAGACCGAGACGCCGGTGCGCGAGTGGAGCGGACAATCTCTTGGGCCGGTGCCTGCGCCGCGCGCCGCTGAACTGCGCAAATCGTTTCCCCACGTGCGGGATAACTACGCGCCTGCGGCCTCGCCCACCGCGCCGGATATTTTGCAGGACGTGGTAAGCCGCGAGGAGTGGCGCGCCTATCAGCACCTGGCGGACCTGCCCGGCGACGTATTCGTTTCCTTCCCCGTGGCGGGGGAGAATTGCGTGATCCTTGCCAGCCGCGGCACCGATGGCAGCCTGGCGCTAACTCTGCTGCGCAACGGCCATGCCGAAGTCCTGTGGCAGCCCGCGCGCGGAGCGCACACGATTACCGCCGCGGAGTTTGCCTCCTACGTGCGTCCGCTGCCGCCCGGTCCGCCTTCCACCGGGCATTGGTTGCTTTGGACGCGCGTGCTGCTGGCTTTCGCGCTGTGTATGTCTCTGGCAGGGGTGACCGTGATGATCCATGCGGTGAGCAAAGAGTCCAGTCCGGAACGCACGCTGTTCGATGAGGACGTGGCCAGCTAGCGAGGGGCGGGCCTCCGCGCACAAGGTGTAATCTAACAATTGATGACACAGTCCCGCCTTGAATCCCAGTTGGCCTTTATTCTCGAGATCGACAAGCTCAAACGCATTTTACGGCAGACGCCCATAACCGGGCCGGAGCGGCGGCAGGAGAACGATGCCGAGCACTCCTGGCACCTGGCGCTGATGGCCTCCGTGCTGGCCGAATACTCGCCCGCGCCGGTGGACCTTTTGCGTGTGGTGCGCATGGTGCTGGTGCACGACGTGGTGGAGATTGATGCCGGTGACACCTTTGCCTATGACGCCGCGGCCTACTCCGACAAGGAAGAGCGCGAGCGCCGGGCGGCCCGGCGCATCTTTGGGCTGCTGCCCGAGGATCAGTCGGCGGCCATCTGGTCCTTGTGGGAAGAGTTCGAGGCCATGGCCACCCCGGAGTCGCGTTACGCCAACGCGCTGGACCGGGTGCAGCCCTTGCTGCTGAATTACCAGACCGGCGGCGGCTCGTGGGCCAAGCACCGGGTGACGCGGGCGCAGGTGTACAAGCGCATGGAGCCGGTGAAGCATGGGGCTCCCGCGCTGTGGCCGGTCATCGAGCGCATTGTGGAAGACGCACACCAAAAGGGCTGGCTGCCGGAGTAACAGGTTGCTGAAAAAGTCCCTTCGGTGTGTTGCGCGGAGAGAGCGTTCGTCTTTGCCGCAAGTCGAAGGGCTACTGCTTCTTGTTATAACTATCCCAGGTTAGGCCCGCTGCGCGATCCGAACCTGGGGCACACCCCACCTGGCATAGGGGTGTTTCGACTACCTGGTAACCGTGCCGGGCGGATTCCTGCACCATTCCTGATGCATAAAGCCTGGCGCAATCCCGCGCCGTAGCGCCAGCGCGCGAAGTCACAGCTTTTCCACAGGCCTGTCACAGGCGATTGGCGCAGACTAAAAGCTGGAGCAGAGGCAATCGTGGCCAATCCCGGAGATTTTGCATATACCGTCAAGCAGCAGTCGAACATCGTCCAGGTGGTGGGCGAGTACGTCAAGCTGCGCAAGGCCGGGGCGCAAAACTACTCGGGGCTTTGTCCCTTCCATGGGGAAAAGACGCCGTCGTTTTCCGTGCACGAGGGCAAGCAGTTTTACCACTGCTTTGGCTGCGGAGTCAGCGGAGACGTCTTCAGCTTTCTGCAGAAGATCGAGAACATCTCCTTTCCGGAAGCCGTGCGGCTGCTGGCGCAGAAGCAAAACATTCCCATGCCAAAGGTGGAGTTCGGCTCGCCGCAGGAGGCGCGCGAGGCTCACCTGCGCGGCCGTTTGCTGGACCTGCACGAGGCGGCCTGCCAGTGGTTCCAGGAGCAGTTGCAGCGCCCCGAAGCGGCTCCGGCGCGCGAGTATCTGCGCGGACGCGGACTGGACGACGAGGCCATTGCGCGCTTCCGCATCGGCTATGCGCCGGAGTCGGGCTTTCTGCTGCGCGACCGTTTGAAGCCCCTGGCCGATGAAGACGCGCTGCGCGAGAGCGGCCTGTTCAGTTGGAAGGAAAAAGATTCCGCGCCCGGAGCGGCCCCTCCGCCCAGTGCGCTGTACAGCAAGTTCCGCAACCGCATCATGTTCCCCATCTGCAATGAGCGGGGCAAGGTGATCGCCTTTACCGGGCGCACGCTGGCCACGGACGAAAAGGCCGGGCCGAAGTATATGAACTCGCCCGAGACGCCCATCTACAGCAAGTCGCACGTGCTGTTCAATCTGCATCTGGCCAAAGAGGGCATCAAGGAACTGCACTACGTCATCCTGGTGGAAGGGCAGATGGACTGCATCTCGGTGTACAACGCCGGACTGCACAACGTGATTGCCTCCAGCGGCACGGCCTTTACCGAGGCGCAGGCCAAGTTGCTGGCGCGCTTCACCAAGAACATTGTGGTGAACTTCGATCCCGACGCGGCCGGCGCCAAGGCCGCCGAGCGCTCGCTCTCTCTGCTGGTCGGCGAGGATTTCGAGATCCGCGTGCTGACCTTGGAGGCCGGCTTTGATCCTGATCTGTACGTGCGCAAAAAGGGACGCGATGCCTACGGCAGCGCACTGCGCGCGGCGCCGAAATACTTTGAATACCTGATCGGGCGCGCGCTGGCGCAGTTTCCGCGCACGGCCGAGGGCAAGGTGAAGGCGATCAATTTCCTGCTGCCTCATATACAGCGCGTGCCCAGCCGCATTGTGCGTGACGAGCTGGCGGCCGACGTGGCGCAGAAGCTGCAAATCGACTCTGCCGTGCTGCGCCAGGAGCTGCGCCATGTGGCCTCCTCGCGCACGGCCACGCAGGTTGCGCCGCGTCCAGACGCGCCGCTGACGGAGGCCGAGCGCATTCTGTTGCAGGCGCTGACGGCGGGCAACGACTTGTCATTTACCTTTGAGGACGAGAACGGCCAGGAGCAGGTTTATAACCCGGCCGAGCAGGCGTACTACACGTTGAGTTCGGAGCACTTGCACCAGGGCCTGCGCGCCGAAGGGTTGATTGACCGCGTGCTGAAGGCCCTGGCCGACGGTGAAGACGTAATGACGCTGGAACTGGACGAGGCGCAGCACAAGATGCTGATGTCGGTGGTGATGCGCGAGCACGAAACGCTGACGGCCGAATTGCTGGCCGGGTCCATCAACGCGCTGCGGCGGCGGCAGTTGGAGCGGCGCCAGCGCGAGTTGCGGCGGCAGATTGCCGAGGCCGAGCGCCAGCAGGACGCGGCCGCCATGGCGCAGTTGATGCAGGAGAAGCAGGAAGTAGACCGCGCCCTGCGCCACGCCGTCACCGTGTAATTCCGGCTGTTTGGCCGCCTTTGCGCCGCGGCAAATTACCCTTGCAATTACGCGTGGAAATCGCCATTATCTTGCGTACCTATTGTGGGGACATCCTGGAGTACAACTATGCCGGACCATGCTCTGCGCAGCATGCGCCGCGAAGATCGTGCGGTTGACGACATCGAGGCGCGCAAGATTCTGGAAAAGGGCGAGTACGGCGTGCTGAGCACGGTGGGCGCGGATGGCGAGCCCTACGGCGTGCCGCTCAGCTACGTGTATCGCGAGGGCGACATACACCTGCACTGCGCCCTGGAAGGACGCAAGATCGACAATCTCAAACATCATCCGCAAGCCAGCTTTTGCGTGGTGGCTTCCACCCGTCTGGAGCCGGAGATGTTCAGCACCTATTACGAGAGCGCGATTGTCACGGGCGAGGTTCGCGAACTGGCGGGCGAGGAGAAGTTGCGCTCGCTGATGTGGCTCATTCAGAAATATTCGCCGGCGTTTCAGGAAGAGGGCGCCAGGTATATCGAGTCGCGCGAGGACCTGACGCGCGTGTTCGCCCTCAAGGTGGAAAACCTCTCCGGCAAGCGGCGCGCCTGAGCCGCAGGACATGCAGTCCGAGGTGAGAAGATCGACTCCGTACAACGCAAAATATTCTGGATTCTCTGGTGCGTCCTCAGCCTCTTCGGCTACCTGCTGCCCTTTGGCTGGGCGGTGGCGGAGTCCTTTGTGGCGCTCTTCGCAAGCTGGTGGATCGTCTATCGCTCGGGCTGGTTCTGAGCAAGACGTCCCATAAGGAATCTCTGAATAAGTCGAATTTTGTCAGGGCGCGGATAAATCCGTGCCCTGACAAAACATGTCCCCATCAAAATCTATCGGTGACCGGTTTAACTCCCGTAGAATAGCTTGCAAGAGTGACTTATTCAGAGCTTCTCTAAGCGTCCTTACCCTTCCAAATACTTCCGGCAATGATGACGGAGAGCACCTGCACGAAGACAATCAGTGCCACGCAGGCCTTCCATTGGCCGTAGCGCCAGAGGTAACCGGGCAGAACTCCCGCTACGCCGCCGCCGGCGTAGTAGACCATCACATAAAGACCGGTGGCAGAGGCGCGTCCGCCCGACTTCTCGATTCGCTGGATGTAACTGTTCGAGGCCGTCTGACAGATGAAGACTCCGGAAGAGCAGATCGTCAGGCCGAGGAGGATGACCGGAAGGTTCGGAATCAGGGTCAACAGGATTCCCACGATGCCGGCTCCGACCGAGCAGATGAGGGCCGTGCGCGATCCGGCGCGCGAGATCCATATGCCGCCCAGAGGCGTCACGACAAGCCCGACAAGGTAGATCATGAAGAGCATGCCCAGCTTCGCGGGCGAAAGGTTGAACGGCGGGGCGGCAAGATAAAAGGTGACGTAGGAGAAGGCCGCCACCAGGGAAAAGAACACATTGAATCCGACGGCGCAGGTCGCAATGAGCTGCGGATTCCGCAGGTGGCGGAAGATATTTGTGTTTTTGACTGCTCCGGCGGCCAGCGGAGAATCGCGGCGAAGCCAACGCCAGAGCAAGAATCCAAAGATGAATTCAACCGTGCCGATAATGATGAACCCGTTGCCCCAGCGGGGAGCGACGAAGGGAATGACCTGATGGACGGCGGCGACTCCCGGCAACAGGCGGCCGAGAAAGCCGCCGAACACCACGCCGGTGAGGTAAATCGACATCACCCGGGGCACGCGCGAGCGCGGCCACTCTTCGGTGATGTAGGCAATGGTGACGCCAAAGATGCCGGGCACGATGAGGCCCTGTAGAAAGCGCCAGATCACCACCTGCGTGAGGGTTGTCGAGGTGGCGGTCAGGACGGTTGGGATGGCGAGCAGGAAGGTTGAAATGACGATGACCTTGCGGCGGCCAACGCGCTCGGCCAAGGTTCCCCAGAACGTGGCGCTCAGTGCGACGCCAAGGGTGGTTACGCTTACGGATCGTCCGACCTCTGCCTTGGAGGCGTGAAAGATCTGCTCGAAAAGCGGTAAAAGCGGCTGGGTGGCAAAAACATTGAGGAAGGCGGCAATGGCGGCCAGCGTGACGGCAATAATGGCCAGCGTATCCTTGGGTTCTGTAGTGCTGTCCGTCGCCCCGTTATGATTGACGTTTTCGGATTTTACCAGCGGCGAGTGCTGAGCCGGCGATTCCACCAAGCCGTGCGCGTTCGTGTTGGACATTGAACCGGGTTCTCCTGTGGACTCCAACAACCAGTTACGCTTCCATTTTCACTCCATGGCCGCCCCGAAGAGGAAAAATATTCACTCAGCGCGCTCCCGTGGGGAGGAATTCCGTCCTACACGGACAAAATCGAGATCTTTGCAGCATGGTGCTGTTGCTCGCGCCCTTCTATGAAGCGGCCATCAAAGGCCCTCGTAATCTTACGGACGAGCTTCACGCGGAGGTCGCGACTTGATTGCGCGCAGTATCGGCACGGCTTTGACATCCGCCGGAAGGAGAACGGCGATGCCGAGGCGAAGCTGCTGGTGAACCGGAACCTACAGAGCCGGCACCCCGAAGGACGCGAATCATGGTTTTGAGTGCTGCCTGAGTGCTTACTGCTACTGCTGCTGTTGCTGCACGGGTTGCGCCGGGCGTTCCTCAAGAATCTCTTCTTCGGGCGGAATCAGGGTGCTGCTGTTCAACTGCTCATGGCCGTCCACGTCCACGTCGGGGCGCAGTTGCACGTCCACCGAGAGCCTTTGTCCGGCGTGTCCGTTGTACATGCCGCGCACTGGAGCCACGTCGCCGTAGTCGCGCCCGTAGCCGATGCGCACGTGGCGCGCGGCCACCGGGCGGCCCAGCGTGGGATCGAGCGGCAGCCAGCCGCTGCCCGGGATGTACACCTCGGCCCAGGCGTGCGAGGCCTGTCCGCCAATGACTTCTTCCAGCGCGGAGTCGGGGTTGGAGGCGCACTGCGGCACCAGGTAGCCGGAGACGTAACGCGCGGGAATGCCGCGCTTGCGCGCCATGCCGATCAGCAGGTGGGCGAAGTCCTGGCACACGCCGGCGCCGTTGGTCAGTGAATCGGCCAGCGAGGAGTGCACGTGGGTGGCGCCGGGAAGGTACTGGAAGCGCTCATGAATCAGCCGCGCGGCGGCCTCGGCGAAGCCGTAGGCGTTGCCGTTAGCGAGCGCTTCGGCCGCGGCAATCAAAGGGTCCAACTGCGCCAGGTGCGGCACGTAATCGCTGGGCACCAGGTAGTCGTAATAGTCCTCAAAAAGCTCGTCGTGCGCGGCGTCCACATCCGCAAGGGTTGCGGACGGCGGCTCGGCGGGCGCGTCCATGCGTAGAATCACCGAGTCGGTCTCGATCTTCAGGTGGCGATGTTCGCGCAGCACGTTGAACAGGTGCACCCAATTGCCGAAGGCGTCCTGGTAGCTGCGCGACTGCGAGGGCGGCGTGGTGGTGAGCTTGAAGCTGAGGCAGCTCTGCTTCTCATCGGTCAAAGGGCGCAGGCGTACTTCGTTGTAACTCTCCGACACCGGCCCGTCGTAGTGGAACTCCGTGATGTGCACCAGGTGGTAGCGGTTCATACAATTGCCTTGTAGTAGAAGTAGCTGCGCGCAATGTGCTCGCCGATGTGCAGGCAGGAGCCAAGCAGCTCGTTCAGGTAGCTGTGCAGGCCGTGCTGGAAGATCTCGTCGATGCGGTCGTAGCGCAGACGGTCCAGCAACTTGCCGGTCTGGCGCTCGGCCTCGTTGCTGTAGCTGCCGGGCTGCGAGTTGGAGAGCGCGCGCAGTCCTTCCTGCACTTCGTTCACGCTGAAGCGGATGCTGCGCGGGTGCTGCGGATGCAGGATCAGCATCTCCGCCACATGCTCCGGCTCAATCTGCGAGTAGTGCTTGCGGTGGTAGGCCTCATAGGCGCCCACCGACTTGAGCACGGCCATCCACTGGTGATTGTCCGGCGGGCCGGAGAGCAGCGGCGCATCGAGCAGGTATTGGTACTGCACGTCCACCAGCCGCGCGGTCATCTCGGCGCGCTCCAGGTGGCAGCCAAGGCGCAGGAACTGCCAGCCCTCGTCGTGCGGCACGGTGGCATCGGCCACGCCGTGGAAGCGATGGCTGCCAAACTTTACCAGGTCGCAGAAGCGGTGCGGTCCGTTGGCGATTTCCTGCCGGCAATCGAACGAGTTCACCGCGTGGTAGAGGCCGTTGATGTCCTCCCACATCTCGCGCGACAGGCGGTCGCGGATGGTGCGCGCGTTCTCGCGCGCGTTGGCGATGCACTGCACAATGGAGTTGGGATTGTCCTGGCGGAAGGCCAGGAACTCGAAGACCGTGTGCGCGTTGGCCTCGTCGTAAAGCGCGCGGAAGCGCTGTTCCTCGCCGGCCATCACCAGCAGGGGATCCCAGCGCAGGCGCAGGAACTTCTCGCTCTCTTCGAGCATCATGTGGTAGTTCACGTCCAGAATGCGCGCCGTGTCCTCGGCGCGTTCCATGTAGCGCGCCAGCCAGAAGAGCGAATCTGCAATGCGCGAAAGCATCGTCGTCATCCCTCCTCCCGCACAACCCAGGTGTCTTTGCTGCCGCCGCCCTGCGAGGAGTTCACCACCACCGAACCCTCGCGCAGCGCCACCCGCGTCAGTCCGCCCGGCACGACCGTTACCTCTTCTCCGTCGAACAGGCAGTAGGGGCGCAAATCCACATGCCGCCCGCCAACCTGCCCCTGCTCCACGTCGAAGGAAGGCACGCGCGACAGCCCAATCAGCGGCTGCGCAATGTAGTTGCGCGGATCGGCCTGAATGCGACGGCGGAAGTCCGCGATCTTCGCCTTGTCCGCGGCCGGGCCGATCAGCATTCCATAGCCGCCGCTTTCGCCCACGGCCTTTACCACCAGCTCGCCGAGGTGCTCCAGAACATATTGCAAATCGCCGGGACGGCTGCACAGGTAGGTATCCACCGAGCGCAGAATCGGCTCCTCGGCCAGGTAGTAGCGGATGAATTCCGGCACGTAGGCGTACACGGCTTTGTCGTCGGCCACGCCGTTGCCCACGGCGTTGGCCAGCGCCACGTTGCCGGCGCGGTAGGCGCCCATCAGCCCGGGCACGCCCATCAGCGAATCGCTGCGGAAGACCAGGGCATCCAGGAAGTCGTCGTCCACGCGGCGGTAGATGACGTCCACCCGGCGCAGGCCGTGGATGGTCTTCATATAGACCACCGTGTCGTCCACCACCAGGTCGCGGCCTTCCACCAGCTCAATGCCCATCTGCTGCGCCAGGAAGCTGTGCTCGTAGTAGGCGCTGTTGTAAATGCCCGGCGTCAGCAACACGGCCTCCGCGTGGTTGCCGCGCGGCGACAGGCTGTGCAGAATGCGCGAAAGCTCGCTGGGGTAGTGCGCCACGGGCAGCACGCCGTAGGCCTGGAAAGCCTCGGGCAGGGTGCGCGTCATGATCAGGCGGTTTTCCAGCACGTAGCTGACGCCGCTGGGCGTGCGCACGTTGTCTTCCAGCACCATGTACTCGCCGCTGGCCGAGTCGCGGATCAGGTCAATGCCGCTGATGTGGGTGTAAATGCCGCGCGGCACTTGCAGGCCGATCATCTCGCGGCGGAAGTGCTTGCAGCTATACACCAGCGAGCGCGGAATGCGCTTGTCGGCCAGGATCTTCTGCGGGCCGTAGATGTCCTTGAGAAACAGGTTCAAGGCCTTGACGCGCTGCGCCAGTCCGCGCTCCACCTTTTCCCATTCGTGGTAGGGAATGATGCGCGGGATCAGGTCGAAGGGAAACAGGCGCTCAGTGCCCGCGCCGTCGCTATAGACGGTGAAGGTGATGCCCTGCAAGAGGAAGGAGAGCTCGGCCACTTTGCGGCGCTCTTCAAACTGCTCGGGAGCCATTTCCGCCAGCCGCTGGAAGAGCTTGACGTAGTGAGGCCGGGGCTTGCCGGGGCCTTCAAACATCTCGTCGTAGAACGCGCCCAGGTCGTAACCCTCAAAGAGTGCTTTTGCCGTAACGTTTGTGGGGTTGGCCGCCATTGAAAGAAGTTACAGCGCCATTTCTGACAGGGCCAATCAGAAGATTTGATAGGAACCATAGGCCAGAGATGGGGCGCGGGCTTAACCCTTCGCAACCCGCCGGCAACACTCCGCAGCGAATCTTCACCAATCGCAATCGCCGGAACCTGGCTGCCGGGGTTCAATCCTACAGTTCTTATTCCCCATTGCAGGAGGCAACGTAATGCAGAAGGTTTTGGCAGTGCTCCTCGTAACGCTGATGGTTGTTTTGCCCGGCGCGGCACAGCAGGGCCCCGCCGCGGCATTTTCACGTCTGACGGTCCCGGCCGGCACGGTGCTCAACGTAGTGCTAGCGGCTCCGCTCTCCAGCGCCGATACGCACGTGGGTGGCTCGCTGCGTGCACAAATGGCTTCGCCCGTGGTTTCCGGATCGCAAGTCGCGATTCCTCCCGGAACCTACTTGGAAGGCCGCATCGAAAAAATTTCGCAGAAAGACGACCGCGTGGAGATTGTGCTGCGAGCAGCCACCCTGGCCTTTGCCGACGGCTACGCCGCTTCCGTCCCCGGCACGGTGACCGTGCGCAGCGCGCTGGGCTGGTGGCAGCCGGCCCCCAACAGCCATCGCGGACTGGCCCTCCTCCCGCTGCTGCTGGCGCCGGGCGTTGGTGCCGCAATCGGCGCGGCCTCTGGACATGATGGATCGATCACGCCGGGCACCATCAGCGGAGGGCAGCTTGTGCCCGCCACTATGACGTCTTCCACCCGCGGGCGCAATGCGGCCATTGGTCTGGGCATTGGCGCGGGCATAGCTGCCGTGGGCGCGGCCCTGCTGATGCACGCGCACCGCCAGGGACCGCCGGACTTCTTCTTTGACACCGGCACGCCGATGGACGCAACGCTGAGTGGCGAGTTGGCCATTGACGCCGCGGAAGCCGCCCACGCCGCCGCTACGGAGCCAGCCGCGCCCATTCCGCAGGCTCCGCGGCCAATGCCCCCCACGCCTCCGGCATGGGATACTTCCAGCGGAATTTGCTACGGGCCGGACATTCCCGGAACTCCGGCGCAGGTGATTCCAGGTACGCCCGCGACGCCGGATTCGCCGGGGACGCCGGACATTGTCATCCCAGGAATGCCGCCGACGCCCGGCCCGGTGGTGCCCTGCGCGTAGTCCGAGCAGCCGATCTATCTGATTGAAAAAGAAGATAGATCGGCTTGCTTTGCAACCCATGGCTTGCCAGCCGTGCTTAAATTTGCCAAAATAGTCATGTTCCCGAAACTCGGGACGGCTCTCCGCATCTAAAGGCTATATGCCTCCTCGCCAATATGGCGACTTGCCCGGAGCGGAGCGGGCACTCTTGTGCATCTCAGTGTTAGGATAGGTAAAGTGTGCCTTTTTTCGGCCGATATTTGGCCGGAAGGCCTTTTTGTGGCTTGGCGGCCGTGCGCCTGCCGCAGATGAAGATTTCCGGCTGCCTATGGCGCCAGTGAAGGATTAGTCCCTTGGCTCTTGACGACAAGTACGAAGATATTCAGAAGTTGATTGATACCGGCAAGGAAAAAGGTTTTCTCACCTACAACGAGGTGAACGACCTGCTGCCGAATGACATCAACTCTGCCGACGACCTGGACGATCTGCTTGGCATGATCGGCACCCAGGGCATCAACGTGTTGGAAGACACGAAGCTGACTGCGGAGAAGAAGTTCGACGGCGACGAAGAGTCGGAAGACGTCGAACTCGACCTGACGCCGGGCGCCCTTGAAAAGACCAACGACCCCGTGCGCATGTATCTGCGCGAGATGGGCACCGTGCCGCTGCTGACGCGCGAAGGCGAAGTGGAAATCGCCAAGCGCATTGAGCGTGGACAGATTCGCGTGCTCAAGGCACTGTCGCGCTCGGCCATCGTGATTCGCGAAGTGCTGGCCATTGGCGACGACCTGAAGCGCGGCGTGCGCTCGGTGAAGGAAGCGGTGGTCTTCGACGAGGAAGAAATCACCGACGAGGTGATGCTGTCTCGATTGAAGGAAATCACCGGCCGCATCGACGACCTGGCGCGCCACTACAAAAAGGGTTTGACCTTTGCCGCCAAGCTCACCGACCTTGGCCTGCCGGGCAAGGACAAGAAGAAGCAGCGCGACCAGCGCAAGGCGCATTGGGGCCTGGGCCGTTGCCAGGTGGAAGTGAGCCGCGCCATCCGCAACCTGCGCTTTACCAACCAGGAGCGCAAGCGCCTCATCGACCGCGTCAACAAGACGGTCGAGAACATGAAGGCCCTCGACCGCCAGGTAATGAACCTGGAAAAGCGCTGCGAGCTGACCAAGAACGAAGAGCAGAAGAAGGAGATCCGCAAGCAGGTCCGCAGCGTGCGCCAGGACATGGAGCGCATCGAGGTAGAAGCCGGCGCGGTCTTCACCGAGCTGAAGCGCACGCAGCGCGAGATCATCCAGGGAGACATGGACGCCGAGCACGCCAAGCGCGAGCTGATTGAGGCGAACCTGCGACTGGTGGTTTCCATCGCCAAGAAGTACACCAACCGCGGCTTGCAGTTCCTCGACCTGATTCAGGAAGGCAACATCGGCCTGATGAAGGCGGTGGACAAGTTCGAATACCGCCGCGGCTACAAGTTCTCGACCTACGCCACGTGGTGGATACGCCAGGCGATCACACGCGCCATTGCCGATCAGGCGCGCACCATCCGTATTCCGGTGCACATGATCGAGACCATCAACAAGCTGATCCGCACCTCGCGCCAGTTGGTGCAGGAGCTGGGACGCGAGCCAACCAGCGAAGAGATTGCGCGCCGCATGGACATTCCGGTGGCCAAGGTGCGCAAGGTTCTCAAGATTGCGCAAGAACCGATCTCCCTGGAAACGCCGATCGGCGAGGAAGAGGATTCGCACCTGGGCGACTTCATCGAAGATCGCGCCGTGGTCTCGCCGGCCGAGGCGGTAATCAACGTGAACCTGAAGGACCAGACCTCGCAGGTGCTGCGCACGCTGACGCCGCGCGAAGAGAAGGTCATCAAGATGCGCTTTGGACTGGAAGACGGCTCGGAGCACACGCTGGAAGAAGTGGGTCAGTCGTTCGCTGTCACCCGCGAACGCATCCGCCAGATCGAAGCCAAGGCGCTGCGCAAGCTGCGTCACCCGTCGCGCTCGCGCAAACTGCGCGCATTCATGGACGGCGTGCACGACTAAAGGCAGGTTTCAAGGTTTCAAAAGTTTCAAGATTTCAAAGTTAAGGGCGCGGCTTCGGCCGCGCCCTTAACTTTGTTGTTTGAATGGATCGTTGTGCCCCAGGTTCGCCGCGCCGCAGGCGCGGATAACCTGGGCGGCCGAGAAGAAGATCAGCCCGTTGTGCCCCAGGTTCGCCGCGCCGCAGGCGCGGATAACCTGGGAATGGAAAGAACCCAGGTTATCCGCCAACAACAGGCGGTGAACCTGGGGTACAAAGACGGATACAAAGCCAGAAATGAAGATACGAAAAACCCCAGGTTAACGCCCAAAAGAAGGGCGTGAACCTGGGGCACAAGTACGGGTGAAGTTTGGGAAGGGAAGAAAGCTACTCTTCTTCTTCCTCTTCCAATCCGGCTCCGGCGGCCCTGGCGGCGGCGATGATCTTTTCCTGCTGCACGCCGGGCACAAAGTCGTAGTGATCCATTTCCATGTTGAACGAGCCGCGGCCCTGCGTCATCGCGGTCAGATCGGTGCCGTAGGTCAGCATCTCCGACATGGGGCAGTGCGCCTTGATGATAGTGTTGCCCGCCTGGTTGTCCATGCCCTGGATGCGGCCGCGGCGCGAGTTCATGTCGCCCATGATGGCTCCGGCGAACTCGTCCGGCACGGTGATTTCCACCTGCATCACCGGCTCCAGCAGAGAGGGCTTGGCCAACTCCATCGCTTTCTTGAAGGCGATGCGGCCCGCGGTCTTGAAGCTCATTTCGTTCGAGTCCACGTCGTGATAGCTGCCGTCGTAAAGCTCCACCCTGAAGTCCACCACCGGGTAGCCGGCCAGGTAGCCGCGCGCGGCGGCCTCCAGAATTCCCTTCTCGACCGCGGGGATGAAGTTCTTCGGAATGGAGCCGCCGTAGGTGCTGTTGACGAACTCGAACTTCTTGCCGCGCTCCAGCGGAGACATCTTGATCTTGCAGTCGCCGAACTGTCCGTGGCCGCCCGACTGCTTCTTGTGGCGGCCCTGCACGTCGGCCGTGCCGCGGATGGTCTCGCGGTAGGGCACCTTCGGCGCCTTCAGCACGACCTCGGTGTGGTAGCGGCGCTTCAGTTTGCTCACCACCACTTCAATGTGCTGCTGGCCGGTGCCGGCGATGAGGAAGTCTTTCGTCTGCGGATCGCGGAAGAAGCGCAGCATGGGATCTTCTTCCTTCATCTTTTGCACGCCCGCGCCCAGTTTGTCTTCATCGGCGCGCGTCTTGGGCTCAATGGCAAAGGTAATGGCCGGCTCCGGCAGCACAACCTTGGGATACGCCACCGGCGCGGACTTGTCGCCCAGAGAGTCGCCGGTCAGGGTGTCCTTCAGCTTGGCCACGGCGCCAATGTCGCCCGCCGACAGTTCCGGCACCGGAAGCAACTGCTTGCCCAGCACGGCGGAGATGTGTGCGAACTTTTCCAGAGTGCCGCGGGTAAAGTTGGTCACCGTGGCGTCGTTTTTCAATACGCCGCTGACCACCTTGAAGTAGCTGATGCGTCCGGAGAAGGGATCGCTGATGGTCTTGAAGACGAACAGCGAGAGCGGCGCGGCCTTGTCCACGCTGCGCTGCGCCGGCTCGGCGCCGGGAGCGGCAGGCGCGGCGGCATACGTCTTGCGCTCCACCGCCGTGGGCACGTAGTCCACCAGGAAATCCAGCACTTCGTCGGAGCCGATATTGCCCAGGCCCGAGGCGAACAGCACGGGAAAGAGACGGTCTTCGCGGATGGCGTTGTGGATACCCTTCACAATGTGTTCTTCGCCAATGGTGCCGGTCTCAAAGAACTCGCTCATCAGCTCGTCGTCGCCCTCGGCCACCAGTTCCACCAGCGCCTCGTGCGCGGCCTTGGCCTTTTCGGCCATGCCGGCGGGAATCTCTTCCACCCGCGACCGGCCGTTGCCGCCAATGTCGTACATGTAGGCCTTCATCTTGACCAGGTCGATGACGCCCTTGAAGTTCTTTTCCGCGCCGATGGGCAGTTGCACCGGGACGACCGCGCGTCCAAAGGTAGTGGTCAGCGATTCCATGACGCGCTCAAAGTCGGCGCGTTCGCGGTCCATGCGGGTGCACACCACAATGCGCGGCAGGTTGAAGCCATCCGCGTATTTCCAGACCTTCTGCGTCACCACTTGCGCGCCGGAGACGGAGTCCACGACGACCAGCGCGGCATCGACGGCCGGCACTACCAACTCGGCCTCGTGCACAAACATGTTGAAGCCGGGCGTGTCGATCAGGTTGATCTTGGTCTTGTTCCACTCCAGGGCGGCCAAGGCGGCCGAGATCGTCATCTGGCGCGAAATTTCCTCTTCGTCATAATCGGTTGCGCTGCTGCCGTCGTCCACGCGGCCCAGGCGGGGCGTGCCGCCGGAGGTGTACAGAAGGGCGCTGACAAGAGAGGTTTTACCGGAGTGGGAGTGGCCAATGACAGCCACGTTGCGAACATTTTCACCATCGTAGGTCTTCACTGAATGACTCCATGAGCGTTGATTCAAACACCCTGCGGTGAGCGCTGGAGTCGCGGGAGAAGCTGCGGCAACCGTACGCGGCACCTGCAGGAACATTCACCTACGGCGCTCCCTTTTTTCGCGGGAGCGTCTTACTGCTATGCGTGCCATTCCACATTCCGAACCGGGGAGACAGGCCCCGGGCAGCCGGGTTGGGGAAGGGCTTACCCGGCGCACCTGAAAGCACAATCCGGGGACTTCCAAAGCAGGCCATCGTAACATAGCGGCGAAGTTGTCTCAATTTTCATCGCCGCTTCACAATTGCCTGTCCTAGGTGTGATACACGACGTCCCGGGGGTGTGCTAAGTGGGCGCGTCACATTGCTTTGTGACGGCTCCCCGTCCACTAAAGCCCTTTGCCTTCTTCTCCGATATCTCCTTTGGAGGTGGCCCAGGCCACTTGGAGGAACTCGTGCGACTCAGTCTCAAGGCCCGCATGGCCATAGCGTTCGGCGCCGTAGCCCTGATGGGCATCATCAGCGCCAGTGTTGGCTATTATCAACTTACGGAAATCGGCCGGATGCAGCACGTTGTGCGCTCCGTGCGCATCCCCGTGGCCATGGCCGCCGAGCGCGCCAGCCGCAACGCCTGCGCCGAGGGACTGCAGATGCGCAACATGCTGCTCTACGGCGACGATCCGCAGTCGCTCGCGCGTCATGACAAACTGCGTCACGACGCCTGGAAGCAGAACTTCGACGATCTTGCGCAACTGAAGGAACTGGTTCCGGAACAGGAGAGCCGCGCCCTGGTGGAGCGCATAGAAGCTCGCAGCCGCGACGCCCTTCAGCTCCAGGAGGAGGTTTTGTCCGAGGCCGCCAGACGCCAGCCGGACAGCCTCAAACACGCTTTGGAGCGCTTGAAGGCCGCGGGACCAATGTTGGCGGCTTCACAGGCCGAGTGCGCCGAGTTGAACCGGCGCGTGCATGATGCCCTGGACGCTGACAGCCGCAAATTGGCAGACATGCAAAGCCGTGCCACCGTCACCGGGCTGGTGCTGCTGAGCATCCTGCTTGGGGTCTTGCTACTGGGCGGATTCCTGCTGGGCAGCCGGATTCAGACCTTCATCAAAACCCTGGACCAGCGCATGCGCCTAATTGCCACCGGAGACCTGCGCGGCCGCGACCTGCCCGAGGATGGCGGTGACGAAGTTGCCCTGATCTATACCGATCTGAACTCGATGCAGAACAAGCTGAAGGACACCATTCAGCGCGTCTCCGCAGGCGCCGAGCTGGTGGCCGGGGCCAGCGAGGATCTCTCCGGTTCGGCCAGCGAAATCGCGCACACGGCCGATGACCAGAAAGACCAGGCCGTGCAAGTGGCCTCCGCGATGCAGCAAATGGCGGCAGCCGTCGAGCGCGTCGGCGACTCCTGCACCCGCGCTTTGGACAACGCACAATCGGCCGGCGAACTGGCCAAGAGCGGCGGTAGGATTGTTTCTTCCACGGTGGAAATGATTCAGGGCCTGGCCGAATCGACCCGCGACACGGCCACCAAGATCGCAGCCCTGGGACGTTCCGGAGAACAGATTGGCGTCATTATCGGCGTCATCGACGACATTGCCGACCAGACCAACCTGCTGGCCTTGAACGCCGCCATTGAGGCCGCCCGCGCCGGAGAACAGGGACGCGGCTTCGCCGTGGTTGCCGACGAGGTGCGCAAGCTGGCCGAACGCACCGCCAACGCCACCAAGGAAGTGGCTGCCATGATCGCCACCATCCAGCAGGAAACCAAGAAGGCCGTGTCCGCCATGGAGGCCGGCAACACCAAGGTGAGCGCCGGAGTGGATGCCGCCAGCCAGGCCAGCACCGCGCTGACCCAGATCATCGAAAGCTCGGACCGCATGCACGAGATGGTCAGCAGCATCGCCCGGGCCGCCGTCGAGCAGACCGAGAGCGCGCGCGACGTCAATCACAGCATGGACGAGATCGCCCGCATGGCCCAGCAGAGTTCGGCCGGCGCGCAGAAATCGGCCAAGGCCTGCCAGGATCTCTCCGGACTGGGCAAGGACTTGCAACAGGCGGTCGGCAGCTTCCACACCGGCCAGGAGCACATGTCGCTGCCCGTGCCGCCGCGGCCAGGGACGCGCGCCATGGCCAGCCTGGTGCAATAGGCCCGGCCCGCCGGGTAACGTATTTTCACCTGCGGCGTGCCCACAAGACGGTACACTGAAGGACGCGAGCCGCCCGGCGGCCTGCCGTCCGTTATGAACACTTTGGAAGCCGTTCGCCTCGCCCTCCAGTCGCTGTGGGCCAACAAGCTGCGCAGCGTGCTCACGCTGCTGGGCGTGGTCATTGCCGTGGCCACCATCATTGCCGTGGTCACGTTCGTCAACGGCATCAACGGCTTTGTGGCGGGCAAAATTTTTAACCTTGGTGCCGACGTCTTCATCCTCAGCAAGGCTCCCAACGTCATCACCAACATTGACGAATGGGAGGCCAACCAGAAGCGCAAGGACTTTACCTACGAAGACTTTCTGACCCTGCAGGAGGCCTGCACCCAGTGCAAGAACGTGGGCGCCTCGGCCTACATGAGCAACGTGCGCGTGAAGTACGGCGAGCAGAACAGCGACGACTCCATGGCCCGCGGCTGGAGCAGCGGCATGACCGCCATCTACGACCTGGAACTGCGCTCCGGCCGCGCCTTGAACGATACGGACGTCACCCTGGGCTCGAACGTGGCCGTCATCGGCGCCGACATTGCCGACAAGCTGATGGGCGGCGTCGATCCCCTGGACAAGGAGATTCGCGTCAACGGGCAGGTCTATCGTGTCATCGGCGTGGGCAAGCCGCGCGGCAAGGCCCTGGGGCAAAGCATGGACAACTGGGTGGTGGTGCCCATCACCTCCTGGTTCAAACAGTTTGGATCGCAGCACATCGCACTCAAAATCTGGGGCAAGGGATACGGCGTGGGCTCGCCCATGGAAGCGGCCATGGACCAGGTGCGGGTGCTGACGCGCAGCCTGCGCCACGACCAGCCGGGCCTGCCCGATAGCTTTGTTATCGAGACCAACCAGAGTTTCCTCTCGCTGTGGTCCAACCTGAGCGGGACGTTTTTCCTGGTGGCCATTGTGCTGGCCGCCGTGTCTCTGGTGGTGGGCGGCGTGGTGATTATGAACATCATGCTGGTGTCGGTCACCGAGCGCACGCGCGAGATCGGCATTCGCAAGGCCCTGGGCGCGCGCGCCAGCGACGTGCGCCAGCAGTTCCTCATCGAGAGCTCGATGCTGGCGCTGGTGGGCGGCGCGCTGGGCATCCTCTTTGGCATTGCCGTGGCCAAAACGGTGACGGCCATGATCGGCATGCCCAGCGAGGTCAAGCTGTGGACGGTGCTGGTGGGGCTGATGCTGGCGCTTGTCGTGGGCATCTTCTTCGGCGTCTATCCGGCGCAAAAGGCGGCGCGGCTGGAGCCGATTGCCGCACTTAGATTCGAGTTGTAAGGACAACGATGGCGACGAAGGGACAATTCGGCGAGATCTTCCGCCTGGCGGGCGAGACGCTGGTGACGAACAAGCTGCGCTCGTTCCTCACGATTCTCGGCATCGTCATCGGCGTCAGCGTGGTCATCACCGTCAGCTCCGTGGTGCGGGGGCTGAACCACAACGTGGAGCAGTCGGTGCAGCAGATCGGCTCCAACGTGGTCTTCGCCTACCACTTCAACGTCTTCAGCTTCGGGCGGCCATCCACCGAGATGCTGAACCGCAAGGAGCTGACCTACGAGGATTCCGAGGCGATCAAGGATCTGCCGCACGTTAAGGCCGTCTCGCCTTCGCTGCGCATCTTTCAGCCGCAGTTTGGCGTGGGCACGTATTCGGTGAAGTACAACGGACGCACGGCGAAGAACACCATCCTGCAGGGCAACACGGCCGACACAAAGGTGGTCAACGACCTCGAACTCTACCGCGGACGCTTTTTTACCAACGCCGAGGACGAGCAGCGTTCGCCGGTGGCCGTGCTCGGCTACGACACGGCGGAAGAACTCTTCGGCAACGAAGATCCCTTGGGCAAGGAGGTCACCGTCGAAGGCCAGCTCTACACCGTCATCGGCGTGCAGAAGAAGCTGAAAAGCGCCTTCGGCAGCGGCTCCAACCCGGAGGACAACATCATCACCTTCCCCTACTTCACCTTCCGCAAACTGCATCCGGAGATGAAGCAGAACTGGATCAGCGTGAAGTGCACGGCGCAGGAAGACATGCAGAACTGTATGGACGAGATGCGCGACCTGTTGCGCCGCCGCCGTCACCTGAAGCCCGAACAGCCGGATAACTTCGAGGTCTTCAGCCAGGATTCGATGATGGACCTGTGGAACCAGGTCACGGGCGGCGTCTTTCTGTTCATGTTCGCCGTCAGCAGCGTGGCCCTGATGGTGGGCGGTGTGGGGGTGATGAACATCATGCTGGTGTCGGTGACCGAGCGCACCCGCGAGATTGGCGTGCGCAAGGCCGTAGGCGCGCGCCGCCGCGACGTGATGCTGCAATTCACCATGGAGGCCGTGGTGCTCACCGCCGTGGGCGGCATCCTCGGCATCCTGGTGGGAGCCATTCTCACTTCGCTGGTGGCGCTGGTGTTTCCCGCCCTGCCCGCCACCATGAGCCTGCAATGGACGCTCTTCGCCTTCGGCAGCTCGGCGTTGATCGGACTGGTCTTTGGCATCTACCCGGCATGGAAAGCCGCCACGCTCGACCCCATCGACGCACTCAGGTACGAATAAGGAATTTCTTGTTTGGATGAGTAGAACGAAGCGGTGTGCCCCAGGTTCACGCCCTTCTGTTGGGCGTTAACCTGGGATTCACCCTGTCCCAGGTTAGCTTCGCTTCGCTACGCGAACCTGGGGCACAGCGCCGTTGATTGAGGGTTGTTTTCAACTTTCCGATGTGCCTTGTGCCCCAGGTTCGCCGCCTGTTGTTGGCGGTTAACCTGGGAACCCATTTCCACCTCGTTCACGCCTCATGGCCGTCCACGCGGATTCGATCTCGACTACGCCCCGCTCGCCTGTAACGTAATGTCCGAAGCTGCTCCACGGCCAGAACTCCGGGGATTCACACAGCCCACGCTTTACTGGATTGCGGTGCAGATAGCGCAGCTTGATGCGGAATTCCTCAGCGTCCCGGACATTGCGATCATGGTAACGAGCCTGCCAAAACGGGCCTGTGCTTCGAGTAGCAAGCAGCGACTTCGATGTGGATGATTTCAGATATTTGATGGCATGCGCCAAGGTGGCAACATCCGGTTCGCTGATAAGCAGATGCACATGCTCGGGCATAAGCACGTATCCATAAACGCGAAAGGAAAACCTCTTGTGGGCCGCTTCCAAAACTTCAAGAAAGAGCTGGCACGTTCCCGGAGGCTTGAGTTTTGCCTCGCGGTGATAACAACTGAACGTGACAAAGTGAGACTGGCCGGATTGTTGGTAACGAATCAGGCCCTGCGTCATGCGCGCGATAGTACACTGCGGAGGAAATCTCGAAAAGATAAATTTTCCGGGTGTTTGTGCCGGTGTTTGTGCCCCTAGGTTCACGGCCTTCTGCTGGGCGTTAACCTGGGATCATCCTCCCAGGTTAGCTTCGCGAACCTGGGGCACACCATCGGGGATTCACCCTGTCCCAGGTTAGCTTCGCTTCGCTACGCGAACCTGGGGCACACCAGCTTATAGAAATAACGAAAGAAATAGGGCACCCCGAAGGGTGCCCCTGTTTACTTGTGCGCTGCCTTACAGCAAATCGGCCAGCGCCGTGTAGGATTTCTTTTGCGACTCCGCCACGGCCTGGTAAGTGATCTTGCCGCGGTGGGTGTTGGTGCCCTCGTGGATGTACTTATCCGAGCGCAGCGCGGTCTGGATGCCGTGGTTAGCCAGCTTCATCACGTAGGGGAAGGTGGCGTTGGTGAGCGCAAGCGTCGAGGTGTGCGGCACCGCGGCCGGGATGTTCGTGACGCAGTAGTGCACCACGCCGTGCTCCACGTAGCTGGGGTTGGAGTGCGTCGTGGGGCGCGCGGTTTCCACGCATCCGCCCTGGTCAATGGCCACATCGACGATGACCGCGCCCTTCTTCATGCGCTTCACCATCTCGCGGGTCACGATCTTGGGCGCCGTGGCACCGGGGATGAGCACGCCGCCGATGACCAGGTCGCTTTCCTCCACGGCCTTGGCCACGTTGTAGGAGTTCGAGGCCAGGGTGTAGAGGCGTCCGTTGAAGATGTCGTCCAGCTCGCGCAGGCGGTTCAGGTTCAGGTCCACCAGCGTGACCTTGGCGCCAAAGCCCAGGGCGATGCGGGCGGCGTTGGTGCCCACAATGCCGCCGCCGATGACGCAGACCGAGGCCGGAGTGACACCCGGAACGCCGCCGAGGAGCAGGCCGCGTCCGCCGCGCTCGCTCTCCAGGTAAGTGGCGCCGATCTGCACCGACATGCGTCCGGCCACCTCGCTCATCGGGGTCAGCAGGGGCAGGGTGCCCAGCTTGTCGTGGATCGTCTCATAGGCAATGCCGGTGACGTTGTGCTTGAGGAGCTCGCCGGTCAGCTCGGGCGCCGGGGCCAGGTGGAGATAGGTAAAGACGGTCAGGCCGTCGCGGAAGTACGGATACTCGGCGGCGACGGGCTCCTTAACCTTGACGATCAGCTCGGCCGAGGACCAGATTTTGGCTGCATCGGCGACGATCTCCGCGCCCGCGGCGACGTATTCGGAATCCGGGAAGGCCGACAGCTCTCCGGCTGAGGCCTGGACGAGAACCTTGTGCCCGGCATCGACAAGGGCCTTGACGCCGGCGGGAGTTACGCCGACGCGTGTTTCGTGGTCTTTGATTTCCTTGGGAACGCCTACGATCAAGCGAAGCCACCTTATGGAAGGGAAGTCACCCAAACGTTTGGGGCGCCAACCTTCGCCAGCTTCGCGGCGAAGGCAAGTGCCGCTGGATGCGACAACATAGTAGACCCCGCGAGGGGGAAATGTCAGGTGGGGCGGAATTCGGCGCAAAAGCCAACCCCCGGGAGTCAGCCGGGGCGGATGGGAACGAAGCGCTATTCGCCTGTCAAGCGGACATCAATATCCCAGACTGGCAAGAAGAGCAAGGAAAACTTGCCATGTGTTAGGCTTTTGAAGGGTGTGGCCACGCATGAATTCCTGTGCCTGGGCCATGCAGCGGGCGGGCGCCGCAGCGCCAACGTCTCCAAAGGGTAAAGCATTGATTAATAGTCTGATCGCCAAGGTTTTTGGCACGCATAACGAGCGTGAGGTCAAGAAACTGCTGCCGCGGGTGGTGAGCATCAACGCCCTTGAGCCGGAAATCAGCAAGCTGACGGACAGCGAGCTGGTGGCCAAGACCCGGGAGTTCCAGCAGAGGGTGCAGGACCGCCTGGCGCAGTTGCAGGAGCCTTCGGCCGAGGAAATGGACGCCGGCCGCCGCAAGCAGTGGGAAAAAGAAGAGCACGCGGCCATTGAAGAAGCCCTGGACTCGATTCTGGATGAGGCGTTTGCCGTGGTCCGCGAAGGCAGCCGCCGCGTTCTGAATATGCGCCACTTCGACGTCCAGCTCATCGGCGGCATGGTGCTGCATTCGGGCCGCATCTCGGAGATGAAGACCGGCGAAGGCAAAACGCTGGTGGCCACCCTGCCGGTGTACCTGAACGCCCTGGCTGGACGCGGCGTGCACGTGGTCACGGTCAACGACTACCTGGCCAAGCGCGACTCGGAGTGGATGGGCAAGCTGTACACCTTCCTGGGGCTGACGGTGGGCGTGATCGTCCATGACCTGGACGACGAGCAGCGCAAGGCCGCCTACGGCTGCGACATCACCTACGGCACCAACAACGAGTACGGCTTCGACTACCTGCGCGACAACATGAAGTTCGATCTGAAGGAGTGCGTGCAGCGCGGGCACTACTTCAGCATCGTGGACGAAGTGGACTCGATCCTGATCGACGAAGCCCGCACGCCGCTCATCATCAGCGGCGCCAGCGAGGAATCGACCGACAAGTACGCGCGCGTCAATGTCATCATCCCCCGGCTGGAAAAGGGCGAGGAACTGCCCGGCGCCGAGCCGACGGAGAAGATCTACACCGGCGACTTCGTCATCGACGAGAAGCATCACTCGGCCATGGTGACCGAGGCCGGCTGGGTGAAGGTGGAAAAGCTGCTCGGCATCCAGAACATCGCCGATCCGGAAAACTGGGAGCTGAAGCACCACGTGGAAGTGGCGGTAAAGGCGCACTCGCTGTACCGGCGCGACGTGGAGTACGTGGTGAAGGACGGCGAAGTCATCATTGTGGATGAGTTCACCGGACGCCTGATGCCGGGGCGGCGCTGGAGCGATGGCCTGCACCAGGCGGTGGAAGCCAAGGAAGGCGTGAAGATCGAGCGCGAGAACCAGACGCTGGCCACGATCACCTTCCAGAATTACTTCCGCATGTACAAGAAGCTGGCCGGCATGACCGGCACGGCCGAGACCGAAGCCGCCGAATTCGACAAGATCTACAGGCTGGAAGTGGTGGTCATCCCCACCAACAGGCCCTTGCTGCGCGTGGAAAACAAGGACGTGGTGTACCGCACGGAAAAAGAGAAGTTCAACGCCGTGGCGGACGAAGTGGCACGCATCCATGAGAGCAAGCAGCCAGTGCTGGTGGGCACCACTTCGATTGAAAAAAGCGAGCGCCTGAGCGACCTGCTGAAGAAGCGCGGCATTGAGCACGTGGTGTTGAACGCCAAGCATCACGAAAAGGAAGCCGAGATCGTGGCCCAGGCCGGACGCTTTGGCATGGTGACCATTGCCACCAACATGGCCGGCCGCGGCACCGATATTCTGCTGGGCGGCAATCCGGAGTTCATGGCCAAGCAGGAGGCGCTGAAGAAAGGCCTGGCGACGGCCGTGAAGGAAGCGGCCGGCGACGTGGCCGCGCGCCCGGACGATCCGACGACGGCCTACTGGTACTACCAGGGCCAGGAGTTCAGCATTGCCACCTCGGCCTGGACCGAGTTGCTGCACAAGTACAAGGCGGAGACCGACGTGGAGCACGATCAGGTCATCGCCGCCGGCGGCCTGTTCATCATGGGCACCGAGCGCCACGAGTCGCGCCGCATCGATAACCAGCTCCGCGGCCGCGCCGGACGCCAGGGCGACCCCGGTGCTTCGCGCTTCTACCTGTCGTTGGAAGACGACCTGATGCGCATTTTTGCCCGCGAGTGGGTGAGCAACCTGCTGCGGCAACTGGGCATGGAAGAAGGCGTCCCCATCGAGTCGGGGCTGATCACGCGCCGCATCGAGAAGGCTCAGGAAGCGGTGGAGGCGCAGAACTTCGAATCCCGCAAGCACCTGCTTGAGTACGACGACGTGATGAACAAGCAGCGCGAGGCCGTGTATGGCCTGCGCAGCCAGTTGCTGCAGGGCGGCGAACAGAAGGAACTGATCCAGGAAGAGTACGTGCGCGACATTCTGGGCGGAATGTTGGAAAAGTTTGCCGGGGAAGAAGTGCACCCGGAAAACTGGGACATCGCCGGATTGAAGAATGAAGTGTACGGCCGCTTTGGCGTGGACTTTCTGGCCGATGGCGTAAAGCCCGACGAACTGAATCACCACGAGCTGGGCGACGCCATTTACGACCGCCTGCTGGCCCGCTACAACGCCAAGGAGCAGTTGATTGGCGCCGAGGCCCTGCGCCGCCACGAGCGCGTCATCATGCTCAGCGTGCTGGACCAGCTCTGGAAGGATCACCTGCTGGCGATGGACCACCTGAAGGAAGGCATTGGCCTGCGCGGCTACGGCCAGCACGATCCTTTGGTGGAGTACAAGCGAGAGTCGTTCAACCTGTTTGAAGAGATGATGCAGCACTTTGAAGAGGACACCGTGCGTTACCTGTACCTGATGCGCGTGGTGGACGAGAACGGCGACGAGATCAACCTTGCGGCTCTTTCGCCGCGGGCGCAGCAGGCTCTGGAACCGAAGCCGGAAGCTCCGGCGGCTCCTGCGCCACGCCGGATGCAAACCTCTCTGGACGACGTCGAGAAGCAGTATCAGAAGCGCAAGCAGAAGGATCTGGATGCGGCGCGGCTGGCGGGCGCGGAAGCGGCCAACACCGTGCAACAGGTGGTGCGCGGGGAGAAGATCGGCCGCAACGATCCCTGCCCCTGCGGCAGCGGCAAGAAGTACAAGAAGTGCCACGGCGCCAACGAATAAAACAACGGCCAGCAGAATGAGAAAACTCCCAGGCTGCGGCCTGGGAGCTTTTGTGTGTGCGCGGAGTGCTGTCCGCAGGCCGCGAATTTTCCTTTTTTGGCGCGCTGCATCCTCGGAGTTCCACTCCGGTTCCGGTTACTGAAGGAACGCGGGCTGCATTTCAGAGACGGGGTGCATGATCCGATTCCTGATTGTGTGAGGAAGCGCTCGGAGGAATGAAATGGTAGGCGAGAAGTTTTCACGGATTGCCGAGGAGCAGAGCAAAGAACTGGCGGAGATGCTGGTTCGGCGTCTGACGACGTCGCCCCGCACCACGGCGTATCAGGTTTTGAACGAGGCGGAACTGCACAAGGAACTGTTTGCCTTGCTGCACTCCTTGACGGACTGGCTGATGTACAGGCCGCCGCAGGATGTGGAGGCCTTCTGCGCCGAACTGGGCCGCAAGCGCGCCAAGCAGTCCGTGCCGCTCGACCAGGGCGTGACCGCCATGATCAGTTGCCGCGACGCGCTGCTGGACCTGTTGCTGGTGCATCGCATGCGCAGCCGGATCTCGCATCAGGCGGACAGTGGCTCGGGACTTTTTGAGGAGATGGAATTCCTGCTCGCCGTGAACCACTTTTTCGACGACGCGATTTACTACTTCATGCGCGCCTATCAGGAAGAAGTTCGGGAGAGCGCGCAGGTGGCCTAGTCGCATGCCGCGCGTTTTTCCGGGGCAGGGTCTGCGGCGGCCCTGCCCATTTTATTGATCTATAGTTCCGGCCGCGGCGTGCCGCACTCGGCAAAGGTCATGTTGCGGGCCGCGCTGCCGTTTTGCTGCTTCCAGCGGAAGAACAACTCGCCGTAGGAACTGGTGATGTAATCGGCATCGGCCACGCCCAGCAGGCGGGCGGTGCGGTCAATCCACTCGGGAGCGCCTTCGATCTCCGCCAAGTCGCCAATCGGCGTGCGGTCCACCACCACCTCGCCCTGTCCGTCGCTCCACTCGGCGCGGAATTTCTCATACACAAACGCCGGAGCGTAGCCCAGAGCGCGCAAAATGGCGTCGGCCTCCGCGGCGTTGCTCACCTGTGTCTCGTGCTCCACGCGGGATTTGTGGCGTCCACTTTCGCCGCGCGATTTGTGCGTCAGCGTGCAGCGCTCGCCGTACACACGCAGGCGCAGAATGGAACCTGCGGCACGCAGCTCTCCGGCGGCGGTGTCGTAGAGCGTGTTGGACTCAAACGTGGACGCGGTCTTCTCGCGGAAGCCTGCCGCGCGCAACGCCGTGGCCAACGCCGCAATGTCGCGGACGATGAACTTGATCTCGACTTCCTTGCCCGGCGTGGCGCTCATGTTTACAGTCCGCGATGCCCCAGCAGCAGCCGGTCGGCCGCCACGGTGAAAAGAATCAGCATGGAGATGAAGCCGTTGGTGGTAAAGAAAGCGGCGTTCAGGCGGCTCAGGTCGTTGGCCTTCACCAGCGAATGCTCATAGGTCAAGGCCAAGGCGGTGACGATGACGCCGGCCACGGCCAGCCATCCCAGTGAGAAGCTGAACAGCATCCAGGCGAAGAACGCCAGGGCTACCACGTGGAAGACGCGCGCCATGCGCAGGGCTCCGGCAATGCCGAAGAAGCGCGGCACGCTGTGCACGCCCGCCGCGGGATCGTAGTCGTAATCCCAGCAGCCGTAGAGAATGTCGAAGCCCGCGCCCCAGAACATGACCGCCCCGGTGACGATGAGGATGCGCGGATCGATGGTGCCGCGCACGGCAATCCAGGCCGCCGCCGGAGCAATGCCCATGGCCAGTCCCAGGAACAGGTGCGCCCAGCGCGTGAAGCGCTTGGTGAACGAGTAGCCGCAGATGATGACCAGCGCCACCGGCGACAGGTAGAACGACAAGGGATTCAGCATCCAGGCGGCGAAAAAGAAGATGAGCGCCGTGGCCACGGTGAACCAGAAGACGAAGGCGCGCGTAAGCAATCCGGCGGGAATGGCGCGGATTTTGGTGCGCGGATTCAGGGCGTCAATGTCGGCGTCCACCAGGCGGTTGAAGGCCATGGCGGCCGAACGGGCGGCGACCATGGCTACGCAGATCCACAGCAGCGTGCGCCACGCGGGAATGCCGTTGGCGGCAATGACGGCGCCGGTGAGGCCGAAGGGAAGCGTGAGGAATGAGTGCTCCCACTTGATCATGTCAAGGGTAACGCGAATGTTGTGCAGAACGCTGGTGGACATAGACACTTCCATTTTATCGCGAGGAGGATTCGGCGGTCTGAAGTTTTGGCGGCAACTGGGGTGAAGCGGAGTTGCCGCCCTCATCCGTCGATCGCGGATGAGGGCAACGGTTTAGAACAGCACGTTTTGCCGCCGCGGCGGCTCAATGCCAAAGTGCTGATAGGCCAGTTGCGTGGCTACCCTTCCGCGCGGGGTGCGGTCCAGGAAGCCGATCTGGATGAGGAACGGCTCGTAGATCTCCTCAATCGCGTCGGGTTCTTCGGCCAGCGCGGCGGCCAGGGTGTTCACGCCCACCGGGCCGCCCTGGTACTTCTCGATGATCGTCAGCAGCAGGCGGCGATCCACCTCATCGAAGCCGTGCTGATCGACCTCGAGCATTTCGAGAGCGGCTTTGGCCGTTGCCAGGTCGATGTGTCCGGTGCCGCGCACCTGGGCGTAGTCGCGCACGCGGCGCAGCAGGCGGTTGGCCACGCGCGGTGTGCCGCGGCAGCGCATGGAGATTTCCAGCGCGGCGTCGTCGTCAATGCCCACGTTCAAAATCTGCGCCGAGCGGTTGAGAATAATTTGCAGGTCTTCGTGCGAGTAGAACTCCAGGCGCAGCACCAGTCCCAGGCGCGAGCGCAAGGGAGCCGAAATGAGTCCGATGCGCGTGGTGGCCCCGACAAAGGTGAAGGCGGGAATCTCAAACGAGTGCGTCCGCGCCGAAGGCCCTTGGCCCACCATGATGTCCAGACGGCAATCTTCGAGGGCCGAGTAGAGCAGCTCCTCCAGCGCCGGTTGCAGGCGGTGCACTTCATCGACGAACAGCACCTGCCGGGCACGCACGTTGGTGAGGATGGCCGTCAGATCGCCTTTGATTTGCAGCGTGGGGCCGGAGGTCTGCTGGAAGGGCGCGTCCATCTCGTTGGCGATGATGGCGGCCAGGGTCGTTTTGCCCAGACCGGGAGGGCCGTAGAGCAGGATGTGGTCCAGTGCCTCGCCACGGGCGCGGGCAGCGGCAATGGCCACCGCCAGATTCTCTTTTACCTTGGACTGGCCGATGAACTCCTGCAGGCGCTGCGGGCGCAGCTTGAGCTCGAAGCCCTCCTCGCCCTCCAGTACGCCGCCGGTCACCAGCCGCGAACGGTCTTCCTCTTTACCAGCCATGTTGCGATGTTATATCGCGCGGAGGACGGGGGCAATCTGTGGATCGGGTGAGGCTTGCCCTAGGCAACGCGCAGGCGGGCGCGCGGCCCAGGGCTCGTTTTCACAGTAATCTTAACGTCCTGGCCAAGCAGGAGCAGGAAGCGCAGCAGCCGCTCGATGGAGAATCCCGACAACTGGCCGCGCATCAATGCGGAAACCTTGGGCTGGTCCACTCCCAGCAGGGCTGCGGCGCGAAGCTGTGTCAGCCGGCGGGCGCGGATGACCAGCGCGATCTTGTGCGCAAGTTCAGCCTTGGCCAAGGCTTCCTCGGGGTTGGGCAGACCAAGGTCGGCAAAGACGTTGCCGCTGCTCGCGGTGGAATCGAACTTAGCCTTCGGCATTCAACTTCTCCCAAAAAGATCAAGGACTTCATCCTGGCTGAGTCACTATGCCATATCTAGCATAATTCTTCAATCCCGGCCGCACGATGAGAATTTCAGCGGCTTGCGATAGACTTTTTCTGCGTTCCATCTCAGGAGTTTCACGCCATGCTGCGTCGCTTGACTTCGTTTGTCCTGCTGTTTGTTAGCATTATTTTCGTTTCCGGTTCCGCGCTGGCCGATAAGCGCGCCTTCACCTTTGATGACATGATGAACCTGAAGCGCATGGGCGACTTCTCACTCTCACCCGACGGCCGCTGGACGGCCTTCACCGTCACCGAAGTTTCTCTGGCGGAGAACACGCGCCAGTCTCACCTGTGGATTGTCCCCGTCGCCGGCGGCGAGCCGCACCGCCTTACCGAGCCGGGAGCGGGCAACGAGGATCACGCGCGTTTCTCGCCCGATGGCAAGCAGATTCTCTTCACCGCCGTGCGCGGCGGACAGTCGCAGATCTGGGAACAGGCTTTCCACAACGAGACGGGCACGCTGATTGGCGTGCCCCGCCAGGTGACGACGCTTTCCACCGAAGCCGAGGGCGGCGTCTGGTCGCCGGACGGCAAGCAGGTGCTGTTCGTCTCCGCCGTGTGGCCGCACTGCCATGACGACGCCTGCAACCGCGCCAAGGATGAGGCGGCGGAGAAATCCAAGGTGAAGGCGAAGATCTTTAATCATTTGCTTTACCGTCACTGGAACGCCTACGAGACGGGCAAGCGCTCGCACTTGTTTTTGCAGGATGTAAGCTGCGTCGCGGCTGCCTGCGCGGTGCGCGACCTGACGCCGGGCGACCGCGACACGCCGCCGTTCTCGCTGGGCGGTTCCGATCAGTATGTGTTCTCGCCCGACGGGCAGGAGGTTGCCTACTCGGCCAACCTTGATGCCGAGCAGGCCACTTCGACCAACAGCGACGTGTTTACCCTGTCGTTGGCCTCACCCGATGCGCGTCCGGTGAACCTGACGGCTGCGAATCATGGTTCGGACTCTTCACCGCTCTATTCTCCCGATGGCAAATACATCGCCATCCGCAGCCAGTTCCGCGCCGGGTATGAAAGTGACCGCTTCCGCCTGCAACTCATCGAGCGCGCCACCGGCAAGATTGTGAACCTGACGGAGAAGTTCGACCGCTGGGTGGAGGACGTGGCCTGGGCTCCAACATCCAAGGGCCTCTACTTTACGGCGGAAGACGCTGGCGACGCGCCAATCTACAGCATCAGCGTGGAGGGCGGCGCACCCAAGCTGGTGGTGCGCGGCACAAACAGCGGCGTAACGCCCACGCCGGACGGCAAGACGCTGGTCTTCTCGCGCAATTCGGTGCGCTTCCCCAGTGAGCTGTACACCATCTCGTCCGGCATTGCGCACGAGGTCGCCGCTCCGCCGCAGCCCGAGCGCCGCGGCAAGGGGAAAAAGGCCGTGGTCAAATCCAAGCCGGTCTTTGAAGAGGAAGAAGCCCAGGCCAAGCCGCTCACGCACCTGAACGATGCTCTGCTGGCGCAGCTTCAAATGCAGCCGGTCGAGTGGTTCTGGTTCACCGGCTCGGAGAACAAGCAGGTGCAGGGCTTCCTGCTCAAGCCGCCGGACTTCGATCCCGCCCGGCACTATCCGGTCAAGTTCCTTATCCACGGCGGCCCGCAGGGTGCCTGGGGAGACGACTGGAGTTTCCGCTGGAATCCGAACCTCTTCGCCGCCTCCGGCTACGTGGTGCTCATGATCAATCCGCGCGGTTCCACCGGCTACGGACAGGAGTTTGTGGACGATGTGAACGGCGACTGGGGCGGGCGTCCCTTCCAGGATCTGATGCTGGGCCTGGATTACGCCGAGAAGACCTTTCCGTTCATCGACCCCTCGCGCGAGTGCGCGCTGGGAGCCAGCTATGGCGGTTACATGGCCAACTGGGTGCTCGGCCACACCGACCGCTTCAAGTGCATCGTTTCGCACGACGGCATGTTCAACCCGGAGAGCGCCTTTGGCACCACCGAGGAGCTGTGGTTCAACCAGTGGGAGTTCAAAGGGACGCCGTGGACCAACCGCGAGCTGTATCGCAAGTGGTCTCCCGCGCTGGCCGCGCCCAACTTTAAAACGCCCACGCTGGTGGTGCACGGGCAACTCGACTACCGCCTCGATGTCAGCGAAGGCTTCCAGCTCTTTAGCACCCTGCAGAGCATGAAAGTGCCCAGCCGCATGTTGTACTTTCCGGATGAAGGCCACTGGGTGCTGAAGCCGCAGAACTCGCAGCTCTGGTACAAGACGGTGGATGGCTGGGTGGACTGGTTCATCGGCGCGCCGGGCAAGCACCCGCTCGATGCACCTCCCGCGGACGAGTAACAAGCCGTATAACAAAAAGTAAGGGCGCCCTTTGGGGAGACTCTGAACAAGCCAGTCTTGCAAGCTGTTTTACGGGAGTTATACCGGTAACCGATAGATTTTGATGGGAAGATGGTTTGTCAGGGCACGGATTTATCCGTGCCCTACAAGCCGCATAAACACATGGGCTTCAGCCCCTGAGGGAAAGCTGTTTTATTCTTGATGGACTTTCCCTCAGCGGCTCAAGCCGCGAGATATTGTTGCCGTCTTAGTGGCATGGCTGAAGCCATGCCCTGACAAATTCCAACTTAATCAGAGTCTCCCTTTTGGGGCGCCCTTCCTTATGCTGCGAACGTCAGCGCGGCGAGTGTTATTCCTCGGACGCTGCGCCTTCGGGATGCGCCGCCAGGGAAAACTTCTCCGCGTTCTTCAAATCCTGAGCCGAGAGATGCGCGCCGCCCAGCAGCAGCAGTCCCACGAAGAACGCCCAGAAAATCAGGGTTACCGAGATCGAGAAGTTCCCGTAGGTTCCCTTGAAGTCAAGATAAGGCACTACGGCCATAAAGATGACCTGAGCAATCTCGAAGGCCACGCCGGTAATGATGGCTGCCGGCAGAACAATCCTCGGATTGATCTTGCCGTTGGGCAGCAGCCAGTAAATGAGGAAGAAAATCATGATGGCGGCGGCCATCCCGAAGCTCTTCAACACAACATGCTGTAGCGTCGTGTTCACGAAATCAACGGCGTGTGCCAGGAAGCCATCGCCCAGGTGGCCCACCAGCCAGGCCTGCGCCTTCGAGGTCGGCGTCCAGATGCCGGCCGTGGCCACGGCGGAGAGAAACGCCAGGAAGCCGCAGCACAGGGCAATGCCCAGCGAGACAACCTGGTTCATCAGGTAATTGCGCGATTTAAAGCCCCACACAGAATTCAGAGCCACTTCCAAAGGCTCAAAGACGCCGGTGCAGCTTACAAAGAGCATGATGAGCGAGAACAACTCGATTGCGTGTCCGGAAGATTGGTTAGTTACCCATCTTGCGATAGTCGCTTGCGTTCCCGCATCGGTAGGGAGAAACGCCTTCAGCATCTCGATCACGGCATTGGCCAGGCTGCGCGAGTGCAGCACCTGCAGGCTGATCGAGCGCATCAACACCGCCGCCGGCATAAACGACAGGATGGCGTTGGCGGCCACGGAGAAGGCGTAGGTGTGAACCTCGGTCGTGCCCAGGTACTTCAGGGTAGAGACGCCGTGGCGGCGCAGGGTCCGCAGCATGGAGCGGCGCAAGGCATCCATGGTGTCAGATGACGCGGGCACCGGCGATGGCGCAGAAGGCCCGGGGGAAGCCGGAGATCTGGTTTGTGCGTTCATGATTACCTTCCATTGTAGCGAAACCGAGGCATTTGCTTTTCGCGGGGAACGCGGCGTCATTGAATACCGCCCAAATGGGAGGATTTCTATCCGATTGTCGTAATCTTTGCTTGCCAACCTCTATGCCGTGGAGTACATATTGCATCATCCTGAATTGTGATTCAGTGATGATGTTGCGGTGTGGTGGGAATAGAGTGATGTGCAGTTATCTGTATCGCGCAGGCATTCAAATCCGGATTCCAGTCGCTTTCGCAACGATGTTTGCAAGATGAAGTGTTGCGGAAGTTGCTGGAATCCGGATTTGTCGTTTGGCGGGATATGCCCGGATCTTTGTTCTAGCTGTACCGATCTGGTTGTACCACTGTAGTTTTGCTGGAAGCGAAAGGAGCGTTGTTGTGAGTGCAAAAGAGAAGGGCACGGTGAAGTGGTTTAACGGAGCGAAGGGATACGGCTTCATTCAGCGCAGCACGGGTGAAGATGTGTTCGTTCATTATTCGGTCATCCAGGAAAACGGATACCGCACCTTGAATGAAGGCGAAACGGTTGAGTTCGAATGTGTGAAGGGTCCCAAGGGGCTCCAGGCGCAGAACGTAAGCCGCGGCTAAGACCGCAACAAAACCGCTTTGCAGTACGATCAACTGAATATTACGTAGATCGAGCCCTTTCCCCCAAGGGCCTTTCTCAAATACGTTGACGTCATCATAGCTTTGAAATTAATACCAGGGTTACATCTCTCCTGCGCGATCGCCGTTCAACTCAAAGTTGGCGGCGATACGCAGTACATTCCACGTCAAAAATAATGCAGACACCGGCCGGAAATTTCCGGCGCGAACAGTCCTTGCGGGAAGATGACCCCGCGCGCGGCGGCCAGTTGCCTCCGGCGTTTGGGCCAGGAGTCTGGCGCGCGCGTATCAGGCGTAGCAGAGTTCGGTGAGCATCAAGCGCTGCTCCGGCGTGGTGGTCAGGAACTCCAGCCCGGTGCGCAGTCCCTGATGGCGGCGCACCACGGCCCGCAGGTTCAGGTGTCCCAGGCGGTTGGGCAGGCGCATGCTGAGCACGACTTCCGCTCCTGGAGTCACATTGCCGGCCAGCATCATGCCGGCTCCGCTGCACGACAGGTCGCGCATCCAGCCGTGGACGACTTCTTCCTTGCCGCGCTCGCCGCGCATCAGCAGGCGGGCGCGCATGTCCAGGGGGCGGCGGGAGTAGATGCGGCTGCGGTGGATGGTGGCCGGTGGCATGAAACAAGCATTAAGGACAGTAGCCATTCCCAAGGGTCTCCAGTTTTGCAACGGCCCAGCGCGCGTGCTCGCGGACCGAAGGGTTCTCATGCTGGGCCAGTTCGCGCAGGCGCGGCAGGTACGCGGGGTCTCCGCTGTTGCCCATGGCCAGGGCCGCGTTGCGCAAAAAGCCCTCGAACTTGATGCTCCTTACCGGCGTTCTCCGGAAGGCGCGCCAATATTCTTCTTCGTTCATATCCGAAATCGAGTGCATTGGGGGATTGACAATTTCGGTACGGGCCGAGAAAGCCGCTGTTTGCGAGAAGGGCACCTTGCGGTTCCAGGGACAAACATCCTGGCAAATGTCGCAGCCGTACAGGTGACGCCCCACCTGCTCGCGCAGTTCAGGAGCGACCGGAGACTTCTGCTCAATAGTGAGGTAGGAGATGCAGCGCCGCGCGTCCAGCACTCGCGGCGCCAGAAAGGACTGTGTGGGGCAGGCGTCCAAGCAGAGCGTGCAACTGCCGCAGCGGTCGGCGGCCACGGCATCCGGAGCCAGCTCCAGGCTGGTGAGCATGACGCCCAGAAACATCCACGAGCCAAGCCGCTGGTTCAGAATGCAGGCGTTCTTGCCGGTCCAGCCAATGCCGGAGTGCTGCGCCAGCACGCGCTCCACGATGGGGCCGGTATCCACGTAGCACCATGTCCGCGGCACCGCCGCGCCGCCGCCCGCCAGGCGATGGTAGAGGCGGCCCTCCAGTTTGCGCAGACGCGGCAGCAGAATCTCGTGATAGTCGCGCTCCAGGAACGCGTAGCGCGAAACCCATGCGTGGTTGGGATCGTTCACCTCGATGGAATACGGCGTGTCCGTGTGGTAGCTGGTGGCGCAAACGACGGCCGAACGCGCCCAGGGAGCGATGTTGGCCAGCGCCGCCCGCCGCAGCTTGCCTTGGCGATTGGTGCGCGCCATGTAGTCCATTTCGCCGTGGAAACCGGCGGCGATCCAGGCGGGAAAACCCTCCAGCTCCTGCAAGGGAGCCGTGGGTGCAATGCCGCAGAGGTCGAAGCCCTCCTCCAGGGCGGCGCGTTTGAGAAATTCAACCAGACGGGACATGGAAACAACTCGCAGAGCGGCGTGCCGCGGACATTGTAGCGCGGCGGAAAGGCGTTGCTGGAACAGACAGAGGAGGATTGCCCTGGAAGCGAACAAAAGCCCCGCGCGGCGGGGCCTGGTATGTTCGGCAAAAGAGCCGGCCTAGAGCTTCAAAAATCAGCTAAGTTCTTTTAAATCACTAGCTTGCGGACCTCTTCAAGCTGGGATTGCATTTCAGGTTTCCGGCCCGGAAAACTCAATGCTGGCCACAAGCAGGCCACATGTACACCAGAGGACAATCGTTTTACGCGGAGTGGCGGGACAACGAAGGGAAGCGGCACCGTCTCGCGTTCTCGACGGCGGCCGACGCGCTCACCTACGAAAACCAAAACAGAGGCAAGAAGCTAAAAAAAGCACCGTCCCTCGGTACGCGGCAACCGTTGGGGCCATTCTCGCGCCGCTCTGCGAGTGGGCACCATCGGGCAAAGTCAAAGCCCGGCAAGACACCATCGCGGCCCGTGCTCTGGTGGAAGTCGCGGGGGCGTGCTTCCCGGACCAACTCACGGCGGCCCACGTTACGCAAATCGTAGGTGACTGGCAGCATCGCAATTGGTCGCAGTGGACGTACTACACAACGTGGCCGTCACTGCGACGCGTGTTGGACAGGCTCGCCCTGGTCGGCGCACCACCCAACCTGCAAAAGTTCGTACCGCGCATCAACCTACCAGCGTATCGTTCAACGCACTTTCCGCCAGAACACTTGGCGCTACTGCTCGCGGCACGGTGCCCAGTGTGGCTGCGGTGCCTTGTACTGCTCTGTCATGACTGCGGCTTGCGTGCGCGCACAGCATTACAGTGTGGCCCGGAGAACTACAACACGTCGGCCCAAACCATCACCACAATAACCAAACGCGGACTCTCCGTCACCGTGCCGGTGTCGGCTCGCCTCGCCCGCGTGCTCGTGCTGGCCACCACGGGCGGCTCCTTCGTCGCCGCCCTGGCGGGCGTCACGGCAGTCTCGTACTCGGCGGCTCGCGCCGCCTACGTGCGCCTCTGTCAAGACGCCGGGCTGCCACCCGGCTATCAACTCCATGACCTGCGCCGCACGGTGGCGCGGGAACTATACGCCGCGACCGGCAGCATCCAGCAAGTGCAAGCACTGCTCGGCCACGACTCACCCAAAACCACGCTGTCCTACATCTGCGATGCCGTCGTGGCCGTCAAGCCCGGCGCACTCGCAAAAATCAATGGAGGTAACGATGCAGATTGAAGAGGTGCAGGAACGCGCCTTCGCGTTGGAGTGCGCCATCTATGACGAATTCGCCACCATGCGCGCTATCCGCGAGACCATAAGCAAACCCACAACCACCGCGCGCGAGCGCGCGTGGTACGCCAAGGAAACGCGCACGTGCCGCCGCCTCGTGCGCTACTACATCAAAGACCTGTTGCCGTACTACTCGGCGCTGGATAGATCGTGGGATGAGTTGCCAAGATGAGTGCCATCGAGAATCTATGCCGGGCGGCAGAGCGTGCGGAGGCGGCGGCAATCGGCCTAAATGAAGCACGCGAGGAAGTGCAGTCAGCCGTGTGGCTGCTCAACTTCACAGACAAAACGCAAGCTCAGGGCATCTCGCGCAAGTTGTACGGCGTAACACTCCGGGTGCGGGATATCGAACGCGAAGCCATGGAGCTAGCAGCCAAAATCAAAAACAGGAGACAGACATCGTGACCACAATCGAACACATGCTGAAACAGAGAGCGCTGCACCTGAAGGCAGCGGATGCCATCGCAGACGCAGTCCTAGCCGTGCAGGAAGCAGCCGCCGCAGGCGTAGGCAAAGAAGAATCGGACGCGGCCGATTCTGCTGCCATGGCCACCACGACGCCAGTAATCGCGGCCGTGGGCGAGCAGCCGAAACTAATCACATTTGAGGAACGCCACCGTGACGATTCTTAGCGATATACCGTACCTTCAGAAAATCGAGACACAGGCAGACGTGCGCGCGGCCATACTCGGCCTGCTCCGCGACCACATCACGTTCCGACGGAATGCGGACAAGCAAGTGATTATCGACAACGATGATCTCAAGCAGGGCATGTACGCCATGCAACTAATCTCAAACACCTGGAAGGCGGCGGGTCGGCCGAGGAGGAAGGGAACGAATGCAAAGGCCAAAACCAAAACCAAACCCAAAGGGCGCGCCCGCTGACGCGGGCGCTGAGCGGATGCCACCGGCTAAGGTCATGGGGCCGTTTTCGGACCTACCACCGAAAATCCCCCCCACCCCTGTTCGACCCGGTCCGACGTATCGTGTCGAATTCTGGCTGTCCGAGCAGGCGGAATGGTCGGTCGTCGGGATGGTCAATGCCTACTCGGAATCGCAAGCAATCGACCGTGCGCGGAAGCTCTTAGTCCAAGCGTGGCCGTCACTTGCGAGCATCGTGTGGAATTGCCCGGGCATCGCACGCCAGTGCACGAATCCGCTACCACCTCTCTAACCTGCACGGCTCGGCTGGCGCATCCACTCCAGCCGGGCCGGAGCAACATGCGCCCGCTTCGGCGGGCTTTGTTTGCCCAGCCCGTCTTCCGTTCCCGCGCCGCCCGCCGATGATGTGGCGTCGCGCGCCGTGCAAGGTAAGACGCACGTCGCGCGCCACTTGCAGGCCTGCGCCGCCGCCATGGCCAGCCCCTCTGTTGACCTCGGCCGTTCCAGCGGGGCACCACTGCAAAAAGGTGGCTCGCTTCGCTCGCGGCTTATTTCGTCCCGCGCGCGGCCGTCCTCCTCGCTGCCATCGCCGCTACGCAGGGCACGCACACGCGCTGGCGCGCGGCGCGTGCCCACTCCGCTCTGGCCGCGACCGCAGGTTGGCTTCGCCCTGCGCTGGCCAAAACGCCTCCGGCAGCAAGCTGCCTCTGGCGTTTCCCCCAGCGCACCCGCCCGCCGCAGGGCGGCGTGGCGGGCAAGGGGCTACGGGTGCGGCGGCAAACCAAAAGCTCTCACCGCCGCACCTACCCAACCTGCATTCAACGGCAACCCCAAAACCAACCCCAAAAGCAAAACCCCGGAGGGTGTGCCTGCCCTGTCTCCGGCCATTATCCGCGGGCACTCC
>JARLGJ010000038.1 GCA_031296105.1 Acidobacteriota bacterium | reverse complement strand
GTAACCAAGCTAAGCATAACAAGGGCGAACATCGCGATTTTAGCCATTTCAAATCTCCGAGGCGGCTGATTGCCGACCTACCCAGAATAGGAATGACTTTTCCCTTCGCCAAGGTTAACGCCCCAATCTTGTTAATGTCTTTCGAATCAATGTCCTACGAGACATCTAGGGCATGTCCGTTAGGCCATTGTCGCATGGGTATATGCAACCTCATGCACACTGTTAGAACTTCGTTACCTCGGTAACATTTGCACTGCTCGCGGTACCTTCGTGAAGCCGGAGTATAACTTCCGTACCGCGCACATTCCACACGTGTACTGCACATTGTGCACGCGCTCGTGACACAATGGCTTATACGAGATCCGGGTACCTACCGGTTCCGTGCCATACAGGATTGAGACTTCCTCATGGATGCTGCGGAGCGCAGTGCCATTGAATCCCTGGTGCAGTATAGCGACGAACGCTGCCGGAAGCTGGTAGCGTACGCCGAGGACGGCGTTTGGCTGTTTGATGCCGCCGACCGGACTCTATTTGCCGACAGCGAGATGGCGCGCATGTTGGGGCTTACCGCGGGCGAAATGCTGGGCGCGCCGCTACGGAACTTTCTGGCCGTGGAACGAACCCAGCGGGTGGATTCCACGGGTGCCGCTGTGCTGGGCAATCGCCGCCGCGGCGAGTTGGCCCTGCGCCAGAAGGATGGCAACACCATCTGGGTCAGCGTGGCGTTTTTCCCCATTCTGGATAAGCAAGGCGCCGCCGCCGGCCGCGCTGGAATCTTTACCAACGTTACCGCCCGCAAGCGCGCCGAAAGCGCTCTGCGCGAGAGCGAGCGCCGCTACCGCGATCTGTTCTCCAATGCCCCGGTCGGCATCTACCGCACCACCAGCGACGGCCTGATCTACATGTGCAACGACGCGCTGGTCTCCATGCTCGGCTACACATCGTTTGAGGAATTGACAGGGCAGGATCTCGATTCGGAAGGCTGCGGCCCCATTTATCAACGCGAATCGTTCCGCGCGCAGATTGAGCGTGACGGCGAGGCGCGCGGCATCGAGTCGGTGTGGAAGCGGCGCGACAATTCGGTCATTTTCGTGCGCGAAAACGCGAAAGTGGTCCGCGATGCCAACGGCCGCATTCTCTACTTTGAAGGCACGGTGGAAGACATCACCGAGCGCCGCCTGGCCGAGGACCGCCTGCAGCAGTCCGAGGCGCGCCTGCGCTCGCTGATCGACAACGCGCCCTACGGCATTTACCGCTGCGATTCGCTCAGTCAGCGCTTCCTTACCGTCAATCCTGCGCTGGTGGAGATGCTCGGCTATGAATCTGCGCAGGAGTTGCTGGGCCTGCACCTGCCCCGCGATCTATTTGCGGACCACACGGATTGCGAGACCTTCGCCCATAGCTGCCGCCTCACCGGCCGCTCCGAGTCCGAGGTGCGCTGGAAGAAGAAGGACGGGCACATTCTCATGGTCCGTCTTCTGGGGCGCCAGTCGCGCGAGCCTAGCGGCGGACTTTGCCTGGAAGCCTACGTCGAAGACATTTCGCAGCGCGCCGAGCTGGAGCAGCAACTGCGCCAGGCGCAGAAGATGGAAGCCATCGGCAACCTGGCCGGCGGCATTGCGCACGACTTCAACAACCTGCTGATGATCATCTCCAGTTACACGCAGATGATTGAGGAAGAGCTGGAAGAAACGAATCCGGTCCGGCAGCATACGCGCCAGGTGCTCAATGCCGTCAACCGCTCCACCGGACTGATCCAGCAACTGCTGGCCTTCAGCCGCAAGCAGATTCTTTCGCCGCGCATCCTGGATTTGAATTCGACGGTGGATGAAACCGCCAAGATGATCCGGCGCCTGATTGGCGAGGACATCGAGTTGGTGATCTCTCTGCAAAGGCCTCTGCCGGTGGTCAAGGCCGATCCGGCGCAGATCAGCCAGGTGCTGCTGAACCTCTGCGTGAACGCGCGTGACGCCATGCCGCGCGGCGGCCGGCTCACGGTGTCCACCATGAGCGCCGCAATCAGCCGCCAGGCGCGTGAGAGCATGCCGGGGCTCCTGCCCGGGGCTTATTCGGTGCTGAATGTGTCTGACACCGGAATTGGTATGCCGCCGGCTGTGCGCGCCCGCATTTTTGAGCCGTTCTTTACCACCAAGCCCGTGGGCAAGGGCACCGGCCTGGGACTTTCCACCGTGTACGGCATTGTGAAGCAGAGCGGCGGCTATATCGGGGTGGAGAGCGAACTCGATTGCGGCACCACCTTCCAGGTTTACTTTCCCTCGCTGGAAGAAGAGGCCGTGGAGAGTGAACGGTCACTGGAGCAGGCGGTCCAGGGCAACGGAGAGACGATTCTGGTTGCCGAAGACGAAGACCCCTTGCGGAAGAGTGTTGCCGGTTTTCTGGAGCGCAACGGGTATCGCGTGATGCAGGCCTGCAACGGCGAAGAGGCTTTACAGACCGCGCTGGAGCACGATGGCCCCATTCATCTTCTGCTAACCGACGTGGTGATGCCGAAGTTGGAGGGCGTTGAGCTGGCAAGGCAGCTAGGAGCCGTGCGGCCGGAGATGTCCACCATCTTTGTTTCGGGCTACACCGACCATCGCGTGTTGGAGCAGTTGCCGTCTTCCGCAAAGACCACCGTGCTGCAGAAGCCTTTGAACTTGCGGTCCCTGCTGGGCAGCATCAGCCAGGTTTTGACGCAGGCGGCCAAATAACGCACGGACCGCCCGCTGCCTGAAACTATTGCTGTACCGCCTGCTTCCACTGCGGCTTCACCTGGAGATTTTCGAGATCGCGCGCGTCCCAGCCGCCGCCCAGGGCTTTCACCAGATAGACGGTATTCACCAGACGTTGTCCCAGAAGTTGCACCGCCAGCCGTTGGTTGGTTAACAGCGTAGTTTCTGCCGAAATCACATCCAGATACGTCGTGACGCCGCCGATGTAGCGGTGATTGGCAATTTCCAGCTCTTTGCGCGAATCCTCCACGGCCGCAGCCTGTGTCGCCGCGGCCTGAGAGAGGGTCTTTAAATTGCTCAACCCGTCTTCCACCTGCTGAATGCCGTCCAGCACAGACTGGCGGTAGGTGGCCACCGAGGCATCGTAGGACGCCCGCGAGGCGGCCAGGTTGGCCCGGTTCCGTCCGCCCTGGAAGACAGGCTCCAGGGCATCGATCCCCATGCCCCAAATGAAACTTGGCACGCCGATGAGCGAGGTAAACGTGCGGCTCTCCAGCCCGGCATCGGAGGAGATCGTGATTCGCGGGTAGAAGGCGGCGTGAGCCAGGCCAACTTGTGCGTTCTGGTAGGCCACCTGGCGTTCGGCATAGGCAATATCCGGGCGGCGCTGCAACAGGTCGGCGGGCACGCCCAGCGGCACGGCCGGCGGTTCATCTCGCAGCGGGGCCATGGCAACGCTAAAGCTGGCTGCTGGCTGGCCCACCAACGCGGCAATGGCGTGCTCGTACTGCGCACGGCTTTGCTCTACCAGTTCCAACTGAGTGCGCGTGGCATCCAAAAGGGAAGCCTGCTGCGCCAATTCCAGGCCGTTGGCAATGCCGCCGTCGTGGCGATGCCGCACCAGTTCAAGCGCCTTGCGCTGGTCTTCCACCGACTCTGCCACTACTTTGGTTTCGGCATCAAGTTCCCGCAGTGAGAAGTAATCGGCCGCCAGCTCCGAGGTCAGCACCAGGCGGGTATTCTCCAGGTCGCCGGCGGCAGCCTGCAGGCTGCTGTTGCCAGCCTCGATCTGGCGCCGCACCCGGCCAAACAAATCGGCTTCATAGCTGATATCGAAGGGCAGTGCGAAAATATTCTGCGTGTAGGATGTCGGCGTGGTTCCGCCGCTCAGCGGGCGGTTGGAACCCATTCCGGCGCGCTGCGCCGAGGGGTCCACCGAAAGCTGAGGGAACGCCGCAGCCGTAGCCACGCGGGCCAGGGCGCGCGCCTGCTCCAAGTGACTGCGTCCGGCGGCCAGCGTCTGATTGCTCTTGAGTAACTGATCCTCATAGGCATCCAGTTGCGGGTCCTGGAAGATCGCCCACCAGCTTCCTCGGGGAATTGCGTCCTTCGGGTCGGCGGCCTTCCACGGTTCGCCCTTCCACTGCGGCGGCAGCACCGCCTCCGGCACGGTTGCCGCCGGACGCTGATACTTGGGCCCAACGGTGCAACCCGCGCCCAGCAGGGCGGCCGTCAACGCAGCGGCCAGCGCCACATTCTTCATCCCTGGCATTACGATGCGCTCCCGTCGGTCTTCTTCGCCTGCCCCGGCTGGTTCTGCGCCGGCTTCTGCTCCGGCTGCTGCACCGTGTGAACATCCTGCCCATTCTCCAGGGAGTCGGGCGGGTTCACCACAATCCACTCATTCGCGTCCAGGCCGCTGAGCACTTCCAGCTTGCTGCCATAGTCGCGTCCTATGTTGAGAGGCCGCAGTTGCACCTTGCTGTTCTGCCCCACCACGGCAACCTGCGCGCCCTGAGAGCGGAAGATCAGCGTATTCACCGGCACGGTCAGGCGCGTCACCTGTCCGCCCACGCTAAAGTGCACCTGCCCGAAGGCGCCGGGGAGCAATTCACCCGTCTTGTTGTCCACGTCCACTTCCACCAACAAAGTGCGCGTCGCGGGATCGATGGCCTCGGCCGTGCGGGCGATGATCCCGGCAAAGCTGCGGCCGGGGAGTTCCTGCAACGTGACCGCGGCATTGCCGCCGGCCTTGATGGAAGTCGAATACGCCTGCGGGACGTTGACGAAGACGCGCAGGGTTTCGACCTGCGCGATGTCGAACATTTCCTTCCCGGCGGAGCCGGCGGCGATCAGCGCGCCGGGATCGACATTGCGCTTGGTCAGCACGCCGCTGAATGGCGCATAGACGTTCTTGAAGCTCTCAAGCTGCTCCAGACGGCGCACGTTGGCGTCGGCGGAGGCAAGGTTGGCCTTCGCCTGCTGGAAGGCGCTGGCCTGTTGGTCGGCTTCCTGCGCGCTCACCGAATCCGTTTTGCGCAGATTCTGCCAGCGATCCGTGCTGATCTTGGCAAGTTCCAACTGCGAATAGACCTGCTGCCGCACGGCGCGGGCCTGATTCAATTCCTGATCCACTTCCGGCGTATCGATGACCGCCAGCAGCTCGCCCTTCTTAACGCGGCTGCCAATGTCCTTGGTCCAGCGCAGCAGGTAGCCATTGGTGCGGGCGTAGATTGGCGATTCGATATAGGCTTGCAGCGAGCCGGGCAGAGCCAGTTCGCTGTCTGCCGCCTCCGGCACGGGATGCGTTACAGACAGCGTGGGGATGGCGTTGGCGTTCGTCTCCTTGGCCAGAGCATTCTCCTGCCGTGCCCGCTGCAAAAGGGTCACGCCGCCGCCCAGCAGCAGCAAGAGCACAAGGCAAGCCACCAGCCCCAAAGCCCTGCCGGGTTTGGCCGGAGGCAGCGCGGGCGGACGCTCGATGGCAGCGTGCTGATGTTTGGCGCGCTGCTCGATCTGCTGGATCTCGTCGTCCAGTTCGATCTGCGATTTGTGGTGTTCTTCCGTGCCGGGCTGCGGCTGCTGTTCGTCTTGCTCTGGATTCATACTCGGCTCCGCTTGATTGCACTGCTGTCGAAACTTGTTCTGCGCGGCCGTCTCAACCGCCGCCGGCGCTCTTCTACCGTGATGCTTGGCCTTTGCGCTTTACTTCTCCTGCGCCTGTCGCCGTTCAAGGTATCCGTGGAAGATGGCGAATACGCTGGGCACAAAGAACAGCGTGGCCAGGGTGGCAAACAGCAATCCACCGATAACCGCGCGGCCCAGCGGCGCGTTCTGCTCGCCGCCTTCGCCCATCCCCAGCGCCATGGGAACCATGCCGATGATCATGGCCAGGGCCGTCATCAGCACCGGGCGCACGCGCGTGAAACCCGCGGCCACCGCAGCGTCCAGCGCTTTTACTCCCTGCGTCATCTGCTCACGGGCAAAGCTCACCATCAGGATGGAATTGGCCGTGGCCACGCCCATGCACATCACCGCGCCGGTCAGCGACGGCACGCTCAACGTGGTGCGCGTCAGCAGCAGGAACCAGCAGATACCGGCCAGCGCGCCCGGCAAAGCCGAGATGATAATGAAGGGGTCCAGCCACGACTGGAAGTTGATCACGATCAACAGGTACACCAGCACGATGGCGCCGAGCAGTCCGATGGCCAGCCCGATGAATGAGGCGCGCATGGTGCTGACCTGGCCGCGCATCACGATCTGCGTGCCTCGCGGAAGGTTCGGCTTAAAACCTGCGAGGATCTTCTCCGTATCGCGGGCCACGCTGCCCAGGTCGCGCCCCTGGGTGGCGGCATACACGTCAATCACCGGCTGAATGCCATAGTGATTGATCACCAGCGGACGTACCGTGGCCGAAGCCTGCGCCAGGTTGCCCATCACCTGCGAACCCTGCGGCGACACCACAGGAATGCCCATCAGGTCATCCAGGCTGCCGATGCGATATTGCGGCGACTGCACCGCCACCTGGTAGGTGACACCGTTCTTCGGATTCATCCAGAAGTTCGGCGTGGTCTGGAAGCTGCCGCTCAGGCTCACCAGCAGGCTCTGCGCCACGCTGTTGGCACTCAGTCCCACCTGGTTCAAGCGAGTGCGATCCAAATCCATATGGAGCGTTGGCGATCCGAGCTGTTGCTGCACATGCACATCGGCCGCGCCGTTTACATGGCGCATGCGGTTGGCAATCTGCTGCGCGATGGCGTAGTTGCTTTGAATGTCGTTGCCGATCACCTGCACGTCCACCGGCGAGGGCAGGCCGAAGTTTAAAATTTGCGTCACAATGTCCGCCGGCTGGAAGTAGAACTCCACGCCGGGGAACTTCCTTGGCAGTTCCTGGCGCAGTTTGCGGATGTGGTCGGCCGTGGGCTTGTGATTCTCGTTCAGCGAAATCAAAACCTCGGCGTCGCCGCTGCCAATGGTGCCGGAGGTGCTGTACGACTGATTGATGCCGGAGTTGGGCAGCCCGATGTTGTCCAGGATGGTCTCAACCTCGCCCGGCATTTGGCGGCGCAGTTCGCTCTCCACATCGTCACAGAGCCTGGCCGTCTCCTCCACGCGCAGCCCGGGGCGCGCGCGCACGTGCATGCGGATCATGCCGGCATCGATGCTAGGAAAGAAGTCCTGCCCCAGAAAGGCCAGCAGCCCGAGCGACGCCAGACAGAAGAGCAGGAAGCAGGAGACGAATGCGGCGCGATGCTCCAGCGCCGTCTCCAGGAGCGACTGGTAACCGCGGCGGAAATTCTCAAAACTGTACTCAAAGCCGCGCTGGAAACGCCCCAGGATGGTCCTGGGTGCCTGGGCGCGATGCTCGTGCCCGCGCATGATGTACATCACCAGCGTCGGAATCAGCGTTCGCGACAGCAGGTAGCTGGCCAGCATGGCGAAGCTGACGGCCTCGGCCAGCGGCACGAACAGGAAGCGCGCCACGCCGCTGAGGAAGAACATTGGGACGAAGACGATGCAAATACAGAGCGTGCTGACGAAGGCCGGCACGGCGATCTGCTGCGCGCCGTCCAGGATGGCCGTGCGCATCTCCTTGCCCATGGCCAGATTGCGCTCGATGTTTTCGATCTCCACCGTGGCGTCGTCCACCAGGATGCCAACCGCCAGCGCCAGGCCGCCCAGGGTCATGATGTTCAGCGTCTCACCCAGCGCCGCCAGCATCAGAATCGAACAGAAGATCGAGAGTGGAATCGAAATCAAAATGACGATGGTGGGCCGCCAGTCGCCGAGGAAGAGCAGAATCATCATCGCCGTCAGCAGCGCGGCCGTGGCGGCTTCCTTCAGCACGCCGTTGATGCTGGCGCGCACAAACAGAGACTGGTCAAAGAGCGGCTTGATGCTCAATTCGGGCGGCAACGACTTCATGGCCGTGGGCAGAACGTCGCGCAAACCGCTGACAATCTTCAGCGTCGAGGCGTTGCCGTTCTTGTAGATCGACATCAGCGTGCCGCGATTTCCGTCCTGGCGCACGATGTTGGTCTGCGGAGAGAAGCCGTCGCGCACATGGGCCACATCGCGCAGGAACAGCGTGCTGCCGTTCACGGTCTTCACCGGAAGATCATTCAATCCGGCAATGCTGGACGGCGCGGCGTTCATCTCCACCTGGTATTCCAGGTCGCCCATCTTGGCGGACCCGGCCGGTAAAATCAGGTTCTGCGCATTGACGGCGTTGACGATGTCGACCGGCGACAGGTTGTAAGCTTGCAGCTTCGCCATGTCCAGATCGACCTGAATCTGGCGTATTTTTCCGCCGTAGGGATAGGGCGTTGCCGCGCCTTCCACCGTGGCCAGCGAGGGACGCAGAAAGTTCTGTCCCAGGTCGAAGAGCTGTTGCTCGGGCAGTGTCTTGCTGCTAAGGCCAAGCTGAATGATGGGCGTGGTGGAGGCGCTATAGCTGATCACCAGGGGCGGCGTGGTGCCGGACGGCATCTGGCGCACGTTGGTCTGCGAGATGGCGGTGATCTGCGCAACGGCCGTTGCAATGTCGGTGCCGGGGCGGAAGTACACCTTGATGATGCCCAGGCCATTCACCGACTGCGATTCCATGTGCTCGATGTTGTTGACCGTGGTCGTCAGGCCGCGCTCGGAAGTCAGCACAATCCGGTTGGCCATATCCTGCGGCGACATGCCAGTATAAAACCAGAGCACGGACACCACCGGGATATTGATCTCGGGGAAGATGTCGGTGGGCATGCGCAACACGGTGATGGGGGTCAGTAGCAGAATGACCAGTGCCATCACGACGAAGGTGTACGGACGCCGCAGCGCTAGAGCTACAATCCACATGAATCCGGGTGACTCCGAGGCTTTTCTGGAAATGCAGGGAGGGATCTCGTCCGAGATGCCGTCCCTGTGCAAATATGATTCGATACTAAGCGTCTTAGATTTAAATTGAAAGTGTCACGCCCCATCTCGTGCTAGCATCGGGCATTATGCACAAAAATTTACAATTGGCGGAGAATGCTAACGCTCGGCGAGCGCCGGGCCGGCCGCGCAGCGAGCGGGCCCGCCTGGCCATTCTTCGCAGCACGCGTGAATTCCTCGAAAGTCCCGAGCATGGCTTTGGCGATCTCAGCATCGAGCACATCGCCACCCGCGCTGGCGTGGGCAAGGCCACCGTCTATCGCTGGTGGCCCACCAAGGCCGCGCTGGCCGCCGACGCTTTTGCCTCCAGCGTGAATGAGCGTTTGCACTTCCCCGATACCGGCTCCGTTCAACTGGACATGACGCAGCAGATGCGGCGGTTAGTGCAGGTTTTGCGCAGCCGCCGCGGCCATGTGGCGCTCGCCATTCTCGGCGCCGGACAAAGCGACCGGACGTTGCTGGCTGCCTTTCGCGACCAATTCGTGCTGCCGCGCCGCGTCGAAGCCAAGATCACCCTCCAGCGTGCCATCGACCGCGGGGAGTTGCCACCCCATGTCGACATGGAGCACTTGCTGGATGCCCTGTATGGTCCGATCTACATGCGGTTCCTGATCCGGCATGCCGAGTTAACGCAGGAATTCGTGGAGCGGCACTGCACGATGGTATTCGAGAAGCACTTCCCCAAAACATGCCTCCACCTGCAAAAGGCGGCACGCCAGGCCGCGACGAAGTCTTCTTCGGCCACCCTCTGCAACACTGCCTCCAAGGCGCCGGCAAAGAAGAGTAAGAACCTTCGCAAGGCATAATTTCGCAAGTAGAAAAAACCCCGCCACGTGGCGGGGTTTCATGTTGCGAGAGCCTCGGTTATTCCGTCCAGCGCTTGAAGATCAGCGAACCATTGGTTCCGCCGAAACCGAAGCTGTTCGACAGAGCGTAGTCCAGCTTTGCCGGACGCGCCTGGTTCGGCACGAAGTCCATGCCGATCGTCGATTCGTCCTGGTTCTCCAGGTTGATCGTCGGCGGCAACATCTGGTCGCGCAGGGCCAGCAGCGTGATTCCCGCTTCCAGGCCTCCGGCGCCGCCCAGCAAGTGCCCCGTCATGCTCTTGGTGGAACTGACCGGAACCTTGTACTCGCCAAACAGATTGCGAATCGCCTGCGCTTCCAGTTCGTCGCCAATCGGCGTCGAGGTGCCATGCGCATTCACATATCCGAGGTCGGTGGGCTGTAGCTTGGCATCGCGCAGTGCATTGCGCATCACGCGGAAAGCTCCTTCGTGCTGCGGCGCGGGCGAGGTAATGTGATAGGCGTCGCCGCTCATGCCATAGCCCACAACTTCGCCAAGAATTTTGGCACCGCGCTTTTTGGCGAATTCCAACTCTTCCAGGATCAGGATGCCCGAGCCTTCGCCGACCACGAAGCCGTCGCGATCCTTGTCCCAGGGACGGCTGGCGCGCTCCGGCTCCTCATTGCGCGTGGAAAGCGCGCGCATGGAGGCAAAGCCGCCAATGCCCATCGGCGTGATGGCGCCTTCCGCGCCGCCCGCGATCATAACGTCGGCATCGCCGCGCTGGATGATCTTGAAGCTGTCGCCGATGGCGTGCGCGCTGGTGGTACAGGCCGTGGCACTGGCCATGTTCGGTCCCTTGGCGCCATAGCGGATGCTGACCTGCCCAGCCGCCAGGTTCACGATGGAGGCGGGGATGAAGAACGGAGAGATTTTGCGCGGACCGCCTTCCATCAGCGCCGTGTGTTCGCGCTCAATCACGTCGAAGCCGCCGATTCCGGAGCCGATGTACACGCCCACCTGCTCGTCGTTTTCCGGCGTCACCTGCAGGCCGCTGGAAGCCATGGCCTCGGCCGCCGCGGCCAGAGCAAAGTGGATGAAGCGGCCCATCTTCTTCAGTTCCTTCTTTTCAATGAACTGAAGCGGATCGAAGTTCTTCACCTCGGCCGCAATCTTACATGCGTGCTGCGAAGCGTCGAACAACGTGATCGGCGCCACGCCGCTCTTGCCGGCCAACAACGCGGACCACACTGCTTCCGTGGTGTTGCCGATACCGCAAATCAAGCCGATTCCGGTTACGACGACCCTGCGGCTCAAGCTTACTTCCCGCCTTTCGCGTGCGCGTTCACGTAATCCACCGCATCCTTCACGGTCTTGATCTTTTCGGCGTCTTCGTCCGGAATCTCGACTTCGAAGGCCTCTTCGAAAGCCATGACCAACTCGACGATGTCCAGCGAGTCGGCTCCAAGGTCGTCGGTAAAGCTGGCCGTGGGCGTTACCTCGGCCGCGTCAACGCCGAGCTGCTCCACGATAATTTCTTTGACTTTCTCTTCTACGGAAGCCATGAACTCTCCTTGCAATCAGGGGATGGGGCTCCGCCGGGAGATTCCCGGCGGTCCTAAGCGTTACGGTTGGAAAAGCGGACGGAAGCTACTTCGAGGCCTTGGCGTGGGTGTTGATGTAGTCCGCCGCGTCCTTCACCGTCTTGATCTTTTCCGCGTCTTCGTCGGGAATCTCGATCTCAAAGGCCTCTTCAAAGGCCATCACCAGCTCGACGATATCCAACGAGTCGGCGCCCAGGTCATCCACGAACGAGGCAGAGGGGGTGACCTCAGCTTCATCCACTCCGAGCTGCTCGACGATAATCTGTTTCAGTTTTTCTTCCACTGCGGCCATAGTACTGGCGCCTCCCTGCAAAAAGTTGAGCCGTCCGGCCACGCGGGGCACGCCCCTTCCGTTTCAGGATTGTGCCTGACGATTCCATCTAGCATCCTAATTGCTTGATTTTATCGCGGTCAATGCGCAATTGGTGGGGGATTTTGTTTGCCGCCAGTCGCAGCACCCTCGTCAGACTGGCGCTCGGGGTGCGGAATGCGTTCTACTAGAGGGATGCGAGCCGTTGTACAGCGTGTTACGCGGGCCCGGGTGACCGTGGAGGCCCATACGATTGGGCAAATTGAGCGCGGCCTGGTGGTGCTGCTTGGGGTGGCCGCCGGGGACACCCGCGAGGACGCCTCCTACCTGGCCCAGAAAATTGCCGGCCTGCGCATTTTTGAAGACGCGGAAGGCAAAATGAATCGCAGCATCAGCGACATCTCAGGCTCCGTGCTGGCCGTTAGCCAGTTCACCCTCTACGGCGACGCCCGCCGCGGCAAGCGGCCCTCGTTCGACGCCGCCGCCCGCCCCGAACAGGCCCGAATCCTGTACCAGGACTTTGTGGAAGACCTCCTCGCCCAGGGCCTGCGCTGCGAAACCGGACAGTTCCAGGCCGACATGAAGGTCGAACTGGTGAACGACGGCCCGGTCACCATCCTTTTGGACTCGCAAAAGCTCTTCTAAGTTTCTCCGTTCATACGCCGGACATAGGCATTCGCATCGAACTTCTTCTTCGCCGCGGCTCCCGACATATAGCGGATCGTTCCAAAGATAGGCCGGTCAAACCACGGACGGTCGAATTTGCCGGCCAAGGCCCACGCAACTCCCGCGTAGCCGTTCGGATCGCGGCCATCCAGCAGGTACTTATCGTTTAAATACAGCGCATTGTGATACGCCTGTTGCGGGGACGGTGACCACTCCAGAATTTTCTTGGCCCAGTACATCCGCATGTAGTTGTGCATCCAGCCCTCGCGCAGCATCTGGCGCTGGGCGGCGTTCCATAGATCGTCGTGCGTGGCGGCTTTTTCAAGCCGCCCGCGCGTGTAGAGGATGGGGCGCGGGTCAGAGGCGTGGTCAGCCAGCGTGCGATGCGCCCAGGGCTCGGCACACTCGATGGCGTCATAAACCGGATTGAACGTAACGAAGTTCACCGCCAGCTCACGCCAGGTAATCAGCTCATCCAGATACTTCTGCTTTGCCTCCTCCGGCGCCGAGGAATTGCGCACGGCCAGGGCCACGGTGACGGGCGAAATGTGTCCGAAGTGGAGATAGGGCGAGAGGCGGCTGGAGCCATCGCAGGAGGGATCGCCTTGCTTATCTGGATACTGCGTCAGGCCATGCTCTACAAAATATTTGAGCCGCACCAAAGCCGCCGTGGTGCCGGACACGAAGCTCGTTACCGGCCCGACCGTGCGGTCGAGCGGCGAGAGATCGGCGAGCAAATCCGCCGCGGGGTCGAGCGAGCGATAGCCTGCGGCGTCCGACACCTCGGCCACGGGATTTGTACACGGCACAAGGTACTCCGCCATCTGTGCCGACAGCCGCGGGCGAATGATGCGCGCCGCGTACTGCGCCTTCAGCAGTACGCGGCTGGGAACCACCACGTCGGCATCCACCGTGTAGTAGGGAATACGCAGCTTGCGCCCGAGCACCTGCCGCCAGCGCTCCGGCTCACGCAAAGGGTTCTCATCGCCCACCAGAACCGCCGCGCCGGCCTCTTCGCAAAACTTTGCCAGGTCGGCCTCGGGATGACGGCGCACCACAAACGCCACATTGCGCCGGGCCAGCCGCGCGGCCGTGTCGGCCAGCCCTTCCGTCATGAATTGGTAATGGCGTAGGTTGGCTCCGGGAAACGGAACAATGCCGAAGAACACCACGACGGGCAGGCGTAGCGAATTCGCAATCTCAATGGCCAGGTCCAGCGCGGCGTTGTCCTCGGCGCGCTGGGCGCGCTGCATCCAGTACACGACGGCACGCGCTTCCGTCGATGGCGATCCGGCGCGGCGAACGCGAACGCGGTCTTTATACGAGGCGAGGATGGAATCGAGCGAAGGCATACGTGGAAGGATGGAGGAACGGGAGCGAGGTTGCAAGGGTGCGAAAGGCTTCAGAGGCAAGACCTCTTACTGCAATCCTCATTCATTCGCATCTGCAATCGTCAATGATCCGGTCGTCAATGAATCAATTGTCGGCCGCCCTCCCAGGTTAGCCGCGCCTGCGGCGCGCCGAACCTGGGGCACACTTCTTGGGATTAATCTCCGGGTTAGTGCTGCTTCGTGCTCTCGGCCTGTTCGTGCGCGTGGTAGCTGCTGCGCACCAGTGGGCCGCTCTCGACGTGGCGGAAGCCCATCTTCATCGCCTCGGTCTTCAGGTAGGCAAAGTCCTCGGGCGGATACATGCGTTTCACCGGCAGATGGTCGCGCGAAGGTGCCAGATACTGGCCGATGGTGAGGATGTCCACCTGGCGTGCGGCCAGGTCGCGGCACACCTGGAGAAGTTCGTCCATGTCCTCGCCCAGCCCGGCCATGATGCCCGTTTTGGTCACCGTTCCCGGCACCAATTCCTTGGCCTGTTCCAGCAGGCGCAGAGTGCGTTCGTAGCGGGCGCCGCTGCGCGCCACGCGATAGAGGCGCGGCACGGTTTCTGTGTTGTGGTTCAGGATGTCCGGGCGGGCGTCGAGAACGGTTTGCAGGCAATCCTGTCGCCCTTGGAAGTCGGGGATGAGCACTTCAACCGAGCAATCGGGCTGCAAGGCTTTGATCTGGCGGATGGTTTCGGCAAACACCTCGGCGCCGCCCATATTGTCATCGTCGCGGTTGACGCTGGTGACGACGGCGAACTTCAACTGCAAGCGGGCCACGGCCTCGGCCACGCGGCGCGGTTCGTCGAAATCGATAGCCTCGGGGCGTCCTTTGGGCACGGCGCAGAAGCCGCAGCGGCGGGTGCACAGGTTGCCCAGCAGCATGAACGTTGCGGTGCGATGGTTCCAGCACTCGCCGATGTTGGGGCACTGCGCGCTCTCGCAGACGGTATGCAGATCAAGGCCGCGGGCCAGCTTCTTGAGTTCGTGATATTCCTCGCCCATGGGAGCGCGGGCACGCAGCCAACTCGGCTTGGGCGCGGGCTTGGTGGAGACAGTCTGGATCTGGATCAGGTCGCCGGTGGCCATAACGTCTATTAGTGTACGATGCCCGGGCTGCTGGGAAGGATGCGGAAAGAGGCCAGTTGCCAGGTTTCAGGGTTTCGAAGGTTTCAAAGTTGAAAAGCCGTGAGTCTGGAGGTTTCGAAGGTTTCGGAAGTTTCGGAGGCAAGACCACGTAGTGCGAACTTCCTGCCTTACTTCTGCAAGCGTCAATGATCCATCCGTCAATGAATCAATTGTCGTCTGCCATCCCAGGTTATCTCGCCTTGCTCGCGAACCTGGGGCACAACGTTAAACCTGGGGCACAACGTCCTACAGCGTTTTCAAATACGACAGTAGGGTGTCGATCTGTTCGGTGGTCAGCGAATCGCCGAAGGCGGGCATTTTGTCGCGGCCGTGGAGGATGGTCTCGGTGATGCGCTGGTCGTTGGCGGGGCGTCCGCTGGGGAGAAACTCTTTTTTATAAACACCTTGCAGGCTGGGGCCGTGCAGTCCGCGGGAAGAATACGGCTGGTGGCAGCGGGCGCAATTATTGTCAAAAACGCGGCGTCCGCGGGCCTGCGCGGGAGTAAGCCCGAGTTCGGCGTCGGAAAGGCGGCGCTGCGCCGTGCAGCCCGCAAGGGCCAGAACCAACAGCATTGCAAGGGCTAAGGCGGCGTGCTGCGGCCGGGGAAATGTGCGGTTCATGCGTCCGATCCCTCTGGAATCGGGTACCATTTTATCGGAATGGACATTGCCCTGAAACACGCCGTGCTGGACGCCGCCGAGGAAGATGGCGCGCGCGTGCTGGTGGACAGGATGCTGCCCGACGGCCTGAGCGAGCAGGAGATGACTCTGCGCGGCTGGCTGGCGCCGCTGGGGCCCAGCCGCGAGCTGGCCGTGTGGTATGAAGCACGTCCGGCGCAATGGCTGTTGTTCCGCAAAAAATACCTGGCCGAACTGGACAAGGATGAGGCCATCGAGGCCCTGTCCTTGCTGGCCGAACTGACCGCCGAAGAAAAGCGGGTGACGCTGGTAACGGCCTCTGGCGACCCGGAAAAAAGCCACGCGGCGGTGCTGCGCGACCTTTTCAGCGGCGCGCGCAAGCCTCCGGCGACAACCGGCCCAGCACGGGCGGCCTCGGCGGGACGAAATCGAGCACGGAGACCACGATGATTTTTCGCAGTACGCTTTCCCCGCAAAACACCTCAGGCGAAATCAAGCCGGTATTCGACGTTCTCAACGAAGTACAATGGGCGGCCACGGTTGCCGACTGGTTTGTGACGCAGCCGGATCACGGCAAGCTCAGCGGCGAAATTGCCGGCGCCATAGATTCTCGCAAAGTCGATCATCTGTCGGCCGCGGTCAAGCAGGCCATCGGATTGCATGACATGGGCTGGGTGCCCTACGACGGTGGCTTTAAAACGCCGCGACCGCCGGTGATGGCCGAAGACGGACATGTGCTGAGCTTTGTAAACTGCTCGCCGGAGCGCTTCCTGAACGCCTGGAGCAGTTCAATCCAGACGGCGCAGAGCACCGGCCCCCTGGGCGGACTGCTGGTGAGCGCGCACTTTGCCCGGTTGACGCATCCCTATCTGAACAAAGGTGATGGCACTCCGGAAGAGCGCGCCAAGGTGGAGCAGTTCCTGTACCGCGAGGCAGAGCGGGTGGATCGCCTGCTGCCACAGGTGGAGCTGAAGCTGGAAGAGGTCAACCATTTGCTGGAGTTCGTGGGAATGTGCGACCTGATGTCCTTGTACCTGTGCGCAAACCCCACGGAGCCGGTGGAGCTGCCCTTTGAACTCGAGGGGCAAAAGGTGACGCTGAGTTACGAGGACGGCGCGTACCGCATGCGACCGAACATGCTGGACCACGTGCTGATCATGGAAATCCCCTGCCTGCGCTCGGTGGACGGCAAGTTTGAAAAAGAACTGGTTCCGATCAAGGTGCAGTAAGGAAAAGGAATACGTCGAACTGCGCGCGGGCGGCCGGAAGAATGGCCGCCCAGCGTGTTTTCAGGCCGCCCCGCGGCGTGCGAGAATAGAGGTTACCGCCTATGAAAACCCCGGAAAAGCAGCCCGAGATCACGCCGGAAGTCATCGCCAGCCATGGCCTGACGCCGGATGAGTACGAACGCATTTTGAAGTGGCTGGGCCGCACGCCCACCCTGACCGAGCTAGGCATCTTCAGCGTGATGTGGAGCGAGCACTGCTCCTACAAGTCGTCGCGTGTGCACCTGAAGCGGCTGCCCACCAAGAGCAAGCTCGTCATGCAGGGGCCGGGTGAAAACGCCGGCATCATCGACATTGGCGGCGAGTGGGCCTGCGCCTTCAAGATCGAGTCGCACAACCACCCCTCGTTTGTGGAGCCCTTCCAGGGCGCGACGACGGGCGTGGGTGGCATCCTGCGCGACATCTTCACCATGGGCGCGCGTCCGGTGGCGGTCATGGATTCGCTGCGCTTCGGACACCTGCGCCATCAGGACGACCCCGCGATGGACCGCGCCACGCTGCACAAGAACCAATCCGTGGTGGACGGCGTGGTGGGCGGCGTAGCCAGCTACGGCAACTGCTTCGGCGTGCCCAACGTGGGCGGCGAAACGCGCTTTGAAAGCTGCTACAACGGCAATCCGCTGGTGAACGCCTTCGCCCTGGGGCTGGTGAAGAAGAACGAGATTTTCTATGCCTCGGCGGCCGGCGCTGGCAATCCCGTGATTTACGTCGGCTCCAAGACGGGCAAGGATGGCATTCACGGCGCGACGATGGCCAGCGAGGAATTCAGCGAAGGCAGCGAGGCCAAGCGGCCGAACGTGCAGGTGGGCGATCCCTTCATGGAAAAGCTGCTGCTGGAAGCCTGCCTGGAAGCGATGCAGACCGGTGCCATCGTCGGCATTCAGGACATGGGAGCCGCGGGTCTGACCTGCTCCACCTGCGAGTTGGGCGGCCGTGGCGGCGTAGGCCTGGAGATTGAACTGGACCGCGTGCCGCAGCGCGAAACCGGCATGTCCAGCTACGAGATCATGCTGAGCGAAAGCCAGGAGCGCATGCTGCTGGTGGCGCAAAAGGGACGCGAGGAAGAGGTCTTCCAGGTCTTCCGCAAGTGGGGACTGGACGCATCGACCGTGGGCGAAGTCATCCCCGAAAACACCATGCGGGTGAAGCACCACGGCGTAACGGTGGCGGAAATTCCCAACGAGGCGCTGACCGACGACGCGCCGCTGTATCACCGCCCGGTGGGCGAATGGATCTCTCCGGCGCCGAAGGACAAGCCAGCAGGGCTGCAACTGGGCGCAAAGAGCCTGTTCAACACTGAGTTTGAAAAGCTGCTGGCCAGCCCCAACATTTCGGCCAAGAACTGGGTGTATGAGCAGTACGACTCCATGGTGCAGACCAACACCATGCAGGGTCCGGGACAACTGGCGGGCGTCATCCGCATCAAAGGGACCGAACGCGCGCTCTCCATGGCCCTGTACGGCAACGGACGCTGGTGCTATCTCGATCCGAAGCTGGGCGCGGAACACAACGTGGCGCGTGCCTCGCGTATGGTGGCCTGCACCGGAGCACGGCCGGTGGCGGCCACAAATTGCCTGAACTTCGGCAACCCCGAAAAGCCGCCCATCATGGGTCAGTTCTCGGATGTAATCGACGGCCTGGGCGAAGCCTGCAACGCGTTGGAGACGCCGATCACCGGCGGTAACGTGAGCTTCTATAACGAAACGCTGGGCGAGGCGATTTATCCCACGCCGGTGCTGGGCATCGTCGGGATCCTGAGCGATGTAACCAAGGCCGTGGGCTCGGTGGCCACTGCCGCGGGACAGTCCATTGTGCTGCTTGCGCCGGAAAAGAAAGCGCACGGCAGCCAGGCGCAGAATGAGTTCGGCTCGTCGGAATATGCGGTGCATGTTCTGGGCGGGATGTGGGGCGTGCCTCCGCAACTGGATTTGAAGGCGGAAAAATCCTTGCAGGACGCTTTGCAGAAGCTGGCGGCGGAAAAACTGCTGCTGGCGGCACGCGACATAGCCGAGGGCGGGATTGCCGCATCGGTAGCCAAGCTGGTTTTTGCCCGGGAGTTGGGCGCGGAGATCGAGCTACTCTCGGCCGGACTGCCGGCGGAGTGCGTTCTGTTTGCGGAAGACGCCACGCGGGCGCTGCTGGTTTGCGACCCCAGCCGGGTAAAGGACGTTGCCGCAATTGCGGTAAACTATGGATTGAACGCACAGGCCATTGGAACTACCACGGCGGGCACGTTTACGGTTTCGGTCGACGGCAAGAAGGCGATCGACGGTGCGGCCGAAGGGTTCCGGCGGAGTTGGCGGCAGGCGCTGGAAACAGCCCTGGAGCCGGAGGCCGAAGCGGTCGGGGTCTGATCAACTCATAGCGTTTCAACGGAAAACAAGTTCAATGGAACGGGCACGGCCTTGGCCGTGCCGTTGCCTTTCACTCCGGTGTTTGCAGTGCCGAAGGCGGGGATGATGGAAATCGAATTGGACAAGCTACATGAAGAGTGCGGCGTTGTAGCCGTGTACAGCCACCCCGAAGCGGCCAAGCTGTGTTACCTGGGACTGCATGCTCTGCAACACCGTGGGCAGGAATCGGCGGGCATTGCCGCCAGTGACGGGCACCGCCTGACGGTGTACAAGAGCATGGGCCTGGTGGCGGACATCTTCGGCCACGGCGTGCTGTCAAAGCTGCCAGGCACGCACGCCATTGGACACACGCGCTATTCCACGGCCGGCGATTCGGCACTGCTGAATGCGCAGCCCATTCAGGTGGATTGCAATCGCGGACAGATTGCCATTGCCCACAACGGCAACATCGTGAATGCCGCCGAACTGCGCAAGCGCTTTGAGTTGAACGGCTCCATCTTCCAGACCTCTAGCGACACCGAAATTGTGCTGCACCTGATTGCGCAGTCGCACGAGACGGCGCTGCCGGATGCGCTGGCCGACGCCTTGCGCCGCATTGAAGGCGCCTTTAGCTTTGTGCTGGCCACCAGCGACCACATCTTTGCCGCCCGCGATCCGCGCGGCTTCCGTCCGCTGGCCATGGGCCGCGTTCCGGGCAAGGATGGCGGTCCGGACGCCATGGCCTTTGCCAGTGAAACCTGCGCCTTCGACCTGATCGGCGCGCACTACGAGCGCGACGTGAAACCCGGCGAGCTGGTCGTGGTTGGCCCCGAAGGCGTGCATTCGCACTTCTACTCGCCGGCCTTGCCGCAATCGCAGTGCATCTTTGAGCATGTTTATTTTGCGCGCCCGGATTCGCTGGTCTTCGGCCTGAGCGTGCAGGCTGCACGGGCCGAGATGGGCCGCCAGTTGGCGCGCGAGTCCGCCGTGGACGCCGACCTGGTGGTGGGCGTGCCGGATAGCGGCCTGACCGCTGCCCTCGGCTACGCCAGCGAGAGCGGCATCCCCATGCAGTTTGGCCTGGTGCGCAACCACTACGTGGGACGCACCTTCATTGAACCCGAGCAGCGCGTGCGCGACTTCGGCGTGAAGCTGAAGCTGAATCCCGTGCGGCAGTTGCTTGCGGGCAAGCGCGTCATTCTGATTGACGACTCCATTGTGCGCGGCACCACCAGCCAGAAGATCGTGCGCCTGGTGCGCGATGCCGGAGCCACGGAAGTTCACATGCGCATCAGTTGCCCGCCCACCACATCGCCCTGCTACTACGGCGTGGACACTCCCGAGCGCCGGCAGTTGATTGCCGCCCGCAAGGACGTGGAAGAGGTACGGGAGTTCATTGGCGCCGACACCCTGGCATATCTTTCGCTGGAGGGTCTGCGCAAGAGCTGCAGCGACGACGCGAGAGATTCGCGCTTCTGCACCTCCTGCTACACCGGCCACTATCCCACGCAGTACGTGGACCTGCAACAGATTCGCCCGATGGAAACCGTGGTGGAATAAGGCGCAGACGCGAGGAAATCGCATTGGGGGCCGCGGGAGACCGCGGCCTTTTCATCAGTGGCGGAGTTTTTGGGAAGGCGCGGCGGGCAGCCCGGATTCGCAATCCGCGAACCGCATTTCCGGCATAGTCTTGCGGCGGGCAAGCGCCCGGGGGCGCCGGTCCGTTAAAATAGTAATTTGCTCCCGTAGCAGCTCTCCGGGCATCCAAAAGGCATCGGCGTGGTGATTATGAATTTTACTCGCAGCTCGCTCGCAGTCCTTCTCCTGGCGGCCACGGCCGCGTTTGCGCAGCATCCCGGAGCAACCTCGAAGAAACCCGCGGACACTCCCGAAGCCAATCCGCATCCCTATACGGAGACGCCGGTGCCCGACCGCAACGACGCCTACTATCACTTCCAGAAGGGGCGCGGCTACGAGGAGATGGTGGCCACCACGGGGCAGATGGAGTACGCCACCAAGGCCATTGAGGAGTACAAGCTGGCGCTGGCGGCCGATCCCAAATCGAGCTTCCTTTCGGCCGCGCTGGCCGACATCTATGCGCGCACGGGCGATATTCGCGACGCCGTGGCGCAGGCGCAAGAGGTCATCCAGGTCGATCCGGACAATCTGGAAGCGCGCCGCCTGCTGGGCCGCATATATCTGCGCTCCATCGGCGATCTCCAGGGCAACTCCAAGGAATCCGAGACCGTGCTGCACATGGCCATTGAACAGTTTGAGGCCGTGGTGCGCCTGGACGCATCGAGCGTGGAAGATCACCTGCTTCTGGGCCGCCTCTACCGTTTGAACAACGAGATGGCCAAGGCCGAGGTGGAATTCCGCGTGGCGGTGAAGTTGCAACCGGATTCGGAAGACGCGGTGACCACGCTGGCCGTGCTGTACAACGAGGAAGGCGACTCGACGCGGGCGCTGGAATTGCTCAGCGCGATTCCGCAGACTGATCGCTCGGCGCGCATTGAGACGATCCTGGGCTACACCTACGAACAGAAGAAGGATTACAAAAAGGCCATCGAAGCCTACCGCCACGCCGTGGAACTGGATCATGACAATCTGGATGCGGTGCGCGGTCTGGCGCAGAACCTTTTGAATGACAACCAGTACGGGGCCGCTCTAGAGCAGTACAAGGCCGTGTCCGAAGCCGATCCGCAGGATGCCCAGACCATGCTGCATCTCGCCGATATTTATCGCCACGACGGAGAGTTCGAGAAGGCTCTGCAATCTCTGGACAAGGCACAGCAGGCAGCGCCGGACTCGATGGAGATTTTCTACAACCGCGCCGTGGTCCTGGAAGCCCTGGGCAAGTATGACGATGCCACCGGCGTGCTGGTTACGCTGCTGGCGCGCACGGAGCATGTCAACGGCTCGTATTCCACGGCGGAAAAGAATAATCGCGCCATCTTCCTGGAGCGCCTGGGAACCATTTATCGGGAGCAGAACAAGACGCAGCCGGCGGTCGATGCCTTCCGCAAGCTGGTGGAATTGGGCGACGATGCCACCGTGCGCGGCTATCAACAGTTGATTGAAACCTACCGCGACGCCAAGGACTGGCCCGCCGCAACGGCCGTGGCCAAGGAAGCGGTGGAGAAGGTTCCCAACGACCACGGCCTGCAGATGGTGCTGGCCAGCCAGTTGGCCGACAACGGCGAGCCTGACGCGGCTCTGGCAAAGGTCAAGTCTTTACTGAACGGGCAGGCCGGCAATGACCGCGAGGTGTGGATTGCGCTGGGGCAGATGTACAGCCGCGTGAAGCGCTATCCCGAGGCCGAACAGGCGCTGGACAAGGCTCTGGAGTTGAGCACAAAGCAGGAAGAGAAAGACTTTGTGAACTTCATCGCCGGCTCGGTGTACGAGCGCGAGAAGAAATATGAGCTGGCGGAGAACGTCTTCCGCAAGGTGCTGGCCTCCGACGCGAAGAACGCCGGTGCGCTGAACTACCTGGGCTACATGCTGGCCGACCGCGGCACTCGTTTGAACGAGGCGCTGGAGTTGATTAAGCGCGCCGTGGCCCTGGAGCCGCAGAACGGCGCATATCTCGACTCGCTGGGCTGGGTGTACTTCAAGATGGGCAAGTACGACCAGGCCGAGACCGAGCTGCGCAAGGCCGTAGAGCGCATCGACAACGATCCCACGCTGCACGAGCACCTGGGCGATGTGTATCAGAAGACGAACCGGCTGAAGCAGGCCGCGGCGCAGTGGGAGCGCTCCCTGGAAGAGTGGAAGAAAACCATCCCCGCGGAAATGGAGCCCGACGATGTGGCCAAGGTGCAAAAGAAGCTGGACGGCGCGCGGGTGAAGCTGGCCAAGGAAGGTTCGGCCAAATAAGTATCGCGCAAAACAATCGCATGGCCGCCGGACAATCCGGCGGCTTTTGCTTTTGTGCGGCAAAGTGCGCGGCGCGTGTGCCATGGTGCTACACTTTGCCCATGCTCGCTCCCTATGCAGTGCGAGTGGAGGACACCCGCGGGCGCCGCTTTCCCGAGGCGCCACATCCTTACCGCGACGATTTTCAGCGCGACCGCGACCGCATCATTCACGCGCGCGCCTTCCGCCGTCTGGAAAACAAGACGCAGGTCTTTACCCGACGCCTCAGCGACCACTTCCGCACCCGTCTGACGCACACCATCGAGGTGGCGCAGATCTCGCGTACCATTGCCGCCGTTTTGCAGCTGAACGAAAGCCTGGTGGAGACCCTGGCGCTGGTGCACGACATTGGGCATCCGCCCTTCGGGCACTCCGGCGAGCACGCGCTGGACGAAGCCATGCGGAAGTTCGGCGAGCGCTTTGACCACAATCTGCACGGGCTGCGCATTGTGGAGCAGTTCGAGGAGCGCTACGCCTCGCACCCCGGGCTCAACCTGACCTTCGAGGTGCGCGAAGGGATCATCAAGCACTCGCACGACTACCTGCTGGACGAGCATCCCGAACTGGCCGAATACATGCTTGACCTGAAGCCGCCTTTGGAAGCGCAGCTCATCGACCACACCGACGAGATCGCCTACAACACCGCCGACCTCGATGATGGGTACGAGGCGAAGCTGTTGCGTCTGGAGCAGATCCGCCAGAACGTCGGCATCTTCGACCGCTTCTACCGCGAGGTGGATCAGCAATATGTTGCGGCGCGAGAGAAGCTGAAGTTCAACGAAGCGCTGAAGCGCATGTTGAATCACCTGGTGACCGACCTGATTGTGAATACGCGCTTCCGCCTGGAGCAGGCAGGCATTGCAACGGTCGAAGACATTCGCCGCTACCCCGAACGGCTGGCGGCGTTCAGTCCCGCCACGGACGCCGAACGCGGCGAGGCCAAGGCGTTCCTCTACGAGAACCTTTACCACAGCGAATCTCTGCGCCCGCAGAAGGCAGACGGCGAAAAGATTGTCGGCGAACTCTTCCGCTACTGGATGAGCACGCCGGGGTCGCTGCCCGCCAGCTACCAGCGGCAAATGCTCTCGGAGAGTCCGGCGCGGGTGGTGTGCGACTACATGGCCGGAATGACCGACAACTACATCCTCGACCAGTACCGGCGGCTGGCGGGAAAGATTGCTCCGCGATAGTTCCCCGCACTGCGGCGGAAGGTAATTCTTACCTTCCGCAAGCCAATGCTACCGCCCGCACCGCGGGTGACTGTCCGCAATATTCATTGAAAACAAACAGCTTAGACTGCATATCGAGTTTGGCATTCGAACTGTAATAGGAATGGTGTGCCCGCCCAGTAAAAGGGTTAGGCAAAAGTTTTACCGTTTCCGGAGGATGCCATGAAGACTCGTTTTTTGCTTGCCCTGCCGTTGATGGCCACGATGGCCTTACCCATGACCGCCCAGCAGTCGGCGACGCCCGATTCGCAACCGCCTGCCGCTGAAGCCACGGCGCAGGCCAGCAATGATCGCGATTTGGAGCCGCTGAAGCCGGCAAATCGTGAGGGCTTCTGGGGACGCATGAATCCTTTTGCCCGCAAAAAGTATGTGCAGCGCCAGTTGACGCCGCTGCGCGACCGCGCCAACGAACTGGATGAGCTGACGGCCAACAACTCCCGCATGTTGAAGGACGTGGACGCGCGCGCCACGGCCGGCATCCGCCGGGCGGATGAGCACGCCTCCCTGGCCGACCAGCACGCGTTGGACGCGCAGAACCGCGCCCAGGCCGCCAACCAGCTGGCACAGCAGGCCGACACGCGCTTGCAAAACGTCTCACAGGTAGTGGACAACCTGGATCAGTACAAGAGCGAGAGCCAGATTGAAATCCGATTCCGTCCCGGCGCCATCACGCTAAGCACCAACGCCAAGGACGCGCTGGATAAACTGGCCGAGGCGATGAAGGATCAGAAAGGTTACGTGGTTGAGATACAGGGCTTTGCCCCGGGTCACGGCACGGCGTCGATCCAGCAATCGCAGCGCCTGGCTGACGCCGTGGTGCGCTACCTGGTTATCAACCACCAGATTCCGGTGTATCGCATTTACGAATTGGGCCTGGGTAACGCCAGCGTGGAGAACAGCAGCGCGGATGCGCGGCCTGCGCACACGAGCCGCGTAGAGATCACTCTGCTGCGCAATGGCGTGAACGAATTGGCCCAGGGACAGGGCTCCATCGCACAGTAACGCTCACCTGCAATGGGGACGAGGTGCGGCTAAGGGAAGGCCGCACCTCTTTTTTATTGCCGCCAGCGTGAAGTTCTAATGATCCATGGTAATTAAATCTTCGGCGTAACGCGCGGCCATCCGGCGCACATCGAACTCCTCTTCCACTCGCCGCCGGGCGCTGCCGCCCATCGTTCGCCGCCGGTCATCGTCCTTCACCAGCGCAAGCATTGCCGAGGCATAGTCAGCGGCATCGCCTTCCACCAACAATCCATCCACGCCATCGCGGACGAACTCCGGGATGCCTCCGGTCCGCGTAGCCACCACGGGCACGCCGAACGACATGGCCTCCAGCAGAACCAGCCCGCAGGCCTCCTGCCAGCGCGACGCTAGACAGAAAACATCCGACGCGGCATACAACCCCGAGGTGATGGGATCGGCCAACTTTCCGGTAAACGTCACGTGGCCGCCAAGCCCTAGCTCCCCGGCCAAATGCTCCAGCTCCTGCCGCCCGGCGCCTTCTCCGCCTACGACGAAATGGACGTTCGCATCCTGTCGCAGAACCTCAGCCGCCGCCGTTAGAAACAGATCAACGCCCTTTTCCTTCACCAGCCAGCTCAGTTGAGTTACGATCTTGCGCCCGGACGGAATGCCAAAGCGCGTCAGAAACTCTTCGCGCGTGGCGGATTGCGCACGGCGGCTCAAATCGATTCCGTTGGGAATGGTGAGGACGCGCGCGCCGTGGAGTTTCTCCCGCCGGCTGCACGCGGCCACAAACTCACTGACGGCAATCACCTCTTCCACCGGCGCGGTCAGCAGGCGCTTCAACCAGCGCTTTGGCGGCGCGTCCGTGGCGTCACCGGGCACGCGCGAGGCATGGTCGTTGTACACAACGTGCTTCACTCCGGCCGCGCGGCACAGCCACGGCAGAGGGCGCACGATGCTGCCAAAGGAGTACACCACCGCCGCCGGGCGCTCACGACGCAGAAGATCGCGCAGCTCACGCACCGCGCCGCGAGAGAACCGGCTTTGCTCCTTGAGGTGCGTCAGACGGGCGTTGGGCATATCAAATAGCCGCGCCACTTCCTCACTGGCAGGCGTGGAAAAGCAGAAGGTAATCCGCCGTCCCGCCCGGCCCAGAGCTAGAGCTAGCTCGTGCGCAAACAGCTCAATGCCGCCGAGCTTGGTCGGTGAAATCGCGATGAAGAAAAGAATCTCCGAAGAGTTAGTCCCTGTCATGTTCGCCTGCAATTACCCGCACCTGCACGGCAGCAAGCGGAAGCCGTGCTGCCTGCAATGCCTGGCGAAAGGCCGCGTGCCAATCCTGCAAGGACTCCAGTGCCCGCCGCTTGAGTTTTTCGCGCAACGCTGCATCGCGGAACACACCGCTGACGCGGCGGACTGCCTCCGGATCGTTCAACTCACCCATCGGCAGCAACAGGCGCTCAACTCGCCAAAAAGCCGCCAAACCCAGGGCTTTCTGACTGTAGTAGCTGCCATCATACAGGCAGACCGCGGGCACGCCCTCCGCGCAGGAGAACGTGCAGAAGTGATACGAAGTACCTAGCGCGGCAAAGGCGCGCCCTAACACGCCACGAGCGCTCACCGGCGTAACGCCTTCCGCGTCCATCACACGAACTCTGCCGGCGCCAATGAGCGAAGCCAGTTTGCGCCCGCCAAGAATGTCGCTCTCCGGGCCGTCCATGACCACGGGAACGACCAGCGCGGGAAGCTGAAACTCATCGAGCAGCGCCGAGACGAAGGCGGCTATCTGCTGGAGGTGACGCTGCGTCTCCGGCAGGTAGCTGGTGACTCGCACGTTGAGGGCGATGAACTTGTTCTCCTCCACGCCATAGCGGGCTAGCAAGCGGGAAACATCTTCTTCACTCGCCTGCGGCAGGCCAAACGAATCGTCGCCCATCACCGCGTAACGCTCTTCGGAAAGTCCTGCCTCGCGGCAATAGCGCGCCGAATCGAGCGGCTCACGCACGCCGGCGAAAGCCGTTTCACGCAGCGCGCGCGCCGCCACCTCGCGGCCGGCCTGGGATTGGAAGGGACCAATTTGTTGACCCGTAAGGATGACCGGCTTGCCTTGCGCGGCAAAGCAGAGCATCAGCGCACACTTGCGGAGAAGCTCCGCGGGGAAGACGTCGTTGATGTTGCCGCCGCCGAAGATATAGAAGGCGTCGTAGTCTTCGCAATACCGTTCCAGAGAGACCCGCCCCGCGGCCGTGTCCACCATCAGTTTCCCGGGAGCGATCTGACGTCCAAGCCGTTCGAACAACGACGCCAGCAAATGATTCCGATAATAGGCGGCGAGCCGCCACAGCAGGGGACTGTTGTCCAGGATGGCCAGGCGGTTCAGATCGCGCGTCTTGACCTCGACATTGGGTGTACGCCGGACACGCGGCAGTTCCCATATCTTCGTGGGAAGCGGAACGCGGTCCACCAGGTGCAGTTCCACCGTGGGAGCCAGGCTCAGGAATTCCTCCACGCTTGCCTCAAGCATGGCAAGGTCGCCAATGTTCCAGGAACCCAGGTTGTCCACCAGAATTTTCTGCATAAATCCCCTCAACGGCCGCCTTCCGGAGCCACCGCGGGCAATCGCAATGACGAGTAGAACCCGGCCACACGTTCCGTAAACGCCGCCTCGCTGAACTTTCCGGCGACCTGCTCCCTGGCGGCGCGGCCCAGGCGGGTGGCCATTGCCGGATCTTCCAATAGTTTCGTCAGATTCGCCGCGAGTTGGTTGTGATCCTGTTTGCCGTGCAGCATCCCGGTAACGCCATGCTGCACAATCTCCGGTATTCCGTCCACGGCCGTGGCCGCCACCGGACGCGCGCCGGCCATGGCCTCCAGAATCACCAGGGGGAAACCTTCGTGGTGCGTGCTGAGTACAAAAATGTCAAAGGCCGCGACCAGGCGCTCGGTGTCCGTGCGGAATCCCGTGAATATAAAACGTCCTTCCATATCAAGCGATGCGATAAGCTGCCGCGTTGCCTGGTAAACCTCCCGGTGAAAAGGGGCCATGTAATCGCCGACCAGGGCAAAACAGACGTCATGCTTTCGCACGACTTGGGCCGCGGCGCGCACCAGGGTGGCGTAATCCTTTTGCGAGGAGATACGCCCCACCATGCCAATGATTTTCCGCCCCTGGGGGATTTGAAATTCGCGGCGGACTGCTTCGCGGACCACTGCTCGCTGCGCAGGCTCCAACTCCGGCCGTGGAGCAATGCCATCGTAAAGCACCGTGCCCCGGCGGGCGGAGACGCGGCAAGCAAAGGTCTGCCAGGTGTTTTCTGAGACGAAGACGAAGCGCTCCACTGGCCAGAGAAAACTTTGCTCCCGGCGGCTCATGAATTCCGCCCGGTTGCGCACATGGGAGACGAGCCGCTTGCGCGCCAGCAGCGCCGCCAGCGATACATGCTCGGCTGCCAGCAAATCGGCGCAGTGAATCAGCGAGACGCCTTCCTGCCGGAAGCGCCGCGCCAGATTGAAAGACTCGCTCCAATACTGACGGGGATGACGATAACTGGGCTGAATTTCCGGATATGTCAGGGCGCGGAAACCTTCCGATTCGAACATTTCACAAACGCGCGGGCCAACGCAGAACGCCATGCTCTCCCAGCCGCGCTGCCGGGCGGCTTGGGCCAGCCGGAGGGCCGCTATCTCGGTGCCTGCGATGTCCGGAAACGGCAAAATGTGGGCAATCCGTGGGGTCATCATAATGAATTTACGGACTCTGTCATCCGTCAACCTGGTCTCGCGCCATGAGTACTGCGGTTGGTTGCACGTACGCGGCCAACTGGAGGTCATTGAAAAATGTGCGTGGCACTCCACTTGACGCACCGCTCGCCGTCCTCGTTCTAGAATCCAGACGATCCGCGGAAGGGTGTTTCCTGCGTTTGGCTGGCTTTTCTTTCCCCCGGTGCGCCCCCGTGTGGCATCCGCGCGGAACGTGCCGGTCCCTTTTTGCCCCCGCCCTGACGGCCACTGGAAAGGCGCTTCCGGCTCGGATTCGTGATATGTTGGGCGCTGGCGATGTTATTTCCGGAACCATCCGAATTCTTTTTCACCGCGGGGTATAACTCTCCCATTGGGCGGCTGGATCTCGCCGTCAACGAGGCGGGCGCGCTAGCCGTGCTGGCCTTTGAGGGGCGCTGGATGGCTCCCCACGGCAGCAAGGATGCCCGCTGGATTGAAGATCCGCGGCGGCTGCGCGTGGTTACCACGCAGCTTGACGAGTACTTTGCCGGCGAACGGAAGCATTTCGACCTGACGCTGGACCTGCGCGGCCCGGAGTTCCACCGCAAATGCTGGCAGGCCCTGTTGCACATTCCCTACGGAGAGACCTGGAGCTACGCACAAATGGCCGCCGAAGTGGGCTCGCCACAGGCTTCGCGCGCCGTGGGCCAGGCCAACCATCACAACCCGGTGGCCATTGTTGTGCCTTGCCACCGCGTCATCGCCTCCAATGGCACGCTGGCCGGCTTTGGCGGCGGGCTGCCGGCCAAGCAATTCCTGCTGACGCTGGAGGGCGCACGCTTCCGCCAGGCTCCGCCGCTACAGCCCTCCCTTTTCGGCGAGCTGGCCGGGTAGAAGTTCCCCCACGATTACCAATGGTGGCCACCCCGAGGCCAATGCCTTGCTGCCATTCCTGCGCCGCTTTAAACTCGCTGTATGCACCTGCACGCCGGGCACGACCACGAACATTCACACGGAGCCATGACCGCCAGCAGGCTGCGGGTGGCGCTGCTGCTTACGCTCGCCTACATTGTGCTGCTGGTGGTAGCCGGAGCCAAGGCGCACAGTCTGGCGCTGCTCTCCGAGGCCGGGCACAACGCCTCGGACTTCCTTGCCCTGCTGCTCTCCTGGGTGGCGGCTTATCTCAGCGAGCGTCCGGCGACCGCTACCAAGACCTACGGCTGGCGGCGGGCCGGTGTGTTGACAGCATTTATGAACGCCGCCGGGCTGATCCTGGTTGCCCTCGCCATCTTCTACTCGGCCTTCGTGCGCTTCCGCCATCCTGAGGCGGTTGAAGCCGGGCTGATGATGTGGGTGTCGGCCGCGGGGGTGGTGCTGAATGGCGCCATCACGCTGATGCTGCTGAAGGGCTCGCACGACTTGAACGTGCGCTCGGTGCTGGTGCATGAAATCGGCGACACGCTCTCCACGGCCATGGTGATCGTGGGCGGATGGCTGATTCTGCGCACCGGGCAGCAGTGGATCGATCCCGCGCTTTCCGTGCTGATTTCCGCCCTCGTGCTGTGGTCCTCCGTCAGCATCGTACGCGAGAGCCTGAACATTCTTCTGGAGGGCCTGCCCGAGGGTATGGATCTGGCAACGGTGGACGCCGACCTGCGCCGCGTGCCGGGCGTACTGGACCTGCACGATCTGCACATCTGGAGCATCGGCAGCGACACCCACGCGCTCAGCTCGCACGTAACGATCGACGACATTCCGCCCTCGGCGAGCGCGGCCATTCTGGAGGCCCTGCGCGCCATGCTGGCGGAGCGGCACGGCATTCGCCACACAACAATTCAGTTTGAAAGCGCGGAGAACTGCGAATTGTCGAATGGCTGCACCTGCGCGCAACCTGCGAACGAGCACTACCATCATCATCCGGAAGAGTTGCCGCACTGAGGAGGCCCCATGCGCCTGCGTCGCATTGCCGTTGCCACCATACTAGCTCTGCTGGCCTTCATGCCTGCCTGTAAATCCAGTGACCTGCCGCCCAACCCGACATCGCTGATCGTGGGCACGCGCGACCGTTTGAATCCCTTCCGCATGACGATGACCACCGATCCGCAGTGGCCCAAGGCCAATGGCAGCTTCATCCTGAAAGTTCACGTGGTGGACGCCGCGGGCGAGCCGGCCACGGGCGTTAATCTAAAGGGAAGTCTCTCCATGAACGGCATGAGCCAGACGACAGAGGTCACCTTTGATGAGCGTGGCAATGGCGATTATGAAGCCCCCGTAACGCTGGAGATGCCTGGCGTGTGGGACGCCAGCCTGACGGCCAGCAAGGGAGATAAGATCAAGCAGTTGCGGTTGATTGTCGAAGTCGGCAACTAGCCACTTTAAGAGACACTTGATGCGCACTCGTTTTCCGGCGCTCGTGGCGCTGGGAGTTGTACTTTCCGCTGCATGGTTCTATCGCGGCGCCCTGCCCGACGGCCAGGCATTTTTCCGCGACCTGCGCCAGCAGGTGCAGCCGGCCACCTTTTACTTTCACACCATTCCGGAAACCCCTGCTGCATTCGAACCTTTCACAATGCAGGCCGCCGTGGTGCGCGGCGAAAATCAACCGGTGGAGGGATTGCGGCTGACCGCGCATTGTTCGTCGCCGGACCATCCGGATCGCGCCATGGTGCTGCAGGAAAAATCGCCCGGACGCTACGAGGCGGAAACCTGGTTGGCGCCCACCGGACATTGGCAGGTGGAGTTGATTGGAGAAAAAGGAAGCTGGCGGCAGCACACGAAGTTTGAATTGAATGTATCTGAGCCTGCGCGGGGAGGTAGCCCGCGCGAGGATGACGACTAACAGGACGGTGCCGCGACGCGGTTAACGCGCGTTGCGCAATTCGATTTGCCCCACCATGGTGCGCAGGAACAGGTCCGCTCCGCCGCCGTGAATGGTGCCCTCGGCAAAAATGCTGCGCGGTCCGTACTGCGCCATTCCATTGGCCAGACGCAGTTCGGGAAATTCGTTGACGATGCGCTTGCTGGGACTGGCGCCGGTGATGGCCCGGACATTCGCCCCACTGTTGGCGTTGAAGTACACCACGATGTTGCCCATCGAGGTGACCAGCTCCGACTTGCGCATGGCGGCCCGGGGAGCGATGAACTCCGCGGTGATGCTGCCCATGCCGGTGTGGGCGATGGCGCCCTGCGACAGCTTCCAGATCTCGATGTCTCCCATGGCGGTGCTGACGGCCACCATGCCGTGGGCCACGCCGATGCGAATGCTGCCACCGCCGGTCTCCGCCTGAACGTCGCCGTCCATCTCGCCGAGGTTGATGTTGCCGCCCCCACGGTTGCGTACGAGCAGCGCGCCGTCACAGTGTGTGATGTCGATGTTGCCGCCGCCGGATTCCACTCGCCCATTGGCGATGGTGTTCAGATGAATATTGCCGCCGAGCGAGGCAATCTGCAGCTCGCCCATGGAGGCTTCCACGCGAATCTCTCCGCCCTCGCTGCGGATGTAGGAATCTCCCAGACTGCGGTTTACCGTGACGGAGCCGCCGACGGCGATGGCATGTAGCAGGTCAGCCTCATCCAGCTCGATGTCGCCGCCATGCGCCCGAAGGTCGAGATGCCGGACATGGCCGTGCACGGTAACCTTGCCGCCGAGAGTATCCACATGCACCTGCTCGACCGACGCGGGAATCTGCACGATGAGTTCGGCGCGCAGTTTGAGATCGAGTGCATTGTTCGGCTGCAGAGTATCCGCTTCGCGGGTGCGTGCAATGTTGAAGCGATAGTCCGCAAAATCGCGCCGCGCCGCCTGTTCGTCCGTTTCCGGCGAATGCAGGCGCAGGCGGTATCCGGCAGACTTGGCCCCGGTGACGATCTGCACGCTGCCGATGAAGTGATTGACTTGCAGGGCCTTGCGTCCGGCCAGCGGGCCGGCGGTTTCCTGCACCCAGCCCGAGCCTTCGCGCGTTACATTCATCTCACGCTTTACGCCCGCCAGGCACGGCAGGGCCAGCGCCGCCAACAGCAGCACCGCTGCCACCGCACCTCGAATGTGCTTCACGCTGGGATTCATTTAGCGGGAGCTCTTCTCCATGGCCAGGATGTGCGACGATTCTTGACGAATGTACTCGTTGGGATCTTCCTTGGCCAGTTGCTGCAGCGCCTGCTGCACGCCGGTATCGCCGGGGACGCTGGACAAGGCTTTCAGCGCCCCGGAACGCACACCGGGATTGCTGTCGTTCAGGAGCGCCTCCACCATGGCATTGCGCACGCGCAGGTCATCCTTCACCATCGGCGCCAGCGCTTCTTCGGCCTTCAGGCGCACACCGGGATTGCTGTCCGAACGCAGCGAAAACACCAGGCTCTCGCGTACCGCGGGATCATCCGGCTGCTGCCGCAACAGAGCCACGGAGTCCATGCGCAGGCCGGAATTGGCGGTGCTGCGCGAGGCCATCACCAGCAGCGCTTGAATTTGAGGATCGCTGACGGAACCTTGCACCGTCTCCGGCAGGGCGCGCTCGTAATCGATGCGGACGCGATTCGTGCCAGGCTCCTGCACAATGTTGCGAATGCCGGCGATGGAGGCCTCCTGCGTGTTGGCCACCTCGCCGCGCGCGGCCATCATGCGGTAGGTAATGCCTGCGCCGCCGCCGAAGCCCACCATCAGGAGCACGGCCGCCAGGGCAGGAGAGAAACGCAATTGACGCATCAGCGCCAAGGGGTCGAGCGCCCAGCGCCACGCGCGGCGCGCGGGTTCTTCCGCCAGGGCAGCCGAAAGGCGCAGACGCGAAGAGGCCAGCAGATTGGGTGTGACCTCAAACTGCGGAGCGGCATTCATGGCCGCATGCAGGCGGCGCAGCTCATCCAACTCGGCGGCGCATTCAGCACAGCGGGCCACATGGCCCTCCAGTTCATGACGCGCGTCGTCGCCCAGTTCCTGGTAGAGATACAGCGCGATATTGTCCCGCACCCAATCGCAATTCATAACGCTCACCTGCCGGCGAAGGTTCGCCGTTGCTGCCTGCCGCGGACTCGCCGCTACTTCAAATCGGCCAGCGCCGCCCGTAACTTCTGCGTGGCGCGGAAGAGAGTGTTCTTGGCCGTCTCTTCCGTTGTGTTCAGGGCCTCGCCAATGGTGCGCAGCTTAAGACCCTGGTAGTGCTTCATCTCAAAAACCATGCGTTCCCGCGGATTGAGCACCGTAAGGGCCTTCGCAATCCGCTTGCCCAGCTCGCGCCGCATCAGATCCTGTTCCGGACTGGCGCCGGCGCGGTCGTCGGCAACCTGGTCCAGCAGATTGACCTCCGTGCCGTCTTCGTCAGTGCGTACCGGAGAATCCTCCTTGCGCACCTGCCTGCGCCGCAGATGATCCATGCACAGGTTGCTGACGATGCGGTAAATCCAAGTATAGAAAGAACACTCGAAGCGGAAACCGGTGAGGTTGCGGTACACCTTGAGGAATGCTTCCTGATAGATGTCCTGCGCCTCTGCCTCATTGCCGGTCAGGTGAAGCGCCAGCCGGAGCACCGGCTGATCGTACTGCCGCACCAGTTCCTCGAACGCAGCCTTGTCACCCTGCTGCGCCGCGCGGATCAGTTCGGCGTCATTCACCTGACTGGAGCCTTGCCCCACCGTTCTCTCCCGGGGACCGCTCCTCTGTCCGCTCCGCCTGCCCCTTGGCAGGGCTCGCCTTACACGGAGTTGGACGGAAAAGAAGCGCGTCCGTTAGCAATCTATTTTGCAGTTCAAAATAAAGAAAAGAAAGGCCAGCGCACGCGGCGCCGGCCTTCCGGATAAACCGATTGCTGGATCAAGATTACTCCGCCGCGGGCGTTTCTTCCGAGGCTTCTTTGGTCACGGCAACTTTGATGTGGACGATGACGTCCTTGTGGAGCTTGAGCGGCACTTCGAACTCGCCCAGCGCCTTGAGGGGCTGCTCCAGTTCGATCTTGCGGCGATCCACATTGAACCCACGGCCTTCCAGCTCGTGCGTGATGTCGGCCGAAGTAACCGAACCGAACAGCGCGTCGTTCTCACCGGCCTTACGGGTAAACAGCAGGCTGACACCTTCGAACTGCTTTGCGAGCAATTCGGCGTCCGCCTTTTCCTTGGTGGTCTTGCGCGCCGCGGCGGCCTTCATCTGCTCGATGACGGCCTTGTTGGCCGCAGTGGCCTTTACCGCCAGCTTCTTCGGCAGCAGGTAGTTGCGACCATAGCCTTCGGCCACGGTAACAACTTCGCCGCGGGCGCCCAGCTTGGCCACATCCTCTTTCAGAATGACTTCCATGACTGTATCCCTCTCCGTGAGTTTAGTGGCCGGCCGCGAACGGCAGCAGGGCAATATTGCGCGCCTGCTTGATGGCCTCGGTGACGCGGCGCTGGTGCGGAGTGCAAACTCCGGTGAGGCGGCGCGGAACGATCTTGCCGCTTTCGGCCACAAAACCCGAAAGCAGACGCACGTCCTTGTAGTTGATGTTGTCGATCTTCTCGGTGCAGAACTTGCAGACCTTCTTGCGCCGGAAGAACTTGCGGCCGCCATCGCGGCCAGAGCCGCCAGGACGCTGGCCGGGACGGCCGCCGGGGCGGGGACCGCTGGGACGCGCACCGGCCTCGGGGGCCGCTGCCTGCTCCGGAGCTGCGGGTTTGGTGATCTCGTCTGCCATAACTCTCCTTCATGGCGCCATGAGCGCCGGGGAACTTTGCATTGCGCGCGCCTCCTGCGAGGCTGGCGCGATTAAGAATTAGACCGTAGCCGGAGGAACTTCGGCCGGAGCCGGGGCCGCTTCCGCGCTCTCGGCAGCGGCGGCGGTGGCGGCAGCAGCGGTGGCGGCGGTAGCAGCAGCAGCCGCTGCCGCGGCAGCACCCTGCGTACCCTGGCCGCGAACCTTCGAGTCGCGCAGCTTCTTGACCTTCGCCAGGCGCTTCTCTTCCTCATCCGTACGGACGGTAATGAACTTGATCACCAGTTCCTGCACACGCAGGCGGCGCTCCAGCTCTTTCAGCACCGAGCCGGGGCCTTCCACGAAGGCCAGAATGTACAGGCCTTCCACGAACTTCTTGACCGTGTAAGCGAGGCGGCGCTTGCCCATGCGCTCAAAGCCCGTCACCTTGCCACCGGTGGCGGCCACGTTGGTCTCCATGGTTTGCAGAAGGCGGTCTACATCCTCGTCGGCCGCATCGGGGCGCAGGATGAACATCACTTCGTATTTGCGATCCATCAGTTTTCTCCCGGGCCGCTTGCGCCAGCCCTCAATTCTTACTCCGCCCCGCCGGTTTCGTGATTCTTCTGGTTAAACCGGTTCATGGCGGCTGACGCACCCTGCGTCAAAATCATTCGTACCGCTTCACTGCACATGTCCAGGGCCTCGTCGGCCAGGGCCAACTGCGCCTTGCGTATTGGCGAGAGAACGTAATCGCGTCCGCTCGTCAATTCATGCTCTGGCGCAATCCCCAGCCGGATTCGCAGAAACTCCTGCGATCCTCCCAGGCTGGCGATGATGGACTTCATCCCGTTGTGCCCGCCGGCGCTACCGCGCTCGCGCACCCGTATGGAGCCGAAAGGCAAAGCCAAGTCGTCGTACATCACGATCAGGTCCTTTTCTGGATCGGCTTCGTAGCGATCCAGCAATTCCCCAACCGACTCGCCGCTGTGGTTCATGTAGGTTTCCGGCTTCACCAGAAGGACCGTTTGTCCCTCCAGCTCCGTTCTCGCCGTGAGCGCCTTGCAGTGCCGGTTGTTCACCCGGGCCCCGCATTGCTCCGCGATCCGGTCGATCGCCAGAAACCCCATGTTGTGCGGTGTGAACTGGTATTCGACGCCCGGGTTTCCGAGCCCGACAATCAGCTTCACCGTTTTGCCCTTCCCATCGCCGCGGACCCGGGTTTAGCCCGAATCCGTCACGGCAGTTACTTCTTCTTTGCGTCCTTGGCCGGAGCCGCGTCGGCTTCCACCTCGGTCTTGCCCTTCTTGATGACTTCAGGCTCGGCCGGAGCCGCCGCCGCATCCGCCTCGGCTGCCGGAGCAGCTTCTTCGCGGATGTAGGTGACGTGCACCACGGTGACATCTTCCTCGTTCAGGTATTCGATCGAGGCACTCTTCGGCAGATCGGCCACGCGGATGGAGTCGCCCATACCCAGGGCCGTAACATCCACCGTGATGGCGGACGGAATATCGCCAGGCAGGCACTCGATCTGGATTTCGCGCAGCACGAGGTCGAGCAAGCCGCCCTCTTCCAGAACGCCCTTGGCAATGCCGGTAACAATAATCGGCACCGAGACCTTCATCTTCTGGTCCATGGCAATGCGCTTCAGATCGACGTGCAGCAGCGCGCCCTTCAGGGGCTCGTACTGCCAATCGACCACCATGGCCTTGTCCTGCTCGCCTTCGAGATTGACGTCGAAGATGGTGTTGTGGCCGGAGGCCGAGTTAAGGATCTTCAGGATCTGTTTGGGATCCACGGCGATTGCGCGCGAATCCTTCTTGGCGCCGTAGAGCACGCCGGGGATAAGCCCCGTGGTGCGCAGGCGGCGCGCGGCATTCTTGTCGGAAGCTTCACGCAGCTTTGCTTCCACGCTGTTTGCTGCTGTTGCGGTTGCCATCATCCGTTCCTTCTACGTCTGGGTTCACGTCTGCGGCCCGGCGCGCCCTGCGGCGCGGAGCCTGGTTCACTAGTTAAACAGCTTGCTCACCGAGGTTTCGTCGTGGATCGACTGAATCGCACGGCCGATCAATCCGGCAATGGTGAGCACCTTGATCTTCGGTTCCTTCTGCCCAGCCTCGGTCAAAGGAATGGTGTTGGTCACCACCAGTTCCTTCAGGTTGGATTTCGAGATGCGCTCCAGCGCCGGGCCGGAGAGCACGGGATGCGAGGCGCAGGCATACACGTCACGGGCACCGTTATCCAGCAGCGCCTGCACGGTCTTCACCAGCGTGCCCGCCGTGTCCACAATGTCGTCCAAAATCACGCAGGTGCGGTCGCGCACATCGCCGATTACGTGCATCACCTCGGTGACATTGATTTCAGTGCGGCGCTTGTCCACGATCGCGATCGGGGCGTCCATTTTCTTGGCAAAGAAGCGGGCGCGCTCCACGCCGCCGGCATCGGGCGAAACCACCGTCAGGTTCGGCAACTGGCGCTTGCGGAAGTGATCCACCAGCACCGGCGAAGCAAACAGATGGTCCACCGGAATATTAAAGAAGCCCTGAATCTGGGGCGCGTGCAGATCGACCACCAGCGCGCGGTTGGCGCCGGCCGTAGTCAGAATGTCGGCCACCAGCTTGGAGCTGATCGGCACACGCGGCTTGTCCTTGCGGTCCTGCCGGGCGTAGCCGAAATAAGGCATTACCACCGTGATGCGGCGCGCCGAGGCGCGCTTCAGCGCGTCGATGATCAGCAGCAACTGCATCAGGTTGTGCGAAACCGGATCGCAGGTGGGCTGGATGACAAAAACATCCGCGCCACGCACGTTCTCCAGAATCTGCACGTAAATTTCACCGTCGGAGAACTGGGTCAGAAAGGTCTGCCCCAGGGGAAGCCCGAGAAAATCACAAACCTCTTTGGCCAATGCCGGGTTTGAGGTACCGCAGAAAATCCGCAGCTTGTCGTCGCGGCGCGCGGGAACCGGTTTCTTATCGCTCTTGGGCTGCTCACCGGGCTTGGCCACGGCGGCAGTGCCCGCCTCGGCGGCCGGCTGGGCGGCGGCTTCGGTGGCGAGGGGTGTTTCGCTCGGTTTTACTGCTGTATCCATACGCTATCTCCGCTCCGGGACTGGTTGATCCCGGCATTGTTCGCGTCAAACACCGGCACACGGAAAACTACCGCGGCCGAATACCAACCCTAACCGAATTCTGCGACCTGAGATGTTGGCTGGGCGGCCAGGATTCGAACCTGGACGAAGTGCTCCAAAGGCACTTGACCTACCATTAGTCTACCGCCCAGTGCTGCAACCCCAACCGCTACACAAACCTCTGCGCGCGATACTCGCAACGCGTAAGCGTCTCGGCAATCGTGACGGACAAGCCTTCCGCGCTGAGCTTTTCAGCAGCCTGTACGGCACACTCACGGGTACGGAACAAACCGTACATCGTTGAGCCCGATCCCGAGAGCGAGGCATAATCCGCGCCTTCACGCTCGAGTCTTCGCTTCACGTCACGCAATTCGGGATACTGAGGAAAGACGACTCTTTCGAAATCGTTCTCTATCCCGGCACGGACGAGGTCGAGAAGCGGAGTCTCGGCCCGGTCCCCGTCTGTCTCAACGGGAACACCGGATTTATTCAGGTGGCTCAGCCACTCAAATGCCGAGAGGCTGAACTTATTTAGTTTAACGGAGGCCGCTGGGGCCGTCAAATGCCCCTCTTGCGTCGCGTCAGCCCCTGCCTGAGCAGCGCACGCGGAAACTTCTGCCTCGCGCGCCACCAGTGCGTCCCAATCGCGAAACGCCTGCGGCGTGCTGACCGCCACCGGAGGCGTTATCAGCAGGCAGGGAATTGCCGGAAGATCTTGCAAAGGATAGACTTCCTCGCCGCGCCCCACGCCCAGAACCGTACCTCCCAGCAGGAACAGTGGAAGGTCCGACCCGACCTCGGCGGCGATGCGCAGGCGCTCGGCGGCCGGCAGAGGCTGGCCTAACTCGCGCTCCAGGGCAAAGATGGTGGCCACGGCGTTGGCCGAACCAGCCCCCAGTCCGCCCTGCACCGGCAGGTGCTTATCAATGGTGATCGTCAGCTCCGCCTTGCGCCCCAAAAAGCGCATCATGCGCTCGGCCACGCGGTAGCAGGTATTGGTCGCGCCACAGGGCACCGCGGGATTCTGGCAGCGTATCTCGATTCCATCGCCGGAGGCGGCTTCCACGTGAATCAGGTCATGCACGGAAACGGTCTGGTACACCGTCTCCAAGGCGTGAAAGCGATCAGGGCGCGCCGGGCCAATCGACAGGCCCAGGTTGATTTTGGCGAAGGATCGGACGGTGACGGCCATACCGCTTCATTCTACTAGAGCGGCAACCGCACCCGGTGCGCGGGAGGGAACACGAAAATTTATTCTGCCCGCCGCTTACCCTTTTACGCCAGGCACGTCTATCAGTGTGTAACGAACCTCCTTTCAGAAGCGCGAGCCTAACTCGCGCTCTATTTTTTGGGGGGAAGTAGTTTTGCGCTCCAGCCGCATCCCTGCCTCCCAGTCCGATTATTTTCAGCTAGCGATTCCCCGTCCTTTGCTAACCCTTTTCCCGCAGGTCCGTCTATCGGGCATAACCTCCTAATTATTTTGGCGTTGAGCGAAAGCCCGGCGCCTTTTTTTATTGGGCGGCGCCCGATTTTGAGACGCGGCGGAAGATTCGCTGCCCTCCAGAACGCATTCGGAATAGCAATCCTCCGGATGCGTGATGCCGCGGGCATCGTCTATGATGAAGCAGGAAAAGGTTCTCACCCTTGTGGCGCCGCAAGGCTGCCGGGGGGCCAGGGAAAGGATGCGGCCGATGATGCTGCGTAGCCTAGCGCTGCTGGCACTGCTGATTACACCCGTGCTGCTGTTTGCCGGAGCGGTTAAGCCCACGGGAGACACTAGCGCGCTGCGCCCGCCAAGGGGAGCGCAGGTGGCCATCCTTACCTTTGAGGATCTGCAATGCCCCGACTGCGCCGACGCGGAGCCGCTGTTGGAAGAGGCCTGCGCCAAGTACAACATCCCTCTGGTGCGCTTTGATTTTTCGCTGCCCATGCACAACTGGAGCTTTGAAGCTCACGTGCTGGCACGTTACTTTGACACGCAGGACGCGGCGGTAAAGGACGGGGCCAAAAAGCTCCCTCTCGGCGAGGAATTCCGTCGCTGGGTGTTCGCCAATCAAAGCTCCATCAACAAACAGAACCTGCGCGGCATGGCCGAACGCTTTGCCGATCAGCACGGCCTGGAACTTCCGGAAAAGATCGATCCGCGGGGCGAACTGGCCAAGCTGGTGCAGGCGGATTTTGTCCTTGGTCAGAAGGCGGGCATCATTCACACGCCTACCGTGTTTGTAGTCAGTACCAGTCAGCGTGGAGCTCCTTTCATTGAGACGCTCGACCGCGACAAGTTATTTTCCATGATCGAACAGTTGAAGGCGGCGGAGACGCCGGCCAAGGGGGAGACAAAGCGATGAAGATCAAGTTATTGACGTTGATTGCAGTGCTGGCGATGTCCTTGGGCACGGCCTGGGCGGCCGGCCCGTCGAGCGCGCTGCAACCTCCGGCAGGCCACCGCATGGCGCTGGTGGTGTTTGAAGATCTGGAATGTCCGGCCTGCGCCACGGCCGACCCAACGCTGGTACAGGCCGTGCGCGATTACGGCGTGGCACTGGTACGCCACGACTTCGTCATTCCCAACCATCCCTGGAGCAAGGAAGCGCACATCATGGCGCGCTACTTTGACAAGGTCAATCCGCAGTTGGGCGAGGAGTTCCGCCAGTACATCTTTGCCAACCAGCAGCAGATCTTCAAAGCCAACCTTCGCCAGTGGGCCGACCGCTTTGCCGGTGCGCACCGCACGGCGCTGCCAGCGTTCTACGATCCCGACGGCTCTCTGCGCGCCAAAGTAGAGGCCGATACCGTGGTGGGGCGCAACTTGAACGTGCACCTTACGCCGACCATCTGGGTGGTTACAAACTCGCCCCAGGTGCCTCCGGTGGAAATCACCGAGCGCGCCAAGCTGTTCGAGACCATCGAACATGTAAAGGCACAGCTCCCGGCCGAAAAGGCCTCCGCGGAGAAGAAGACTCACCGGAAATAACCGCCCGAGGACATTTTTTTTCAAATGGCGGAGGCGACTCCGCCTTTTTCATTTTTCCAACTTGGGAAGCGCCGTGACAACCGTACGAGCCTCGCCCGGCTGCCAGCGCTAGACTAAATAGGCACGACCTGCAAGGAGTCCTTATGAACATACGATTTGCGCGGCGCATGGCCAGCGTCCGGCCGTCCACAATCCGCGAGATTCTGAAGGTGACACAGCAACCCGACATTATTTCCTTCGCGGGAGGCCTTCCTGCGCCCGAGCTTTTCCCGGTCTCGGAAATCAAGGTGGCCGCCGAGCGCGTGCTTACCGATAACGGCCCACAGGCGCTGCAATATGGACAGACCGAGGGCTACCTTCCCCTGCGCGAGACCTTTGCCGCCGAGACCCGTTCCCGCGGCATCTCCTGCGCCGCCGAGGATGTGCTGATCACCACCGGCTCGCAGCAATCGCTGGACCTGACGGCCCGCGTGCTGCTCGATCCGGGCGACTGCATCCTGACCGAGAACCCCACCTACCTGGCCGCGCTGCAAGCCTTCCAGAGCTGCGAAGTGCGCTTTGCCGCCGTGCCCACCGATGAGGGCGGACTGATTCCCGAGGCGCTGCCGGAGTTGATCGAGCGCGAGCATCCCAAGCTGCTCTACACGATCCCGAACTTCCAGAATCCCACGGGCGTGACCCTGCGCCGCGAGCGCCGCCAGGCCCTCTACGAAATCGCCGCACGCTACGGCCTGCTGATTCTGGAGGACGATCCCTACGGCAAGCTGCGCTATACCGGAGAGGACATTCCTCCGGTTAAAGCCCTGGACACGCAAGGGCTGGTGATTTACATGAGCACCGTCTCCAAAACCGTGGCGCCAGGACTGCGCACGGGCTGGGTGGTGGCTCCGGAGGAGATCGCGCACAAGATTGTCATCTGCAAGCAGGCTGCGGACTTGCATTCCTCCAGTCTGGACCAGCGGATTCTACACGCTTACTTCCGCGACTTCGATAATCAGGCGCACGTAAACCGCATCCGCCAGGCTTACGGCGAGCGCTATGCGCAAATGGACCAGTGTCTGCGCGACGCAATGCCCCCGGAATTTTCCTGGACACATCCGGAGGGCGGCATGTTCCTCTGGGTCACCTGTCCGGAGTCCGTCAACTCCTCTGAACTGATGCCGCGCGCGCTGCAGGAAAAGGTGCTGTTTGTGCCCGGACGCGACTTCTTTCCCGACGGCAGCGGCACACGCTACATGCGCCTGAACTTCTCCAACTCCTCGCCGGAAAAGATCCGCACCGGCATTGCGCGGCTGGCGGGCGTATGCGCGGCCACGGCGCTGGTGTAGGCAACACGCGGCGGCAGGCATCAGTGGCCGCCGCACCGGCATTCAAAGCAGCAAGGCGTGGCACGGGCCGCGCCTTGCTTTTCGGAGATATTTCCATGCGCCGAGGAATCTTCACGCTTCTGCTCTTGGCCGCGATTCCGGCCGGGGCCTCGCTGCTTTCCGCGCAAACAGGAGACAAAGCCATGCCTCACCACGCGCGCGGCACGTTCACGGTGAACGTGCGCCCGCTCACGCCAACACCCGCTGAAGGCATTGCGCGGTATTCCATTGACAAGGTGATCGACGGCGACCTGAAGGCCACCACCAAGGGAGAGATGTTTTCTGCCGGCGATCCGAAGCAGGGGACCGCAGGCTACGTCGCCATGGAGATGGTCACCGGCACTCTGAATGGCAGGCAGGGCAGCTTTGCCTTGCAACACTCGGCCACCATGGACGCCAGCGGCCGCAAGATGACGGTCCTCATTGTGCCCGGTTCGGGCACGGGAGAATTGGCGGGCATCGCCGGTACCTTCGAGATCATCATTGAAGGCGGCAAACACTCCTACGACCTCACCTACACGCTGCCGTAATTCTTGGCGGCAGCAAAAAAGCGCGGCTGCGGCCGCGCTTTTCCCGTGCGCCGAAAAAATCAGCGCCGCTTCTTGTCCGGAGCATGCGGCGAAAAGTGCTGCCAGCCGTGCGGCTCCAATTCCGTGATGTAGCCGTTCTCGTGCTCCATGGATATCTCCTCGCCGTCCGTGAGGTAGCCGATGAGCGAGAGCGAAATGCCCTTGTATTCGGCGGGCACGCGATGGCCCGGCGCCACGGTGAAGAGCAACTGATATTCATCGCCTCCGTGCACGGCGTGACGCAGTTCCACCTCGTGGCGGCCCAGAGAGGCGATGGGAATCGCGTTCTCCTGCAACACGGCGCCGCAGCCCGAGGCTCGGCAGAGGCGCTGCAGGTCGATGGACAGGCCGTCGCTGATGTCGATCATCGCCGAAGGCACTTGCTTGTCCGCCAGGTAGCGCGCCAGCTTGAGCTGCGCCTGCGGGTAGAAGTGCGCCGGGAACGAACTGGCGCGCAGACGGCGCGAGGGATTGGCGTAGAGCTGCTCCAAAAGCGCCGCCGGGGCGCCCAGTTCTCCGCTGACATACAGGCGATCGCCAGGTTTGGCCGTGTTGCGGCGAATCGCCTTGCCCGCGGCTACCGCGCCCATCACCGTGATGTCCGCCAACACGCCGGCAGGCGATTGCGAAACGTCGCCGCCAGCCAGAGTGACGCCCGCGTGATGCGCCAAGCTCAGGAGTCCTTCAAAAAACTGATCTACCCAACGCTGCGGCAACTCCGGCGGCAGGGCCAGCGAGAGAAACGCCGCGTAGGGCGTGCCTCCCATGGCGGCAATGTCGCTTAGCCCGCGGGTGAGGCAGCGATGCCCCACGGAATCCGCCGGATGCCACTCGCGGCGGAAGTGCACCCCTTCGAGCGTGAAGTCGGTGGTAACCAGCGTCTCGGTGCCGGCGGCGGAAGAGAGAATGGCACAGTCGTCGCCGATGGACTCCACTACGCGACCGGGAGCCGAACGGCGCTGCGCGGGCTGTGCGGCCCGGCTGGCCTGGGCAATGCGTTCTATAAGGCGTAACTCGGGATAAGGCATAACGGGACAGCGTAACCCAAAGCGGCGGGAAGTCCAAGCGCACAACGCGCGGATGGCTTAGGCGCGGGACCGGGACGGAACACGCGCGCGGAGATTATACCGTTGCGGATTCGCTGATTTGCGCCGTCAGTTCATCCACCTTGCGCTCCAACACATGGCGTATGGAGAGGATGCCGATCAGCCGGCCATCGTCTTCCACCACCGGCAAATGGCGCTTCTGGTGGTTGATCATCACCTGCGTGGCTTCGGCAATACTGGTGGACTTGGTGGCCATCAGCACCGGAGTGGTCATCACATCGATGATGGGAACCTGGCGCGGGTCGCGGCCGCTGTGGGCCACGCGCGTCATCACGTCACGTTCGGTAAACACACCTGCGACAATACCGTGCTCATCGATCACCGCCGCGGCGCCCATACGGCGAAGCATCATGGCGTCAATGGCGTCAGCCACGGTGGCGGTCAGCGGAACGACGGCGGGATTGGCGGCACAGTAATCAAGAATACTCATGGCCAACACACTCGCGTGATTAGCGATTGAGTTCAAAGGTTAACTCCAAAGACGAGGCGGTTGGGTGAAAAAACATTGCAGCGGGAAGAATTCTTTGCGGAATGGCAGGATTTGCCATGTATCCGGGAATGAAAAGGAAGCGAGGAACTGAATCGGATTAGCTGCGCGATTTTCCACCAAGCTCCGCCAGGGTGGTGCGCAGATACTTGTGCGGATTCACCGGAACGCTTTGGATGCGGACCTCGTAATGCAGGTGCGGCGAGGTAACGCGGCCCGTGGTGCCCACGTAACCAATCACCTGTCCGCGGCGCACGTGCTGTCCGGCGGCGACGGCGAAGCCGGAGAGGTGTCCATAGCGCGTAGCCACGCCATGCCCGTGATCGATATTGATCAGCCGTCCATACCCGCTCATAAATTCGGCGAAGGTTACTACGCCATCGGCCGCGGCATGAACCGGCGTGCCGTAGGGCACGGAAATATCAATTCCGCTATGGAACGCGCCTTCCCCGTTGAAGGGATCGACACGCTCTCCGAAGGAACTGGTCAGGCGGCCTTGAACCGGCCATAGCGACGGAGCATCGGCGGCGCGCACCCAGTCGGAGAGCGAAGCCACGCGGCTTGTCGAATCCTGCTGCAAGCCAGCGTGGGCCGCTCCGGTAAGGGCCGAGCCGCGCAGCGCATAGAGCGTGTCGAGCGAAGCCTTCACCTGCTCGGGGCGCACGTCCTCGTTGGTCGGCAGCAGCCTGGAATCGTTCTTGAGGCCGTAAATCGCGGAGACTTCGCCGGCGATTGAGCCGAGCGAGGCAACCTGCACATCCTTCTCGTGCGTGGCCTGCTCAAGCTGCGAGTAGTTCTTTTTGATCTGATCTTTTTCCGCGCGGAGCTGATTGAAACGTTCCACCTTCCACAACATGCGGGCGTAAGAGCCAGCCATGCCTGTAATGGTGAACATGCCGATGAGCGCACCGGCCAGAAAAACATATAGGTAATGAACAGGGATGGGAATTTTGCGGAGTTGTCCCTCGCCGTCACGCGCCACGAAAAGGATGTACCAGCGCTTCCGCAAGAAGAACTCCTGTCATTCGTGAAGATTTGCAGCCCATCGGCAGATTTCGAAGGGCCAGCAGCACGCGCGCCGCATGTTGGCGCCACGGGAAGAAAACTCCCCCTCCCGTCCAGGCTGCTAATACTATAGAGCTACGAGTAAAAGGGTACCAAGCTGGAAATCCGGCAGTCAATGAAAAGCAGATTAAAAAGCCCCAAAAGTACTGAAGCCAGTAACTTTGCAGGCCTGGTTTCGCACAAAAGCGAATAAACGGCGAATCATCTTCTCCCTCGCCCCGGAGCCCGCTGCTATAATCAAAGACTGCTTATGCCTACAAATACGAACCGTGACACGCACGCCAGCGTGTCGGCGTCAAAACAAAAAATCCGCTCCACAACGGTCCTGTGTGTGCGCCGCAATGGCAAGGTTGTCATGGCCAGCGACGGACAGGTCACGCTGGGCGACCACGTCATCAAGCACAGCGCACGCAAGATTCGCCGCCTGTACCAGAACAAGATTCTGGCGGGCTTCGCCGGATCGACGGCCGATGCCTTCAGCCTGTTTGCACGCTTTGAGACAAAGCTGGAGCAATACGCTGGCAACCTGGGACGCGCCGCGGTGGAACTGGCCAAGGACTGGCGCACCGACAAAAGTCTGCGCCAGCTTGAGGCCCTTCTGCTGGTGGCCGACAAGGAACAGACCTACTTGCTGAGCGGCAACGGCGACGTGATTGAGCCCGACGACAACATTGCCGCCATTGGCAGCGGCGGACCTTACGCGCTGAGCGCCGCCCGCGCCCTGATGCAGCACACCGAAATGGATGCCGCCGCCATTGTGCAGGCCGCCATGACCATTGCCGGACAGACCTGCATCTACACCAACGAGACGTTTACCGTGGAAGAGCTGTAAACGGGCCGAAAGGATTTTCGATGGCGATTTACCTGCCACAAACCGTGGAAGAGGAAATGATCGCGCTGGACGAACTGACTCCGCGCGAGATTGTGGCCGAGCTGGACAAGCACGTTGTCGGGCAGCATGACGCCAAACGCGCGGTGGCCATTGCCCTGCGCAACCGTATGCGCCGGCAGAAGCTCTCGCCCGAGATGGCCGAAGAGGTGATGCCGAAAAACATCATCATGATCGGCCCCACCGGCGTGGGCAAAACCGAAATTGCGCGCCGCCTGGCCAAGCTGGCCAACTCGCCGTTCCTCAAGGTAGAGGCCTCAAAGTTCACCGAGGTCGGTTATGTGGGGCGCGACGTGGAGTCGATGATCCGCGACCTGATTGAGATCGCCATCGACATGGTGCGCGAGGAAAAACTGGAAGACGTGGCCGACAAGGCCGAACTCAACGCCGAAGAGCGGCTGCTGGATTTGTTGCTGCCGCCTACTCCGTCCGCCACGCCGCAGCCGCCCGCGGGCGACTCCTCCGTGGCCGTTGGTGGCGATAGCGCTGCCCCGAGCGCGGAAGACAGCCCCGTGCTGCTGCCCGCGCCCAGTGAGAGCGCCACGCGCAGCCGCGAAAAGCTGCGCACCCAACTGCGCGAAGGCAAGCTCGACGACCGCACCGTGGAACTCGACATCCGCGAAAAGAACATGCCGGCCTTTGAGATCATCAGCAACCAGGGCATTGAAGACATGGACATCAGCTTCAAGGACATGTTGCCCAATATCTTTGGCCAGCGCACCAAGAAGCGGAAGATGAAGGTCAGCGAGGCCTTCGACTACCTGATCGGCGAAGAGGAACAGCGCCTGATCGACATGGACCAGGTGACGAAAACAGCCCTGGACCGCGTCGAACAGAGCGGCATCATCTTCCTGGATGAGATCGACAAAATCGCCGGACGCGAGGGCGGGCACGGTCCCGATGTTTCACGCGAAGGCGTGCAGCGCGACATTCTGCCCATCGTCGAAGGCACCACGATCAACACGCGCTACGGCATGTTGCGCACGGACCACATCCTGTTCATTGCCGCCGGCGCCTTCCACGTATCGAAGCCCAGCGACCTGATTCCCGAATTGCAGGGCCGCTTCCCCATCCGCGTGGAGTTGAAGTCGCTGACGGTGGAAGACTTCGTCAAGATCCTCACCGAGCCGAAGTCGTCGCTGACCAAGCAGTACGTGGCGCTATTGGAGACCGAAGGTCTCAAGCTGGAGTTCACCCCCGACGCCCTGGAGGAGATTGCCACCTTCGCCGCCAAGGTGAACGAAAGCACCGAGAACATTGGTGCCCGTCGCCTGCACACCATCATGGAGCGGGTGCTGGACAAGATCAGCTTCGAAGCTCCGGACATGAAGGACAAGGAAGTGAATATTGATCGCGAGTACGTGGGCAAGATGCTGGCCGACATCGTGAAGGATCAGGACTTGAGCCGGTACATCTTGTAGTTTGGATTCGCTGCTTTGAAATTGTTGTGTCTAGCGCCGCTCGATACCGGGCGGCGCTTTTGCGTGGCCGCTTATTGCCGCTTACTTCTCAGTGCTTCCTCGCACCACGGCCCTCCTGAACAGGAAACATGAGCGTATTTGCTCAGACGCCCCGCTTTGCGACGGATAGGATTGGTTTCGAAGAGTGCAGAAAGCAACGTGCCGCCAACTGGTGGGCACAGGGCAGCACAGGAGAATGAAGATATGAAAAAGACAATTGCAGTTGCAGTATTCGGCCTGCTTATCGCCACCGGCGTGGCTTTGCCGTCAGCGGCACAGGCCCAGATATCCGTTGGCGTGCAGATGGGTGGACCGGCCGTTGTGTTCACTAGCGGCTACCACGATGGCTACTACTACGAAGATGGCTATCGCTATCAGAGAGACAGCCGGGGATACCGTCACTACGACCGCGCATACGGCGAGCACCGCGACTGGAAGCATGATCGCGCCCACCGCGATGGCAACCATCATGACGAGCACCATCCGGACGGCGACCATCGCGACTGGAGAAGGTAACACCTGGCTCGGCCGCAAGTGCGTGAGCACTACGCTGGCCGGCATCGTGAAGGACCAAGACTTGAGCGGGTACATTTGGTAGCTCGGTCCAGAATTGCAATGGCGTTGCTCTTTATGAGCAGCGCCATTTTTATTGCCAGCCCGTTGATTCAGTCTCTTGCTTCGGTTTGAACCTTTGTAAGATCAGGAACAACGCCCCGCCCACTGCCCATCCGGCAAGAATGCCAAGAAAAAATTGCCCTTTGCCACTTGCATTTGATAACGCTGGATAGTGAACATCCAACCAGTGAATCGAGATAAATTGAATGGCGCAGGAAATGGCGATGCAAAACCAAAAGCTAATGGTCTTCTTCACCCATGGCTGTAAGTACAGTAACGCCCATGCCAGCCCAAATAATGATGCCAGGGTAGGCAACCACCAAACATCGGGCACCCGCGAAACAGCCAGCAAAGCCATGCCTAAGATCGGCACAGCGAAAGCTACAATCATGGGCAACCAGCTTTTGTTTCGTGCAACAAAGTACTTTGTGTCCTTGGGCTGCGGATGGTGTTTTGCATCCTCGAAAGCGGTCATCCTTTCAATGTGCCGCTTTTGCCGGTGTGCCTGCTCCAGGGTCAATCCGCGTTGCGCCATCTCTCCGCCGAGGGCAAACCTGGCTTCTTCTAGCAAATCCCGGCGATCTCCGGCAATATGCAAAAGCTCTTCATCGCTCAGTTTTGCGTACTGCTCCTGAAAATTCACGAGCCCCTCACAAATCGTCTATTCGATACAGATCATGCCCCATCGAAGTTCGACGCGTAAGTCTCTCTCTGGTAACGGGTAGCATCAGCCAGTGTTGAGGTGCCTCCCCCTTTGTCGCGCCCCGCCTTTGCACGCTGCGTCCAACCCCGTAGAATGGATAGTATGCAGATTGAGGTTTCTACCGAACTGGCCGCCAAGCGCGAGGTGCTGTACAGCCGCCTGCGCGAGCTTGGGCAGGTGCTGGTGGCGTATTCCGGCGGAGTGGATTCCGCGTACCTGGCATGGGCGGCGCATCATGTGCTCGGCGGGCAGATGCTGGCCGTCATGGCCGACTCGCCTTCCCTGGCGCGGGCACAGATGCGCGATGCCATGGCCTTTACCCAGGAGTGCGGCATTCCTCTGGAGACCGTGCGCACCGAGGAGTTGGCCAACCCCGATTACGCGCGCAACGACGCCATGCGCTGCTTTCACTGCAAGGACGAGCTGTTCGACGTGATGGAAGAATTCGCCTCGGCCAAAGGCTGGCGGCAGGTGGTCTACGGCGTCAACGCCGACGATCAGGGCGACTGGCGTCCCGGTCAGAAGGCCGCAAGCCAGCACGGCGTCGCCGCGCCCCTTCTGGAGGCCGGGCTGACCAAGGCTGACATTCGCGCCCTGGCCGCCGCGGACGGTCTGCGCGTGTGGGACAAACCGGCTTCAGCCTGCCTGTCATCGCGCATCGAATACGGCCGCCCGGTTACGCGCGAGGCTTTGGAGCAGGTGGAGCGCGCCGAGGATGCCGTCCGCGCCCTGGGCTTCCGCCAGTTCCGCGTACGCCACCACGGTGACGTGGCCCGGGTGGAGATCGCGCGCGAGGAGCTGCCGCAGGCGCTCTCGCTGGAGATGTTCGCCCAACTCGGCGAGGCCATCAAGGCCGCCGGCTTCAAGTATGTGGCGCTGGACGTGGAGGGCTTCCGCTCCGGCTCGATGAATGCGATGCTGCCCGTAGAGAGCCTTATGCGCGCGTAACTGGCGACTAAAAGCTCGGCTGGGCCGCGTTATAGCGCGGCCCTTCTCTTTGCGCTCCCACGGCCGGAAACAGATGCTCCAATGAGGCCCGCATGAGATAATTCAATGGTTTATGAATTGGAATCCTCAGCGGATTAGGGAGTGGCTGATGCGCCGTATTTTTGTGTGTTTGCTATTGCTGGTGGCCGGCTGCCGGGCTCAGGGTCCGGCGACGGAAGCTGTGCCGGCCGATTTGCAGCAAAAGATCGTGCGTCAGGTGCGTGCCACTTTCAGCTATCCGCCATATGTGGACATCGCCGTGGGCGCGCGCAAGCCGAGCCACGAATTCGCCGGCTTCGACGAAGTCACGGTTACTGCCAGCTACAAGGGCCAGAGCAGCGTAAAGACAATGCTCCTCAGCAAGGACAACAAGACGCTGGTGGCAGCTACCAAGATGGATCTGACGCGCGACCCACAGGCCGAGATGATGGCCAAGATCGACCTGACAGGGCGCCCGGTGCGCGGCAACAAGCTGGCGAAGGTGACAATGGTGGTTTATGACGACTTCCAGTGCCCTTATTGCTCGCGCATGCACCAGTCGATTACCGAGGTACTGAAGACTTATGGCGATCGCGTCAGGGTCATTTACAAGGATTACCCGCTCTTTGAGATTCACCCCTGGGCGGAGCGCGCTGCCCTGGACTCCGATTGCCTGGCGCGCCAGAGCGAAGGTGCTTACTGGGATTTTGCCGACCTTGTGCATGGCAACCCACAGCAGATCAGGGGCGACAAACGGCCCCTGGAAGGCCAGTTGGCCGAGCTGGACCGCATGGCCGTGGAGATTGGCAAGAAGCACTCCGCCGATGAAGGTGCGCTGCGGAAGTGCATTGACACCCAGGCAACGCGGGACGAGATAGGCGCCAGTGTGAAGGAAGCCGAGACGCTCGGCGTGGAGGCCACTCCGGCCGTTATTATTGACGGCGTCAAGTTGGATGGCGCTCTTCCCATAGAGGAATTGAAATTGATTTTGGATCGAGAACTGAAGAACCTGGGTGCGGCGCAGTAGCGCTTCCTGGTTAGTGTTTTTTCGCAGAGTTTGGAGGGAATCATTTTGAATCGAACCTGGAAATCATGGGGCGTGGTGCTGCTGGCCTTGGGCGCGCTGTCCGCAATGACCGGCGCCGGCTGCAAAAGCTCGCGCGGCGGCGACGAAGTGATGGCCCGCGTGAACGGCCGCAAGATCATGCGCGCCGAGGTCGAGAAGTATTACCGCAACCAGACGGAAAAACAGGCGCCTACATCCAACGAGCAGGCGCTGGCCCTGAAGCTGCAGATTCTGCGCGAGCTGATTGACAACGAGATTCTGTCGCAGCGCGCCGAAAAACTAGGCTTGCTGGCCACCGATGAGGAAGTGGACACCAAGCTGAGCGAGATTCGCGCTCCCTTTACCAAGGAAGAGTTCGATGCCCGCATGAAAGAGCGCGGCATCACCTTGGACGACTTCAAGCGCGACCTGCGCCGCTCCATTACCGTGGACAAGGTGCTGAACAAGGAAATTACCTCCAAGATCAACATCGGCGACTCAGACATCTCCAGCTACTACAACCAGCACAAGGCGGAGTTCAATCTGATTGTGCCGCAGTACCACCTGGCGCAAATTCTGGTAACCACGCAGCCCAGCCCGCAGGTGCGCAACCTGAAGAACGATAAGGCGCAGAATGAGGCCGAGGCCAAGAAGAAGGTCTCCTCACTGCAGAATCGTTTGGAGAGCGGCGACGACTTTGCCACCGTGGCCATGAACTACAGCGAAGATCCCGACACGGCGGCAACGGGCGGTGATTTAGGTTTCATTCCGGAAAATTCACTGCAAAGCGACAGACAGGCCTTCGACGCCATTGGCAAGCTGAAGCCCGGACAGATCACGCCTCCGCTGCCCGCTGCCGATTCCGGCACTCACCAGTTGTTTGGCTATCGCATCATCAAGCTGATCTCGAAGGAACCCGCCGGCCAGCGCGAGTTGAATGACCCGCGCGTGCAGCAGGCCATTCGCGAGCAACTGCGCGACCGCCGCGAGCAACTGCTGAAGAGCGCCTACTACGAGTCGCTGCACAACAGCGCCTCGGTGGAGAACTACCTGGCCGATCAGGTGCTAAAAGGCACCGCGCAATAGTCTCCGATCACGCTTATGAGTAAGATGCCCGGTCGCATTGGCCGGGCATCTTACGTTTGGAGCTGATTACCTGCTACTCGATGATGAGGAGCAAATCTCCGGCATTCACCAGTGCCGACTCGGTGGCCGTAATCTTGGTCACCTTGCCCTTCTTCGGCGACTTGATTTCGTTCTGCATTTTCATGGCTTCCACAACGATGACGCCCTGTCCCGCTTCAATTTCATCGCCCACGGCAACCAGTGTGCGCACCACTTTGCCAGGCATTGGCGCAGTGACCTTGGCGGGGCCGGCTTCCTGCCCGGCGGCGGCACGGCGGCTGCGCAGCGAGCGCGGGTCGCGTACCTCGGTTATGAAGCGTTCGCTACCCACGATGATGTGCGTTTCCCCAAGCAGGGAGTATTCGCGCTTGGCCTCGTAATGGCGTCCGTCGTGAATGATGGAGAGCACGTCGCGGGCGGTCATGGCCACGTTCAAGGCAAAGGCCTCGCCGTCCACCGTGGACTGATAGCCCTTGTCGGCGCGCTCGATGTCGATCTGGTGTACATGTCCATCAACCAGCACTTCGTATTTCATCGGACTCCCTCCATGCGCGCGGCCGCCTTCCAGCCGCCAGCCTTGGACTTGCCGTTCTCTCCATTGGTTGCTGTCTTCTGCGCACCGGTCCCGGCGTGCAGGCCATCGGTATTGCGGGCCGGCTGCGTTCCCGGAGGCGGCTGCTGCGCGAAGATGGCCGCGGCGAGGGCAACAATGGGCAACCGGCGCGCGGTACGCTCGTCGCCCTGCAAGGGAGTTTTCAGCAGACGATCCAGGAAGCCTGTATCGACGCGGCCCTCCTGGAATTCCGGATGCAGCAGAATGCGGCGGAAGAGCGAGATATTCGTCTTGATGCCGCCGATAAAGTACTCCGCCAGAGCGCGGCGCAGGCGGTTGATGACCTGTGGGCGATTTTCTCCGTAGGCGATGAGCTTGGCGAGCAGAGGATCGTAATCGAGCGGAACCACCCATCCCTCATACATACCGCTGTCGCGCCGGATGCCCGGCCCCGAGGGCGAGATGAGGCGCGTGATGCGTCCCGGCGAAGGGAAGAAGTTGTTGTCCGGATCTTCGGCATAGACGCGCAGTTCAATGGCGTGCCCGCGCAGGATGATGTCTTCCTGCTTGATGGGCAGCGGCTCACCGGAGGCAACTTTGAATTGCAGTTGCACCAGATCGATGCCGGTTACCATCTCGGTGACCGGATGCTCCACCTGCAGTCGCGTGTTCATCTCCAGAAAGTAGAAGTTCTTGTGCGCATCGACCAGGAATTCTACGGTACCGGCGTTGCAGTAGTTCGCGGCTTTGCCCACGCGTACCGCGACTTCTCCCATGCGGCGGCGCATATCGGGATTGACAAACGAACAGGGCGCTTCTTCCAAGACTTTTTGATGGCGGCGCTGCACGCTGCACTCGCGCTCGGCCAGGTAAATCACGTTGCCATGCGTGTCGCCGAAGATCTGCATTTCGACATGGCGGGGGTTTTCAATGTACTTCTCGATATAGACTTCGCTGTCGCCGAAGGAGCGCTGGGCCTCGCTCTTTGCGGCCTCAAATCCGGAGGCCAAATCCTTGGCATTTGTGACCATGCGCATACCTTTGCCGCCACCGCCGGCAGCGGCTTTCAGCATGATGGGATAACCGATCGTCTCCGCGACCGTAAGCGCCTCCTCCGCGCTCTTCAGGCCGCTTTCCGTGCCCGGCACAAAGGGAATGCCGGCCTTCTTCATGTTCTGGCGCGCCTTGGTCTTGGAGCCCATCATTTCCATCGACTCCGGCGAGGGACCAATAAAGACGATGCCCGCATCCCGGCAGGCCCGGGCAAAGCCGGCATTCTCCGAAAGAAAGCCATAGCCAGGATGAATTGCTTCTGCGCCGCTGCGGCGGGCAGCTTCAAGGATTTTAGGAATATTGAGATAGGATTCGGAGGCCTGCGCCGGTCCGAGATATTCCGCGAAATCGGCCTTGCGTACGTGCAACGCACGCCGATCCACATCGGAATATACGGCGACGGATTCAATGCCCATTTCGCGGCAGGCCCGGATCACACGCACCGCGATCTCGCCGCGGTTGGCGACCATAATTCGCTTAAACATGTAAGGTACCACCCTCTTGCAAAGACAGATTTTGTCGAATTGCGGAATAGTATCAAAGTCCGCCGGGAAGCGAAACAAATAGATGCAGCAGAGGCGGGGAAAGAAAATGCCCCGCGGCGCGGCCGCGGGGCCAAGGGAGAGTGGGTGGCTAGAAACGATACGTGACAGCGAGGTTCAGGATCGGGTAGGCCTTCACGTAGTTGAGATCGTCCGTGATCTTTTTCTTCTGTGCGTTGAGGTTGGTATTGAAGTCCGTGGCATTCGCATTGGTTGTGTCTGCCACGTTGTAGCAATAGGCGCTGCTGGAAGCCTGGCCAGCCTGGTTGCAAGCATATCCAGTCACATTGAGATTGAAGTTGGGCGTCCCCGTGTAGGCAACGCCGATTTCCGCGCCAAACGACAGGTGACGGCCCGTACGCGGTATTGCGTTGCCCCAACCGACGGTGAGGGCGGGCGCTACCTTGTGGCCGAATTCCACGGTTGCCGCGCCAGTCAGCGGCTTGTCCACGCTGCTGTAGTAATCCACGTCATTGAGGGTGAAGCTGCTGGTGGAGCTGAATATAGCCGTGGCATTGATATCGAGTTGGTTGTAGATCAAGACTCCAGGGCTGATATGGAATCCCTTGGCCCAAGGGAAGTAATCGAGCGAGATGCGGCCGTTGCGCAGCTTCAGTCCGCCGTTGTAGTTGATGCCGCTGTCGGAAACACTGGTGTTGTAATTGAAGAACCCTGCGTCTCCGCGCAAATTCAGGCGGCGGGAGAGCGGCGTTGCCACTTCGACTCCGGGTCCGAGCGTGCCAACAATCACTCCGACTGCAACGCTTGAAAAGGGCTTCACGTCCTGATTGACACCCAGCTTCTGGCTGCTTGGCGTCAACTTCTGCGTGCTCGGATCGGCGGCAAACACCGGCAGCGCAGAGAGTGCCACGAGTGCGATTGCGAATATTACTGCACGGATATTTCCTGTACTCATGGAGTAAGTCCTTTTACGTTTTGGATTGGAGTGCTGCTCGCCGGAAAGCTGAAGTCTCTTTCAAGGCTGGCCGTAGCATAGCCCAGGTTTTGCGACACAAGTCGAAACTTATTCCGCATTACGTTACGTTTGTTACCCGGAGCGTGTGTACCCTTGGGTATTTCCGCCTTGTAGCAGGGGGGCTGAATGGTTCTCATGTGCGCCATTTCTTCGGCAAACAGAAAACGGCCTCTCCGTTAGGGAGAGGCCGCGGGAAACAGATCGCGGGAAAGAACTACTTGCCCTGATCTTTCTGGTCGAGGACGATGCCGCCCGGACCCTGCTTGTTAGCCTTTTCCTTCTTGGTTGCCAGGTTCTTATCCACCCAGCCATCGGCCGTCTTGATGTCGGCGTTGCGGGCGTCGAGGCTGTCGCATTCGTAGTCGGCGCGTTCGCGGTACATCAGGTTAAGGTAGGCCATGGCGTCGTCATAATCCGGACGAAGCTGCAGGGCCTTGCTCAGCAGGTTGATACCCTCTTCCACGTGAGCGGAATTGTGAGTCTTAACGTCGTCGCAGACCTTCTTGTCCTTGAGCATGTCGGTGGCCTTCATGCCCAGCTTGTTGCGCTCATCCTGACGGTACTTATAGGCTTCGGTCCAGTCGATAAAGGCAACTGAGTAATAGGACTCGGGATCGTTAGGATCGATCTGGGTGGCCTTTACGTAATAATCCTTGGCCTGATCGAACTGCTTTTCCTGCAAGAAGAGGTAAGCAATGCCTTTGATCGAGTTGATGTTCGCCGGATCGGCGGCGAGCACCTTCTTGTACTCATCGATCGCCTGACCTGCGTAGCGCTTGTTGTCCGGTGTTTCGGCGCCGGGAACATACTGCTGGGCATAAGCCGTAGCGAGATAGATGCGGGCATTGATAAGAGTCGGATCGAGGTTGCAGGCGTTCTTGAAGTGCTCGATGGCCTCTTCGTAGCGGGCGTTCTTGTAGGACTGGACACCCTTGTTAAGCTGGTCGCGCGCCTGGAGCTTGGTGCAGCCGGTGGTAGCCAGTACGGCGGCAGCGAGGATGATACCGGCCAGCACACGTACGATTCTGTTCATTTGTTGTCACCTTCCGTTGCCAATCTTGGCCGGGCTGGAGCTAAATGCGCGTGCCGGGTGAATCGTGTTTGTTGAGGAGGCGGGAGCGCCGCTCGGTGCGGCGCCCCCGATACACCCGGTTCCCGCGTGCCGATTACTGGCCAGCTTCGATCTTGGCCGTAATCAAGCCCACTTTGTCCACGCCCGAAGCGTGGACCTTGTCGATTACCTGGGCGACATCGCTAAAGGTGAGATCTTCGTCACCTTTCACGAAGGCAACCTTCTCGGCGCGCAGCTTGAAGATGTCTTCCAGCCGGCCCTGAAGCTTGTCCAACGTCACATCGTCCTGGTTGATTTTGATGGACCCGCCCTTCAGAACCTGTACCACGATCGTGCGATCGTTGTTCGGGGTCTGCTGCTGCGGGTTCTTGGGCGGCTGCGGCACAAGAGCGTCAAGTCCCTTGGGCGTGAGCGGCGTGATGACCATGAAAATGATCAGCAGCACCAGCAGCACGTCGATGAGGGGCGTAACGTTGATGTTCGCCTGCGGTCCGCCTTGTCCACCACCAACTGCCATTGACATAGTGGTTCTCCTACTTCGACTGTTCGAGCGAACCGGCTTTGCGCTGATCGGTCAGCAGGCCGAGCTGGTCAACGCCGGCGGCACGCACATCGTCCACCACGTCCACCACGGTGCCATACTTGGCGCCGGCATCGGCTTTCACAAAGATTCGCTTGTCAGTTTTGTTCGCCAAACTGTCTTTTACCTTGTCGGTCAGGGAAGCGGCGTCCACGGCGTTGGAATTGAAGTACACTTTTCCGTCGCGCATGACCGCCACGATGAGCGAGTCTTCCTTGTCCGCCTCAGGCATCTTGACCGGGTTATCAGTCTTCGCCAGGTTCACGCTGACGCCCTTCTGCAGCATCGGCGTGATCACCATGAAGATGATGAGCAGCACAAGCATAACGTCAACCATCGGCGTCACGTTGATGTCCGAGTTGACGGCTGCCATTCTCTTTTCAGCTTTTCCCATAGCTAGGCCTCTCCAATGCCTGACGTTGACTTACTTCTTTGCGCTGCGACGCTTCAGGAAATAGTCGATCAGTTCGCTGGAGCTGTTGTCCATTTCCACGTCAAACGCTTCCACGCGGCCGGTGAAATAGTTGAACATCCAGACAGCCGGGATGGCGACGAACAGGCCGATAGCCGTGGTAACCAGGGCTTCCGAAATACCGCCGGCGACGGCGGCCAGACCGGTGGCCTTGGCGCTAGAGATGCCCTTGAAGGCGTTCAGAATGCCGACGACGGTACCAAACAGACCGACGAACGGGGCAGTGGAACCGATGGTGGCCAGACCCGACAGGCCGCGCTTCAACTCGGCGTGCACAATGGCTTCGGCCCGCTCCAGGGCGCGACGGCTGGCTTCCAGCTCTTCGCCCGGAACTTCCGAGGCCTGGGTCTTGAATTCCTGCAGACCGGCGACAACGACCTTCGCCAGATGGCTCTTCTTGTTGCGGTCGGCGACCTTGATGGCTTCATCAATGTTGCCGTTCTTCAGCGCGCCGGCAACGGCCGGGGCGAAGGCACGCGACTGGCTGCGGGCGGCTGAGAAGGCCAACGCGCGATCGATCATGATGCCAATCGACCAGCCGGACATGAGGAAGAGGATGACGACCACGATCTTGGCCAGGATGCCCATCTGCTTCCACAGGGAGATCGGATCCCAGCCGATGCCACCCTCGGGCTCCTGAAGGAGCAGTACGGCGGCATGCTGCAGGTTGCACAGAACCAGGGTTGCGATGTTTGCGAGAACCATGAGTTGATTTTCCTCCTCAGAACTCTTTCAGACTTCTGATTCTTGTTAGGGCGCAGCCGGGGGCTGGCACGTGTCAATTTCGTTCCCCGGGCGGAAACCACAGGGCCGGGCCACACGAAATCCGGCGAGCCGGATTCCACGAGGCGCGAAAGCTTACTAGCGCTGGGTTAACCGCCACCCAGACTGAAGTTGACCTGCACCTGCGTGTCAACCTCCACCGGTTCACCATTCAGGAAGTACGGCCTGTACTTCCACTGGCGCACGGCATCCAGCGCGGAGGGAATCAACAGCGGCGGACCACTGACGGCATGGAGGTTCAGAATCGATCCGTCCTTGCCGATCACGGCTTGCAGCATTACCGTACCCTGCACGCGCGCCTGCCGCGCCAACGGCGGATAGGTCGGGCTGACTTTGCGGATCAGCAGACCCTGGGTCACGCCCTGCGAAACCGCAATGCGCTTCGGAGTGGCAATCTTGGGAGCTGCCGAGGGAGCCGAGCTGATGATGCCACCCAGCACGCCACCCACAACACCACCCGAGCTGCCTCCCGGAATTCCACCCACAACACCGCCCGGAACGCCGCCATTGCTGGGGGGCGCTTCATCTTCCTTTACCATCTGAATCTTTTTCGGAATGGCGGTCGGGGCCTTTAACTGGTTGTTATCAATCTCCGAAACCACCTTGGCCACCTTAACGACCGGTGCAGCGGCCGGCGGCGGGGGCGGAGGCGGCGGAGGCGGGGGAGCTACAAGATACCCCATCAACTGCTGCTTGGGGAGCGCATCGGTGTAGATGAGCGGAATCAGCACGAGGACACCGATTAGCAGAATCTGCAGCACGAAGGACAGCAACGTCGCCCAGGGGCCGCGCCGCTTCAGCTTTGAGTTCCTGCCGCCCGATTCCAGAAGGCTGTCTTCAAACATAAGCCAGTTCTCCGTCTTACTACTTTCTTAGACACCGGGGGCGATGCTTTTGCTCCCGAAAAGTGGTTACAAAACACAAAAATCACGGAACAGTATAAAGGCCGGAAGAAACCCATAAAAAACGGGAGAAAACGGCTATACAACGAAATACCAAAATGGAACGATACGCGAACGGCGGGCCGCCCAGAAAACCCGCCGCTGCCTGAATTATGCGCCAGCTTACGCCTTCGACTTGCGCGACGCCACTGCCGCAGACTGATTGCCACGCCATTCCTGGTAGGCAACCAGCATCGGAGCCGCGACAAAAATCGAAGAATACGTGCCAATGATGATGCCAATCACCAACGCCAGCGAGAAGCCATGCAGCACTTCACCGCCGAAGACGAACAAGGCCAGCACGGTCAGGAACGTCAGTCCCGAGGTCAGCACGGTCCGGCTCAGCGTCTGGTTGATGCTCTTGTTGACGATGTCGGTCAGCGAATCTTTACGCAGCAGCTTGATGTTCTCGCGAATACGGTCGAAGACGACAATGGTGTCGTTCATCGAGTAACCGACGAGCGTAAGGATGGCTGCGATGACCGTCAGCGAAATTTCCGTGTTCAGCAGCGAGAAGGCGCCCACGGTGATCAGAGTGTCGTGGAAGCAGGCCACCACGGCGGCCACGCCGTAGATCAGCTCGAAGCGCAACCAGAGGTAAACCAGCATTCCGGCCAGCGAGTACAGAGTGGCCAGAATAGCCTGGCGGCGCAACTGCGCGCCCACCTGCGGCCCCACAATGTCCACATTGCGCACGCCAAAGTTCGCGGTGTAGTAGTCCTGGCCGATGGCGCTGACCACGGCCGGCGGCGCCACGGCGGAGATATCCGCGACCGACCCCAGTACGCCCTGACGCACCTTGTCGCGATAATCTACGATGTCGTGCGCGATCTTGGCGTACTGCACCGGCGCATCGCTGCCCAAGTGCAGGGGATCGGCTTTGACCAGGTAGTCCTGCAACGTGCTGTAACCCACGTTGTTCAGATCAGCCTTACCCGGCTCGCCAGCGCCTTGCAGGGCCTTGACGATGATTTCCTTGCCCTTGTCGAGGGCCTGCTCGCTGGTTTCCTGAATGTCCAGCTTGATGAGCAGTTCATTGCTGCCCGAGCGGGTATCGGCCTGCAGCGTAAAGTCCTTCAGGCCGGCGCGGTCCAGCTCGCCACGAATGGCGTCCACGTTCGGCGACTGGACGAACTTGACGTCCACCACGGTGCCGCCGCGGAAATCGATGCCGAGCGGAATGTGGTGCCAGAACGCCATGCTGAGGATGCCGGAAACAGAGAAGATCAGCGAGAAGGCGAGGAAATACCACTTCTTGCTGAGGAAGTCGATCTTAGTATCACGAAACAGTTCCACTGTAGGAGCCTTCTACCCGAGAAGCGCCTGCTTCTCTGAATTTCTTTCGGGCTGCGATTGCAGCCGGTGCTGCCGAACCCAAAGCGGCGGACCCGGTTCGGGCCCGCCGCAAATCCCTAGATCGAAAGCGCCTCACCGCGCTTGTGGCGGTTGAGGATGCTGTCGAAAATCGTGCGCGAAACGAAGACCGCGGTGAACAGGTTCGCCAGCAGACCAAAGGTCAGCGTGACGGCGAAGCCCTTGACCGGGCCGGTGCCGAACAGGAACAAAATGGCGGCCGAAACGATCGTCGTAACGTGCGTATCGATAATGGTGACCCAGGCGTGGCCAAAGCCCTGCTCCACGGCCGAGGGCGGCGTTTTGCCAGCGCGCAGCTCTTCGCGAATACGCTCGAAGATCAGCACATTGGAGTCCACGCCCATACCGACGGTGAGGATCAAGCCGGCGATGCCGGGCAGGGTGAGCGTTGCCCCGGTAAACCCGAGGAAACCCAGCAGGATCACCAGGTTCAGCACCAGCGCCAGGTCGGCATTGATGCCGGCGAAGCGGTAGTAGATCAGCATGAAGACCATGACGGCCGCCATGCCAACCATTGCGGCGCGCACGCCCTGGCGGATCGAATCCGCGCCCAGCGACGGGCCCACGGTGCGCTCTTCCAAGTACTTGATGGATGCCGGCAGTGCGCCCGAACGCAGCACCATGGCCACGTCCTTGGTGCGCTGCTCGGTATAGGAGCCCGAGATGCGGCCGGAGTCGCGGATCGGCTCCTTGATGGTGGCCACTTCCTGCACCTTGCCGTCCAGCACGATGGCCAGGTAGTCGCCCACGTGCGCCGAGGTGAAGTTGTAGAAGCGGTCGCCGCCGTCGCGCGTCAGGGTAAACATGACGTCGGGACGGCCGTTTTCTTCGTGGCCGGATTCCGCCGAGCGCAGGTCGCGTCCGCTGACGGCCGCCACGCGGCTGATCAGGTAATACACGTCGCCGCCTGCGTCGCCGGAGCTACGATGGGCATTCACGCCCTTCATCACAATCGCGTCCGATGGCAGAATTCCGTTGTGCGCCGCCAGTGCTTCCTGCTCGCTGCTATAGAGGCGGCCATTGTCCAAGGCCTGTCGAATCTCCAGCATGGCCGTGGACTGCATGACTTCCTTCACGCGAGCCGGATCGTCCACGCCGGGCAACTGCACCAGAATCTGGTAGGCGCCCAGGCTGTGTTCGGCAATCTGCGGCTCGCTCACGCCAAGCTGGTCAATGCGGTTGCGGATGGTCTCGATGGCCTGCTCGACGGCGCGCTGCTTGATGGTGGCTTCCACCTGCGACTTCAGAGAAACCGTCCAACTGTCGCTGCCGGTGGTGAAGTCGTATTCGCCGAACTGCTCGGTCAGGATCGTGCGCAGGTCGCCGGCCGAATTGGCATCGACGCCACGGATGGCAATTTTTCCGGGAGCACCGGCGGGATCGACCTTGGCGACGTCGCCGTACACGATGTTTTTCTTCTTCATCGCGTCCTTGAGCCGCTCCACTGTCTGATCGGTTTCCGCGTTAACGGCGTCGTTCACCTGCACCTGAAGAATCAGGTGGGTGCCTCCGCGGAGGTCGAGGCCGAGATGAATGTTCTCCTGAATACCGGCAAGGAGTCCGTGGGCCTTAATGGCCTCGATACTCTTGGCTGGATCGGTTCCGAGGAAGACTCCCCAGACAAACACGATCAGGGTGGCGAGAATGAGAACAACTTTCCAGAGCAGGTTTTTCTTCATGGAAACCGCGACCGCCTAAGATTTCTTGGCGCTATCGTCCACGGTAACGGATGCGATAGCGTTGCGAGCAACTTCGATTTTGAGATTGTCGGGATTGACGCGGAGAATAATGCTCCCCGGATCGCTGCCCTCGCCCTGCTTGATGGAAACGATGATGCCGACGATGCCGCCGTTGGTGGTGACGCGGTCGCCCGCCTTCAACCCGGCCAGCATCTCCTGCCACTTCTTCTGCCGCCGTTGCTGGGGCATGATCAGGAGAAAGAACATGACGGCGAAAAATACCACCATCATCAGCATGTAGCTTCCTCCGCCGCCTTGTTGCTGCCACAGGAGGAACGCGATTCGATCCATCATTCTTAAGGCTCCCGCCGCCCGCCAGGCTCGCACCGGCGCCTTGCGGCTAGAAATTTACTATTGCCATTTACACCGGCACAGAGAAGAGCAGCGCACCTCGGTATCACCAAAAGGTACACGGAAAACCGCTCCTAAGCGTCTTCTTGGTCCGGGGAGTTCAGATCACCACGAATTAGAAGTCGATCTCAAAACAGCACGCCGGGGCAGAAATGGAACGAATGACCATTATTTCTGCCGGCACCTCATCCTAAACTGCGGAAGGGGCATCTGCAAACTCCCCTGAAATGATACTTTGCCGGACGCGCCGCATCAAGCCGAGATAATAGGCAAGATTGTGCTGGGTGTTCAAAACCTGCGCCAAAATCTCCTGCGAGGCATACAGATGGCGAAGATAGGCCCGCGAATACCGGGCACATACCGTACAGGGACAGCGCGGATCCAGCGGCGACTCGTCGCGGGCAAAGCGCGCATTTTTAATGTTAATTTTACCTTCACTGGTGAAAAGCAACCCGTGGCGGGCGGCGCGCGTGGGCAGCACGCAGTCCATCATGTCCACGCCGTGGCGCACGTACTCCACAATTTCTTCCGGTGTGCCCACGCCCATCACATAGCGCGGCTTGTTGGCCGGCAGCAGGGGGATAGCCTCATTGACCACCTTCCAGGTTTCCGGACGCGGCTCACCCACGGAAAGACCGCCCAGGGCGTAGCCGGGGAAGTCGAGTTCCACCGTGCGCTCGGCCGACTCGCGGCGCAGGTCGTTGTACATGCCGCCCTGCACAATGCCAAATAGCGCCTGCGTCTGGTCGCTGCCCTTCTCCAGAGATTTTTCCTTGAACCAGGGCACCTCGTGCTTGTGGGCCTCGAAGTAGTCCCGGCTGCGGCGAGCCCAACGTGCGGTCATTTCCATCGACTGGCGTGCGCGCTCGCGCGTGGCGGGATACTCGGTGCACTCGTCAAAGGCCATCACAATGTCGGCGCCAATGCCGATCTCGGCCGCCAGAGAGGTCTCCGGCGAGAAAAAATGCGACGAGCCGTCCAAATGCGAGCGGAACTGCACTCCGTCCTCGGACTTCTTGGTCAAATCGCCGAGGCTGAAGACCTGGAAGCCGCCGGAATCCGTCAGAATCGGCTTGTTCCAGCTCATGAACTTCTGCGCGCCGCCCAGGGCGCGAACGGTCTCCACCCCGGGACGCAGGTAGAGGTGGTAGGTGTTGTTCAAAAGAATCTGTACGCCAAGCTTGTCGAGGACGTCCTGCGACAGCCCCTTGACCGAGCCCACGGTGCCCACGGGCATAAAGACCGGCGTTTCAATCTCGCCGTGCGGAGTGATGATGCGCCCGGCACGGGCGCGGCCACAGGTGGCTTCAACCTGAAAAGAAAAAGACATGCACATACGATTGTAAGGCAGGTTGCGAGAGTTACGCAGGTTGCGCAAGTTGCGAAGAGCAAGGACTGGACGTTTCGGAGGCAAAACCTAAACTTCCTCGAAGTGTCATTCTTCACTGCGTGCTCGATGAGCCTGCTTTTGGCTCATCGAGCACGCAGTTCAGAATCCCTACTCGGATCAAATAGGCGCAAGCGATTGAAGGTCACTTCGGCGAACACCTTACAAGGGACTTTGCAACAAGCCTGGCCACGGCCAAAGAAGCTCCGAGACAATTTCATCCTCCCGCAATCGCCCGCACCTCCGCCGCAGTGTAGGATTTTTCCATGGGTACCTTGAAGGCTGTCGCCTTTGACTACGGAAAAGTTTTGTCACTGCCTCCCACCGAGGCGCAATGGGAGCGATTCAGCCAGCGTTTTGCCAAGCCGGTGCAGGAGTTCCAGAAGATTTACTGGCACCACCGCGAAGAGCTAGATCGCGGCACTCTGGACAATCCCGAATACTGGAAGGCCGTCGGGAAGGATTGCGGCTTTCAGGTGACGGACGAAGAGGCCGACCGGCTTATTGACCTCGACAACGACCAGTGGACGAACGTCTGCGACGAAACGCTGAGCCTGGCGCGCGACCTGCACGCCCACGGCTACCGCACGGCCATCCTCAGCAACATGGAGCGCCGCATGTTGCGCTTTATGCGCGGCAAGCTGACGTGGCTGGATGAGTTTGACGTGCAGATCTATTCCTGCGAAATCGGCATGGTCAAGCCCGAGTCCGCGATCTACCAGTACCTTTGCCGCCGCCTGGGCTGCGACCCCGGGGAGGTGCTCTTTCTGGACGACAAGCTGGTAAACGTCGAAGGCGCGCGCAAATTTGGGCTAGAGAGCTACGTCTTCCACTCCGCGCCCGACGCGGTGATGCTGACCGGCCGCCAGGAGATCAGCGTGGCCAAGCTGAGGCGGCGCCTGTTGCCGGCCTAAAAATATATTCCTTGGCAAAGAAAATCCCCGGCGCGCCGGGGATTTTTGCTTCTGCAGTCGCCCCGCGCCCGCTAGGGCTTGGGGATGTCGTTCTTCTTGAGAAAGTCATCGACCTTGATGATGGCGCGGGTGATTTGTCCCGAGCCGAGTTCGCGTTTGCCCTCGAAGGCCGCCACCTTGATTTTGATGAAGCGGCCCTCGACGGCCTCAACCTCGGCAGTGGCGCGCACCACGGCGTTCATCCCCACCGGGGCGCGGTGATCGACATGAATGGCCGTGCCCACCGAGATCTCTCCCGGCTCGCAGAAGGGTTGCAGGGCATAGAAGCCCGCGGTCTCCATGAGGCGGATCATGTCCGGCGTGGAATACACCGGGGGCAGTTGATGTTGATGCGCGGTCAAGGTGTGCTCGAACTGCACACGTTCCTCTGCCGCACCCTTGGCGCCGATTGGAACCTGTTTAGCCATAGCGCCAGAACTGTATCGGAGAGTTGGCCCGCGAGCAAGTGTTTGCTTTGCGGTTTTGCACCGGGAAGTAATCTGCGGCGGACTCGATCGGGAATTCGCGCCCCGTCCGCAGGCCCCCGCGCCTTGCCGCCGCGGGCGGTCCGTGCTCTACTCGGGGGCATGAAGCGGATACGAATTGCGGTTTTGCCGGTGATTTTGCTGCTCTGCGCGACACTCGCAGCGGCCCAGGCGGAGCCTGAAAAGGCCATCCACGCTCTGCTGGACCAGCAGACGGCGGCCTGGAACCGGGGCGACCTGAAGGGTTACATGGCCGGCTACTGGCACTCCCAGGATCTGACTTTTTTCGCCGCGGACAAGGAAAGCTCCGGCTGGGAGGCCGCCTACCAGCGTTACCGCACGGCCTACACCGGCAAGGGACGCGAGATGGGAAGGCTCAACTTTTCCAATGTGCGGGTGGCAATGCTGGGCCCGGATGCGGCCTTTGCACGCGGCACCTGGCAGTTGACGGCCCGGGATGGAAGCCAGCGGCGCGGGTTGTTCACCCTGATCCTGCGCCGCATCGACGGCGACTGGCGCATTGTGCACGATCACTCATCCTGAGGGCGAGAGCCTTCCGGCCCCGCCCTCGGAACGGCTAGGCCCTTGTGACCGTCAATGAGTTAACCGCCGCTAGTTTTTCCGCCGTGGTGGCCACCTGTTCGCCGAAGATCTCCGCCGTCTTCAAATCTCCCGGCGTAAAGGTCTTCTCCGGCGCGTCATTGTTCGCCTGCGACAACAGTCCGGCAAAACCGCCCAGGCGGTTGAGCGCCTCTTTGCTGGCAAAGTCGTTGCCCTTGGGCTGCTCGCTGTTCAAAAGATTCAGCCCCTGCCACAACATGCCATGTTGCTGCGCAAAGATGAAGAGCTGGAAGATCGTGTTGAGCTTGTCTCCGCTGGGCGAGGCCGAGGTGGTAAAGCCGGCGGCCAACTTACCGGCCCAGGCGCGATTCATCCAGCGCTGCGCCGTCAGATCCTGAAAAGCCGTGAACGGCGCGCTGGCACTGCCCATGTACGTTGGGGCGCCAAAAATAATGGCATCGGACTCATCGAGCTTCTGCCAGGCAGCATCGTCGAGGGCATCCACCCGGACGAGTTCCACGGACGCCGCGGTCTTGCGCGCGCCCTTGGCAATGGTTTCGGCAATGCGGGCGGTGTGGCCGTAGCCGGAATGATAGGCGATTACGATCTTGGACATTCCATCTCCTTGCGCGGCCTTTCGCGGCCGCCATGTGTAGATTGATGTTGCAACAAGTATTCGCGATTCAAGAATCTTCCCGGCTTTGCTACAATCCCCGCAAGACGGAATAGGGAGGGACCATGAGCACACCCGCTGTCACCGGGGAACCCGCGCCGGCGTTGAACGAAGGCCAGCGTCTGCTGTACACCTTTACCGCGCCCTCGCAGACCATGCAGGACCTGCGGCGCAACGCGAGCTGGTGGGTGCCGTGGCTGATCCTGTCGGTCATTTCCCTTGGCTTTTGTTTCGCCGTGGATAAGCGCATCGGCTGGGAGCAGGTCGTGGAGAACCAGATCCAGAAGAATCCCAAGGCCGCTGAAAAGCTGGAGAAACTTCCGCCCGCGCAACTCGACAAGATCATGACGATGCAGGTCAACATCACCAAGGGCATCGCCTATGGAGTGCCCGTGGTGCTGCTCATCCTTGCATGTATCGTGTCTGGCGTGCTGGCGGGAACGTTCAACTTCGGCTTTGGCGCCAAGCTGCGCTTTGCCGAGTTGATGGCCGTCACTTTCTACAGTTGGCTGATCAGCATCGTGCAATCAGCGCTATCCCTGATCCTGATGTTCGTCGTACAACCCGATCAGTTCGACATTCAGAATCCCGTGGCCACCAACCTGGGCTACTTCGTTCCCGCCACTTCGACGTTTCTCAAGAGCGTGCTGGGCGCCTTCGACGTGATCACCATTTGGCAGATTGCGGTGATCGCCATTGGCATCTCCGTGCTCAGCAAGGTCAAGAAGGGGCCGGCCTTCGCCACTATTTTCAGCCTTTATTTCATCGTCAAGTTGATCGGCGCGGGCCTCGGCTCGCTGAACTCGTAAGCGCAATTACGCCTATGCAAAAGGCTCCCCGCAGGGAGCCTTTGTTGTTTACGCCAATGCCCCGCTCAGAGCGCGGGCAGGCCTTGCGTGGCCTTGCGCAGTGCGGCGCGCGCCAGCAGTCGCGTGGAGTCCAACACCGGCAGCGGCGAGTTTTCGTTGGTCAGGATCAGCGGCAACTCCGTGCAGCCCAGCGCCACCGCGTCACAGCCTTCGGCCTTCATGCGGCTGACGATGGTGAGCAATACGCCCAGTGACTCCGAACGAAGAATGCCGTAAGTCAGTTCGTCGAAGATGATCTGGTGGATTCGTCCGCGGTCAAGCGGCGAAGGCGCCTGCCATGCAATGCCGCACTTTCCCAGCACTTCGGGATATACCGGCCCTTCCATGGTGTAGCGCGTGCCGGTGATGGCCAGCTTGCGATAGCCGTGCTCGCGCGCTGCGGCCGCGACTTCTTCCGCGATGTGCAGCCACGGCAGCGGTGACGCGGCCGCCACCTGGGCAAAGGCGCGATGAATCGTGTTATCCGGCGAGATCAGAAAATCCGCGCCGCAGGTTTGCAGCTTGCGCGCCGAGGCCAGCATCAGTTCGGCCACCCGCGCCCAGTCGTCGCGCTCAATGGCCTTCATGTACTCGGCCAGGGAGTGCGTGTGCATCGTGACCTCCGGGTGCGCGTGGCGGCCCATTGCAGCCTGTCCTTCGGCGCAGATGGTCCGGTAGCAGAGCGCGGCTCCCTCGGCCGAGCAGGCAACAATTCCAATGTGCAGCGGTTGCGTCATCGCAGTGTGGAGCGGCTCCTCATAATAAATTCAGCAGTTCGCGCTTGCGCTCCTCCGGCAACCATGAGGCGCGGAAGGAGTTGGCCGCCAACTGCGTAAGCTCGGCCTCGGTGAAGCCGAAGTGTTCACACGCAATGCGGTACTCGCCCGCCAGCGTGGAGTGGAACATCTCCGGATCGTCGGTGTTGAGTGTAACCAGGGCGCCGGCGTCAAAGTAGCGGCGCAACGGATGCGCGGCCAGTTCCGGACAGGAGCCGGTGCAGAGATTGGATGTGATGCAAAGCTCCAGCGGCACCTGCTGGCGTACCAGGCGCGCCAGCAGCGCGGGGTCGTCCTTGGCGCTCAACGCATGGCCCAGTCGCTCGGCCCTCAGCGAGTCGAGCGCGCCTGTAATCGAGGACGGCCCCGTGGTCTCTCCGGCGTGCACGCTCAGGCGCAGTCCGGCCTTGGCTGCTTGGGCGTAAACATCCGTGAAATTTTCCGGTGGCCCCATTCTCTCGTCGCCACCAATGCCGATGCCAACCACGCTTGGCGTGCGTTCGCGCATATGAACGGCCTTGGCCAGCACCTTCGCGCATTCCGCGGGACCGAAGTTGCGCACGGCATCGAAGATCCAAAGCAGAGAAACTCCGAAGTCGCGCTCGCCGCGGATGCGTCCGCGCTCCAGGCCTTCGAAGAGCGCATCGAACTCCTGCCCGCGCCAGAAGACGATGCCGACGGAAACGAAGGACTCGGCGTGGCGGCAGCCTTCGGCAGCCAGCTTTTCCAGCAGGCGATAGGTGATCAGCTCGTAGTCCTCAGGATCGCGCAGGCGCTCGGTGACGGCCTTGAAGGCCATCAGAAAGCCGGTGAAATCCTGGTAGTTATATAGCGCCTCGCACTCAGCCACCGTCAGAGGGCGGTGCGAATTCTCCAAAGGCTTGTAGCGGTTGCTGGCCCAGGGAAATGGCGTGTGGTGCTTCTCGCTCAATTCGCTCAGCGTGCGCGGATCGACCGAGCCTTCCAGATGCAGGTGCAACTCGGCCTTGGGGAGATTCCGTATGAAATCGTTGCTCACATCCGGCATTGTAGTGAATTTCCCGCGGCGCAGTCGAAGCGATTAAGCTGGACCGATGAAGATCATCGCCATTCGCCATGGAGAAACCACCACCAACGCCGCGGGACAGATCACGGGATGGAGCGAGCACGACCTGACACCCAAGGGGATTGCGCAAGCGCAGGAGATGGCCGGGCAACTGACCGCGCCCTATGCGGCCCTGGTGGTTTCACCTTTGCGGCGCACCCGGCACACGGCGGAAATTCTGGCGGCGCGGCGCGGCGGCCAGATGCAATTCGACCCCAATCTTCGCGAGCGCAACTTCGGCTCGCTAAACGGCAAAACCTGGGACGAGATTCGCGAAGAAACCGGGCAGGACATCCGCCACATTGACCTGGACCTGCTGGCCTACGATTACCGTCCCTGGGGCGGCGAGTGCGTGGCCGACGTGAAGGCGCGCGTGGAGGCCTTTCTGAAGAAGGCTCCCGAATACAGTGGTGGAAAGGACATGGCGGTCGTCACCCACGGCGGCATCATCAAGATGCTGTACATTCTGCTGGCGCCCGAACGCCGCAGGCCCATCGGCAACTGCTCGGTGCACGAGTTCGAGATTTAAGCGGCGCAACCGGACTACGCTATTCCCGCGTTACTTCCGCCAGTAGTTCCTGACCGAACTCTTCGGCCTTCTTTTCGCCAATGCCCTTGACCTCCAGCAGAGCACGCATGGAGCGCGGTCGCTGGCGAGCCAGTTCAATCAGAGTGGCATCATGCAGCACCTGGTAGGCGCGCCACTTTTTGCGCTGGGCAATCTGCAGCCGCAGGGCGCGCAGACGTTGGAAGCGCTGCTCGACGGCCGGACCGTAAAGGCGGCCCACCTGCGAAGCATCCACCTCGGCGTCGGCGTTCTTCTTCACCGCCTTGGAAGTGGAGGTGCCCGTCGTACTTTTCGTGACCGCGGCGCGTGTGGCCACGCCGCGGCCGGACAAGCTCTTCGCGCGCGGCCCGTCCGCATCCACCGCTTCGTAATGCAGCTCGTGACGCGGGCCGCTGCGGCACACATCGCACTGGCAGTTCTGCGGCGCGCGGTCTTCGCCAAAATATTCCAGAATTTGCCGGCGGCGGCAACGCTGCACGCGCGCGTAGCGCTGCACGGCCGCCAGTTGCTGCCCGGCTCGGCGCTGCAGGAGAGAGATCTCGCGCGCGGTCAGATTCTCATTGCCCTCGCCAATCTTGTCGATGAAAAACTTCTGCGTCATCACGTCGGCGGTGGCGAAATACAGAATGCATTCGGCGGGCTGTCCGTCGCGCCCGGCGCGGCCGGCCTCCTGGTAGTAGGCCTCCAGGCTGCCGGGGATATTGAAGTGCACCACCCAGCGCAGGTTCGGCTTGTTGATGCCCATGCCGAAGGCGTTGGTGGCCACGGCGATGGCATCGTCATGATCGACAAAACGCTGCTGATTGCTGTCGCGCGCCTCGCCGTCCATACCCGCGTGGTAGGCCACCACGGTGCGTCCGCGCAGGCGCTCGTGCAGCAGCGTCGTGACCGCTTCCACCTGCTTGCGCGTGGAGCAATAGACGATGCCGCCCGTCTTGCGCTGCGCCAGGTAATGCAACAACTCCGGCTGCTTGTCGCGCGCCTTGCCGAACTCGATGCACTGATAGCTGAGGTTGGGCCGGTCGAAGCCCGTGACGTGAATGGCCGGCGCTTTCAGCATCAGGCTCTTGACAATGTCTTCGCGCACCTCAGCCGTGGCCGTGGCCGTCAGGGCCGCCGTCAGAGGATTGCCGAGCTGCTGGCGTATCTCGCCCAGGCGAAGGTATTCCGGACGGAAGTCGTGTCCCCACTGGCTGATGCAGTGCGCTTCATCCACCGCCAGCAGAGACAGCTTGCGGCTGGTGATGATGGAGAGAAATCCCGGGGCGCTGAAGCGCTCCGGCGCCACGTAGAGCAGGCCGCGAAAGCCTTCGCGCAGGCGTCCCATCGCGGCCTTCTGCTCGTCCCAGGACTGCGCGCTCGAGAGCATGATGGCCGGAATGCGCAAGGCGCGCATCTGGCGAACCTGGTCGCTCATCAGCGAAATCAGCGGTGAAATGATGACCGTTAGCCCCTTCAGCGCCACTGCCGGAAGCTGGTAGCAGAGACTTTTGCCCGCGCCCGTTGGCATCACTACCAGCGCGTCGCGGCCGTTGACAACGTCGCTGACAATTTCGCGCTGCTGGGGACGGAAGCTGGGGAGATGAAAAATCTCGCTGAGGATGGAATCAATACTCTGCATGGACGGCTGTGGTTAGGGTAACAGCTTGGATGGGCAGGTTGCACAGGTTGCAAAATTACACAGATGGCACAGGTTTAAAAGAAAAACGCGCACCGTGGCCATCAACGCCCGTGGGCCGGACCGGAATTCTGCCTCACATGCAGGCGCAGCTCATGCAGCGATTCCTCGGCCGAGGAATGGTGGATAAAAACGCCGCCCATCCGCTCCCACTCGGGACGGAAGCGGTCCCAGTCGTCGATGAGCACGTCGCCGGGCTTGCCGTGCAGGCTCTTTAGGCGCGCGCTGCACGTGATCATCTTCACCCCGGGATAGTGCCGCTCGGCCCAGCGGACCTTCTGCTCGGCGGCGTCCATAAAGCGCGGCAGGCCGGTAAGAATCACCGGCTGAAAGCCCATGGCAATGACGCCCTCGACGAGAACATCGGCATCAGGGAGTTTTTCCAGGTGGTAAAAGAAATCCGGCGCGCGGCCAATCTTCGCCCATACCGCAGCCACCTCGTCGCGCGAGCCTCCAGAGCGAGGCACGCGTCCGGCCACGCGCCGGGCCGCGGATTCAAAATCGGCCAGCACACCGTCGCAATCGAGGAAGACCTGCATGGTTTGAGTGTAAAAGATGGCGCGAGGCGAAAGAAAGTTTCAGAAGTACGAGGTTTCGGAGGTTGAAAGAACACGCGGCTCCCAGGTTAACGGCCAGACAGCGGTCGTGAACCTGGGGCACACTGGAAACGATTGCTTACAGTTCGTTAAAGACCGCTTTGCCGCCGACGATCGTGGCCTTCACCTGACCGTGGAACTGCATCCCGTCATAGGGAGAGTTCTTGGAGCGCGAGCGCGTTTTCTCCAGGTCGTAAGTCCAGCGCTTCTTCGGATCGAAGATCGTCACGTCGGCCACCGAACCTTTTGCCAGCGTGCCGCGCCCCGTCAGATTCACAATGCGCGCGGGGTTTGCCGACAGCAGTTCGATGATGCGCGCCAGCGGCGCTTTGCGGCCCACGTGCAAAGCGGTGATGGCCGCGCCCAGCGCAACCTCCAGGCCGGTAATGCCGAAGGCAGCCTTGTCGAACTCCACCATCTTCTCAAAGAGCGCGTGCGGCGCGTGATCGGTGGCAATGGCGTCCACCGTGCCGTCCACCAGGGCCAGCAATAGCGCCTCGCGGTCGGCCGCCGGACGCAGCGGCGGATTCATCTTGTAGCGCGTGTCATAGTCCGCGCAGTTTTCATCGGTGAACAGGAAGTGATGCGGCGCGACTTCGGCCGTCACCTGCACCTTGCTGGCCCGTCCGAGCTTGATCATCTCCAGTGCCTTGGCCGTGGAGACGTGCGCCACATGCAGGCGCGCGCCCTCCTGGCTGGCCAGGCGTATGTCGCGCTCCACCATCTGCCACTCGCTGGCCGCTGGCTGGCCGCGCAAGCCCATGCGGAAGCTGACCACGCCCTCATGCATCGAGTTGCCTTGCGAGATCTTGGTGTCTTCCGCATGCTGAATCACCGGCATCCCCACGCGCGCGGCCATGGATAGCGCCTGGCGCATGATGTGATCGTCCAGCAGCGGGCGTCCGTCATCGCTTATGGCGACGGCGCCGGCCTCTTTCAGCTCGCGGTAGTCGCTCAGCTTTTCTCCCTGGCTGCCTAAAGTGGCGGCGGCAATGGGGAAGACGTTGACCACCGCGCCGCGCTCGGAATCCTGCATCCAGCGCGTAACGGCCGGCGAGTCATTGATGGGCCGCGTGTTGGGCATGGCGCACACCGAAGTGAATCCGCCCGCGGCCGCCGCGGCCGTGCCGGTGGCAATGGATTCCTTGTGTGTCTGGCCCGGCTCGCGCAGGTGCACGTGCAGGTCGATCAAACCCGGAGCCACGACCAGGCCCTTGAGGTTGAATTTTTCGTCCGCAGTGGTCTTGGTCTTGCCGGGAGCGGCAACCTCCACCACGCGGCCTTCGCTCAGCACCAGGTCGGCCGGGGCATCGTACTTCGCCGCGGGATCGATCAGGTGGCCGCCTTGCAGCAGAATTGAACTCATCGCTTGCCTCCCAAAAGGGTGGCAAGGATAGCCATGCGCACCTTCACACCGTTCAACACCTGCTCCAGCACCACCGACTGCGGACAGTCGGCCACTTCGTCGGTCATCTCCATGCCGCGGATCATCGGGCCGGGATGCATGACGATGGCATTCCTCTTGGCCAGCTTCAGCCGCGAGGCCGTGAGCTGGTAGCGGCGGATGTACTCGTCCACGTTGATCTGCATGCCGTGCAGGCGTTCCTGCTGCACGCGCAGCATCATCACCACGTCAGCGCCGTGCAGGGCGGTTTCCATGTCGCGCTCAATCTCCACGCCGGGAGCCAGCTCGCGAGCGGTTTCCGGCAGCAGCACGTCGGGGCCGCAGAAGACGACCTTGGCACCCAGCTTGCTGAACAGGTGAGCATCACTGCGCGCCACGCGGCTGTGAAAGATGTCGCCGATGGTGACAATCTTCAAGCCCTTCAGGCTTTTTTTGTGGTTGAGGATGGTGAACGCATCCAGCAAAGCCTGCGAGGGATGGGCGTGCATGCCGTCGCCGGCGTTGACGATGGGAATATCGATGACCCGCGACAGCAGAACCGGCGCCCCCGAGCTGGGATGGCGCACGACGATGGCGTCCACGATGGATTGCAGCGTCCGCCCGGTGTCTTTCAGCGACTCGCCTTTTTCAATGCTGGCGGTGGTGGCGTGAATGACCACGGTGGAGGCGCCCAGCGACTTGGCCGCAATTTCAAAGCTGGTGCGGGTGCGGGTGGAATTTTCGTAAAAAAGAAGGGCGATGCGGTGCCCGCGAAGAATGGTTCGCGGGCGGGCCGGATTCATCTGTTTCGCCAGTTTCAGAATGGCGAGGATCTGCCGCGAGTCCAGCGGCTCGATCCCGATCAGCGACCGGAGCTTGGCCGTCATTTAGGTCCTCTTGCTAGCTTTCCTGCTCGGGTACGCGCTCGACGAGCAACACTTTCTCCATCTGGTCGGTTTCGGTCAGCTTGACCTCGATGATTTCCAGGTCCGAGGTCTGCACGCGACGGCCGACGAAGGAAGCCTCGATGGGCAGTTCACGATGGCCGCGGTCGATCAGGGTCAACAGGCGCACCGAGCGCGGGCGTCCCTGGTCGAAGAGTGCGTCCAGCGCGGCGCGCACCGTGCGGCCGGTGTACAGCACGTCATCGCACAGGATGATGTCCTTGGCGGTGATGTTGAAGCCGATCGGATGCGGCTCAACCACGGGCTTTGGACCCACGGTCGAGAGGTCGTCGCGATACAGCGTGATGTCCAGCGTGCCCACCGGCACGTTGGCCTTTTCGATGCGCTCGATGTGGCGGGCAATACGCTCGGCAATCGGAATGCCGCGGCGGCGAATGCCGATCAGGCCCAGTTCGCCGATGCCGTTGTTCTTTTCCACGATTTCGTGCGCCAGGCGGACAAGTGTGCGCTCGATCTCCGAGGCAGACATAATCTGCCCCTTTTCACGCAAATGGGGGGGGCGGGAGATGACGTTCATAGCAGCCCAATGATATGCGACCCAAGCAGTGTGCGGCAAGCCGGAGGTGCGTGGAAGATCAGGAGCGGGGAGCTTCGTCGCGCCCGAAAAGCGAGGCTCCAAGCGCTCCGCCGAGGGCGCTGGCGGCCACAAAAAAGATTCCTACCATCAGCATTCCCAGCAGGCAGATCAACAAAATGCCGTGGCCGCTGGCAACGTAGCCGCGCAGTTGTTCGAAAGCCTGCAATTTATCGTGATCGGTGGTGCCCGCCGTCGCAACCTGAATTTGCTGCTCCAAAAGCTTCTGCACCGCGGCGCGGCCTTCGGCGGAGAACAACTCAAAGGTGCTCAGCAGGGCGAGCACGCCAAAGCCCCAGCCTCCGGCAAAAAAGCCCAGGCGGGCCCCCATGCCGGTGGTAATCAGGTGCTGGCGCGAGAGGCGCTGATAAATGGTAACGGCCAGTCCGCCGGCGGCGAACATGCACAAAAGAGTGAGCGGCACCACGCCGAGGCTGGTTCCCAGCGCGGCCAGCAGCCCGGCAATAACCGTTGCACCCAGCGCCGGACGCCATGCAAGCGATGGCCGCGCCGTCCCCGATGAAAACGCAGAGTCGTCTTTCGCGGAGCTTCGCTCGGTCAACACCGGCTCGGCCGGCGGCTGCATTTCTTCCGGTGTGCCGGGAGGCAATGGCTCGGTTACCGGCGCGGTTGGCGGGCGCACCGGCACGCGAATCTGCGGCGCTTGACAGCCAGGACAGAAAGGCCGGCCGTCTTCTACCGGGGCTCCGCAATGTTCGCAGACATGTTCCACAGGAAAAAGCTAACAGCCGGATCACCGCGGAGGCAAATGCCAAAGCAGCCGCGGCTTGGCGGTAACGGCTCGCTACGAGGGCTGATGGTTCCCAGAAAAGCGTTTAGCGGAAGGTCTGCACCAGCAGCCAGAGGTTCAAGCCGGCGATGACCACGGCGGTAAACCAGCTCAGGGCCTTCAGCCAGCCGGGATTGACGAACTCGCCCATCAATTTCCGGTCGCAGGTAAACATCACCAGCGGCACCACGGCAAAGCTGAGCTGCATGCTCAGCACTACCTGGCTGAGGATGAGCAGCCGCGCCGTGCCGCTCTCGCCGGCGATGGCCGTGACCGCCACGGCGGGAACAATGGCCACCAGACGGGTCACCAGGCGGCGCAGCCAGGGTTTGGTCTTGAAGTTGAGGAAGCCCTCCATCACGATCTGTCCGGCCAGGGTGCCGGTCAGGGTGGAGTTCTGCCCGCTGGCGAGCAGCGCAAGGGCAAAGATGGCGCTGGCGCCGGTGACGCCCAGGATGCCGCTCATCAGCTTGTAGGCATCCTGAATTTCGGCAATGTCGTGCTGCCCCGCGCGGTAGAACGTGGCCGCCGCAACGATGAGAATGGCAGCGTTCACCAGCAGCGCAATCGTCAGCGCCACGGCGGAATCGATGTTGCAGTAGCGCAGCGCTTCGCGGCGGCCTTCCGGTGTGCGGGCGTAATCGCGCGTCTGCACAATGGCCGAGTGCAGGTATAGGTTATGCGGCATCACCGTGGCGCCCAGGATGCCGATGGCGATGTAGAGCATCATGGGGTCGTGCAGGATGGCCCGGTCGGGCACGAACATGCACTTCAGGGCCAGTCCAAACTCGGGGCGGGAGAATAGAATTTCCAGGCCGAAGCACAATCCAATTGTAGCCGTCAGGGTGACGACGATGGCCTCGATGTAGCGGAAGCCGCGATTTTCCAGCAACAGCAGCAGCAGCACATCAAAGCCGGTGATGACCACGCCGATGACGAGGGGAATGTGGAAGAGCAATTGTAGGGCGATGGCCGAACCGATCACTTCGGCCAGGTCGCAGGCGGCAATAGCCACCTCGGCCAGCAGCCACAGGAAAATCGACGTCTTGCGTCCGAAGCGCTCGCGGCAGGCCTGCGCCAAGTCCATGCCGCTTACCACGCCCAGCTTGATGGACAGGCTTTGCAGCAGGATGGCAATCAGGTTGGAAAGGACAATGACGTACAGCAGGCTGTAGTTGTAGCGCGATCCGGCGGCCAGGTCGGTGGCCCAGTTGCCGGGATCCATATAACCGACGGCGATCAGGAAGCCCGGTCCGGCAAACGCCATCAGTTTGCGGAAGACGCCAACCGAGGGCAAGGGGACGCGGGTGCGCACCTCCGGCAGAGCCGTCAAATGCGATTCGGGATTCAAGGATTCCCCGCTCACGCTTGCTCCCATCACCCTTTTATTTTCTTTCGGCAAATATCCAGGCCGCGTCCAGCTCCGCCGAACCTATACAAACCAAGGCTACCAGAATCTTGCGGTTGCAGCGGCGCTGGCCGTAACGGCCAAGGTACTTTTGTGATGCCGGAACGGCACCATGCGGCGCGCCACTGACCACGGCGGCAGCGCCATGCCCCTTTTTCCTGGACCGAAGCCGCACGCTTCGCCATCCGTCGACCTAAATGCATTGACTTCGGCGGGCGCAACCTCATACCCTTTTTGGGTTGGAGACCTTATGAAAGTACTCGTGCTGGGCGGCGGTGGCCGCGAACACGCTTTGGTATGGAAGTTGAAGCAATCGCCCAGGGTGACCCAGATCTTCTGCGCGCCGGGGAACGCCGGCATCGCGCAGGAAGCCACCTGTGTGCCGTGCGACCTGAAGCGGTTGGATTCGATTGTCGAGGCCGCGATCAAGATTTCACCGGACATGGTCGTGGTTGGCCCGGAAGTCCCCCTGATGCTGGGCGTGGTGGATGAGATGCATCGCCGGGGCATTGCTTGCTTCGGCCCCACGCAGGCGGCCGCGCAATTGGAATCGAGCAAGAGCTTCGCCAAGGCCTTCATGACCCGGCAGCGCATTCCCACACCGCTCTATGTGCAGATTCATTCGGTGGCGGAGATTCGCCCGGCGCTGGCCAACTTCAGCGCCCCCATCGTGGTGAAGGCCGACGGCCTGGCCGCGGGCAAGGGCGTGGTCATCGCACAGTCCAAGGATGAAGCCGCCAAGACCGCCAAGGAGATGCTGGAAGGCTCCCTGGGCGAGGCTGGCCGCCATGTGCTGTTCGAAGAGTGCATTACCGGCGAAGAGATCAGCTTCCTGGTGCTGAGCGACGGCGAACGCGTAGCTCCTCTGGTGGCCGCTCAGGACCACAAGCGCATCGGCGACGGCGACACCGGTCCCAACACCGGCGGCATGGGCGCTTACTCCACGGCCACTCTGATTGACGAACACATGCGCGAATGGCTGCTGCGCCACATTGCGCGCCCGGTCATTGCCGGCATGGCCGAAGAAGGCGCGCCGTACAAGGGCATTTTGTATTGCGGCCTGATGATGACCGCCAAGGGTCCGCAGGTGCTGGAGTTTAACTGCCGCTTCGGAGACCCCGAGACGCAACCCATTCTGATGCGCCTGGAGAGCGATCTGTTGGAGGCCTTTGAGGCCTCCATCGAGGGCCGCGTCAGCGATGGCGTCTTCAAGTGGAGCAGCGATCCCAGCGTCTGCGTTGTGATGGCCGCCGGAGGCTATCCCGGCACGCCCGAGACGGGCAAGGCCATCCACGGCTTGGAACGCGCCGCCGAACTCACGGGCGTCAAGGTCTTCCACGCCGGGACAGGGGAATCTGGAGGCGAACTGGTGACCGCCGGAGGCCGCGTGCTAGGCGTAACCGCCCGCGCCGCCACCTTGGAAGCCGCCGTGGCTCGCGCCTATGAAGCCGTGCATCTCATCAAGTTTGATGGAATGCAGTTCCGCACCGACATTGCGCACCGCCGCCTGAAGAAGTAACGCGCGCCGGAGCGTTCGGACATCGATAGAGTTATGGATAAGAAACCGCTTGTCTCCATCGTGATGGGCAGTGACAGCGACCTCGAGATCATGAACGAGGCTGCCAAGTCGCTGGAGTCGTTTGACGTTCCCTATGAGATTGACATCTGCTCGGCGCATCGTTCGCCGGCCCGCACCAGCGCCTTCAGCCGCGAAGCAGCCGCGCGCGGCGTCAAAGTAATCATTGCCGGCGCCGGCGGCGCGGCCCACCTGGCCGGCGTCATCGCCGCCGAAACCACCCTGCCGGTTATCGCCGTGCCCATCGCCGCCACGCCGCTCGGCGGCCTGGACGCCCTGCTGGCCATGGTGCAAATGCCCGCGGGAATCCCCGTGGCCACCGTCGCGATTGGCAAGCCGGGTGCAACCAACGCCGGCATTCTGGCCACGCAGATCCTGGCCACCTCCGACGCCGCCCTGGCCCAGAAGCTTGCGGCCTACAAGGAGAAGCTGGCCAGCGGCGTGGAAGCAAAATCGAAAAAGTTGCAGGAGAGCCGGAAGTAAAGACCAGGTTGCAAAGTTTCAGAGTTGCAAGGTTTCAAGGTTGACGTGCTCTTGGGCCCGGAGGTTTCGGAATCTCAAACTTTACCGCGCACAATGCGTGTTGTGCCCCAGGTTCACCGCGCGTTGTTCGCGGTTAACCTGGGCGATCTCGCAAGAAATACATCTGAATGGAAAGGCCCCGTGCGGAATCCTCTGGCGGGGCTTTCGTATTTCTGATGGACTGTGCAGGCTGCTTTACTTCGCCGCTCCCTGCGTGCGCTTGATCACCGTCTCGATCTTCGGCGGGTGCCGCAGCGTGTTGTGAATCAGGCAGCGATGCACGGCCTCTTCCACGCCTTTGATGTGCTCTTCGCTGAGTCCGGCGGGAGCCTCGACCTCGATCTTGAAGTCGTCCAGACGCGCGGGATTCTTGGCTTTTTCGGCCGTCACGCGCACCTGCACGCCTTCCAGCGAAAGATGATTGCGCTTGAGATAATCCACCGCGTAGTAACCGGCGCAGGTGCCAAGCGACGCCAACAGTAATTCCGGCGGCGTCATGCCCTCATCAAAGCCGTTATTCGACTCCGGCTGGTCGCTGACCACCGTGTTGCGGCCGGCCTTGGCCTCAAACTGGACGGCTCCCAGGTGCTGCACTTTGACTTCAAGCATAAAAGCCTCCCTCGGCGGCAACGCCGCACCGCAGGATTGTACCGCCCCGGAAATACTTGGACTAGAGCGGCTCCCGAGTAACCCTATCCGCTGTAAATCGTGCATTGGCCGGTGGCTTCGGAATACAGCAACTCGGGAACCGCTCTAGTCGCCCAGTTTGCGGGCGTTGAAGGGTAATTCCGCTTCGGGGCGCATTTGCAGCATCTCGTGAACGGAGACGAACAGGAAACCCTTGTCCTTATATTCGGTCAGGATGCGGTCCGTGGCTTCCACCGTGCGGGAGCGATCCGCGCCCATCTGCAAATCTCCACCGTCGTGCAGCAAGATCACCTCGCCGCCTACGGCCTGCCGGTGGACGTGCCCCATGATCTGATCCGCGGACTTCGCATTCCAGTCGAAGCATGTGACCCGCCACATGACGGGCAGCATGTTCATCGACTCCACGATTTTGAAGGTGCCCGGGCGGCGTCCGCCGTAGGGCGGGCGGAAGAGATACGGCCGCTGGCCGGTGGCGTCGAAGATGGCCGACGAGGTGTCCTCAATCTCCTGACGCACCCGCGCCTGGCTGCAAAAGATCAGGTTGGGATGGCTGAAACTGTGGTTGCCAATCGCGTGCCCAGCCTCGTGCACGGCGCGGGCAATCTCCGGCCGCTGGCGCACGTGCTTGCCCAGCATAAAGAACGTGGCCTGTACCTGGTGCTTATCCAGCACCTCCAACAGCTTCATTGTCCAGGGATCGTTGGGACCATCGTCGTAGGTGAGGGCCAGCACCTTCAAGCCCTCGCGAACCCCGTTGAAGTTCTTTCCGTAGAGCTGCGACCACGGAACCATGGTGTGCATGCCGGCAAAGGTAGCGGCGCCGGCGGCAAGCGCGGAAGCCAGATAACCAATCATCGCTTTGATTCTATATGCTTTCATGTATTTCCCGACAACATCGAACGATGCGGTTGCCGCCCGGGTGGTGCGCGCGATATCCTGAACAAGTCCAACACCACCAGTTCCAGCCCGATCATGGCAAATTTCTTCGAACCATCCCGCTATATTGCTGTTGAAGGTCCGATTCGCGTAGGCAAAAGCACGCTTTCCAGCTACTTGGCGGAACAATTACACGGGCAACTGATCCAGGAACCGTCCGCAAATCCTTTTCTCCCATCGTTTTATAAGGGAGAACCGGGGGCGGCGTTTCAGGCGCAGATGTCGTTTCTCATCCAGCGGTATGAGCAGTTGCTCCCGCTGGAACAGCGCAACCGGCAGAAGATCGTCATCACCGACTTCCTCTTTGAAAAAGACAAGATCTTCGCCAATCTGAACCTGAACGACGACGAGCTGGCGGTGTACAACCGCTACTACAAAATGCTCCGGGCCGCGCTGCCCACGCCCGACCTGGTGATCTACCTTCAGGCTCCCGTGGACGTGCTGCGCAAGCGGCTGCGCCGAAAAAACGATGCCAGCGAGCGCGCCATCAGCGATGAATACATGGAAGAGGTTCTAAAGGCCTACGAACATTTCTTCTTCCACTACTCCGCCAGCGACCTGCTGGTGGTCAACACCGCGGAGATCGATTTCGTCGAGCGCAGCCAGGATCTTCAGGTTCTGCTGCGCCGGTTGAGCGAGCCAATTAAAGGCACGCAGTACTTCCTGCCGCTGGGCTCACAGCCCGGCAGCGACGGTTAGCCGTGCGCATTGTACGCATGGCGCATCCCGCTTGGTTTGATTTTTTCCATTCTGTAACACTTGTTTGATGTCGCAGCAGCTTTGTACTGCAACACTAGATTGTTTCCCGCAATGCGGGGAAAATGTACGACTTGTTCCTCGAGGAGAACTTCCAGAGTATGCGTAAAACTCTATGTACATCACTTTTGTTGCTGCTCCTGTGCGGCGCACTGGCCCTTACGGGCTGGGCGCAAACACTGGGCGGCGGCGCCATCCAGGGCACGGTGACCGACGCCAGCGGCGCGGTTGTACCAGGCACCGCGGTTTCAGCGCGCAACATCGCCACCAACCTGACCTATGAATCCACCTCTGATCAGACGGGCCGCTATGCCTTCCCGGTCGTGCGCGTCGGCACCTATGAGCTGACAGCATCCAAGAGCGGCTTTGCGCCGGTCAAGCTGGAGCAGGTCGTGGTTTCCGTCGGCGTCACGCAGAGCGTCACGCTGACCATGCGCGTGGCAACCAGCAAGGAAGAGGTTACCGTGACGGCCGAGGCGGCCACGGTGGACGTGGACCGCACCAGCGTCGCCAGCAACGTCAACCAGCGCGCCATTGAAAACCTGCCCACCAACGGACGTAACTTCATCGACTTCGTGCTGCTGACTCCGGGCGTGGTGAAGGATCCCAACCGCGGCGGCGACCTTTCGTTCGCCGGCATGCGCGGCACGGTGAACTCCCTGACCGTGGACGGCAACGACGACAACAACAGCTTCTACGGACAGGCCGCGGCCCGCGTGGGCTTCAAGGCCCCCTCGCAGTTCAGCCAGGATGCTGTGCAGGAGTTTCAGGTGGCCAGCAACGGCTTCTCGGCCGAACTCGGCCGCGCCGGCGGTGCCGTCATCAACGCCGTCACCAAGAGCGGCACCAACAAATTCCACGGCGACCTGTTCGAGTTCTACCGCGACCAGTCGCTGGACGCCTATGATCCCATCCAGAAGCTGAACTTCTTCGCCAACCCGTCGAACGCGGGCAAGCAAATCGCGGAAAAATCCAAGTACCACTACAACCAGTTCGGCGGCAGCCTCGGCGGCCCCATCTGGAAGGATCGCGTGTTCTTCTTCTTCAACCTGGACGATCAGCGCAATACCGTGCCTAACGTGATCACTCCGCTGGCCAACCTGGTGACCTCCACCACCGGCTTCAACACCGAGCAGACCACTGCTTATAACTACCTGTTGGCCCGCGACGGCAGTTGGAGCAAGACCAACAACCAGAACAGCTACCTGCTGAAGCTCGATGGCAACATCAGTTCCAAGCACCAGATCAGCGCCCGCTGGAACCGCCAGCGCTTTACGGCCGGCAACCAGGAAAACTCTGGCAGCACGGTTTCGCTGGAAAACTCCGGAAACAGCTACATCCACACCGATAACGCCAACGTTTCGCTGACCTCGACGTTGAGCCCGCATGTGGTCAATCTGGCGCGCATTGCCTATCTGCGCGATCGTGAGCCGGGCGTGGCGAACAGCAGCAAGCCGATGGCAACGGTTGCCAACGGCGGCAGCACGCTGCTTTCAGTGGGCGAAAACTACTACAGCCCGCGCGAAACCACCATCCGCCAATTCCAGTATTCCGACAGCGTTAATTGGATGTTCAACCGTCACACGCTCAAGATCGGCGGCGACGCCGTGGTAGCCAAGATCAAGAATTTCTTCCCGGGCAATTTCTTCGGGCAGTACACCTTCAACGGCAGCAACGGCCTGTTCGACTTCGGCTGCAGCCTGCTGGGCGAGATGCCGGCCACAGTCAGCAACGGCATGACCTGCACTTCGCCGACCTACGTGCAGGCCTTTGCCGGCGCAGGCACCACCGGCGCCACCACGCACCCTGACACATTCGAACCGTCCATCTTCGTGCAGGATGATTATCATCCGCTGAAGAACCTGGTCTTGAACCTCGGCTTCCGCTACGACTATCAGGGCACCAAGCAGTCGGGCGTGCAGAATACCGCGGCCCTGGCTTTGGGCTACAACACCGCCAAGCAGGTGGTCGCCAACGACGAAGTGGCTCCGCGCTTCGGCTTCGCCTATGACATCTTCAGCGATGGCAAGGTGCTGCTGCGCGGCGGCTACGGACTGTTCTACGGCACCACGAACTCGATGCTGCTGGCCACGGCCATGAGCAACAACGGCATCAATGTCAGCAACTACACCTACTCCGGATCTGCCGTCCCGACCTACCCTGGCATCCTGAGCTCGGCGGGCAGCATCTCGGCGGCCATCCCATCCATCTGGGTAGTGGCTCCGAACTTCCGCAACCCAGTGGTGCAGCAGATGAACCTGGGCTTGGAAATCGCGATTGCCAAGGACACGACGCTGAGTGTCAGCGGCCTGCGCGTGAAGGGCGACCACATGGCACGGACGGCGGATGTAAACATGAAGACGCCGGTTCTGACCAACGTCCTGGACACGAACGGAGTCGCGCACCCGTACTACATTTCGCCGGGCCGCATTTCCAGTTCCTTCTACCGCATCTCCGAGTTCCAGAGCAACGCCGATTCGAACTACCACGCTCTGGTGGTCGAGTTGAAAAAGCGCTTCTCGCATCACTTCCAGGGCAGCGCGAATTACACCTGGAGCCACGCCATCGACAACAATCCCGACGCTACCTCGGTGACCATCGGCTCGGGCGACGATGCCAAGGAGCCGATGTATCCGACCATGCCATGGTTGGACCGCGGCAACGCCGGCGCCGACGTCCGCAACCGCCTGAACGTCGGCTACGTCTGGACGCTCGATTACGGCACCCACAAGGGCCTGAAATCTGCCCTTCTGGATGGCTGGAGCACGAGCGGCATCATCATTGCGCAGAGCGGACTGCCTTACTCCGCCATGGTCAGCAATCTGTACCTGCTCACCAACGGCGCCAGCTTGAGCGGTCTGACGGCGAACGTTCGCGATTCGCTCGTTGCCCGCAACTCGCTGCGCATGCCAGCCACATGGGAGTTCGATCCGCGCGTCACGCGCGACATCAAGCTGCCCTGTGAAGGCGTGAAGGTGAGCCTGTTCGCCGAAGGCTTCAACATGCTCAACCGCTTTAATGTGTCGTCGGTCCGCACCACTGAATTGAAGTACTCGGGCGGCGTGCTGACGCCGCAGACGCAGGCCGTGACCAAGACGGCTTACTTCGGCATGCCGAACATGAGCTCGCCCACCCAGCGCATCATCCAGTTGGGCGCCAAGATCGTGTTCTAAAGGAAAAGTATCATCTTGGGCGGAGCCTTCGGGTTCCGCCCTTTTTTTCTTGCCGCTTCCGCCAAACCCATGCGCGACATAGGCTAGAGCATTTTCGTTAATGGTGTAGACTAGATTTGGCGAGACTCTGCGGCGAGTGAATCGATGGCGAAGCCATATGGGGATGACCTGCGCCGTAAGTTTCTGTTGGCCTACGATCAAGGCGAGGAGACGCTGGCGGAGCT
>JARLGJ010000037.1 GCA_031296105.1 Acidobacteriota bacterium | reverse complement strand
TGGAAAACCTCCATTCGGAAATCTCCGATGGAGATCCATGATCCTCCTACTCCCGATCGTTATGTGCCCTTCGGAACGCGCACCGCCTTTAGCCATGCGCCTTTCGGTGCCGTGGGCCACAAAATGACCAACGACACAAAAGGCACAGAGCTTCAAGGCGCAGGGAGTGTTGCAGCCTCTGCTAGTCCGCGAGATCACCGGCGGCCAGTTCGAGATTGTCGCCGGAGCGCGGCGCTTCCGGGCGGCGAAACTCGCCGCACTGGAAGAAGTCCCCGTCCGCGTGGTCAAGCTGACAGACGCCACCGTACGCGAAAGCCAGTTGACCGAGAACCTTCTCCGGGAAGACGTTCACCCCTACGAAGAGGCGCTGGCTTTCACCGGGCTTCTGCATCTGGAGGGAGCGCAGCACGATGTTGCCAGCATCGCTGCCCGTCTGGGTAAATCGCCCGCCTACGTGTTAGGCCGCATCCGCCTGTCCGAACTTGAACCGGACATTGCCGAAGCGTTTCTGGCCGACAAAATCGGCGTCGGTCATGCGCTTGAGATTGCCAAAACCTTTCCCGGATGCCTCTTACTCGGCTATGAGATTCGTACGACGCACTGATGACATCGTAAGCACCCGGTGTTGGCCGTGTGGACTTGTGATTGATCGGCAGGCATTCTCGGCTTGTGGACGCGCGCGGCGTGTTCCGGGAGGTCGGGGATGGATGGTGTGAGTTCGACAGCGACTTCGGCAGCAGAGCCTGCGAAGCACGAGAAGCGGGCCAGGCGAAGTGCGGCAGAGCGGCGGTGGATTGTAGAAGAGACACTGGCGCCAGGAGCTTCGGTGGCGCAGGTAGCTCGCAGCCACGGGATCAATGCCAACCAAGTTATCGCTTGGCGCAAGTTACACCTGGCCGGCAAGCTTGTCGATGCGCGGAAGACGAGTGCGATCACTCCGCGACTGTTGCCGGTCACGGTCAGCGACAGTGCGCCAGCAGCAAACGAGGTGGATGCAGCGAGAGCCTCGACGCTTGCTCCGTACCAGGCGCATGTTTCGCCAGGTTCGCTTCACATCCAGTTTGAGAAAGCACAGCTTCGCGTGGACGGCAACGCCGACCCTGCTGTGCTGCGCGGCGTCCTGGACTGTCTGCGGGGATGATCACGCTGCCAACCGGAACGCGCATTTGGATTGCGGCGGGCGTGACCGATATGCGCAAAGGCTTCACCGGGCTGAGCGCGCAGGTGCAGATTGCGCTGGCGCAGGAACCACTCTCCGGTCACGTCTTCGTTTTTCGCGGCCGTAGGGGCGATCTCGTCAATCTTCTGTGGTTTGATGGTGACGGACTTTGTTTATTTGCGAAACGGCTTGAGCGAGGACGCTTCATCTGGCCGAAAGCGGAGAACGGAACGGTCTCGCTGACGCGTGCGCAACTGTCGATGCTGCTGGAGGGGATTGATTGGAGAAGGCCGGTGCGCACCGCCGATTCGCTGTTGGCGATCTGAGTGCGCATGAGCGTTTTACACAGATATTTAGCGGTTTTCACGCATCTATGACATACCTGGAAACAGAGTTCGTGGCATACTCCGTTTGTGATCGCGCCCGGCACAACGCATCTGGATTTAGACGCCATGGATGGCGATGCGTTGAAGGCATTGATCCTCTCCCAGCAACAACAGTTGCATTCGAAAGACGAGCAACTCCTCTCCCGCGATCATGAGACGAACATCTGAAGCTGTTGATCGCCAAGCTGCAACGGATGCAGTTCGGACGCAAGTCGGAGAAGGTGGAGCACCAGATCGAACAGCTTACGTTAAAGCTGGAAGAGCTGGAGACCAGCCGTGCCGAAAGTGAGCCAGTACAAGAGAGTGAACCCACTCCCGGCACGCCGCGTGCGGCATCGGCGAAGAAGCGGAAGCCCTCGCGCCGCCCGCTTCCCGAACATCTTCTGCGTGTCATCAGGGTGCATGAGCCTGCCGAGCAGGCCTGCCCGCAGTGCGGCGGAACACTCCACAAGCTGGGCGAGGATATCTCCGAAGTGCTCGACTACATTCCTGCGAGCTTCGTCGTGATCCGCCATGTGCGTCCCAAGATGAGTTGCTGCGGCTGCGACGCGATTGTGCAGGCACCAACCCCGGGCCGTCCCATCGAGCGCGGCCTGGCCGGCGCGGGGTTGCTCGCGCACGTTCTCACGGCAAAGTACTGCGACCATCTTCCGTTGAACCGCCAGCATGCGATGTATGCGCGCGAAGGCGTTGACCTCGATGATTTGACGCTGGCCGACGGGTTGGCCATCGAGCCAGTTGGTACAGCCGCTGGTTGACGCGTTGCGTCGCTACGTGATCGGCTGCGACAAACTCCATGCCGACGACACACCGGTTCCGGTGCTGGCTCCCGGCAACGGCAAGACGAAGACCGGCCGGCTTTGGACTTACGTTCGCGACGACCGTCCCGCTGGCGACACAGCGGCGCCGGCCGTATGGTTCGCCTACTCGCCAGATCGCAAGGGCGAGCATCCGCAGCAGCACCTGCGCGACTTCACCGGCACCCTGCAAGCCGATGCCTATGCCGGTTTCAACCAGTTGTACGAGAACGGACGTATTCAGGAGGCCGCTTGCTGGGCTCACGTCCGGCGTAAGTTCTACGAGCTGATGGAGGCGCACAAGTCGCCGATTGCGACCGAGGCGGTCGAGCGCATTGCCGCCCTCTATGCCATCGAAAGCGAGATCCGCGGCCGGGCGCCGGACGAGCGCCGCCAGGTGCGACAGGCGCGCTCGCGCCCACTGCTCGACGCCATGCACGATTGGCTGGAAGTATCGCTCGCGAAGCTCTCGAAGAAGTCCGATACCTCGGCTGCGATCCGCTACGCGCTGGCGCTCTGGGACGCCCTCGTGCGCTTCTGCGACGACGGCCGCATCGAGATCGACAACAACGCCGCCGAACGCGCTCTCCGCTGCGTCGCCATAGGCCGCAAGAACTATCTCTTTGCTGGATCGGATCGCGGCGGAGCGCGCGCGGCCACCTTCTACAGCCTGATCGGAACGGCGAAGCTCAACGGGCTCGACCCAGAAGCCTATCTGCGCCAGGTGCTCACGCGCATTGCCGACCATCCGGTTAACCGCATCGCCGAGCTACTGCCCTGGAACATCGCCACCGCCTCGGCTCCCACGACCAACTAGACCAGTCAATATCGTAAGTGCCCACAAATCGATTCGTGGACACTTAGCTCCTAACAGTCAATACGGCCGAGACCGGACGCTTACTGTGCACTGTCTTCGCCTCTCGTCCTTCGATGGATGGTTGACGGGATATTACCGGGAAAACGAGTTTGGGCTCTCTTTGGGGCTGCATGTCTGATTCTGCTGGGCTATATCGGCCGGGTGGGATTTGCGGCCGCGCGCGGACGCTACGCTCTTGAGGCCACTCAAAGAGTTGCGCTCAAACTTCGCCTAGATATCCTCCGCCAACTCGACCAGCTATCAGCGGATTACCATGAAAATACGCTTGTAGGAGAGTCATGCTATCCCTTGGCAGAGTCCGTGGAAGAGATCTCAGCCTTCGGCGCTGAAGTAGTTCCAACACTGTTGCGCATCATGACGATGGCAGTTGCCGCCCTGGCGATCATGTGGGAGTTGAATCGGTGGATGACCTTGTCAGTTCTCCCAATCATCCCGATATTCTATGTAACGCGAACCCTATTCCGACAACGCATACAAGATGCTGCCGAATCAGTTCAGGGTGAACGAAGCATATGGGCAGCGTTTGGGATAATGCGGCTCGACCAGCGCCACCAGCTCCGCCCACGGCACCACCAACTCCATCTCTTCCAAAAACTCTGCACGCCGCGTCTTCTTCGAGTACCGCTCGAACCCGTTGGCCATCGCCAGTGTCCTCTGTTGGAAAGCGCTCTTCATCCAGCGACACTGTAACCGAAATAACGGTGAAAAACTCAGAGCCTAATCAGAGTCTCCTTAAGAATCTGAAGTGTATCCGAGCTGAACAGGCTCGAAGCGGAAGCCGTAATCGGCCTCCCCGCTACAATTGCCGGCAGAAGTGTGCGCGGTTCGCATTTCTCTCCAAAGGCTGGGCCGGAACACACCAAAGCATAAGGTAGTAATGGCCGTCCCAAGCTTGAAGTTGCCGATCATAAGCTGTTGGCAAGAATCGGACTGATACGGGCGCAGGGAAATAGCATTCGGGCTATTGCTGAAGAAGTCGGGAAGTCACCGAACAAGAGCCAGCTGTTACTGAGCGCTGACGGGATCAGGTGATCTGACAGTGACTGACGCGCAGGAGAATCAATGTCCCTGATATCAGCAAACCTGGCCCATCGTATCGTCGAAGGATATCTTCCTTGGGATCGCGCAGTTGAATTTCATGTTGACGCCTTCCTCGAAAGATATACGCTTCATGATTCCATGTGGATCGGTCTGTACACCGACTGCGGTCAAGAAGACACGGCGATTGCAGTGATCATTCTCGATCTTGTTTGGAACCCGTCGGTGAGTACCCCGACTTCTGTTTGCGCAGACTGGCCGCTCCTACTCATCCGGTTCAAGTCTGTCAGTGCAATTCAACTCTCTGGGTTCACAAACATCGGAGGTACTCAACGCGGAATTTCCGGTGTTGATGTCGAGCACCTTTCGGATGAAGAAGCCAAGACCGTGTTTACATACCACTATGGGGCTTTGGTTAGTGTGCGGCATTTCTCACTCATCGAAGCGCTATTCCTCTCTCCAGAGGGGAACAACCTCGAGTTCTCGAGACCGGTCGGTATTCAATGAGAAGTGCAACCAGTCTCTGTTGTATCCAGCATTGCATACAGATCCGATGTGACAAGGAACACCCGGTTCAGCGCACTAAGGGATATACCATCAGGCCAGAAACCCGCGTGGAGCCTCGCCTGTTTTGTTGTCACCTACGTAAGCCCTGAATAAATCCATAAACAGAATTCCTCAGTGGCTTAACAGACTGCGGAAAAAGTCTCATAGGAGTGTCACCCTGAAGGAGCGGTCGTACTTGCCGCGAGTCGAAGGGCCGCTACTCTACCGCAAATTCTTGCCCGGCATAGGGGTGTTTCGACTACGCGCGCCAAATACGGGCGCGCTTCGCTCAACATGACACTCATCCTGCCACGGGTATTGTTTTTCCGCAGCCTGTAAAGCCCTTGAATTCTCCCGGCTTTTACGGCACGTCTGAGGCTGTGCCCTTTTCAACGCGGGTTATGAAACAGCTTCTGCTTCCTTTCATATCGCTCTCCCATGGGTCAACGTAAGTCCTGGCAAGCGGGCAGAGTGCGGTGCTACATTCAAGAATCACATCTCAGGAAAGATACATGGCGATGAAAGTTTGTGTGTATGGAGCAGGTGCGATCGGCGGGTTGCTGGCCGTGCGTCTTGCGCGGGCTGGCAATCAAGTCAGCGTGGTTGCTGTCGGCAGAACTCTTCAGGCGATCAGGGACAACGGTATTCAGATTTACTCCCACGGCGAGGGCGTCTCCGCGGACATCACGGTTTCCGACGATACGACGTCACTCGGGCCCCAGGATCTTGTCATCATTGCCGTAAAAGGGCCCGCCCTGCATTCGATTGCCCCTCATCTTCCGCCGCTGCTTGGCCCCAATACTGTCGTCATGACGGCGATGAACGGGGTTCCGTGGTGGTTCTTTCACGGCCACGGCGGAGAGCTGGCTGAGCGCTCGCTGCGCTCGGTGGATCCGGACGGAATCATCGGCGCGAATATTCCGGTGGAGCGCGTCGTAGGCTGCATCGTCAAGCTCTCTTGCCGGCTGCGCCAGCCGGGGCAGGTGGAGCATGTAGGCGGTAATGCGCTTACCATCGGAGAGCCCGACAACAGCAACTCTCCCCGGGTGCGCGCGCTTGGCGAACGGCTGTCCGCGGCAGGCTTTCAGGTGGATGTGACTCTTTCCCTGCAGCAGGAAATATGGCTGAAGCTCCTGGGGAACATGACGCACAATCCCATCTCCGCCCTGACCGGAGCCACACTCGACCGCATACTCGACGATCCTCTCGCCCGCGAGTTCACGGTCAAGATCATGCGCGAGGCCATTGCCGTGGGGCAGAAGCTGGGCTACACCTGCGACCAAACTCCGGAGAATCGCAACGCAGAGGCGCGCACGCTGGGAGCCTTTAAAACATCCATGCTCCAGGACGTCGAAGCCGGCAAGGCCATTGAACTCGATTCCCTGATGGTCGCCTTCAAGGAAATTGCCACCATGGTGCGGGTGGAGACACCCTTTGCGGACGCCCTTCTGGGACTTGCCCGGGTGAAGGCCCAGGTGCTCGGGCTGTATCCTTAAAACAGAAGAGCGCGGGAGATGCGCGGGGCCTCCCGCGCTGCCTCAATTCTGACAAAGCGATGCGCCTGGAAGAGATTGCCGGCTTGTTCCGCCTTCCAATGGAAATCTCATGCTTCAAGATGCCGTGAAAGGCAGATGGAGCGGCCACCTGGCGGCTGCGATGGGGAACGTGTGGGCCGCAATACGCGGTTACTGACGAAGATCAGACCGGGTGACTAAGGTTATCCGCGAACGCATTAATCAAGGTTAGGTTACTAAAGTTTCTGGTATGGTCATATCCGGCCCTAAGAAGTCTCTAATGCTTGGTAGTGATGCAGGCGTGACTGCGATGAACTAAAGGGCCAGCCATTTTCCTGACATGGGCGATTCCGTGACGGGATGCTGGGGGATGCTCAGCGTCTACAGGAAGCGTGTGCGCGGTTGTGGCAGGCGGTTTGCCACGGGGGAGTATGACCATGATGTCCTTGTCTATCAACGAGATTAATCGAGATGTGAAGGCTCTGCGGACGGCCACGCGGGGAGCGATGGCCGCTGGTCGTTGCCGCCGCGCAAGGCTGGTGAAGATTGTGGCTGTGCTGGCCCTGATGTGCGCGGCCGCCGTCACCCTCCCGGCCCAGTCGGTGAACTTTGGCGGATTAATCTCGACGGCAGCGGGTAATGGGACATATGGTTACGCGGGCGATGGCAGTGCGGCTACTGCGGCCGAGCTTTCGCAGCCGCGCGGCGTGGCGGTGGATGCGAGCGGCAACCTTTACATTGCCGACACCAACAACGTGCGCGTGCGCAAGGTAAACGCCTCGACCGGCGTCATCTCCACGGTGGCGGGCAACGGCGGCTACGGCTACAACGGAGACGGCATTGCCGCCACCAGCGCCAGCCTGAACGGCCCGTACAGCGTGGTGGTGGACGCCAGCGGCAACCTCTACTTCTCGGACAGTTACAACCAGCGCATCCGCAAGGTGACGGCCGCGACGGGTTTGATTAGCACGGTGGCGGGCAACGGCGGCAGCGGCTACAACGGAGACGGCATTGCCGCCACCAGCGCCACGCTCTCCAACCCCGCGGGGATTGCGGTGGATGCGAGCGGCAACCTCTACATCGCCGATACCGGCAATAACCGCATCCGCAAGGTGACGGCCACGACGGGGCTGATCAGCACGGTGGCGGGCAACGGCACGAGCGGCTACAACGGAGACGCGATTGCCGCCACCAGCGCAGAGGTCAACGGCCCGGTGGGCGTGGGGACGGATGCGAGCGGCAACCTCTACATTGCAGACATTAACAACAACCGCGTGCGCAAGGTGACGGTCTCGACGGGACTGGTCAGCACGGTGGTGGGCACCGGCAGCGGCGGCTACAACGGAGACGCGATTGCCGCGACCAGCGCCCAGTTGAACGGCCCCTTCGGGGTGCAGGTGGATGCCGCGGGCAACATTTTTGTGGTGGACAGCTACAACCTGCGCGTGCGCAAGGTTACGGCCTCAACGGGATTGATCTCCACCGTGGCGGGCAACGGCACCTACGGTTCCACCGGAGACGGCGGCGCAGCCACGGCTGCCGAAGTGGCGGACCCGGCAGGGATGGCGCTGGATGCGGCGGGCAACCTTTACTTTGCCGACCTGAACAATGACCGCATCCGCAAGGTGCTCTCGCACGCCCTGGGCTTTGGCACGGTGGCGGTGGGCAGCACGTCATCGGTTGTGCCCATCACGCTGAACTTCAGCGCCGCCACCACGGTGGGCGGCTATAAAGTGCTCACCGGGGGCGTCAGCGGCAAGGACTTTCTGGATGCAGGTTCCAGCACCTGCGCGGCCGGCAGCTACAGCAGCGGCAGCAGTTGCACGGTGAACGTGAAATTCACGCCGGGGGCGCCTGGTGCGCGGCCCGGTGCGGTGGTGTTATACGACAAGTCGTCGCCCGCCCACGCTTTGGTTACGGTCACGGTCTATGGCAAGGGCAGCGGCCCGGCCATCAGCTTCCCGCCGGGCATCATCAGCACGGTTGCGGGCACGGGCACGGGTCTCTATAACGGAGACGGCGTTGCCGCCACTAGCGCAAATCTGTTCGAGCCAGGCGGCGTAGCGGTGGATGCCGCAGGCGATCTGTATATCGCGGACAGCGCGAACAACCGCATCCGGCGGGTGGATGGCACCACGGGCAACATCACCACGGTTGCCGGCAACGGAAGCGCGGGCTATAGCAGTGACAGCGTTGCCGCCAGCAGCTCAGAGCTTAACGATCCGCTGGGCGTTGCGCTGGATGCCGCGGGCAATCTTTACATTGCCGACACTACCAACAACCGCGTGCGCCGGGTGGATGCCTTCAGCGGACTGATTACGACCGTGGCCGGCAATGGCACGGCCGGCTACAACGGAGACGGCATTGCCGCCAGCAGCGCGGAGATGAACGTCCCCGCTGGCGTTGCGCTGGATGCGATGGGCAATCTGTTCATTTCGGATGCGGGCAACGCGCGGGTGCGCCGGGTGGATGCCGCGACCGGCATCATTACGACCGTGGCTGGCAATGGCACGAGTGGCTACAACAACGAAGGATTGGCCGCGACCAGCGCCGAGTTGAACAGCCCCAGCGGTCTTGCGCTGGACGCCAACGGCAATCTCTACATTGCCGATACAAAGAACAACGTCATCCGCATGGTGAATGCCTCGACTGGCGTGATTACCGCCGTTGCGGGCAATGCCGAGGCCGGTTCCAGCGGCGATGGCGGGGCCGCGACCAGCGCTGAGATCAGTTGGCCTACGGGCGTAGCCGTGGATGCGGCGGGAAACATTTACCTCACGGATACCGCCAACAGTCGCATACGCGTGGTCAACGCCGCGCCCGGCATGATTACAACCGTGGCCGGCACTGGCACGGGTGGCTACAATGGCGATGGTGTTACCTCAACCAGTGCCGAAGTATACGGGATGCAGGGGCTAGCGCTGGACGCCGCGGGCAATCTCTACCTTGCCGATACGTTGAACAACCGCGTGCGCAAGATGGATGTGAGCGGCGCGCCCACGCTCAGCTTCGGCTCGCAGAAGATTGCGGCAGCGACGGCGGCGCAGGATGTGACGGTGGCCAACGTCGGCAACACCTCGTTGACGATTGCCTCTATCAGCAGCGCCACGGGCTTTAACCTGAATGGCCCGGATACCACTTGCAGCAACTCCAGCCAGGTGCTTGCCAGTTCCTACAGTTGCGTTCTGGGCGTCGAGTTCCTTCCCACGGTGGTGGGCAGCTACAGCGGCAGCATTGTACTGACGGATAACGCGCTGAATGCCAGCGCCGCCACGCAGTCCATCGCCGTCTCCGGCACCGGCACGCATCTGCCGGCCGTGCTCACCTCGCCCACTTCGGGTGGCACCCTGAGCAGCGCGGCCGTGACGTTCAACTACGCCTACAACAGCAGCACGGACCCGGTGTACCTGTGGGTGGGCACAACCGCAGGCGCGTATGACCTGGTGAACGTAGGTCCGCTCAGCGGCGGCACGGTGACGGTGAACCTGCCCACCAACGGCGCCACGGTTTACGCCATGCTGTGGTCCACGCTGGACGGGAACCTGGTGTCGAACAGCTACACTTTCACGGAGGCCTCGCAGTCCGCGGCCACGCTTACCTCGCCCACCAGCGGCAGCACACTGAGCGGCGCCAATGCGACGTTTACCTGGACGGCGAATGGCGCAACCACGCCGGTGTATCTGTGGGTTGGCTCCACATCCGGCACCTATGACCTGGTGAACATTGGGCCGCTGAGCGGCACGAGCACAACCGTTACACTGCCGACCAATGGCGTCCCGGTTTACGCCACGCTGTGGTCCACGCTGAATGGCAACCTGGTGTCGAGCAGTTACACCTACACGGAGGCTTCGCAGTTGCCGGCCGCAATGACCTCACCCACCAGCGGCAGCACGCTGAGCGGCGCGAGCACGACGTTTACCTGGGCGGCAAATAACTCGACTACGCCGGTGTATCTCTGGGTTGGCTCCACGGCCGGCGCCTATGACCTGGTGAACATTGGGCCGCTCAGCGGCACGAGCACAACCGTTACACTGCCGACCAATGGCGCCACGGTTTACGCCACGTTGTGGTCCACGCTGAACGGCAATATGGTGTCGAAATCCTACGCTTACACTGAAGCGACGGTGAGCCCGGCAAAGATGAGTTCTCCGGCGAACGGCAGCACGCTGAATGCGACGCAGACGTTTACCTGGAACTATAACCAGGCGACAGACCCGGTTTACCTGTGGATTGGGACGGCGCCGCTGGGCAACGATGTAACCAACATTGGGCCGTTGACAGGCGGCACGGCAACGGTGAACCTGCCCACCAGCGGCGCAACGCTGTATGTGACGCTGTGGTCCACGGTGAATGGCAACCTGACGTACCAGACCTACACTTACACCGAGACGGCAAGCGCGTCGTCTTCTATCAGCACTGCGCGGACGCAGGTTAAGCTGCGCCGTTAAGTGGAAGCGATCCGCGCAGAAAACTGCGGGGAAGCGCTCTAGAAGAAAGCCTCGCGGAACTCCGCGGGGCTTTCTTATGTGCGATAATCGGCGCGGCCGGCGAACCGCTACGGCAAGGCGGCGGTGATGAACTGGCTGAGCACGGGCGCCCAGCGGGGTGGGTGCAAAGTGATCAGGCCGCGGGCGGGGCATCTCCGCGCCCGCCGGCAGGCACAGCCCAACTCACAATGACCACCGCAGTTACAGCCAACAAATATGCGGCGCTGAGACGCCACGCGGCGCTAACGATTTCTCCATGCAGAGTGGCGCGCGCGGGAATCCATTCGATGAGGCAGTGCGCGCCATAGAAGAGCACAAGCGCAGCGACGAACGAACTCCAGTAGCGAATGGAGCGCAAGGCCGCATGCAACCACGGCGTGCGAAGTCCGCGGAAACCGCCGCGCGCCAGCGCCGCACCCATGGGGAAGAGCACAAGGGGAACAACGAACCATGCGGCGGCGCAGAGAATGCCGTGCAGGGTAACAATCATGAAGCGCGGCGGGAGATGCGCGAGCTGCGCCAGGCGGACGGAGACGGATTCACTGCCTTCATAGAGTGCGGAGAGCGCGAACTCGACGGCGGCAAAGACGAGCAACCAGAGCGCCGTGGCCGTGGTGGGCACAAGGCGAGGACAGGGGAGAAGACGCGTTTGCTCGCCTGACGCCGCGAGCGTGGTGCGTGCGAGCAGCGATGCGGCGGCCAGCAGAAGCAATGCCCACAGGGCAGAGGCGCACACCTGCCAGAAGTGTTCATCCGGCCAATTGAGCCACCAGTAAAAGCCGGCGCAAAGAGCCAGGGCAGCAAGGCACAGCAGCAACCAACTCAACGCAAATCGAAGGTAGAAAGGCTTGGTGGCGCTCATTTGACAGTTACCGTCCTGGCATCGGTTGTACTCAGGTACTCGGGCTGATACATCGGTTCAACGCGCGCGGGGCTGATGCGATAGCGCCCCGGATTGACCACCTTCAAGAGATAGACGTACTCGTGTGCTCCGTGGCTGAACCACGATTGGAAGAAGTCGGTGCGATTGTCGTGCAGTTCGCGCTCGCTGAACCACCAGTTCCACCAGTCGGGCTTGCGGTCCAGCTCGTAGAGGTCGTCGTTCGGAATCGACTCGGCGCCGGGGAGCAAGGGATCTTCCACCATCAGGTAGCGCCAGTCTCCGCCGCCGACGGTGAGGCGCACGGCGATGGTGTCACCCACGTTGAGTTCGCCGGGCATGGGATCGAGGTGATAAACGATGCGGCCATCTTTCTGCACGGGAGAGAGGCGGAAGTACTCGCGCACCAGGCTGAGCTTGAAGCTGCCGCGATCGACGGCGTGGCTGTCGGTGCTGTAGTACTGCTGACGCAGCGACCAGTAGAGGCGGCCGCGTCCTTTCTGCACCACGCGCACGGAGTTCGCCTGGCCGATCTGCGCCGCGGTGAGATGCAAGGTGGCGGCCTGCGGCGAGGCGCCGGAGCCGAAGCTGTGCGTGAGCACGCTTTTGCCGTTGACGAAAATTTCGGCGGAGAAGTCGGCGTTAAGTTCGCCGCTCTGCCGCATGTAATCGGTCAGGCCGAAGACGACCATGGCGGTTTGCTTGGTGGAATCCCACCAGAAGCCCTGGTTGCGGTGGGTGACGAGAAACTGCGCGGCCTTGGCCAGCAATTGGCTCTGCGGGCGCTCGGCGGTGAGTAGCTTGAGCGCCATGGCCGTGCCTTCCACCGAGGCGTCGTTGTCGAAGTCGAGCAGCCAGTCGTGCGCGGAGGGCCACCACGCCTGCGCCGCGTCCTGCTGGGCTTGCTGCTCAAGTTTGGCGGCAACTTCCGCGGAGCGCGCGTCGCCGAGGTTGCGCAAGGCCAGGCCCAGCACGGCTTCGCCGTAAGGGGAGAGCGACGAGCGATGGTTCCAGGCAGAGTTCGCCGCTTCGCGTCCATCTATTTTCGCCGCGCTGGCGTCATCGCTTTTGGCGGATATGGCGAGGGCGTAAGCGCCATACGCAAGCAGGTCGGCGTTGAGCTTCTTGTCACGGTGCAACTCGCCGGCCAGCCAGGCGCGGGCGCGGGAGAGCGCATTCGATCCCTGATCGCCCATGTTGTAGTGCGCGGACTGGGCCTCGGCCAGGCCCTGCACCACGTAGGCGGTCATAAACACGTTGTCGTCGTCGGTCTTCCACCAGCCCCATGCTCCGTCGTCGTGCTGATAGCTGTAGAGGCGTTGCAGGCCGGCGGTAACTTTGCGATCCAGTTCGTCCGGCTTCAGGTTGGACTTCAATCCCAACTTCTGTATGGCCTGCGCCACGATGATATTGGGCAGGAAGCTGGACATGGTTTGCTCGGTGCAGCCGTAGGGATAACTGGTGAGGTAGTCGAGCGCGCCGAAGATTGCGCCCGCCACGGACGAGGATGCTTCAATCTCCAGCGCGCGCGACGCGGGCTGCGCCGAGGCGGGGAAGGCGAGATCGACGCGCGACTCTCCGCCGCCGTCGAGGTATCCGGTGCGCGAGTCGGCGAGTTTGACGCCGAAAGGCTCGACGGGCAAGGTCAGCTCCATGGCGTCGGATTCCTTGTTGGTGAGCGCCTTGCCGAGGACGCGGGCTTTGTCCACGTCGAGCACGCGCACACGCCAGTCCACCTTGGTCTCCGCGCCGCGGGCCACGGGCACGTCGCGGGTGGCGCCATCGAGCACTTGCAGGCCGTCGAATTCCATGGAGACGCGCGCGGTCTGGTCGGAGGCCAGATAGTTGTGCACGATGGTGGAGACCGTCACCTCATCACCTTGGCGGAAGAAGCGCGGCACCACCAGGCGCACAAGCAGATTCTTGCGCACAATGACCTTGCTGATGGCGGCGCCCACGCGGTTGTCGGCGGTGATGCCGCGCGCGGTGGTGCGCCAGGTGGTGAGCGAGTCGGGGAAGGCAAACTTGACCTGCGCCGTGCCGTCGGGACCGGTGATGACCGAGGGATTCCAGTAGGCCGTATCGGGGAAGGCCTTGCGCACCTTGGGCTGCACCAGGCGGTCGGGCTTCAACTGCGCCATGGCCTGGCGCGGACGCAACTGCGCCAACTGCATCGCCTTCTTGCCGGCCTCGCCGGTGAAGCGGTAAGTCAACGAGGTGTTGGTTTCCACCTGGTTGTACACCGAACCATAGAAGGAGGAGAAGATGTCTGCCGCATTCTCCGGGCGTATGTCGTAGATGGCCTCATCGACCACGCCGAGGCTGAACTCGCCCTGCACGGGATGACCCTGCGCGTCGCGCGCGGTGAGGGTGTAGGTGGCCGGAGTGCCCGGCTCAAACTGCGGCAGGGAGGGCTTCAACTCCAGGTTCAACTTCTGCGCCGTGGCGGGAACCTTGAGCTTTTTTGTGCCGGTAAACAACTTGCCATCCTTGATATAGGTGGCGGAGATCCAGGCGTTGGGCGCGTACTGCGGCTTCACCGGAAATTCCACGAGGGCCGAGCCGCCGGTGTTGTGTGCGATGCGGTAGTCGTAGAGGAACGCTCCTTCGACGGTGACCAGCAGTTGCGTGGCACCCTCCGGGGCGCTAACCACGGCGCGCACGTTTTCACCAACCTGGTATTCCTTCTTATCCGTGAAGATCTGCAAGCGCTGCGGACGCTCGCCGCGCGCCCACCAGGGCTTTCCGCCTGGCGCCCAAAGGCTGGCCTCATCCTCAATGCTGCGCCCTTCCCTGGACTGCGCGATGACGCGGACGCGGAAGCTGCCGGACTCGGGAATGCGGAAGGCGACCTGTCCCTTGCCATCCGCGGCGGTACGGCCGGAGGCGGTGGCTACGGTGGTGGGCGGCTGCTTGTGCCCGGGCTCGATCCGTTGCAGCTCGGCGCGGAAGTCGGTTGGCACGGGCTGGGAATCGTAGGTGCGCGCGGTGACGGCAACCTTGGCCTCGGCTCCGGCGGTGTAGATGTAGGAGTCCGGCTGAGCGGAGAGGAAGAAGCTGCCATAGGTGGCAAAGGCAAAGCCCACGCCGGAGATCTCGCGGTTGCCTTCGTCGGTTACGCGCGCCTCAATGCGGTAGCGCAGGTCGTTGCGATGCTCGTCGAGCCGCGTGGGCAGGGTGATGGTGAGCTTGCCGTCGGCGTCGAGCACGCCTTTGTGCTCCTCCTCCTGTTGTCCGCCGTAATCCGCGTCATCGCCGGAGTTGCCGTCGTCTTCAGCATCGTCATCGGCGTCATCCGCATCCTCAAAACGTCCCGGAGCCCACCAGCGAGAGGTGTGCACCACCCACGTGACCTTGGCGCGGGCCACGGGTTCGCCGAAGAAATAACGCGCCTCGATGGTGGCCTGAATGCCTTGCCCTTGAATCACGCGCGGCGCTGCGGGAGTGACGCGCACCTGGTACTCGGGCTTTTTGTACTCCTCCACGCCAAAGCAGGAGTCGCCGAGGAAGCGCTCGCCCTGCTTGGCCTCGAAGCACCACTCGCCGAGCGCGGACGAGGGCGGCAGGGTGAAGTCGCCATTCAGAGTTCCTCGGGAGTTGACGGCGAATTCCTGCGAGAGCTGACTGTTGCCCTGCCCATCGCGCAACTCGACGTGCAACGTCCCGGCGCTGGGAAGATCGTAGCCATTGAAGGTGCGGTGGCGCAAAAGGAACTTGAAGTGAACCTGATCGCCGGGGCGGTAGATGGGGCGCTCGGTGTATCCGTAGGCCAGAATGCGCGCGGATTCATCGCTGCCGAGCGACCAGCTATCCAACGCATTGGCGGCAAAGCGGTGGCCGTCCACGGCAAGCACGGTGACCGAGTCCGGGTGCTCGAACTTGGCTTGCTGCAGAACCATGCCTTCTGCGTTGGTGGACGACTGCGCAACCTGTTCGCCATCCACCCACAAAAGAACCTGTGCGCCGCTGACGGGCTTGCCGCTGGCGCGCTCGACGACGTAGCTGAGCACCTGGCCGTCGCTGGTTTTGGTGATGACGGCAATCTCCGAGACGATGACGATGGTGTAGGCGCGCAGGCCCGCGGCGGTGGCCTCCACCAGGTAAACTCCGGGCTCTTTGGCGGGAACCTTGACGGTCTGCTCCTCCCAGCGCTGTGCCTTGGCCGGCGGCGTCCAGTTCCAGACGGCGGCGAGCTGGTCGCGGCTGAGGAAAGGAACCTGCGCGTAGTTCTGCACCTTGCTGATGCTGGAAACCTTGCGCTGCTCGCGCCACTCGCGGATGGTGGAGCGGGAATCGTCGGTAAACTGCGCGCGGAAGAAGTCGCGAATCCACGCCCAGATGCCATGCTTCCACCGGTGGAAGCGCTCCAGCCAGGTGAGGTTGTGGCTGTTGCCGGGGCCGTGCAAGCCGAAGCTGTGCTGATCCTTTAATAAAGCGAAGAACTTGACGGGGTCGTGCACGCGATAGAGACGGAACTCGATGCGGTTTACGTTCTGCGACCAGACGGCAATCTCCGGCACTTCGCCGGGGCCGTAAGTCTGGTTGCTGCTAACCGTAAACGACGGAGGGCTCTGCGGCTCCTGCGCCAGAGAGGGCAGAGCACAGGCAGCCAAAAGGAGGGCAACTGCGAGCAAGCGTTTCATCAGTCCGTTCCCCGTAAGAGGTTCCAACGATAGACACCAAGAAAAGCGCGATTGCGCGGCAGAGGACGCCAGCGCGGATCGGGATACTCCAGCATTTCGTGCAGCGTGTGACGGCGTATCTCGCCCGGTCCCTTGCCGATGGGGCCAGTGTGATAGACGACGAGCGGCTCGCGCAGGTTGTCCAGTTGGCTGTAGGCAAGAAAGATCATGGCGTGAAAAGGCGATGCCTGAGAGTCCTGGCGGAAGAAAAGCACGTCGCCCATGCGCGCGTCGCGCACGTCTCGGGAGACAAGATACATATTGAAGCGGCGCAAGGAGTCGGCGTCGGCAAACTCGGCGAAGGTTCCATCATGCAGATTGCCGGCGGAAAAGGCGCCGTCGCGGGTGCGGAAGAGCGCCGCGCCCAGAGGCGTGCGCGGATACTCATACTGACGCACGGAAGGAATTGCGGGCAGGCGCGGCAACGCGAGCGCTTCGGCCCAGAGACCGTCATGATGGCGCAGGGCCTCGCGGGCGGCGAAGCGGACCAGGGCGGCGCAGTCGCCAGGCCCGGCGTCCGGCCTGGCGGTGGCAAAGTATTGTGATTCGGCGAGAAAGCCGAACCAGAGGCGGAAGGCACTGGCGTCCGCGGGAGACGCCAGGCGCAGAAAATCCGGGGTGCCATCGTCGAAGCTGTCCGGGTAGCTGGGTGCGGAGGCAGCGCTTGCCTCGTGGGAGGACGTGGTTCCGGCGGCTGTGTGATGGGAGCGGCAGGCCTGGGCGGGCACGAGAAAGCCGCAGACTAACGCGACGGCCATAACTCGCGGATCGAGACGATAGAGCAAAGTGCAGGCCCTTTAGTGCAGCGATTGTAGCGCGAATTGAGATGCAGCAAGGGTTGTGAAAAGAAATTCTCATTGTGTTTTCGCGATTTTGTAAGGGTGGCCGGAGCCGTGTTCTACGCGCGCGTTAGGAGGTTGCGTTTGCCGCCTCCGGCGCGGCGCTGGGCGGACTTCCACTCGGCAGCCGCCTTTTTGCCGGCGAAGGTCAGCAGCACGGAGACCTCGCGGAGTGACTCGGCGGCACCCCCCTTATCCTTGCCGCGCACGAGTTCATCGGCGCGCTTGATGGCCGCCTGGAGGCGGGCGTCGGTGCTGGACTGTGAACGGTTGACGAAGGCCGTGCGCAGTGCCGCAAAGAGCTTGGCGTCGGCGCAGGCGGAGGCGGCGCGGCGCATCAACAGATCGGCTTCCGCGAGGTTGCCGTGCATCATTCCATAGGCGCGGCCGGCGGAGTCTTCGTTCTGTCCCAGCGCGTTTTCCAGGAAGGCGATGGCGTCTTCATACGCTTCCTTGCCCAAAAGCTCCTCGCCTTTGGCGAGGGTGCCGCGCAGCATGTCCGCCTGGCGATGTTCTTCCTCCTGGCCGCTGGCGAAATCCATCAGGGAGAGCGTCTCATTGCCGGCGACGCCGTCCAGCTTGCACTGGCGGAGGATTTTGACGGCCTCGGCATAGGCTCCGCGATTGAGCGCGCTTTGCAGGTTGTCCTTTTCCTGTTTCGTCTCCGCGCCCAGATCCAGGCCGGGCTGGAAGGTGTTGTCAACGTCCGTGAGAATACCGGCCAGGCGTTCGGCAGCCTGCAAATGAGCGAGGCCCGGCTAGGCGGCCGCAAGCGCGGCACGATAGGCCTCCAGCTCCCCGGCCCCAGGTCGTTAATCGCCGACAGGTTGTGCCGCGACTCGGACTCCATGCGGGCCGTGGCTTCCTCATGGGCAACCTCGGCGCTGGCGTCGAGCAGGTTCTGGCGGGCTGCCTTCAACTCGGAGTACGCCGGAGCTTCTCCGGCGGGAGCGGCGGCATAACGGTCCAGCGACGCGCGGGCGGCCTGGCGATAGAGAGCCGAGAGACTCTTGTGCGCCGCCTGATCGCCGAGGAAAAGTCACGGTGGAAGGACAAGCCGTGGCCAGCGTCCACATCAACTCGCTGGAGCAGTTTCTGCTGCACAGCGATCACGCAAGGGTTCCCATACGCTTTCAGATCTCGGTGCCAGTCTCGATACCCGGAGGGATGTTCGTAAAGCTTTCTGCCCTGGCCGTGCTGGGCGCGGCCCAGGCGCAACTGGAGAACGCCGGCTAGTGGCAGGAAAAATGAAGCTGTTCTCGTCGCAGCAGACGCGTCACGGCCGAAGACGCGCAGTTTGCGCGCAAGGCGGGCTACGATCTCTCCGTGGGGCTATGGGATTCCGTGCTCTTCCGCGCCTACGCGCAGCGCACACTGCGGGCGGCCATGGTGAAGGCCGTCAACGAGAGATCGCTGCCTGCGTTCGTCAAATTCTTTGCCCCAAGTTTGCTGGAAAACGACGATACGCTGCTGGCGATCTACGATCACGCCATCCGCAGCCAGGTGGACCAGTCCGGCGACCTGAATCGCGACGGCTGAAGGCACAGTTGCGGCAGGAGCTGGGTGAGTATCTGTTTTCGCAGAGCGTGAAGGACTCCACCATGCAGATTGCAGAAGGCAGCGGTGTGCTGGACACATTGATCGCCCTGGTCAAGAAGAACGGAGAACTCTTCGGCGCTTATCGCGCGGTGGGTTCGGGAGGCATGGTTGGCGAAGCAATGCGCAGCCTCTTGGGGCAGGGGAAGACGCGCCGGCTCCACAACGTTCAGGATGTGGCGCAGCAGATTCAAAGCGCGCTGGAACAGCATCAACCGGCAGTGACCGGCACATCGGCAATGTTCATGGAGAAACTTGCGGCGCACATGCCCGAATTGTTGCAGGCGGAGAATTGGTATATGGAGAGCCACGCGTACACGGTTGTGGCCATCGACCCGGCGGCTCGGACCATCACCCTGCGCAATCCCTGGGGGCAGCATCCAGCGCCGGACGGGCAGTTCAAGCTGCCCCTGGCACAATCCCTGGCAGCATTCGATGAGTACACGCTGCCGCCCGCTGAAGGCTCTCCGGCGACGGCCGGCACGCGCTAGTTGCGCCGGCGGGTACGACGGCCGCGGCGGTTGCATTTCGCTATGGGTTTTCCGGGCTTGTTATGGTTTGGAATGATGGGCAGCCGGGCGTCCATACACGGCTTGCAAGGCGAAATCCACGATGTCGGCCGTGACGGATTTGGGATCGCCGCCGCGCAAGATCACGTCGTCCTGCACGCCGAACATGCCATGGAAGAACAGGGTGGCGGCCAGGGCCGGCTTCTTTACGGACCAGGCGCCGCAGCGGTTTCCCTTTTGCAGGAGGGCGACGATGTATTTCATAAAGGGTTCGCCCGAAACCGTCCAGTGCAGCGGGCATCCTTCCTCGCTGAAGACGACGTCGGCAATGGCCATGGTGTGGATGCGGGTTTCGGCCGTGGAACGCACCCAGGTCATCAGGCGCTGATGCAGGTCGTCTTCCGGGCAGGCCGAGACAGCTTGCAATATCTGGGTGTTGCAGCGCTCGATGAGGTCTTCACGGAGGGCATCGAGGAGCGCGTGCTTGCTAGCAAAATAATGATAAAAAGTCGCCTTGGCAATACCGGCCCGGGCCACAATGTCGTCGATTGTTGTCTCGGAGATGCCGTGTTCCATGAACAGCGCGGCGGCGGCGTCCATCAGCTTGCGCACACGCAGAATCCCCGGGCGATACGCGCCGCGCGGATGGCAATCCACCGCGGGAAGGCAACGCGTTTGGGAAGAGCCCCGGGATTTGTTCATCGCGGACATATTGATTTCAATTAAGAATAACCCGGCAAGCGCCGATATCTCTCTATGGATTGACGAAGCACGGTGCAAGATGCTTCAATACTTAAAACCGACCAATAGTCGGTTTTAAATCGTAGCAGCCGGCGGAGCGTTTCGCCAAGGGGTTTTCCAGCGGAGCGCGGCCAACGGCGATGGTGTAGACCGGGTAGTACAGCCAGCGCTCATTTGAGCGGCGTTGGCCTTCTTCCCTGCAATGGGTTGGGCTCGCGCGTGATGAGTGACCGCGCCGGGCCGGGATTCGCCAGTCCGGGGTTCGGACTCTGCCCTTGTTTTTGCGTCATACAAATTGATTTGAGATCGCTTCTCCCTTGCCATGAAGCGGAGAGACGGAGTGGATATGTTGCGGAAATTCAGCGGGCTGCGTCCCGCAAGAGTGCCGGTCGCGCCGGCGGTGGTCTTTGCTGGTCTCCTATTGGCGTTGCTGGGCGGATGCCGGAAGCAGCAAGAGGCGGCCATGCCTCCCATGCCGGTGCAGGTGGGGCAGGCCGAGGTGCAGACGGTTCCGGTGTCGCACGAGTACGTGGGACAAACCAGCGCCAAGGACACGGTGGATCTGCGAGCCCGCGTAAGCGGCTTCCTGGAAAAGGTTGACTTCCAGGAGGGCGCGCACGTGCGGGCGGGCCAGGTGCTCTTCCAGATTGAAGCCGCAAGCTATCAGGCCGCGCTGGCCTCGGCACAAGCCGCGCTGGCCCGCGATGAAGCATCGCTGATCAAGGCGAACCAGGATGTGGCGCGCCTGAAACCGCTGGCAGCGGCGAAGGCCGCGCCGCAGCAGGATCTGGATGCCGCCGTGGCGCAACAGGCCGCCTATGAAGCGTCCCTCAAGGCCGACAAGGCGCAGATCGAGACGGCGAAGCTGGACCTGGGCTACACCACGGTGCGCTCGCCCATTGACGGCGTCATCGGCAAACTGGCGGTAACGCGCGGCAACCTGGTGGGCAAGGGCGACAACACGCTGCTGGCCACGGTCAGCAGCTACACGCCGATGTACGTGTACTTCAGCATTCCGGAAGAGGCGGTGAGCAGCTTCCTGCGCAAGCATCAGGGCAAGGGATCCGCGGGGCAGCTTACCATGATGCTCTCCGACGGCACTGAGTTCGCCAACAAGGGGACGTTGAACTTTGCCGACCGCGCCGTGGATCAGACCACGGGCACGCTCTCCGTGCGCGGAGCATTTCCCAACCCCGAGGGGTCGCTGCGTCCCGGCCAGTTTGTGCGAGTGAAGATCTCCGGTGAGACGGTGGAGAACGCCGTGCTGGTTCCGCAGAAGGCGGTGACCGACATGCTGGCCAAGAAGATGGTGCTGACCGTGGACGACAAGAACGTGGTGGGCATGAAGGAAGTCACCATCGGCGGCGAGTATCAGGACAAGTTCATCATCACCAGCGGACTGAAGGGCGGCGAACGCATCATTGTCGAGGGGTTGCAGAAGGCTCGCCCCGGCGCCCCGGTAACGCCAGTTCCTGCCGCCAGCGGCATGGGAAAGTAGGGGCTGTATGGTTAAGCTGTTCATCCATCGCCCGGTCCTTGCCATAGTTCTGTCGCTGATCATCACGATCGCCGGCGGCCTGTGCATCTTCATCCTTCCGGTTTCGCAGTATCCGGAAATTGCTCCGCCGACGGTTGTGGTGGCCGCCAACTACACCGGCGCCAGCGCGGAAACCGTGCAGGACACGGTGGCCGCTCCAATTGAGCAGGCCGTGAACGGCGTGGAAGGCCTGCTGTATATGTCGTCGAAGAGCAACAACGACGGCAGCTATGCCTTGACGCTGACCTTCAAAACGGGCATCGACGGCGACATCGCTTCGGTGAACGTGCAGAACCGCATCAACCAGGCGCAGCCGTTCCTGCCCAGCGAAGTGATTCAGACCGGCATCTCGGTCACCAAGCAGTCCACCAACATGATTCAGGTGGTCAATCTCACTTCGCCCAACGGAACCTTTGACGAGACGTTCCTGAACAACTACGCGACGGTGCATATTCTGGATGAAGTCGCGCGCGTGCCCGGCGTGGGCGCGGTGAACAAGTTCGGCTCGCACGATTACGCCATCCGCTTCTGGCTGCATCCGGACAAGATGGCCCAACTCGGCGTGACCACCGACGAAGTGCTCGCGGCCATCAAGGACCAGAACATCCAGGCAGCCGCCGGCAGCTTTGGCAACCCGCCGGGCAACAGCGGGCAGAGCTTCCAGTACACGGCCAACGTCAAGGGACGCCTCACTACGGTGGAGGAGTTTGAAAACATTGTGGTGCGCGCCGGAGCCAACGGCGCGGCCATCCTGATGAAGGACGTTGCCACGACCGAGATGGGCGCACAGGATTACAGCGTCTCCATCGCCTCTAACGGACGCCCCAGCACCGCGTTTGGCGTCATGCAATTGCCCGGCGCCAACGCCCTGAGCGTGTCGCGCGGCGTACAGAAGAAGCTGGAGGAACTGTCAAAAGACTTCCCTAATGACCTGAAGTATTCGGTGACGGTGGATACGACAAACTTCGTCACGGAGTCGATTAAGGAAGTAGGCTTCACGCTGGGCCTGGCCGTGCTGCTGGTCGTCTTCGTGGTATTCCTCTTTCTGGGCAGCGGGCGGGCCACGTTGATTCCGATGCTGGCCGTGCCAGTGTCTCTGATTGGCACCTTCGCCAGCTTCGTCGTCCTGGGCTTCTCCATCAACCTTCTGACGTTGTTCGCCATGATCCTGGCCATCGGCCTGGTGGTGGACGACGCCATCGTTGTGGTGGAAGCCGCGGAGCATCACATTGAAGAAGGCCTGAAGCCGGTGGCTGCCACCGAACAGGCCATGAGCGAAGTGAGTGGGCCGGTCATCGGCATCGCCCTCGTCCTGGTCAGCGTGTTCGTTCCGGTGGCCTTTATGGGCGGCATCACGGGACAGCTTTACAAGCAGTTCGCACTGACCCTGGCGGTTTCGGTAACGCTCTCGGCCTTTGTGGCGCTCACACTGACGCCCGCGCTATGCGCTCTGATCTTGAAACCGCGCGAGGAGGAAGGCCGCTTCCAGCAATGGTTCAACGGCATCTTCGAGCGCGTGACGGACAGTTATGTTGCCATTACCAAACGCTTCATCCAGTACCTCCCGGCCATGGCCTGTGCGCTACTGCTGATTTATGCGGCCACGCTGTACATGGTCAGGTCGCAACCCTCCGGCTTTATCCCCGATGAAGATCTGGGCTTTTTGATGATCAGCGTGCAGTTGCCCGACGCTGCCTCCGTGCCGCGCACCGCCGCGGTAATGAAGCAGGTGCAGGCCATCGTGGACAATGAGCCCACGGTCAAGGAGTCGGTCAGCGTGGTTGGCTACGGATTGCTGACCAGTTCCACCGCTTCCAATAACGCCGCCATGTTCATCAACTTGAAGCCGTGGAAACAGCGCGAAGGCAAGGGCATGGACATTACCAGCGTGATGCAGCGCCTGCAGGGAAAGTTGTTTGCCATCCCCGACGCCTTCATCCTCTGCCTGAACCCGCCCCCAATCCAGGGATTGGGAATGGTCGGCGGCTTCCAGTTGGAGTTGCAGGACCGTGCCGCTCGCGGCCCGCAGTTCCTGGGCGCGGCCCTGGAGCAATTGACCTCGGAAGCCGCAAAACGTCCGGAGTTGAATCCGCAGACCATCTTCAGCGGCTACAGCGCCAATGTGCCGCAGTACATGATCGACGTGGATCGCAAGAAAGCCAAGCAACTGGGCGTGCCGCTGGATAATGTGTTCTCCACTATGCAGGTTTACCTGGGTTCGGCGTTCGTCAACCAGTTCAACCTGTTCGGACGCACCTGGCGCGTGTATGCGCAGTCGGACCCGAACTTCCGCATGAGTCCCGAGGCACTGAACGCGATCTACGTGCGGGGCTCGGCGGTGACGCCTAAGATGGATGACGCAACTGCGGTGGGCACCGGCGGGCAACTCGGCCAGATGGTTCCGCTGAGCACGCTGGTGACGGCGCGCAGCATTGCGGCTCCCTCGGCGTACGCGCGCTACAACATGTACACCACGGCGGAACTAACCGGCTCGCCGAATCCGGGCTACAGCTCGGGTGACGCCATTCACGTGATGGAGGATCTGCTGAAGAAGATGCCGGATGGCATCGGCTACGAGTGGACAGGCACGGCGTACCAGGAGAAGGAATCCGGAGGCAAGCAGATCCAGATCTTTGCGCTGGCGCTGGTCTTTGTGTTCCTGGTGCTGGCCGCGTTGTATGAGAGCTGGGCCATTCCGTTTTCGGTGCTGCTGGGCGTGCCGCTGGGCGTCTTCGGAGCCTTCCTCGGCTTGCGCATCATGACGCCAATCATGCCCGGTCTGTCGAACGATATTTACGTGCAGATCGGACTGGTCACGCTGATCGGCCTGGCGGCGAAGAACGCCATCCTGATCGTGGAGTTCGCCAAGATCGAGCGCGAGAAGCACGGACTGGGCCTGGTAGAGGCAGCGCTGAAAGGCGCCCGCCTGCGCTACCGCCCCATTCTGATGACCTCGTTCGCCTTTGTCTTCGGTGTGGCGCCCATGATCTTTGCCACCGGCGCCGGTGCGGCCAGCCGTCATTCGCTGGGCACTGCCGTCTGCTTCGGCATGTTGTTCGCCACTATGCTCGGTGTCTTCTTCATCCCCGCGCTTTATGTGCTGGTGGAAGGCGCGAAGGAGAAATTCTTTGCCCGCCGTCATCACGACGAACTGTTACCGCCACCGCAGGCCGCCGGGGCGAAGGAGGGCAACTAGATGAAGCGAGCAACGATTGCCATACTCGTAGCCGGCAGCCTGTTCTCCGCCGCCTGCAACGTGGGACCGCGCTACAAGCGGCCTGCCACGCCGGTTCCGGAGACGATTCGCGGCGCCGAGCCGCAGTCTGACCAGGCGAGCATCGCTGATCTGGCATGGTGGGAACTCTTCCGCGATGAGCAGTTGCAATCGCTCATCCGCGCTGCGCTGGCGCAGAACTACGACCTGCGCAGCGCGGTGGAGCGCATTGCGGAAGCACGTGCGCAACTCGGTATTACGCGCTCGGCGCGCTATCCCGACGTCTCGCTGGATGCATCGGCGACGGCGGGAAAGGCGCAGGGCGGCACCAAGTCCACCTTCTTTACCTTGGCGCCGGATGCCAGCTATCAGCTCGACCTCTTCGGCAAGGTGCACAACCAGATTGTGGCCGGGCAGGCACAGGTGACGGCTGCGGAAGAGTCGCGCAACAGCGTCATCCTCTCACTGGTTGGCGAGGTCGCGGCTGACTACTTCCAACTGCTGACGCTGGACGCGGCGCTGAAGACGGCGCAGGACACGGCCGCGGCGCAGGAGTCCTCGGTCACCCTGGTGAAAACGCGTTTGGAGTACGGGGCCACCACGCAGGTGGAACTGTTGCAGGCGCAGCAGGTGCTGGACAGCGCCCGGGCACAGATTCCTGACCTGGAGCGGCAGATTGCGCAGACGGAGAACGCTCTGAACCTGCTGGCAGGAAGACTTCCCGCGGGCATCGAGCGCGGCAAGTTGCTGGACGAACAATATCTGCCACCGGCGGCTCCGGAGGGCGTGCCTTCGTCCCTGCTGGAGCGGCGTCCGGACATTCGCTCGGCCGAGCAGCAGTTGATCGTCGCCAACGCCAACATCGGCGTGGCGCGCGCAGCCTTCTTCCCCAACATCTCCTTCTCGGTTTCCGGAGGGGGCACGATGGGTCACGCTACCAGTGCGTCTAGCGGACAAACGACGTTGTGGAGTGCGGCTGGACAGCTTAGCCAGCCTATCTTCAATGGCGGCCGTTTGCGCAGCAACCTCAAGGTCACCGAAGCGCAGCAGCGCGAAGCACTGCTTACCTACCAACAGACCATCCAGAAGAGCTTTGGAGAAGTCAGCGACGCGGCCATCGGCTATCACAAGCTACACGAGGTTCGCCTGCAGCAGGACAGCAATGTAAAGCATCTGGCGGAGGCCGAGGCGCTGAGCCGTCAGCGTTACGAGGGCGGGCTTGTGGCGTACTCCGAAGTGCTGGATGCACAGCGTGTGCTCTTCAGCGCACGGCTGTCTCTGGCCCAGGCGCGCGGCAACGAACAGATCGCCCTGGTTACTCTCTACAAGACACTGGGCGGAGGCTGGCAGAAATAGCCTCTCGCACAACAAAAAGACAAGCCCCAGGTTCCTCCGCGCGATGCGTGAACCTGGGGCTTTTGTTCGTTCATGCGCCCCGCGCCCACATAGCAATCGCTCAGCCCGACTCGCTCTTCCCTCTGATGCGATCCCCAGTCGCGCCGCTGCGGCGGAGGCGGAAAACGCTGCCCGGACGGTCCTCCGAGGTTAGCACCTGCGGTGTACACGGGGCGCGGAAACCGCGCATAAAGAGCAGGCAATTCGTGCTATAAGGAGAGTCAGTGGAAAGCACAATCTCCTTTTCATGCAAGCTCCGGGAGAACGGGCGATGATTCGAAGAGTATCGGCGGCAGGTTGGGTGGCGTGCCTTTTGTTGTATGGTTGCCCGCTCTGGGCAACTTCGTCGGCCCTGGTGGAGACCTCGAGCCGTCCCCTGCCGGAGAATCCCTCCGTCAAGCTATACAGCGGCACCATTCCGGTGAGCAGCGAAGAAGTTCATCCCTCGGCGGAGCTTACCGTGCTGCTGCTGGTGGATAGCACCGACGCGTCGCAGGCCGTAAAGATGCAGGAGCGCGTGCTGGCCGTGCAAGATGCGCTGCGCGACCGCCCTTTCCGCCTGGCCATGCTGCGCGGCGGCACGCTGGAGATCTTCGCTTCGTTTACCGGCCGCGCCAAGCTGAGGAGCGCAATGAATTCCGTGGAGTGGCCCGCCGCGGATCGCGTGGAGGGAGCCGCGATTCTGGATGAGATTTTGCAGGCCAGTTCGCGGCTGGGAGAAAACTATGCTCCGGTCCTGCTGGTGGGCGACATGCCGGTGCTGGACCCTTCGGTGCGGGAATACGGCGCCTCCGTTCTTGCGCACTCGTTTGCCACGCAGAAGCTGCGCGTCAGTTGGATTCCCGGCGATAATTCGGATGACCAGTGGGACTCGCTCTTTCTTTCCAGCGGCGGACGTGTGCTGGAGGGCGACCACGCGTCTCTAGCCGCCGCATTGAATGACCAGGGCAAGAGCTTTGTGCTGCTTACGTGGGAGCCGTTGCAGCCCAGCGCGGGCTTTGTTGCCTACCGCGCGTCGATTCTCGATGCCAAGTCCCAGGAGTTCATGGCCGTGCCTGACCTGGCCGCGGCCGACACCGCAAAGTTTACTCCGGCCGCGCAGTACGACACGGAGCAGGAGCATCTACGCCTGGCTTTCGCGCTGCTCAACCGCGGTCCCATGGACGTCGAGGCCTCGGAAAACATTCGCGCGCTGCTGGATTCTTCGCTGAACGAGAACCCGCTCGATCCCATGGCGCTGCGCGTGGCCATTCTCTTCTGCCTTGCCCGCAAGGACGTCTCCGGTGCGCGGCAGTTCGGCGACAAGCTGGTGTCCGCGCGTCCGCAGAACGGAGAGGATCTGGCGCTCTACGGACATGCCCTGGTGGAAGGCAAGCGCATGGTGGACGCCGAGCGCATTCTGAAAAGGGCCCTGCGGCTGGGGTACGCCTCGGAGGCGCTCTATGTGGACCTTTCGCACGCACGCCGCTCGCAGCGCGATGACCGCGAGGCTACCGAGTATCTTGCGGAAGCCCTCAAGCTGAATCCGCAGCGCCAGGATATCTGGTTCCTGCGCGCGGAGAGCGCGGAACGCATCCCCGATCCGGCGCTGGCCATCGAGTGCCTGGAAAATGGCCTCGCGCTGGGCGGCGTACACATCCCCGAAGTCAAGTCGCTTTTGCGGTTGTATGCCGAGGCTGGAAACAAGGAGAAGCTGGCGGCGCGCCTCGAAGAAACCATGAAGGAACTGCCCGCGCAGATTGAGCCGCGCACGGAGTTTGCCAGCGCCCTGGAAGAACTGCACCTGACGATGCCCGCGCTCCGTGCCTGGGACAGCGTGCTGGCCGTGCAGAGCGACGACGAGACGGCGTACTACCGCAAGGCCGCTCTATTGCTGGTGCAGGGCGATGCCGCAACGGCCGCGGAAATGGCGCGCGAGGGCCTGCTGGCGCTGCCCAGGTCGTCGCGGCTGTGCCAGCTATTGGCGGATGCACTGGAGCAACAGCATCTGTTTTATGAAGCGCGGCGCGTGTTGTTGCAGGGCGCGGCGCAGAGCGATGACAGCGCTTTGCTGCTGCGCGCGGCCAACACGCAGGACGCGTTTGGCAATGGCGCCGCCGAGGCCTACCTCCGCGCGGCCAGCAAACTCGCACCGGATTCACCCGAGTCGATGGAGCTTCTGCAGCGCGGGTTTCTGGCGGCCTTGCGCGACGGCGAATTGCCGCAGGCGCAGCGCATTGCGGATCTGGCGAAGGCCGCCGGAAATGGGCAATTGAGCGACTTGCTGGCGCCGCGCCTGGCGTCCGCGCGCGCCGTGCCTGCCAGCATTTCCGCGCCGCTCAGCCTGCTGGATGACGCAACGCTTGCCGAACTCACGCAGACCATTCCCGCAAGTGAGCTGGCGGAAAAATATTCCGCGCAGTTGAACGACTATGCGGCGGCGCTGGCGGTGCAGGACGGGTCTGCGGTGGTGCCGGGCGGTCCCGCGGCGGAGGCCATCTGGGTGCGGCTCGTAGGCGTCAGCCCGAGTAAGCCCGCGGCGTATTTTGCCGCGCTGCTGCAACGTGAAAACGGCCGCCTGCTTGCCTTCAGCTTCTACCTTTTGCAACTCGACGCGCGGCACCAGGCGCTCCTCACCGCCAGCGGTCCAAGGCTTTCCCGCATCTATGCGCGGTTTGTTGCGCTGGCGAATGCGAACAGCACGGCGAAGGAGCAGACAGCAAACTTCTTCGAAGCTCTGCGCCTGATTCCCATCGACGAGCAGGGGCACATGGTTTTTCCCGGCTCGCCGCAGGTGTGGATGACCGCCAGCGGGGACGCCGATCCTCGCCTTGCAAAATCCGCGGGCACAGTCCAACGCGTCGCCGCGCCCGAAGTCGAAGATGAAATCCTGCTGCGCCTGGCGGCGGAGTATGCCTCCACGGGAGCAGGGAAGCGCAGCGCATTGGAAACTTATCTCGCGGTGGCGCGCATCGATCAGCACCGGCGCGAGCTGTTGGATGAGGAGTCGGCGCAACTGCTGGCCCAACACGATGCCGATGCCGGATCGGCCTACGCCTACTTCACTGACATTACGGCGCTGAACGCCGCGGACTTCCGCCAGTTCTTTGCCGTGGTGTTACAACTGCGCGAGCGGCCTGCGCTGGAGGCCAACTTCCAGTTGGGCAGCCTGCACAGCCTGTTGGAGTGGATCGCGCTGATGGTGCGTCAGGGTGCGCTGCAGGGTGACGAGGCCGCTGAACTCTTCCGCCAGGTTTGCCAGCGCTTCGCGTCCTCCGGCACCGGCTCCGAGCGCAGCCTGGCCGCGCTGGATGCGGCGCAGGCCATACTTGGACGTTGCGCGCGCCAACCCGGAGCGGCCTCCGCCGACGCAAAGATTCGCGCCTGCCTGCTGGAAACGGAGCGGCCGCGCGATCTCTCCCGGCGCAATGGCGAATACAACGCGGTGCTTGCCAGTCAAACGGCTCCATCGCTGGATGCGCTTTTCACGCTGGCCTCGGCGGTGCACAAGATTCTGCAAAATGAGGATGTAGCGGCCTCAGTGGAGACGATGCGGCAGGATGCGGCGCGTCTCTCTACTCCGGAGTCCGGCAAAGAGAAGGACGTTTCCGGCGCGGAGCGGAAGGCGATGGAGGCCTTCGAACTTGCGCCGCTCAACAAGACTCTGGCACAACTGGCGGAGCGCGTTGCCCGCCACAAGGACAACGCGCGCGACTCCCTGAGGCTGACGCATGAAGTTCTGGATGCTCTGCAACCGCAGGTCACGGCCGCGCTTGCCGCGCCCATCTATGGATACTTCCTGCGTCCGGCGGATGCAATGGTGAATGATCCCCTGTTGCTGCGTAAACACCGTTACTTCGAGTTTGCGGAAGGCGCCGATAAAAAACCGGCGCTCACGGCGTCCTCCTTCCAGCGCCGCGGCGCGGGATATGGTAGCTACTTCCGCGGCGGATTCGCCACGTTTGCCGTGGCCGCAGGCAGCGCCGCGGCATCCGGCGGCATTGGCGACGGCACAAACGCCTCCTACGCCTGGGCGGCGCAGTTGGCTACGTTGCGCAGCGTGCAGTGGGGTGGACTGCGCGAAGACGACCTTCGCCTGCTGACTATGCGCGTGTTGGTGGGCCGCGAGTGGATTGTCGAATCGGCGGCCGATGCGGACTTGCGCCGCGCCCTGGCCGAAGAGACGCTGGGACGTCTCTCGCTCGAGCGTCGCGCGCGTTTGCTGAACGCGCTTGCCGCGCATGACTGGAACAACCTCTGGCAGACGGTCACGCTGCGCGACCTTGAGGGCCTGGGGCAGCGTTATCTTGCGCGCTTCGCCACTGATCGATGGAACTCCGCGCTGCTTAAGGAAGCTCGCAGGTTGCAGGCGACGGCCTCTCATCAGCGCGTGGAGAATCTGGGGACCGTGGATTACGAATCCTTCGGCTGCACGCATCCGCATCTGTGGCCGGTGGCGCACTACGAAGAATTCACTTCCACCGATGCGCTGGCGCGGCGCATGGCGGAGTTCAGTTTGTATCTCGCGCTGAGTGCCGACCGCAATGGAGTGGAGCCGCAAGCATTGGAGCGGCTGGCCGAACCGCTGGCCTTGCGGACTTTTCGCAAGGCCCAAATGTCCAGCCCGTTTGACTGGCGCGCCTTGCTGGCGGCCTTTGAGGCAGCGAAGGACTACGATTGGAAAAAGGGAGCGGAGTAATGATTCCGCTCCCTTCTCATGATTGTTATTTGTATCGAGCAGAACGAGCAGTCAGGCCTTTTTACCCTGCCAAATGCTGCCCGCAATCGACACTGTAATCAGTTGCACCAAAAGAATGAGGGCCACGCAGGATTTCCATCCGCCCAGGTGCCAAAGCAAGCCGGGCACAATGCCGGCAAAGCTGCCGCCAATGTAATAAAACATCACATATAGGCCGGAGGCCGCGGCGCGTCCGCCCGAGTGCGCCTGGCGGTGAATGTAACTGGCGGAAGCCGACTGGCACACGAAGACTCCCGAGGAGCACAGCACCAGTCCCACCATGACCGCGGCAAGGTGCGGCACCAGCGTCAGCAGAATGCCGCAGGCACTGGCGCTTACGGCAGCAATCAGCGCCGCCCGCGAGCCAACGCGCGCAATCAGCACGCCGCCTAAAGGAGTCACCACCAGTCCCACCAGATAGACCGTAAAGATCAAGCTCAGCGCTGCCGGAGAGAGATTAAAGGGCGGGTCGGCCAGGTAGAAGGTGATGTAAGTGAACGTGCCCACCAGCGAGAAGAGTACGTTAAATCCCACCGCGTAGGTGGCCAGCAGTTGCGGGTTGCGCAAGTGGACCAGCAGCTTCCCCGGCTCGTGTCCGTCGCTGGCAATCGGCGAATCCGGCGGCAGCCAGCGCCACAGCAGCACGCCGAAGATCACGTCGCACAGGCCGATGATGACAAAGCCCACGCGCCAGCTTGGCTGCACATAGGGCAACACCTGGTGCGTGGCCGCCACGCCGGTAAACATGCGTCCCAGGAATCCGCCCAGCACCGTTCCCGCCACGTAAATGGACATTACCTGCGCCACGCGCGTGCGCGGCCACTCTTCGGAGATGTAGCCCATGGTGACGGCGAAGACTCCCGGCATCGCCACGCCCTGTAGAAATCTCCAGAAGACCAGTTGCGACAGGCTGCCCGCGGTGGCCGCCAGAACGGTGGGCAGAGACAGAAGGAAGATGGAGAGCACAATAATCCGGCGGCGTCCCACGCGCTCGGCCAGCGCTCCGGCAAACGGCGCGCTGATGGCTACACCCAGCGTGGCCGCGCTCACCGTGCGTCCCGCGCCGGCCTTTGTCGTGTGGAAGAGCTGCTCCAACAGCGGCAGGATTGGCTGCGTGGCGTACAGGTTAAAGAACGCGCCAATGCCGGCCAGAGTAACGGCCACAACCGCCAGGGTGTTGGGAGAGGTCAGTGCCCGGGGCAAAACTGTGCGATCTGCGCCGACCGCGGCAACGGCGGCCAGCTCCGCGCGGGAGGTGTCATCCTCCGCGCAGGAAGTGGAATCCCTGCTAGTTGACATGAGTCCTCGTTATCCAGAGTAACACCATTGAACGGCGGCGCAGGGCAGCGGGAGTGCCATGCAAGGGCAGGTTGTGCGGGAGAAGTAATGAGCGGAAAGAAACGGAGAAGCGAAGACCGTTCTAGCGCCATGTCTCTGAAATAAATCGCATCAATATAGACGGCTTCGACCGGATAGAGAGAGACTGCACTTTACGCTTACCGCTGCAAGTTGGCTTAACCTGGTCGAGCGATGGTTCGCCGCGCGGACAGACAAGCAACTGGGCCGTGGCGTTCATCGCTCAACCCAAGAACTGGAAGCCGTCATCCGGAGCTTTATCCCACTACACAACCAGAATCCCAAGCCCTTCGTAGGACACAAAACCGCCGGCCAGATACTCGACTCCGGCGCACGCTTTTGTGCGCGAACTTTAGAGACTGGAGCTAGGGCTGCACGTCCTTGCCCTGCAAGACCTCAACCCCGGCGGGCGGCGTGAACTGGAACTCGGCGTCACGGACCGGGGTGTTAACCTGCTGATTCGCGAGGCGGAACTCGGTGGTGCTGCCGTCCAGATCGACGATGGCGATGCGGCGCATAAAGCCTTCGTTGTCGGCCTCAATCAGCACCTGCGAGACGCTGTTTCCCATGCCCACGGGCACGCCGCGCAGCACGAAGGAGCCGCCCGCCACGGGTGCCACGTCCGGCGCCAGTGACAAAGCGTGCAATTCCTTCTCCAGCTTGGTGCGGCCCAACAGATAACGCAGCGGCGAGCGCAGGTCATCCAGCGACTTCAAAGGCGTTTTGCGCGCCTGGCGCTCGCCGGGCACGTAGAACCAGGCGGCGTTGCCGCTGGTGACAAAGAGTTTTTTGCGCGGTGAGGTGTAGTCCCAGCGCATTTTGCCCGGCCGCTTGATGAGCAGGGTTCCGCCTTCGCGGCGATGCACGCCGTTGCCGGAATATATTTCAGTGAATTCGGCGCGCAGGCTCTTCATGGAGTTGTAGCGGGCGTCCACCCTGGCGGCCAACGGGCGGGCGTCGCCCGCCTGGGCGTGCAACCACGGAGCGCCGAGGCACAGAATAGCAAACAGCAAAACAGAAAAACGTTTCATAGCGTAACCACTCATTGATTCTCCGACTTCTGCACGTGGAAGCCCTTCTCGTTGGGCAAATCGCCCTGCGCATTGCCCGGCGGCAGGCCGCGGGTGATGAACGGGAAGCCTTCCGTATCTTTAAGACAAACGTGTCCATCCACCAGGCGGTAGGCGCGGCCGTGAGGATCGGGTGGCACACCGCGCAGCAGCCCGGCGGCGATCAGTTCCTGCCAGTTGGCGGGCGGCCGCTGGAAGTGGGCGGTGAACATGTCCACGCGATCCTGAAGAAGTTTGACCTCGCTATCCACACGCAGGCAGACGAGGCGCCTTTGGGCGTTGGCGCGCAAAGCCGGATCCTCGCTGTCATTGAGGATGTTCGTCCACATATAAACGGCGGTTTCGGTCTCGCCGGCGTGGGCGGTCAGGGCCGCGGCCATCACATTGAGGAAGCGATGCGCACCCGGAACCTTGGCGCCGCGAGCAAAGGCGTCGGCGGCCTTCGAGGGTTCCTTCAACTCCAGCCAGTAGATGTAGCCGAGGTCGTAATACAGGCGCCAGGCATTGGGATTTTCGCGAATGCCTTTTTCCACCAGCCGCGCCGCGGCCTGCGGATTGCCGGCACCCTCGGGCGGCTTCTGGGAAAGGAAGACGGAGCCGAATTCATAGGCCGGAACAAGCTGCGGATCGAGCGTGGTGGTGGTGTCCAGCAAAGGCTCCAGGATGGCGTATTCCCGGGCCTTGGCCTTGTGCTTGGCGCCGAAGTATTGCACGGCGCGGGTCCAGTAAATGTCGGCCAGCAGGCTGGAGTAGCCCAGGCTGAGGCGCTTGGCCACCGCAGGCGAGGGGATGTAGAGCACTTCCTGCAGCGGCTCGCCTTCACGCAGGCGGTCCGTCTGGCGGACCAGAAGGACGCTGGCTCCCAGCAGAAGCGCCGTAAGCACGGCAAAGGCGGCGTTGGTGCGCAGGGTGCGGATCATTTCAGGTTGCGTTGCCGGAAGATCCAGACCGAGGCGGTGAGAACGGCTCCGGCATACACCACCACGTAAAGGGTGTTGAAGAGAATCAGCCGCGGCGCAATGGCATTGTCGTGCGCCACTCGTCCAATGACGTTGAGGGCGGAGAAGTTGGGCACCAGGTAGGCGGCGCCCATCATGGCCCAGCGGGTGGCGCCCGAGGCCATCTGGGCAAAGCCGCGCATGTCATCGGCAAAGGTGCCCACGGCAAACAGGGCAAAGGCAAAGATGGAGGAGAACACCGGCGTAGAGAAGGTGGAAAAGAACAGGGCCAGCGCGGTGATCAGCACGAACTCCAGCAGGATGAAGTAAATGGCGGCCAGCAAGGGAAGATCGGCCGCGCCCAGTTTGCCGGAGACGTAGAACACGGCGGCAAAGAAGCCAAGGCTCATCAGAAGGGCGTTGACCGTCAAGGTCAGCACGAGGCCGAGGAACTTGCCGACAATGAACTCCCAGCGATGCACGGGGCGGGCGGCCAGCACGGTGTACAGGGTGCGTTTGTCAATTTCCTTGGAGACCAGCCCGATGCCGATGAAGATGGCGATGACGATGCCGAAGAGCGAAATCGAAGTAAGGCCCAGATTGATGAGCACAATGCGGTTGATGGCCAGCGAGATCTGGCCAAAGAGCACCGAGGCCATCACCATGAGCAGCGCGAACAGGATGAGGTTGTAGAGCACGCGGTCGCGCACGGCTTCGCGGAAGGTGTTCCAGGCAATCGCCCACAAGCGTCCCATCATGCGCGCACCTCTTTGCCAGCGGATTGCTGGTCCGGCGCCTGGCCGATCTGCGAGAGGAAATAATCCTCCAGGGTGGCGCGCACCGGGGTGACGCTGGTGAGCCGCGCGCGGTTGGAGCGCAGAGCCTCCAAAGCCTGGTCGAGTTGCCGCTCGGGCAGGATGGCGCGCACCACCTCTCCGGTGGCGTGGCAGCGGGCGCCCATGGCGCTGAGGTCGGGAATGGCCTGCGGGCCGCTCCACACCAGTTCAACATCGCCGCTGACCTGGCACACCAGGTCGGCCACTACGCCAATGCCGCGCAACTCGCCGCGGTTGAGCACGGCGACGCGGTCGCAGAGGGTTTCGGCGTCGCTGAGGATGTGAGTGGAAAAGAAGATGGTCTTGCCCTCGTCGTTGAGTTCCTGCACCAGGTCGCGCACCTGGCGGCGGCCGATAGGATCGAGGCCGCTCATGGGCTCGTCGAGGATGATGAGCTTGGGATCGTGCACGATGGCCTGGGCAATGCCCACGCGCTGCACCATGCCTTTGCTGAACTTGCGCAACTGGGTGCGGCCATGCTCGCTCATGCCCACGCGGGAGAGGGCGCGCTCCACGGCCCGGCGGCGCACATCGGAGGCGACGCCGCTGAGGCGGGCGTAGTAATCCAGCAGCTCCAGGGGCGTCAGATGATCGTAGAAATAAGGCTGCTCGGGCAGAAAGCCGATCTGGCGCTTGATGGAGATGTCGCGCACATCATGGCCGAGCACACTGGCGCTGCCCGCCGAGGGAAAGGCCAAGCCGAGCAATAGCTTGATGGTGGTGGTTTTCCCGGCGCCGTTTGGCCCCAGATAGCCGAAGATCTCACCCTCTTCCACCGATAAGGTGAGAGGTTTGAGTCCGGGCTTCGTCTTATTGCGGAAAAAGCCTGTCTTGTAGGATTTTTCCAGATCCCTGGTCTCGATGGCAGCCATGGTTGCTTACGGGAATTATAGCCGACGTTGCCGAATGTGTATTTGCTAACACCGGGCAGGAAAGAACGTTTCCCCGGAATGCCAGCGGTAGATCGGGATCTGAGTGGGCGGCGGGAGTCCTATTTTTGATGAATCTTCGCCCCGGCGATTGACTGCCATTTCCGGGCTGGGCTATCGTCTAAATAAGGTGTGCCGCCCGGCACATCAAGCGGTCGTAGTAAGGGTGGAATCTAAAGAAGATGACAAGGACTGGAAAATTCCGCGGAAGCCGGACGCAGCGCAGTCTGCTGCTGGGCTTTGTCGCGCTGTTCCTGCTCTTTGCCACCATTCAGGCGGTTCACTTCCACCTTCATCCGGGTTCAGAAGAGAGCGCGCATTGCTCCATGTGCATGGCCACGCATTCGGTGGCCGATGTTGCGCCCATAGTTCTGCCCGGGCTGGTGGCCCTGGCTCTGGTGGCAATCACCGTCCATCGTATTTTCCTGCCGCGTGCGGTGCATACGGCAACCCGCATCCGTCCTCCTCCAGTCTGTTCTCTGCAAATCGCACTCTAAAAGAGTTGACCGGGAGAGTTTTCCCGGAGCAGCCGTTTATCCCCGGAACCTGGCGGCCCCGTCGATTGGCATTCCCAGACGCAGCGCCGGTTCGAATGCGGCTTATTTGCAGCCGCACTGGAAGAGAGGACCCCTTGGGTATCACCAATCTGTTTTTGTGGAACAAGAAGCACCCGCGCGCGGTGAGTTCACTGGCCGCGCTGAGCCTGGGCCTGATGTTGACCGCCGCACCGGCAGCGTGGGCTGCGGATGATGCTGCGAATAACGCGGCGAATGATGCAGCCGCCGGGACGGCGGCCCTGCCCGGAGCGCCCGCATTGGCTGCGGCAGCCGAAGCCGGAGCCGGCACCGTGGTGGGCATCGTGGTGGATGCCACGGGAGCGGTCATTCCCGGCGCCACGGTGGAGATTCACAACCCGGTGAGCGCCTTGAAGCGCACGGCCAGGACCGACGCCTCGGGCCGCTTCACCTTCACTAACGTGCCCTATAACCACTACCACCTGACGGCTTCGCAGACGGGCTTTGCCGCGACCGCGCAGGATGTGGAACTGCACTCGTCCATTGTGGCGCAGGTGACGATCACGCTGCCGGTGGCTTCAGCCATCAGCACGGTAACCGTGGAAGCCGGCAGCGACCTGGTGGAGAGCGAGCCGGTGGGACACACCGACGTGAATCGCGAACTGATGGACAAGCTGCCGCTGGAAAGTGCGTCGTCCTCCGTCAGCTCGCTGGTGACGCTGGCATCGCCGGGCGTCAGCTCGGACTCCAACGGACAGATTCACGGCATGGGCGACCACGCCGAGAACTCTTTCTCCGTGGACGGCCAGCCGATCACCGACCAGCAGAGCAAGATGTTCTCCAACGCGATTCCAGCGGACTCTTTGCAATCCATCGAAGTGATTCCCGGCGCGCCGCCGGCTGAGTATGGAGGCAAGACGAGCGTGGTGATTGTGGCCACCACCCGCAGCGGACAGGGCGTAACCACGCCGCACGGCAGCATCAACGCCAGCTACGGCAGCTTTGGCACGGCCAACGTGGGCTTCGACGTTTCCTATGGCTCGGCCAAGTGGGGCAACTTTGTGGCCGCCAATGGACTGAACACCGGACGCTTCCTGGATTCGCCGGAATTCGCCGTGATGCACGACAAGGGCAACCAGCAGAACTTCTTCGACCGCGTGGATTACACGCTGAGCGACAAAGACTCTCTGCGGTTGAACTTCAGCCTGTCGCGCTCGTGGTTCCAGACGCCGAACAGCTATGACAGTGAGTACGCCACTCCGTGGAACGGCGTGGTAGTGGACAATGGCGGACTCGATCCGAACGGCAACCTGGTGGGCGCGACCGACCAGCGCTCGAAGATTGTAACCTTCAACGTGGCGCCCACCTGGACGCACATTGTGAACGGCCGCACGGTGGCCAACCTGGGCTTCTTCGTGCGGCGCGACGATTACCACTACTATCCCAGCGGCAACGCCTTCGCCGACCTGGGGCCGCAGAACCTGCAGCAGGAGACGATCGGGCAGCATCGCACGCTGACCAACGCCGGCGTGCGCGGCGACATCAACTACGTGAAGGGCGCGCACAACATCAAGGGCGGCGTTACCTACACGCAGACGTTTTTGAACGAAGACTTCAGCCTGGGCATTGTCGATCCCACGCTGCTGGATTCGCTTTCAGCGGCCGACCAGAGCACGCTTGCTCCTTACGACCTGACGCGCGGCGGAACGAACTACCTGTTCCACGGGCACACCGATGTGAAGGAACTGGGAATGTACGTGCAGGACGCCATCACCAAGGGGCCGTGGTCGGCGAACGTGGGTATCCGCGGCGACCTGTACAACGGACTGGTGACGGCCACGCAGGCTGAGCCGCGGCTGGGCCTTTCCTACACGGTGAAGTCAACCGGCACGGTGTTGCGCGCCTCCTACGCGCGCACACTGGAATCGCCTTACAACGAGAACCTGGTGCTATCCAGCGAAGGTTGCAACTACCCGGTGATTGCGGCGCTGATCCCCTGTGTTTCCGCGCGCAACACGCCGGGCTACCGCAACGAGTTCCACGCCGGACTGCAGCAGGCCTTCAAGAACTGGGTGGTGGTCAGCGGCGACTATATCTGGAAGTACACGCACAACGCCTATGACTTCTCGGTGCTGGGCGCCACGCCCATCGCCTTTCCCATTGGCTGGCACAACTCGAAGATTCCCGGCTACGCGGTGCGCGTCAGCATGCCGGAGCATCACGGCCTGAGCGCTCTGGTGGTCTTCAGCGGCGTAAGCGCGCGCTTCTTCCCGCCGCAGACGAGCGGCCTGGGCACGACCGTGGGTCAGAGCGGCCAGCCCTTCCGCATCGATCACGACGAGAAGTTCAACTCCAATGTGCACCTGCAGTATCAGCCGTGGAAGAGCGGTCCGTGGATGGGCTTTAACTGGCACTTTGACAGCGGTCTGGTGGCGGGTTCGGTGCCGTATGCCACCGATACCACGACGCCGGTGGGCCTGTCGGGCTTGTCCGCCTATCAGCAGATGGCCGCCGGATTGTATTGTGGATCGCAGCGGCCCACGCCGGGGCATCCGTTGGCGAGTTGCGCTCCCGCGCAGTATGGATCGACACTCATCAATATTCCGGCGCCAGGCACGGAGAACGACGATCACAATCCGCCGCGCATCAAGCCGCGCAGCATCTTCGACCTCAGCCTCGGCGACGATAACCTGTTCCGCTCGCAGGACGCCCGCCGCTGGAGTCTGACGCTGACGGCCGTGAACCTGAGCAACAAGTACGCGCTGTACAACTTCCTGTCCACCTTCAGCGGCACGCACTACGTAACGCCGCGCTCGCTGACGGCACAGGTGGCGTACCACTTCTAGTTCAGTAGGAAGTGGAAACAAGGTTGTGCCCCAGGTTCGCGAAGCTAACCTGGGTGTCCCCGATTCACGTTCCGGACTCACGTCCCAGGTTAACGGCCAAAAACGGGCCGTGAACCTGGGGCACAATCCTTCCTGACGATTTCAATATTCGGTGAACCCTACGGCTTTTCCGGCCAGGCGTGGCGTGGATAGCGGCGCATCAACTCCCGCCGCACCTGCGGATACAAACGCTCCCAGAAGCCGGCGAGGTCGGCGGTGGTTTGCACCGGGCGCTGGTTGGGCGCCAGCAAGTGCGCCACCACCGGAGTGCGCGCGGGGCCAATGCGCGGCGTCTCTTTCAATCCAAAAAAATCCTGCAAGCGCGAGGCGATCCACGGCGGCTTGCCCGTTTCGTAATGGACTTTCGTCTGGCGTCCGCTGGGCAGCGCGATGCGCGCCGGAGCCAGCGTATGCAGTTTGTGCGCGCCCAGGCGGCGCTCGAGCGAGGGAAGCAAATCCTCCGCCGCGGTCTTCAACTCGCTGAAGCTGCGCAAGCCCGCACAGAGTTCGCGCAAGGCTCCTGGGGCGTCGGGCGCGTCGAGCAGGGCAAAGGCGGCGCGCGCCAGAAACTCGTTGAGCGCATCGACATCCACGAATCTATCAATGCCCGTTTCCAAAGCCTTCTCCGCCAATAGGGCCGCGGCGGCTGCGGCGTCCCTGGGCGCGCCGCGCGATTCGTCGATGACCAGCGCGTCGTAGAGCAGGGAGTTCACGGCCTCCACGCGTTGCCCCTTGTGGTTCCACACAATAGAAGTCTCTTCGCGCACGCGCTCGGCGAAGAGGTCGAGCAGCCAATCGGGTTCCACGCGCGCCGTCATGCGGACGAGCGGCAAGGGACGCTCGCGGCGGTCCTCGGCATCCACGGCGACAAAAAATTCATAACGCGGCGGCTCACCGGAGATCTCCGCCGACGCTCCGGAAGACATCAGCACCTGTTTGCCCACGCGCAGCCGCGCCACGCGATCCGGGAAGCCCGCCAGCACCGAGATGAGCAGTGCGTCGTCGGTGTCCTTGTGCGGCTTGTGCACCTTATGCCGCACGCCAGCCACGCGGCGCAGTTGTTCCGTGTGCTGGCGCAGGCGCGCGTCGGGCGGCGCATCGAGTGCCGCCAGCAGATCGCTTGATGTGGAGGCCACGCCCGCGCCCAGCAAGGCCGCGGCGCGGCAACCTTCTTCGCCCACGCCGCGCGCCAGGGATTCTTCCACGATGCGCGCCAGGCGCGGCGGCAAAGGATAACGCGCCAGGCGTGAGGCTTTCTCACCCGCGGCGCCCAGGCGGTCCAGCAAGTCCTCGGCCTGCTCCACGGCGGTGGCGGGCGGCGCATCGAGCCACGCGACGTCCGCGGCGTGCAGGCCCATGGCACGCAGATCGAGGCAGAGCTGCGAAAGGTCGCTGCGCAGAATCTCCGGCGTGTCGTGCTCCGGGCGGCGCAGGAAATCTTCTTCGCTGTACAGGCGCACCACCTGCCCGGGTGCGGTGCGGGCGGCGCGTCCGGCGCGCTGTGTGGCCGAGGCCTTGCTCACCCGCGCGACTTGCAACACCGGCAGTCCGCTCCACGGCGAGTAGGCCGCCACCCGCGCCAGTCCGCTGTCGATGACGGCGGTGACGCCCTCCACGGTGATGGAGCTTTCCGCGACGTTGGTGGCCAGTACCAGCTTGCGCTGCGCCGCAGGGGCCAGCGCGCGGTCCTGCTCGGCCGGCGTGAGCGATCCGTGCAAAGGAAGCACCAGCAGGTTGGCGCGCCGCGCAAGTGCGGCGCATTGCCGCATGGCGCGATGGATCTCCGCCGCGCCGGGCAGAAAGGCGAGAATGTCTCCCGTGGGCGACGCGCGCAGCAACTCCCCGGCGGCATCGCAGAGCAATTCTTCCACGGGCCGCGGCGAGTATGGAGTGTGGCGCACGGTCAACTCGAAGAGACGTCCCGGCGAGCGCACGATGGGGCAGTTGTCGAGATACTCCGCAATGGGCGCGGCCTCGAGCGTGGCCGACATCACGATCAAGCGCAACGCGGGGCGCTTCTGCTGCAATCGCCGCTGCTGTAATCGTAGTAACAAGGCCAGCGCCAGGTCGCCTTCCAGGTGGCGTTCGTGGAACTCGTCGAGCACCACGGCGTCCACGTTTTTCAGGTCGCCATCGGAGAGCAGGCGGCGCGTCAGTACGCCTTCGGTGACAAAGCGCAGACGGGTGCGCGGCGAGACGGCTTCTTCAAAGCGCACCTGGTAGCCGACGGTCTCGCCCACCGGCTCGCCCATCTCGCTAGCCACGCGGCGCGCGGCCAGTCGGGCGGCAATGCGGCGCGGCTCCAGCACCACGACTTCGCCGCCGGTCATCGCCAGCAGCGCGGGAGGAATGCGCGTGGTTTTGCCGGCGCCGGGCTCGGCCTCCACCACCAGGTTGCAGTGGGTGGCCAGAGCGGCCCGGATTTCGGGCAGAATGGCGTCCACCGGCAGTGCAATTCGTTGGCTCACTTCCTCATCCGAACACAGCCGGCGCAGGAGGTCAACGCGCGCGAAAGGTGGCTTCCCAGGCGGCGCTTGATTACAATGGCCCCATCCGCGCCGCTGCCCGGCGCATGAGTGACGGAGAAGATTACATGGCCGATTTGGTGCGTACCGGAGTTTCCCTGGAGCAGGACCTGTTGGAAAAATTCGACCGCCTGATTGCCAAGCGCGGCTACCAGAACCGCTCCGAGGCCATCCGCGACATGATCCGCGACATGCTGGTGAACGAAGAGGTGAACAGCAACAAGCCGGTGGTGGCCACGCTCTCCATGATCTACGACCATCACCGCCCTGAGCTTTCCAGCAAGCTGACCGAGGCGCAGCACCACCACCACGACAATGTGCTGGCAGCCACGCACGTCCACCTGGATCGCGACAACTGTTTCGAGGTGGTCATCATGAAAGGCCCCGCCGGCGAGGTGCAGCACATGGCCGACCACATGCTGAGCCTGAAGGGCGTGAAGCATGGCAAGCTGGTGATGACCTCGACCGGAGCCGATCTGTAAAAGGGCCACGCGCGCGGCGGCTTTCCACCTCGGCGCGCGCATGATAGGATTTCGCGTTTGTCATGAAGAACCATCATTTCTCGCACGTGGATCTTGAGTCGGCGGCCCGCATGGTCATGCTGGAGCATGGCTTTGAGCCGGAATTTCCGGACGGTGTAGCGGCCGAGCTGGAACGTTTGCAGACGCAGCCTCCGGCGCTGCCAGTCCCCGGCGCGGTCAAGGATCTGCGCGGGCTGCTGTGGTCGTCCATCGACAACGATTCGTCGCGCGACCTGGACCAGATTGAATACGCGGAGAAGCTGCCGGGCGGCGGGGCGCGCGTGCTCATCGCCATTGCCGACGTGGATGTGTACGCCGCGCGCGATACGGCGATGGACCAGCACGCGGCCAAGGAGACGACCTCGGTCTATACCGGCGTGCGCGTCTTTCCCATGCTGCCGGAAGAGCTTTCCACCAACATCACCTCTCTGCTGCCGGAGCAGGACCGGCACAGCATCGTCATCGAGTTCAACGTGAGTGACGAGGGGATGGTGGAGGGCGGGCAGGTGTATCGCGCGCTGACGCGCAACAAGGCCAAGCTGGCCTACAACAGCACCGGAGCCTGGCTGGAGGGTCGCGGCGAAGCGCCGCACCCGTTGGCGCACAACTCCGCCTTGCAGGGGCAACTGCGCTTGCAAGGCCGCACCGCGCTGGCCCTGCGCGCCGAACGCTTCCGCCATGGAGCGCTGAACATTGAGAGCGCGGAAACGCATCCCGTGATGGAAGGCGAAGAGATTGTGGATGTGGTGCGCCAGGAGAAGAACGAAGCCACCGAACTGATTGAAGATTTTATGGTGGCGGCCAACGGCGTGGTGGCGCGCCTGCTGCATGACGTTTCCTCCATCCGCCGCGTGGTGAAGACGCCGCAGCGCTGGGGCCGCATTGTGGAGCTGGCCGGGCGCATGGGAGAACATCTGCCGGCCGAGGCCGATCCGCGCGCGCTGAACGGATTCCTGCTGAAGCGCAAGAAAGCCGATCCAGAGCGCTTTCCCGATCTTTCGCTGGCGATCATTAAATTGATGGGCCCGGGCGAGTACGTGCTGGAGCGTCCTGGCGATCCCGAAGAAGGACACTTTGGGCTGGCCGTGCAGGACTACACGCACTCCACGGCGCCCAACCGCCGCTTTGCCGACCTGGTGACGCAGAGGCTGTTGAAGGCCCTGATGGACCGCACGCCCGCGCCTTACAGCGATGACGACCTGGGGCAGATTGCCGCCAAGTGCACGCTGATGGAAAACATGGCGCGCAAGGTGGAGCGCGAAATGAACAAGCGCATTGCCGCCGTGGCCATGCGCAACCGCATTGGAGAAGTGTTTCCGGCCATTGCCACCGGCGTGAATGAGCACGGCACGTTCGTGCGCATTGCGCGGCCGCACGTGGAGGGAATGCTGGTGACGGGGCACGCGGGCATCGACGTGGGTGACCACCTGCGCGTGCGCCTGGTCTCTACCGACGTGCAACGGGGCTTTCTGGATTTTGCGCGGGTGTGATGTTTCGCCAGTAGTCCCAGGTTAACTCCGCTGCGCTCCGTGAACCTGGGGCACAACATTCCGATCACATAGTAACCACTACACCAAAATAACTTCGTGCCCCAGGTTCGGCGCGCGTAGCGCGAATAACCTGGGACGCAAGCGCACTTACTTCGCGTTCTGTGCCGCGCTGTACCCGCGCGGAGCGATGCCGGGCAGCGTGATGGGGAGATGTCCGCGGGCGGGCATTTCTCCGAAGAGAAATTTGACGGCGCTTGCCTCGGAGACCGGCGCGTTGGAGAACGTGCAAAGGTAATTCTGTATGGCGGGATACTGGACGAGAATATAGGGGCTGCCCAGGGCCGCCACCACCGTTTTATCCGCCGCGGCCCGCACCAGCTCACCCAGCACTCCGCCGGGACCTTTGTCCAATGCCGGCGAGCCGGCGTCGGTGACGGCCGTGCGTCCGGCGGAGGGCGTAACGTACACGGCGGCCACCACGCGCTCCGCCCTGGCCGCGGCCTGCAACACTTCTCCGGTCATGGCGGCGGAGTTCGCTTCGTCCACATAAATCACGCGCGCGTCGGGCACGCGCAGGCGCAGCTCGCGCGCCAGGCGGCGTCCGTTGTCGCCGCGCGCATCGTCGGTGAAGACCACTAGCAGCACGCGATTTCCCTCGAATGCGGCGGCGTGGTACAGAAACGGCTGCGCCGCGCCGGGTGCGCCTGGTTCCAGCGGCAGAATGCGATGGCTGTCGCGCACCAGTGTCAGCGCGTCGTCGGCCACCTTCTGCGCCAGCGCCACGTGGCTGGGCTGATTCAACGCGGTGTTCACCTTATCCAGATCGATGTAGCGATTCTTGTGCAGGCCCAGCGCGGCCTTGGCGCGCAGCAGCTTGCCCACGGATTCATCGATGCGCGCCTCGCTCAACTCGCCGGAGCGCACGGCCTTCAGCACTCCGTTGTAAGCGCCTTCCAAATCGCCGGGGATGAGGATGAGATCGGCGCCAGCCTTCAGGGCGTCCACCGCGGCCCGGCCCGCGGCTTGCGGCGTGTTGCCGCCGTACAAGCGCAGCAGGCCGTTCATATCCATGGCGTCGGTGACCACGATGCCGCGGAAGCCCAATTCGTTCTTCAGTAACTGCGTGGTGATGGCCGGCGAGACGGTGGCCACGCGGTTGGGGTTCGGCTCCAGGGCGGGCACCAGCAGATGCCCCACCATGATGGAGTCCACGCCGGCGGCGATGGCCTCGCGGAAGGGAACAAGCTCCACCTGCTCCAGACGCTCGCGTGAGGCGTTGATGCGCGGAACGGCCAGGTGCGAGTCGGTGTCGGTGTCACCGTGGCCGGGGAAGTGCTTGGCCGTGGCCAGCGCGTGTCCGTCGTGGGTGCCGCGGATAAAGGCCTTCACCAGGCCTGAGACCGCGGCAGGGTCCTCGCCAAAGGAGCGCGTGTTGATGATGGGATTGTTGGGGTTGGAGTTGATGTCGGCGTCGGGATAGAAGTTCCAGTGCACGCCGATGGCGCGCGACTCCTCGGCCGTGACGCGGCCGAATTGATACGCGTAGTCGAGGTTGCCCGCGGCGCCAAAGGCCATGGCGTGCGGAAAGCCGGTGCCTCCGTGCAGGCGCATGGGCAGTCCGCGCTCGAAGTCAGCGGCAAAGATGAGGGGCAGTGCGCTGTCATGCTGCAGGTGGTTGGTGAGCGCGGCGGCGTCCAGAGGGCTGGCGTGCAGGAGCAGGCCGTTTTCCATGGGCGCGGTTACGGCGAAGCCGCCCACGTGGAACTGGCGCATCTGGTCGCGCAGGCGCTGGTAGTCGGGCCCTTCAAAGTTGGTGAAGTCCACCTTGGCCCAGATCATGAAGAGCTGCCCAACCTTTTCTTCCAGAGACATGTGGCGCTGGGTGCGCTCGGCCCAGCGCGCGCCAGACGACTCTCCGCCCGCATAGGCGTTGGCGGCGTCGGCCACCTCGTCAGGAAACGCGGGGGCGCTCAACATCATGAGGAAGACGAGGACGAAGGCCAGCAGTTTACGCATACTCAAAAACATAGCATTCCGGCGCGGGAGCGGCCAGTATCCGCCCCGCCAACATTAGCCTTACGGAAGACGCAGTACTTTGAGGCAAACTAGACAGAGTCTGAATAAGTTGGAATTTGTCAGGGCACGGCTTCAGCCGTGCCGCTAAACCGCCAACAATATCTCGCGGCTTTAGCCGCTGGGGGGGAGGGTTCGGCAAGAATAAAACAGCTTTCCCTCCGGGGCTGAAGCCCCTGCGTTTATGCGGCTTTTACGGCACGGCTGAAGCCGTGCCCTGACAAAACACCTTCCCATCAAGATCTATCGTTGACCGGTTTAACTCCCGTAGAATAGCTTGCAAGACTGACTTATTCAGAGCTTTCCTAGACAGAGCGCCCGCGGGCGCGGGAGGACTTTTTGCAGCCGATGACCAAGTTGCTGCGCGTGATGCTGACGGCGTTGCTGCTGTGTGCGGCCCTGTGGGCTCAGGAGAGTAGTTCGCAGCCGCTGCCCGAGGTCGATCACCTGATGGAGCAGGCCGTGGCGCAGGGAGTCATTCCCGGCGGCGTGGTGCTGGTGGGGCATGACGGCCGCGTGGTGTATCGCAAGGCCTTCGGCTGGCGCGCGCTGGAGCCCACGCGCGAGGCTATGACCGCGGATACGATTTTCGACATTGCCTCGCTCACCAAGCCGGTGGCCACCGCGCCTTCCGTGATGAAGCTCATCCAGGACGGTCGCGTGGGGCTGGACGATCCGGTGGCGAAGTATCTGCCGGAGTTTGCCGCGAACGGCAAGCAGCAGATCACCATCCGCGAGTTGCTGACGCACTTCAGCGGTCTGCGCGAAGACCTGGACCGCCAGCAGGAATGGAGCGGGCGCGAGGCGGCCTTTCGCATGGTGATGGACGAGACGCCGGTGACCGAGCCGGGTACGCAGTTCCGTTACAGCGACATCAACTACCTTGCGCTGGAGTTTGTGGTGGAGAAGGTCAGCGGGCTTTCGCTGGAGGGGTTTGCGCAGCGCACTGTGTTTGCGCCGCTCGGGATGAGCGAGACACGCTTTCTTCCACCCGCCGCGTGGCGCGAGCGCACGGCGCCTACCGAGTACGACGAGCACCACGCAATGCTGCGCGGAGTGGTGCACGATCCAACGGCGCGGCGCATGGGCGGCGTGGCGGGAGACGCGGGCGTCTTCTCCACCGCGGACGACCTGGCAAAGTTTGCCGAAGAGATGCTGGGCGGCCATCGCGTGCTGAACGCGGAGACGCTGAAGTGGATGACCACGCCGCAACAGCCGGGCCACACCGGAGTGCTGCGCGGGCTGGGCTGGGACATCGACTCTCCCTTTTCCCGCGCGCGCGGCGAAGCCTACGCGGTGGGCAGCTTTGGACACACGGGCTATACCGGAACATCGATATGGATCGATCCCGCGACGCACAGCTACGTCATCCTTTTGACGAATCGCGTGCATCCCAACGGCGGAGTTAACATCAACGCGCTGCGCTCGCAGATTGCCACGGCCGCGGCGCGCGGATTGCTGCTTACGCCGGAAGAGAAGGCGCATCTGCGTCCGGCGAACACGGTGAAGAGCGGCATTGATGTTTTGGAGGCGCACAACTTTGCCGAGTTGCTGGCCGTGCCGCACGCCGCCAGCGAATTGCGCGTGGCGCTGGTGACGAACCAGACGGGCGTGGATGCCGCGGGGCGCCGCACGATTGACGTGCTGAGCGCGGCCCAAGGGGTGAAACTGGCAGCCATCTTCAGTCCCGAGCACGGCATTGCCGGCAATGTGGACACTACGTCCATCGCCAACTCGCGCGACGAGCGCACGGGCGTGCCGGTGTACAGCGTTTACGGCGGCAGCGATGCCAAGCGGCGGCCATCGCTGGAAGTGCTGCGCGCGGTGGACGCCATCGTCTTCGACCTGGCGGATGCGGGCGTGCGCTTTTATACCTACGAGACGACGCTGGGATATTTTCTGGAAGCCGCGGCGGCCACCGCGCGCCCCATCTTTGTGCTCGACCGTCCCAACCCGCTCGGCGGCCTGCTGGTGCAAGGGCCCACGAGCGACGCGGGCCGCGAGAGCTTCATCAACTACGGAGAGGTGCCCGTGCGCCACGGGCTGACGCTTGGCGAGCTGGCGCGCTACTACAACGGCGAGCGCCGCATTGGCGCCACGCTGACGGTTGTGCCGATGGCAGGCTGGCAGCGCGCGGACTGGTTTGACGCCACGGGGCTGACTTGGGTGAGCCCTTCGCCGAACTTGCGCAACCTCGACGAGGCCACGCTGTATCCTGGCCTGGGCCTGCTGGAGATGACCAACGTTTCCGTGGGGCGCGGCACCGACACGCCGTTTGCGGTGCTCGGCGCGCCGTGGATGCGCGGCGCGGAGCTGGCGGCGTATCTCACGCGGCGCGCGATTCCCGGCGTGCGCTTTGCGGCCGCGGAGTTCACGCCCGCCGCCAGCGTGTATGCACAGAAGAAATGCTCGGGCGTGCGCGTTCTTGTCGCGGACCGCCTGGCGCTCGACGCGCCGGAGATGGGTGTGGAGATTGCCGCGGCGCTGCGCAAGCTCTACGCGAAAGAGTTCGACACCGCGAAGCTCGATGCGCTGATGTTACATGAGGCTTCGGCGCGGGCGCTGCTCTCTGGCGCGGATCCACGTGACGTGGCCGCACGGTGGAAGGCCGCGCTTGCGGAGTTCATGGCGCGCCGCGGTAAATATCTGCTTTACTGAGGAAGTGCCGATGGGCTTGAACGCGCTCGACGTTGCCGTGATCGCCGCCTACCTGGCGTGCGTCACGCTGTTCGGCATGCGCTTTCGCCGCCAGGAGGGCACGCTGCGCGGCTACTTCCTGGCCGGGCAGCAAATTCCCTGGTGGGCCATCGCGCTCTCCATTGTGGCGGCCGAAACCAGCACGCTCACCATCATCAGCGTGCCAGGCATCGCCTACGACGGAGACTTCCGCTTCCTGCAGCTCGTGCTGGGGTACCTGGTGGGGCGCGTGGTGATCTGCGCGTTGCTGTTGCCGCAATATTTTCGCGGCAGCCTGGTCACGGCCTATCAACTCATCGAACGCCGCTTTGGCGGGCGCCTGCGCTCGCTCACCGCGGGACTGTTCCTCCTTACGCGTGCCGCCGCCGAGGGCGTGCGCGTCTTTGCCGTGGCTATTGTGGTGGGCATCGCCTTGCGCGGCGTGCTGGGCGGGTTCACGGATCTGCAACGCGACGTTGCGGCCATCGCGCTGGTCAGCCTGCTCACCATGATCTACACCTTCAAAGGGGGCATGGCGGCCGTCATCTGGACCGACGTGGTGCAGCTCGCGATTTATGTCATCGGCTCCACCGCGGGACTGGTCACCATTCTGCATCTCATCCCCGGCGGTTGGAGCGCGGCCTGCGCCACGGCCGCGGCGGCCGGCAAATTCAGGGTCTTCGATTTTTCCTGGAACGCGCACGCGTCCTACACCTTGTGGTCGGGAGTCATCGGCGGCGCGTTCCTTACCACGGCCAGCCACGGCACGGACCAGTTGATTGTGCAGCGGCTGTTGGCGGCGCGCAGCCAGAGCCAGGCGCGGCTGGCCTTGCTCTCCAGCGGCGTGATGGTGTTTTTCCAGTTCGCGTTGTTCCTGCTGATCGGCGCCATGCTGTTTGTGTTTTACCGCGCGCATCCCCTGACGGCGCAGTTCACGCGCAGCGACACGATCTTTCCGCTCTTCATCGTCACCCACCTGCCGCACGGACTCAGCGGACTGTTGATTTCGGCGATTCTGGCGGCGGCCATGGGCAATCTCAGCGCAGCGCTGAACTCGCTGTCGTCCACGACGATTGTCGATTTCTACTCGCGCTGGCGTCCGCACTCCAGCGAGGCAGAGCGCGTGCGGCTTTCGCGTCTGTCCACCGTGGCTTGGTGCGTGGTGCTGTTTGTGCTGGCCATTGCCGCGCGCCGCGGCGGACGCGTGCTGGAGATGGGCCTGTCCATCGCCTCGGTGGCCTATGGATCGCTGCTCGGCGTGTTTCTGCTGGGCGTGCTCACCCGGCGGGCCAACGAGCGCGGCGCCATGGCGGGCATGGTTTGCGGCTTCGTGCTTAATATTTACATGTGGCAATATACCAGCGTCCCTTTCACCTGGTACGTGCCGCTGGGTTCGGCGGTGACGTTTGCCGTGGGCTACGCCGCGAGCTTCGCGGACGCGAATGACGCCTCCGGCGCGATGCAAAACGCGCCGCGTTAAACTGAGTTGTGGACTCTTCCCCGGTGCAAAACGTTTCTCCGCAGCGCCACCATCGCGGCCTGCTGCCGTTTCTCGGCCTGGCCAGCGGCGCCAGCGTGGCCACCATCTATTACAACCAGCCGCTGCTGCTGGAGATGAGCCACACGTTTCACGCCACGTCGGCACAGACCGGGTGGGTGGCCGTGGCCACGCAGGTGGGCTATGCGTTCGGCATTCTGCTGTTTGTGCCGCTGGGAGACGTGGCCGAGCGGCGCGGGCTGATGGTGAAGTTGTTTGCCGCCGTCAGCGTGGCGCTGCTTGCCGCCGGACTGGCGCCCTCTTTGCTGGCTCTGGTGGCGGCCTCGGTGGCCATTGGCATTACGGCGGCGGTGACGCACGTGTTTGTGCCCATTGCGCCGGAGCTGGTGGAGCCGCACGAAAGCGGACGCGCCATTGGCACGGTGATGAGCGGCCTCATCCTGGGCATTCTGCTGGCGCGCACCGCCAGCGGATGGCTGGAGGCCGTGGTGGGCTGGCGCGGCGTGTTTCTTACGGCCGCTGGATTCACCGCACTGTTTGCGCCGATTCTGTGGTGGGGGCTGCCCAAGCTGCCGCCAGTGAAGCCGGTGGCATACGGAGACGCACTGCGCTCGCTGTGGCAACTGGCGAAGGAGCAGCCCACGCTGCGCGAAGCGTCACTGATTGGCGCGCTGGTGTTTGCCGCGTTCTCCGCCTTCTGGACCAATCTCGCGTTTCTGCTGGGCGGGCCGCATTTTCACCTGGGTGCCGGAGCCGCGGGCAGCTTTGGCATTGTCGGCGCGGCCGGAGCACTGGCCGCATCCTTTGCCGGACGACTGGCCGACCGCCGCGGCGCGCGCTGGGTGGTGGGCATGGGCATTACGCTGGTGTTTGTGTCGTACCTGCTGCTGTGGTCGCTGGGATATTATCTGGCGGGGCTCGCGGTGGGCGTGGTGGTGCTCGACGTGGGACAGCAGTCGATGCATATCGGCAATCAGACGCGCATCTTCCGACTGGTGGCCGGAGCGCGCAGCCGCATCAACACCGTCTATATGATCGTCTTCTTCCTGGGCGGCGCGGTAGGCTCGGCGCTGTCTTCGTGGGCCTGGGGACACTGGCAGTGGCACGGCGTCTGCGGACTAAGCCTGTTGTTTCTGCTGCTGGCCTACGCCTGCGTCATCGGTGGCGCGCGGCGCGATGCAAGGCTGGGAATCAAGCTGACCTGAAGAGATTGGGGCAAGTCATTGGGACTTGCCCTCAGGGACTAAAGTCCCGATGATCGGACGTCTTGGCGGCACAGCTAAAGCTGTGCCCTGACAAACCTCCCCTTGCCTGGAGCTGACCTGAAGCGGCGGTTGCTTACAGCCTCTTGGTCATGAAGATGGCGTCCACGTCGCGATTGTAGTAGCGCTCCAGCACCTTCACCTTTTTAAAGCCGTGGCGCTCGTAGAAGGCGAGGGCGCTGTGGTTGTTTACCGCGACTTCCAGCACGGCCATAAATGCCGTCAGTTTGCGCATCTTCTCGCAGGCGGCGGCCATCAGTTGCGTGCCCAGGCGCTGGCGGCGCACGTCGGGATGCACATCGAGGGTGATGATGTGTCCGTACTCCTGCTTTTGAAAGTGAAAGGTGAGGAAGCCCGCAATGTGCGGATGCGTAAGGGCCGGGCCCTTCTTGTCCGGGTCTTCCTCCACTCCGTCCGCCGGAGGATCGTCGGTCCACTCGGCCACAATGGTGTAGGCGCGGCGCTGCTCAATGAAGCTGGCCAGTTCGGGACGGCTGTAGGCAATGCCCGGCTCAAAACACAGGCGGTCCAGTTTGAAGAGCACGTCAAAGTCGCGCTTCTGGTAGTCGCGGATCGTAAACATCGGCTTGGAAATCCTTCGGAGGCAGATTTTATCGTAACAGAACGGCCGCAGGCGGCGCGGCGAGCGGACAGGGAAGCTACGGCAGAGGAACCAGGGTGCTACGCTTCAACTGTCCGCAGGCGGCGTAGATATCTCGTCCGCGCGGACGGCGCAGGTAGGCGGGAATGCCGGCGGCGATCAGCGTTTGCTGAAAGGCGCTTACGGCCTCCGGCGTGGGCGTCTGGAAGCCGATCTCCGGGCCGGGATTGAGCGCGATGAGGTTGACCTTGGCCTTCAGGCCGCGCAGCAGGGCCACCACTTCCTGAGCATTCTCCGGCGTGTCGTTGACGCCCGAGAGCAGCACGTATTCAAAGGTCAGGCGCTCGCGCGGGCGCAGAGGGAAGACGCGGGCCGCGTCCATCAAGGCTTCCAGGTTCCACTTGCGGTTGATGGGCATGATCTGGTCGCGCAGCCCGTCGTTGGAGGCGTTCAGAGAGATGGCCAGACGCGGACGCACCGGCTCGGCGGCGAACTCGGCAAAGCGCGGCACAATGCCGGAGGTCGAGACCGTCATGCGCGATTCGGGGATGCCGGCCTCCACCAGGCGGCAGGCGGCGCGGAGGAAGTTGTCATAGTTCAGAAATGGTTCGCCCTGCCCCATAAAAACCAGATTGATCCGGTCCACGCCGATTTGCACCTGGTGCTCTTTCAATAACAGCAGCACCTGCCCCACAATCTCACCCGGAGTAAGGTTCCTTTGCAGGCCCAGGAGAGCCGTCATGCAGAACTGGCAACTGACGGCACAGCCAGCCTGGGATGATAAGCAGATGGTGGCGCGGCGGTTGGGAGCGGCGGCGGGTACGCTCTCCGCGATGGAGGAGTCGGAGTCCTCGGCACCATCGCCATCGGGCATCCAGACGGTCTCCACGCTTTGGCCGTCGGCAAAGCCGAGCAGGTAGCGTATCGTGCCATCTTGTGAGACGAAGTGCTGTTCCACCTTGGGATAGGTGATCCGGTAGCCGTCAGAAATCAGTCGCTCACGCAGAGATTTAGGGAATGTAGTCAGTGCGGATAGCGAGTCCAGCCGTTGAGAATAAAGGGCCTGGTGCAATTGGCGGCCGCGGAATGCAGGTTGGCCCTGCGCCTCCAAAAGGGACGTAAGTTCTTGCTGGCTAAGGCCTAAAAGTTCGAATTGAATATCAGTCGGCATGCATCGATATAAATGTGGCAGGAAATCTGTTTGCCGCAGCAGCTATCATTGAGATTGTAACCCGCCGCATCGTGGGGTGCTGGCGTTGCAGAAAGATCGTAGTAGTAGAGGCGGACAGTGAAGGCAACGCTCTGTACCGTGCGGAAGGATAGACATGACGAAAATGTTAGTACCGGATTCCGCAGCGCGTTCCGTGCGTAAGACGATTCTCCCCAACGGGCTGACCGTTTTGACCGAGGAGATGAACCACATCCGCTCGGTTTCGGCCGGAGTATGGATTCGCACCGGATCGCGGCATGAGACCGCCGAGGTCAACGGGATCTCTCACTTTGCCGAACACATGGTGTTTAAAGGCACCACCTCGCGTTCGGCGGAAACCATTGCCCGCCAGGTGGATTCCTTTGGCGGCAACCTGGATGCGTTTACCGCCAAGGAATGCGTCTGCTTTAACGTAAAGGTTCTGGACGAGAACCTGCCAAAAGCCATGGACGTGCTGAGCGACCTGGTCCTCCACCCCAGCTTTCACGAGGGCGACGTGCGCAAGGAGCGCAGCGTGATCGTGGAAGAGATCAAGATGGACGAGGACAACCCGGACTCCCTGGTGCACGAGATCTTTGTGCAGAACTTCTGGAAGGATCACCCGTTGGGGCGGCCCATCCTGGGCACGCGCGAGACGGTGCGGAAGTTCGACCCGGCCATGCTGTTCAACTACTACCAGCAACGCTTTAAGGCGGGAAACATGGTGGTGGCCGCCGCCGGAAACCTGGATCACGACCGCTTCCTGGAACTGGTTCAGGAAAAGTTCGCCACGGTGCCGGCCGGCATGAGCGAGTTTGCCGACCTCAAGCCCAAGGTTTCGGCGCGGATCTCGATGCGCAACAAAAAGGCCTTGGAGCAGGTGCAGGTCTGCATCGGCGTGCCGTCGTATTCCATCTCGCACCAGAACCGCTACGCGTCGTTTGTGCTGAACACTCTGCTGGGCGGCGGCATGAGCTCGCGGCTCTTCCAGCGGGTGCGCGAAAAAGAAGGGCTGGTCTATTCCATCTTCAGCGAACTGAACCCCTTCCGCGACACGGGCTGCCTGGCGGTGTACGCCGGCACCTCGTGCGAATCGGTGAACAAGGTGGTGCAGTCGGTGATGAAGGAGTTCCGCGACCTCAAGGAGGTTCCGGTGAGCGGCGACGAGCTGGCCAGGGCCAAGGCGCAGTTGAAGGGCAACCTGATGCTGAGCCTGGAGTCTTCCATGGCGCGCATGAGCAACCTGGCGCGGCAGGACATCTATTACGACCGCTTCTACGAGATGGATGAGATCGCCAACCGCATTGAAGCCGTGCAGTCGGAGCATGTGCAGCAGGTGGCGCGCGAGTTCTTCGTCAGCGAACAGATAGCCGTGACCGTTCTCGGCAATTTGAGCGGGCTGAAGCTGGCGCGCGATCAGGTGACTTGCTAGCCCAACCAGGGTTGACTGGTATGGCGTTTGGACGGGTGCGCGGTGGACGAAAGTTTCCCAGAGTGACACAATTTGTCATTCAAGAGTGACGAATTCTGTCAGTTCCGAATTGAATTGGCCCAAAATGACCACCCCGCTAGGTGGTCATTTTTGTTTTTGTATTCCCTCATGAGCTTTGAAATGTGAGACTTGCATTGCTCGGACGATTCCCCTGGGCCGAGGCAGGAACTTTGGCGGCACGATTGCTTTTCTATTCGGCGTGTCCACTAGGACCAGACTTCTTTAAGCACCGTCGAAAAAAGAAAACGGAGAATTTACCAATATGCGTAAACAGAAGGGCTTCTCGCTGATCGAACTTCTCATCGTCGTGGCGATCATCCTGATCATCGCCGCCATCGCCATCCCGAACTTGCTGCGCTCGCGCATTGCGGCCAACGAAGCCTCTGCCGTGGGTTCCCTGCGCACCATCAACACGGCTGAAGTGACCTTTGCCTCGGCCTATCCGAACACCGGCTTTGCCACGAATCTGGCGTCTCTTGGTTCGGGCACCAGCGGCACCTCCACCGCCGCCAGTTCCACCTCGGCCCTGCTGCTGGATAACGTTCTGGGCTGCACGTCGACCACGAGCTGCAACAAGAGCGGCTACACCTTTGCGATCTCCGCCGGCACCGGCACTCCGATTAGCACCTATGCCGTCACGGCCGCGCCGGTTACCGTGGGCCAGACCGGCCAGCGCTACTTCTTCACCGATGCGTCGGGCGTGATCCGCTTCAACGCCTCGGCTTCGGCCGCCAGC
>JARLGJ010000036.1 GCA_031296105.1 Acidobacteriota bacterium | reverse complement strand
CGCTGGGAATGATGGCGCGCGCCGGGCTGGCGGCGATCCTGGTGTGTGCCGCCGTTTCCCATGCCGCGCTCCTGCATTTTTCCTATTTGCTGGATGAGACCTACTTTGCCGCGGCCGCGCGCGACCTCTTGACCGCCGGCAGCCTGGTGCCTGCTTCCGTGCTGCCGGAATCGCATCCGCCTCTGCTGTATGCCTGGCTCGCCCTGTGCTGGAAGCTCTTTGGATTTTCCATCCCGGTGGCGCGCTTGGCGATGCTCTCTGTGGCCCTTCTGACGCTTGCAGCTGTCTTCCAAATGGCACGGCTGGTGGCGGAGGATTCGGTGGCACTGACGGCGACGGCGCTTACGGCGATCTATCCGGTGTTCTTTACCCACGGCGTGATGGTGGAACTGGATATGACTGCGGCGGGACTCACGCTCTGGGCCCTGGTCGCATATTTCCGGGGGAGAGTCTGGCGAGCCTCTCTGCTTTTCTGCCTGGCCGTGCTCGCTAAAGAGACCGCCATCGTGGCCCCGTTGGCCGTTCTCGTCGCAGATCTTCCGCCCGCGGGCTGGCGCGGAGTTGTTGCATGTTCCGGGGCTGACTGGCGCGCGCGCTTGCGCGCACGGCTTCCGCTGCTGGCGCCCTTGGCCGCCCTGGCGCTCTGGTTTGTCTATCTGCGCCGGAGCTGCGGATATTTTTTCGGAGCTCCCAGCTACGCCGATTCCAATTTGAGCGGCAATTTTCACCTGTCGCGGGCGTTCCTGGCCTGCCTGCGCCATATGTGGCACCTTGGCGTATATCTCAATCTGTTCGTGCTCACGGCGTCTGCGGTGGTTGTCTGGCTCTGTGTGCGCCCCGTGCGGCCGCCCGGGCGCGGCCGGCGTGTCGTGCGGGTGCTGATGGCCGTTGCGGCCTGCCATGTGCTATTTCTCTGCTTGGCAGGCTCTGCCGCGCTGGCGCGGTACATGCTGCCCATCTACCCAATGGTGATCCTCGGCGCGCTTCAACTTCTTTCCCGCAGACTTCGCTGGTGGCCGGTGATCGCTCTCGCGGCGGCCGCCATGTTTTGCGCGGGCCTTTTTCCCAACACCAGCCGCTATGCTTTCCATCGGCAGGATAACCTCGCCTGCCTCGATTACGTTGCCCTGCAACAGGCCGGCATCGCCTATATTGGCAGCCACGCCGGACCGCAGACGAAGATTGTGACCGATCATGCCGAGGAGTTGACCACGCCGTGGCTGGGCTATACCGTGCACGCTTTTCCGCCGGCCGCGATTGTTGACGCGGAATTGACCCGCGACGAGTTGGCCTCGGCGGCAAGGCAGCGGCCGCAATACACTTTATGGACGCCAAATTCCGCCTGCGAGCCATCCGGCATGATCCGTGCGTCGGAATGGATTCACAGCCCGCGTTTCAATCAGCATTGGCTTTCCGCGGAGGATGTGGCGCAGATCATGCACGCGCGCGTGGTTTTCCGCGCGCAGCAGGGCTGCGACTCCATCGCCGTGCTGGAGACCATGGCCTCCGGTCCCGCGACCGCCGCCGTTGCCCCATGAGACTGGCGATGCCTTCCTGCGTGCACATTCTGAAGAGCGCCGGGAGTGAATGCACCGGCATGTTGCGCATTGCCCTGGGGCTGGCCCGGCACATGGCGCCCCTGGGATATTCCACGTCCATCCTTTTTCTAGGGCCGGGTCCGCTTGCGGCGGAAGTAACTGGCGCCGGAGTCCCCTGCGCCGTGGTGTCCTGGGATGGCTCGCGGCGCGACCTGCGAGGGGCCTTTGCGACGTGGCGGTGGTTGCGCCGGCAACATTTGGATGTGGCTCATATGCACCACGGCGGCCTTGCCGTGCGCGCCGTTTGCCACGCGGCCGGCGCCGGCGCCGTGGTGCAGCACATCCATAGCTGCATTCTGGAGAACGCGGGCGGAGAGTCCATCTCGCGGCTGCGCTTCCGTGCCGCCGATGCCGTAATTGCCAGTTCGCGCGCCGCCGCCCGTCAGCTTACCGGATGTGCCCCCGAGGTGATCTACGCCGGGATTGACGCCCCGGAGACGATGCCCCAGGCCGCCATGGCGAGCGGCCCCTTCCGCATGGGATTGCTGGCCCGCCTGGTGCCTCTGAAGAACATCGAGATGGCCATTGCCGCAACCGCCGGATTGCGCGCCAGGGGAATCGACGCGGAGTTGGAGATTGCCGGAGAAGGGCCGTTACGGCAGGAATTACAGTTGCTTGCCGGGAAGCTCGGCGTTGCGGAAGCCGTGCGCTTCCTGGGTTGGCGGGAGGATGTGTCTTCCTTGCTGGCGAGCTGGAATGTGCTGCTGCTGACATCCACCACCGAAAGTTTTCCCGTGTCCGTGCTGGAGGCGATGGCCGCCGCGCGTCCAGTGGTGGCGGCGCGGGTGGGCGGAGTTCCGGAACAGATTGAGGATGGCCGGAGCGGGGTGCTGGTGCGGCCCGGGGACGCGCCGGGCATGACGGCGGCCCTGGCTGAACTGGCCACGCATCCGGAGCAGGCCGCCGCGATGGGCGAGGCCGGATGGCGCCGCGCGCGGGAATGTTTCTCCTTCGACGCCATGGCACTCCGCACGGCGAAGCTCTATGCGCAGTGTCTCTCCCGCTGAGTTACCGCGCCCCAGGAACGTGCCGTGCCGGAGTCTGTTCCCTGGCTTGTATACTCGATGGCTGAGCTTCTGTAGCCGCACGGCCCTGTTTATTTCCATTGGTGAGTGTTATGGCAACCACGCAGACCGCGCCGGAAATGAAATACACCGTGATTGACAGCCGCAGCCGGGACGGCCTGCGGATGCTGCTTGCCGAATTGTGGCAATATCGCGAACTGATCTACTTCCTCGTCTGGCGTGACGTCATGGTTCGCTACAAGCAGACCGTGCTGGGTCTTATGTGGGCCGTCCTGCAGCCGCTGATCATCGCGCTCACCTTGAGTCTGTTTCTGGGGCGGCTGGCGCATCTCTCGTCCGACGGCCTGCCGTACCCGGTGTTCGCCTATTCGGCCATGATCCTGTGGCAGCTTTTTTCGCAGGCGCTTACCGGGGCCAGCAACAGTATGTTGGAGAATGAGCGGCTGGTGACGAAGTCCTATTTCCCGCGCCTTGTCATTCCAATCGCCGCCGTACTGGCCAGCCTTTTGGATTTTGCCGTGGCACTCGTGGTGCTTGTCGGGTTTCTCGCCTGGTTCCGCGTTGCGGTTTCGTGGACGCTCCTCTTGCTGCCATGCTTCGTCCTGCTGACCGTGGTGATTGCCTCGGGGGTGGGCTTTCTGCTGGCGGCGCTCAATGTTCGCTACCGCGATGTCCGCTACACTCTGGCCTTTCTTGTGCAGTTCTGGTTTCTGGCAACTCCCATTGCGTATTCCAGCAGCGTCGTGCCGCAGCGTTTTCGTTTCTGGTACGGATTGAATCCCATGGTTGGCGTGGTGGAGGCATTCCGCTGGTCGCTGCGCGGCGCCGGCCCGGCTCCCCTCGTCCTGCTGGCAATTTCCTGCGCGGTCGCGCTGCTGCTTCTGCTGATTGGCCTGGCCTATTTCCAGCACGCTGAGAATACCTTTGCGGACACCATCTAACTCCTCCAATCCGCTGGCCATCCGCTGCGAAGGGATTGGCAAGTGCTATCCCATTGGCAGCCGGGAGCGCTACCGCACGCTGCGCGACACGCTTGCCGATTTTGTCCGTTCGCCGCTGCGCCATCTTTCCGCGCCGTCCGCGGAACTGTGGGCCCTGCGCGGAATCAACCTCGAGGTCCGCCGCGGCGAAGTGCTGGGGATTGTCGGCCGCAACGGCTCGGGGAAGTCCACGTTGCTCAAGATTCTCTCGCGCATCACCAAGCCCACCGAGGGCCGTGCGGAAATCCATGGGCGCATGGGCACGCTGCTGGAAGTCGGCACCGGGTTCCATCCGGAGCTTACCGGGCGCGAAAATATCTATCTCTACGGCGCCATTCTCGGCATGGCCCACGCGGAGATTGCTCGCAAGTTCGATGAGATTGTGGAGTTTTCCGAGTGCGAACGCATGCTTGACACCGCAATGAAGCACTACTCCAGCGGCATGTACGTGCGCCTGGCCTTTGCGGTCGCCGCGCACCTGGAGACGGAAATTCTGCTGGCCGACGAGGTTCTGGCCGTAGGCGATGCGGCATTCCAGAAGAAATGCCTGGGCAAGATCGGCGACGCCGCCAGCCGGAACCGGACCGTGCTCTTTGTCAGCCACAACCTGCTGGCGGTGGAGAGCCTCTGTTCCCGCGCCATTTGCCTGCATGGCGGGCAGATTGTGCTGGAAGGGCCTACCGCCGCGGTGACCTCGCGCTACCTGCAGAACTGGATGCCCAAGTTCAAGGAAGTCTTTCATCCCGATCCCGGCAGCGCTCCCGGCAACGACTATCTCCGCCTGCGCCGTGCCAGCATTCATCCGCAGTACGGAGATCAGCAGGAGCGCCTGACCGTGCGCACGCCGCTGGTCATGGAGTTCGAATACTGGAAGCTGTCTCCGCACACGGTGATTGACCTTGGCGTGGAGGTCATCAATGAACACGGGGTCAACGTTTTTACCACGGGCCGTCTGGGCTCTCCTCCGGCAGCCGCGGGCCTTTTGCGCAGCACATGTCTTATCCCCGGCGACCTTATGAATAATGGCAGCTATCGCGTGCACGTCACCGTGTTTCTGAATGGCAACGCCGGGGTCGGGTACTTCGAGGATCTTCTCGCCTTCGAACTGGATGATGCGCCGGGCGGGCCGCGCGGCAACTATAACGATTTCTGGCCCGGAGCCGTGCGTCCGGCCATGGAATGGAAAACCGAGCACCTGGAGCCGCTGCCCGCGCCTCTTGCCGGGGAGTACAAGTCGTGATCCGGGAAATGCGCCAGCACCTTGCCAACTGGAAGGCGAACCCGCGCCGCGCGGAGCTGCCCTACATTTTCTCCAGGTTGCGGGAGCTTGCCCGCAACCGCCGGCCAGAGCTTGAGCCGCCGCTCGATCCGCCGGTTGAGACTTCGTCGGTCGCGCTCCTGCATGACCCGGCGTTCCTGCGCTCCGTGGCGCAGGTCAAAGACCGTACTTGCCTCGATGCTCCACGGCTGGCCAATTTGTGGACGCTGGTGCGCACGGTCGGACCGGGCAAATTTCTGGAGGTAGGTTCCTTCCGCGGAGGCACGGCGCTGCATCTCTGCAATGCGATTGATTGCTTCCATCCCGGCTCGCCCTTCTACTCTTTCGATCCATTTGAGCAGGCCGGCTTCGAGAATCTCACTGATTGCGATCACGTCTTCAAGGCCGCGGATTTCACCAACACGCGCTATGAAGAGGTCAGAGCGCTGCTCGCCGGCAAGCCGAATGCACAGGTGATGCAAGGCTTTTTCCCCGCTGCCGCCGCGGGCCTCGAACTGGATCAGATCGCCTTCTGCCATCTCGACGTGGATATCTACGCGGCGACGCGCGACAGTTTGAACTTTCTCAGTACGCGGCTGGCTCCGCGCAGCGCGGTGATGCTCGACGACCTCGATCATTGCGAGACTCCCGGCGTGCGCATGGCGGTCGAAGAGTTTCTCGCCGGGCATCCCGGGTTCCTGCTTTTTCCCGTATTCCCCTGCCAGGGAATACTGATCTCCAAGGCTCTCTGGTAACGGGAATGCCTGTGCCCGCGCACCACTCATGCCCGTCTGCGGAAGCTTGCACGGTCACTCCGCTTGAGTCGCCCGAGGCGCTGGCGGAAATTGCGCCGGACTGGGCAAATCTCTGCGAGGCCGCGCGGAACCCGAATCCCTTTGCCTCGCCGGAGTGGTTCTTTGCCTGGCGCCAGGCATTGTTCGCGGAGCACTCCGGGAACCGCATTCATGCTTTTGCGCTGCGCGAGCGGGGGAGGCTGACCGGCGTTCTTCCACTGGTGCAGGGCCGCTACGCCCGCTTTGGACTCAATCTGCGGCGGCTTGAATTTGTCTGCAATTTTGCCGACTACAATGAACTGCTCGTTGGCGGCGTGCCGCGCCAGTTTGAGAGCGTCCTGCGGCACCTTGCCCGCACCGGGCGCGAGTGGGACATGCTCCATCTGCGCGGTCTGCGCGATGAGACGCTTGCTGCGTGGCTGCCTCAGGCTGCTTCCGCGGCGGGACTCTGCTGTCGCATCGTCCCCGAGGAACAACGCTGCCCGTTCCTCGCGATTGACGGGCCGGCGGAGAAACTCATGGAGCGGCTCCCCGCCAGCGCGCGCGCCAACCTGCGTCGCCGCGCGTCACAGGCCCGCGCCGCAGGATTAACGGTGCGCATTGTCCGCGAGCCGCACAAAGAGCCATTGCTGCTGGAGAAGATGATCGCCGTCGAAGAGATGAAGCACCGGGATAAGTCCACGCCGCGCTTTATTGGCCGCTATCCCGCGGCCTTTCACGCACTATTCCAGAAGATGGGGCCACGCGGCTGGCTCTATGCGGCGCTGCTCGAAAAAGATTCTGCCCTGGTGGGCTACCAGCTTGGGTTCCTCAGCGGCGCCAGGCTGTGGGACTACACAAAGGCCTACGATCCCGCGTATGCGCGTCTGGCGCCGGGAACGTTGCTGATGCCTCCTCTGCTCGACTTCGCGTACGAGTCAGGCTTGGACGAATATGACTTTCTCTGTGGCGAAGAGCCGTATAAGAAGCTCTGGAGCACGGGATATCATTCCCGCTTCCAACTCCTGGTTTGGCCTGCGCACCTGGGAGCGAAGATGCGCGCCTTCCTCTACAACGATCTGCGTCCGGCGCTGCGCCGCATGGTGAGGCGCGGGTGAGAACTTCGCCATACAACGTGGAGGCCGTGACCTCGGAAGAAGGCCTGCGGCAACTTGAGGCCGAGTGGAACGCTCTGGACGTCCGCGCGCCGGAACCCAACGTATTTGCCGGCTATGACTGGTTTCGCATCTGGAACCGTTATTACACGGCCGCATACTCCTCCCCTCGTACGCCGCACGTTCTGGTACTGCGGCGTCAGGGAGTTGTTGCCGGCGTCGCGCCGCTGGTGCGGATTGGATTCTCCCGCCTGGGAGTTTCGGTCCCGCGCATCGAATTCTGCGGGCACGAGTGGGATTACAACAACCTGGTCTTTGGCGACGACCCATGCGGACAGACCGAAGCCGTGGTGCAGTATCTCGCGCAAAACGCCAATCTCTGGGATCTTATCCAGCTTCGCAATCTGCGCGCGCCCTCCGGGGCCATCGAGCATCTGCACTCGGCCCTGACCGCGGCGGGGTTGCCGCACACGATTCACTTCGAGGCCGAGGGCTGCCCCTTTCTGCCTCTCGATACAGCGTGGGAGGGAATTCTGGCGCGCTTCAGCGCCTCGACCCGGCACAGCCTGCGCCTCGGGCAGTCCCGGATTGCGCGAATGCAGGCGGACGGATTGCGCATACGGATTGTTGACGAGCCGCATCGCGAGCCCGCGCTGCTTGATCGCATGATCGCCGTCGAGCGGCAGAAGCGCGTTGGCGGACGCCCCGCGCCGCTCTTCGTCGCGCGCTACCGGGAGGTTTTTGCCGCGCTCTTCGCAACGCTTGGGCCAGGCGGCAAGGTCGCGGTTGCGTTGATGGAACTCGACGGCCGTCTGCTGGCGTGGAATTTGTACTTCCGCTGCGGGCACAAGCTCTGGGGGTATCTCACCGCCTACGATCATGAATTCTCGCGGCTATCGCCGGGCACAATGCTGCTGCCTACCATCATCGACGATGGCTTCGCCCGCGGCTTCGAGGAGCTGGACTTCATGACCGGCGAGGAAGCCTACAAATCGCGCTGGACTTCCAGCTTTCGCCGCACCTGCTGTGTGCGCATCCAGAATCCGCGCCCTCTGGCGCGCCTGAAGGCCGCAGTCTATCTTGCGCTTCGCCCCGGCCCCGCCGCCGGCGAAGTGTGGGCGCCGTCCCAGTCGCAGGGTGTAGACGGCGCGTCCGTGGAAAGCGTACAGGCGCCCTCTGACGGGGAAGCATCCATGCATGGGAGCCAACATTGAACGAGCAAATTTCCAGGGAGCTTGCCGAAAACCTGGCTGTCTTCAGTTCGGCGCAGGCGGTGGCCGAACTCTCCGTCTATCGTCTGTTCGCCGAAGAGGAGGAACTCTTCGGCCGCTATTACAAGCCGGGGCAGAGCGTCCTTGACCTTGCATGCGGCCTTGGCCGTACCACCCTGCTGCTGCATGAAGCGGGGCTCAAGGTGCGCGGCGTGGACCGTTCCGAGGTCTTCGTCAACATCGCACGCCGCCGCCTGCCTTATCTTGATTTCCAACTGGGCAGCTACGACGAGATTCAGGAGCAGGATGCCTCGTTCGATCACGTTATGATCTCGTTCAATGGGATTGACTACGCGTTTCCCGCCTCGCAGAGGGAGAAGGCGCTGCGCGAATGTGCCCGCGTGCTCAAACCGGGCGGAACGTTTATTTACTCCTCGCATAATCTAAAATCGCTGCATTTCTATTCGCCGTACTATCGCCGCCGTCTGGGCTGGAAATGCCGCAACATGTTGCGCGCGTTCCATGATGCAGCCTACGTGCTGGAAGACGGCGCGCATGCCTTCTATGCTTCGCCGCGCTTTGTGGTGCGGCAGACGGAGGCCACCGGACTGCGCTTTGTGGAGATGCGCGGCTTTGCCCGGCTTCGCCCGAATGCGTTGGACTGCTACTTTTCTCCCTATGTACATTATGTGTTCCGCAAGCCGGGGCCTGAACTGTGACGGATGCCGCAACCGGACGCGCCGCCGCGGAGGTGAAGCTCTCGGTCATCGTTCCCACGCACAACCGCTGCGCCATCCTGCGCCAAACCGTGCCTACTCTGCTGGCCCAGGACGTGGCCGCGGAGACGTTTGAGATCCTCGTGGTTCTCGACGCGTGCACGGATGGCACGGCGGAGTACCTTGGAAGCCTGCATCCGGCGTGCGCATTCCGCGTGCTTCAATCCCCTCGCCGCGGACCTTCGGCGGCGCGCAACGCCGGAATCCAGTCCGCGCGGGGCGAACTGGTGCTCCTGTTGGACGACGATTTCCTTTGCCCGGAGAATCTCTTTCGTCTGCATTGCGGTGCGCATTCCACGGACGAGGACTCCGTTGTGCACGGGCGCATACAGATCTCCCCGCGGAGTGCGCCGACCATTGTCCGCTACGATTCCGAGAGATTCTACGAGCGGTATTACAACCGCCTCGATCCGGATGTGGAAGTCCGGTACCCATGCGCTCTCGCTCCGTCGATTCTCGTGCTTTCATCGATGGCGAATGCCTCGCTCCCGCGCCAGGCTCTTGTTCGCGCCGGGGGATTCGATGAGCAGGTCTTTGCCGCCGAAGACTTCGACCTGGGGCTGTCACTTTGGAAGATGGGCCTCACGTTCCGGTATTCGCACGCCGCGTCGGTGCGGGAGATTTATTCCAAGTCATCCGTGGAGTTTCTGCGCTGGCAGGATCGTACGCTCGCCGCGGGTGACCTGCGAATCTCGCGCAAGCATCCGGAATACCGTGCCTGCTGTTCCGCTTCGTCGCTGGCGGAGGCGCGTGGTCCCAAGCGGTGGCTCCGCCACGCCGTCGCCTGTCTTCCTCTGCCGCTTGTTTCCATCCTCGCCCTGCCTTTGCGCTTCGAGCGGATCTTCTACCCGTTTCCGGCGCTGCGCAAACTTGCCCTGCCTCTATTGGAAAATGCAAAGAACGTCACTCGCGTGCGCAGCGTGGTGCGCGCCGCCGGTTCGTGGCAGGCGTTGCAGGCGGAGTTCGGCCGCTTGCTGCCGGTGCTGATGTATCACCACGTTGGCCCCTTGCGTGGCGGCCCGTTGGATTACCTGACCGTGACGCCGGAGAACTTCGATCGGCAGATGCAATGGCTGGCGCGCCGCGGATATACGGCCATCCGCAGCAGCGACTGGGTTCGCTGGCGGCGGGAAGGGAAGGGTCTGCCGGAGAAGCCGGTCCTCATCACCTTTGACGACGGTTATGCGGAGACCGCGCAAAATGCGTTTCCTGTATTACGGCGTTACGGTTTCAGCGGCCTGATGTTTGTAGTTACGCAACTGCTTGGCAAAGACAACGCATGGGATCGCGAGCACGGCGCGGCCCCTTTGCCGCTGATGACCGCCGAAGAGATTCGCCGCTGGGATGCCGAGGGCATCGAATTCGGCGCACACAGCCGCACCCACGCCGACCTTACCGCGCTCTCCGTGGACGCGGCTCGCGAAGAGATGCGCGGCAGCCGTCAGGATCTGGAAGCGTTGCTGGGGCACGCGGCCGCGTCTTTCGCCTATCCTTACGGGCGGCAGAACGCGGCGATTCAGGAAGTGGCGCGGCGCGAATTTGAGATCGCGTTTTCGGTGGACGAAGGGTTGAACTACCTGCGCTCGGATGGGCACATGGTGCGGCGCGCCTACGTGGGGCCGTTCGATTCCATGCCGGAGTTCGCCTGGATCGTGCGCCATGGCACGCTGGGCGCGTTCCGCAAATTGCGCGGACGTCTTGGCCTGCGGCGAAAGCTTGCGCGATGGTTGCAGCGGTGAAACCTTTTGGTGTCGTTCTTCCCGGAGGTTTCCAGCGAGTTATGCGGTGCGGCATCGCTGCATGATTCGCGCCACCACGGAAGTGGGGCTTCCCGCCGGAAGATAGGCACTTTGGCGTCTGAAGACCAGGCTATGTTTCCTGTCGTGTAGTAAATACATGGACCTCACGATGCGATACAGATTAAGATCGGCATAGTGATACTTGTTTTCACCCGGTGGCATTCGCTGCCGGGTTTTGCGGCGCCCGGCCGTTGCTTTTGCGCGCCCTAAAGAAGGAAGATTCAAACGAATGCGAGCTTTAGTCACCGGCGGTGCCGGTTTTCTTGGATCTCATCTTTGTGATGCCTTGCTAGCCCAGGGACACACCGTCTTGGCGGTGGATAATCTCCTTACGGGCCGCATGGCGAACCTGGAGCACCTCAAGCATGAGCCGCGCTTCAGCCTGGAAGTGCAGGACATCTCCGAGCCGTTCGACTTCGGCGCCGTCGATTACGTCTTTGACTTCGCCTCGCCCGCCAGCCCGGTGGATTACCTGAACCTTCCTCTGGAGACGCTGAAGGTTGGGTCGTACGGCGTCTTTCATTCGCTGGACGTGGCGCGCAAGTACAACGCGCGTTTTCTGCTGGCCTCCACCTCGGAATGCTATGGCGATCCTCTGGAGCATCCACAGCCGGAAAGTTACTGGGGCAACGTAAATTCCATCGGACCGCGCTCGGTGTATGACGAAGCCAAGCGCTTCGGCGAGGCCACCACGATGGCCTACCGCCGCTACTTCAAGGTGGACACGCGCATTGTTCGCATCTTTAACACCTACGGGCCGCGGTTGCAGTTGAACGATGGACGCGTCATCTCCAACTTTATGAAGCAGGCGCTGCGCGGCGAGCCGCTTACCGTGTACGGCGACGGCAGTCAGACGCGCAGCTTCTGCTATGTGGCCGACGAGGTCGCGGGCATCCTGAAGCTGGCGGAGTCCAACGAGCACCTTCCCACTAACATCGGCAACCCGGTGGAGTTCAACATGCTGGAGTGCGCCCGCATGGTGTTGAAGGTGACGGGCTCGGCGAGCAAGATCGCTTTCGAGCCGCTGCCCGAGGACGATCCCAAGCTGCGCTGCCCGGACATTACCAAGGCGCGCACGCTGCTGGGCTGGGAGCCGAAGATTCAACTGGAAGAGGGGCTGCGCCTTTCTCTCGACTACTTCCGCAAGTGCGTGGAAGAAGAAAAAGCCGCGCAGTAACCTAGGGAACAAGTCACTCTTGCAAGCTATTCTACGGGAGTTGAATCGGTCACCGATAGATTTTGAGGGGAAGATGTTTTGTCAGGGCACGGATTTATCCGTGCCGTAAAAGCCGCATAAACACAGGGGCTTCAGCCCCTGAGGGAAAGCGGTTTTATTCTTGACAGACCTTCCCCCAGCGGCTAAAGCCGCGACATATAGTTGCCGGCTTAGCGGCATGGCTGAAGCCATGCCCTGACAGATTCCGGCTTATTCAGGCTTTCCTTGGGGCTGAACACGCAACAACATTTTAGAAATCGCAAAGACAACTCGAAAGTCCAATATTTCTTATCACAATACGAACGGAAACATTGGAATCATTTCAAAATGTGGCTCTGTAAGCACACATAGACTAAAGACCAGCATCCCCCTCCTCCACAACTTCCGCCTCCCCGTCCCCCAATCCCTCCCCCGGATACTCCCTCACCACGAACTTGATAAACTGAAAACTACAGGGGGATGCTTTCCCCCGGGTGAGACTTTGACCTTTCGTAAATATCTTGTCATCCTGGCGGTGCTGCTCTCGGGTTCCACCGGAGACGCGTTCCTATCGCGCGGCATGAGCCAGATTGGGCCGATCGATGTCCATCATCTCGGCCACCTTTTGACGGCGCTGACGAATCCCTGGGTGCTGATCGGAATTGCCTGCCTGCTGGCCTTCATGGCCAGCTACATGACTGCCTTGAGCTTTGCCGACCTTACCTACGTGCTGCCGGCCACGGCCTTTGGCTACGTCAACATGGTGGCCATTGCGCACTTCTGGCTGGGCGAGCACATCAGCCTGACGCGCTGGGCGGGTGTGGGCTTGATTGTGCTGGGCGTGGGCGTGGTGGCCGGAGGACCGGCGCGTACCCCGGATCGTCCCGAAGAAGGCGAAGCCGCCAGTACCGCCAAGGAAGCCAACGCGTGTTCTCCGGACGCATCGGGAGAGCGGGCATGAGAGTCTTTTACACCTGGCTCTGCATCTTTGTGACGACCTTCGCCGCCGCGGCCGGCGACGTCTATGTCGCGCTGGCCATGCGCCGCATCGGCGACCTTGGCGAACTGCGGCGCCGTCAGGGAATAGCTTCGGTCATCGCGCGCGTCAGCACCAGTGGTGCGCTGTTTGCCGGTATCTTCTTTATGGCCATTGCGTTTTTCACCAACCTGGTGGGCTTGTCCTGGGCCGATCTCAGTTTGTTGGGGCCGGCCTCGGCGGCGCTGACCTTTGCCGCCAACGCCGCGGGAGGCAAGTTCTTTCTGCATGAGAACGTGGACCGGCGGCGCTGGATTGCCACGGCCTTTGTCTGCGCCGGAGTGCTGCTGCTGGCGCGTTCGTGAAGATGCGTCCGGCGGCTTCGATGCCCGCGCGCCCGCTCGCCTCGCGTTGTGGACTGCGGGGCGGCGCATTCGATAAACTTGAGATTCACCATGAGTTTGAGTCCCCGCTCGATTAAAGGTTCTGCTGTGTCCAATTCACCCTCTGAAAATCACGCTTCCACGCCGCGCATCTTTGCCGACTGGCGCATCGCGCTCGGTATTCTGGCGGTGCTGTGGTTTGCCATTTACGTTTTCGGCCTCAGTTGGCCGCCGCTGCTGGACGACGTGGACAGCGTTCACGCCGAAGCCGCGCGCGAGATGATCCAGCGCCACGACTTCGTGACGCTCTACATCAACGGCTTCCGCTACCTGGAAAAAGCGCCAATGATGTACTGGGGACTGATTGCCAGCTACAAGCTATTCGGCGTCAGCACGCTGACCACGCGCCTGCCCTTGGTGCTGGGTGTGCTGGCCCTGGTGGTGGCCACCTGGAAGCTGGGACGTTATGCCTATGGACCGCGCGCGGCGTTCTACTCCGGACTCTCTCTGGTGACGTCGCTCGGACTGTACATGTTCACCCGGTTTTTGATTCCCGAGGTGCTGGTGGCGCTGTGGCTGACCTTGGGGTATCTCCTGTTTCTGCAATCGCTCGAAGAGAAGCATCCGTCCGTCTGGCTGTGCTGGGGATTTGCCGCCATCAGCGCGCTGAACGTGCTGACCAAGGGACTGATTGGCCTGGTGTTTCCCATCGGCGCCATTGGCCTGTATCTGATTCTGACGGGAAACCTGAAGCACCTGTTGAAGCTGCGGCTGATCTCCAGCTCGCTGGTCTTCCTGCTGATTGCCGCGCCATGGCACGTGCTGGCGGCGCTGCGCAATCCGCCGGCCGGCGCGTCGCGCGGCTTCCTGTGGTTCTACTTCATTAACGAACACGTCATGCGCTTTTTGAACAAGCGCGTGCCGGCGGGATACGACACGGTTCCCTTGTTCCTGTTCTGGGCTCTGCTGGTGGCGTTTCTCATTCCCTGGAGCATCTTTCTGCCGCAGGCGCTGCGCGACCTTCCTCCGCGCTGGTGGATGCCGCGCCTTACGCCGCGCACCGATCTGGACCGCCGCCAGCGGGCGAATTTGCTGTTCCTGCTGTGGGCTCTGGTGATCGTCGGCTTCTTCAGCTTCTCGACGCGCCAGGAGTACTACACGATTCCGGCGCTGCCGGGCGCGGCTCTGCTGGTGGGCCAGTGGCTGGCCCGCGAGTCCGAAGCCGGCGCGGCGGAGAAAGAGAAGATGCGCCGCTCGGGAAGCACCTCTTCGCTGGTGCTGTTCGTGGTAGGCGTGCTGGGGCTGATCGCGGGCTCGTATCTGCTGGCCATCTCGCACCCGCCCGCACCGGGCTTCGATCTGGCCGACCTGCTCAAAAAGAATCCCAACGACTACAACCTGTCGCTGGGACACGTGCTGGACCTGACGCCGCGGGCGCTGGGCGCTTTCCGCTGGCCGCTGATGGGCGCTACGTTCGGCTTGTTCCTGGGCACGGGACTGAACTGGCTGCTGCGGCGCAAGGGACGTCCTGGGGCGGCCAACGTGGCGCTGACCCTGATGATGGTTGTGCTGCTGACCTGCGTTCACGTTTCCTACGCCACCTTCTCGCCGATTATTTCGTCCTACAACCTGGCCATGGCGGTGCAAAAGGAGTTCCACCCGGGAGACATGATTGTGGTGGGCAGCGAGTACGCTGACGCTTCGACCTTGAATTTCTATACCGGAATTCCGCTGCACATTCTGCACGAGCCCTCGGGAGCCTTGTGGTACGGCAACAAGTGGCCGGACGCGCCGCGCCTGTTTGAGACGCGTGAGTCGCTGGCCACCAAGTGGAACGCTCCCGAGCGCATCTTCTACTGGACCGACAAGGAACAGCCTGCGGATTTGGCGGGATTGCAGACGTATCCCCTGGCGCATAGCGGCGGCAAAACAATTTACATGAACCATCCTTTGCCGTAGATTTCACTTCCGGGCGAGCCATTCGTGGTCCGCCTTTTTCCTGTTTGCGGGGCGGATACACGATGGCTTTTGCTTTTCATTCATGCCCGGGCCGTCGTAAGATAACCTGCGCTTGGGAGTGGCCGGAAATGCCTTTTGTTAGACTAAACAAGGCCCATTCCTCCGCAACGCGGAGAACGCCCGCAGCTTTGTGCAGTTCCTTAGAGTGTCTATGATCCTCAATTGTCTTTTGGTATTGGCGCTGGTCGGAGTTCTTAGCTCCACCATCGTCCTGATTCTTGCAGTCCTTGGGGCCATCAAGTTCCGTGGATTTGCGAAGCGGGACCGGCTCGCCGCGGAACAGTTCGCGGACCGTTTGCCTCCCGTCAGCGTTCTCAAACCGGTGCATGGCGCCGAAGTGCGTCTGCGGGAAAACCTCGAGAGTTTCTTTCGCCAGGATTACCCCAGGTTTGAGATTCTTTTTGCCGCCGATGAGCCGGACGACTCGGCGCTGCCCATCATCCGCGAGCTGAGCGCCAAGTATCCTCACGTGCCCGTGGAGATTCTCATCCTCGGTCAGCCGAAGTGGCCCAATGCGCCGAACTGGTGCTTCCATCACCTGACCAAGGCCGCGCACTACGACATTCTGGTGACCAGCGACAGCGACGTGGAAGTGGCGCCGAATTACCTGCGCGAAGTCGTTCCGCCGATGCTCGACCCCAAGGTAGGCTCGGTGACCTGCGCCTTCCGCGGGCTGAGCGCGGGCGGCTTCTGGAGCGATCTGGACGCCATCGGCATGTCGGTGGAGTTTACCGCCGGGGTGCTGATGTCCGAACTGCTGGACGGCACGCACTACGGACTGGGTCCGACCATCCTGGTGCGCAAGGATTCCATTGGAAAGATCGGCGGCTATGAAGCGTGCCGCGAATATCTCTCCAACGATTTTGTGGTGGGCAACTTCATCTACAAGGCCGGCTATGACGTTGTTCTTTCCGGCCACGTGGTGTCGCACGTTGCCCCGGTGCTGAACTTCCACCAGATGTGGGAGCGTCAGTTGCGCTGGGCCATGGGCACGCGTTACTCGCGCCCCTGGGGACACCTGGGTTCGGGACTCACCTTCGCCGTGCCTTACGGCATTCTGGCGCTCATCGTGTGCCTGGCAATGGGGCATCCGGTGCTGGGCGTTTCGCTGTTTGCCGGAACGATTCTCAACCGCATGATCGAGTGCTGGGTGGTCGGCTGGTGGGCGGCACGCGACAAGGCGGCCAAAAAGTGGGTGCTGTTGTATCCGCTGCGCGACCTCTACGGATTCATCATCTGGGCAGCCAGCTACATGAAGCAGAAGAGTCACTGGCGCGACAACAACTACGTGCTGCTGAAGGGCGGACGGCTGGTGGCGCGCCGTGCCAACGGCGAGGTCATCAACCCCAACTAAGGAAGCTCTGAATATAGTCAGTCTTGCAAGCTTTTCTACGGGAGTTAAACCGGTCATCGATAGATTTTGATGGGAAGGTGTTTTTTATGGCACGGATTGATCCGTGCCGTAAAAGACGCGAGAATTCAAGGGCTTTACAGGTTGCGGAAAAACACTACACGGGAAGTGTCGTGTTGAGCTGGTCGAAACACCCCTATACCGGGCAGGGTGTGCCCCAGGTTCGGACCGCGCAGCGGGCCTAACCTGGGACAGTGATAACGAGGAGCAGCGGCCCTTCGACTCGCGGCAAATACGGCCGCTCCCTCAGGGGACACGCCTATGGGGCTTTTTCCGCAACCTGTAAAGCCCCCGGGGTTAGAGGCTCAGGACAAAAAAATCTTCCGCGGCCAGTTCCGCCGTGCGCCGCAAATCGCGCCGAGGAGCCTTTCCACCGCGGGTGGCGTTATGATGGACTTATGCAGTCCATCGACGAGCGTTATTCGCGACAGGTTCTCTTTTCCGGCATCGGCGCCGAAGGTCAGCGGCGCCTGCAAAATTCCCGTGTAGTCATCGTCGGCTGCGGCGCCACTGGCGCCGTGCTCAGCTCTCTTCTCGTCCGTGCCGGCGTCGGCTACGTGCGCATCATCGACCGCGATTACATTGAGTCCAGCAACCTCCAGCGCCAGGTTCTCTTCGACGAAGCCGATGCCGCCGAGTCCTTGCCCAAGGCCATTGCCGCCCAGCGCAAGCTCCGCCAGATCAACTCCACCGTCGAGGTCGAAGCGCACGTCGAAGACCTTACGCCGGACAACTGCGAGGATCTTCTCGAAGACGTCGATCTCATCATGGACGGCACCGACAACTTCGAGACCCGTTACCTGCTCAACGATTACGCCGTCCGCGAAAAGCGCCCCTGGATCTACACCGCCGCCGTCGCCAGCTACGGCCTCACGCTCAACGTCCTGCCCGGCGAAACCGCTTGCCTCGCCTGCGTCTTTCCCGTGCCGCCCACCGGCCCGGTGGAAACCTGTGACACCGGCGGCATTCTCAACTCCACGGTCAACTTCATCGGCTCCCTGGCCGTCACCGAGGCCATGAAGTTTTTCGTCGGCGACCTCCAGCATCTGCGCCGCACTCTTTTCTCCTTCGACGCCTGGTACAACGAACGCTCCGAGATTCGCGCCGCCTCTCCGCGCCCCGATTGCGACGTCTGCGGCAAACACAACTTCCAGTTCCTCTCCGGCCGCGCCCACGCGCACATCTCCATGTGCGGACGCAACTCGGTGCAGATTCACGAGCGCAACCGCCCCATCAATTTCACCGAACTGGAGACGCGCCTCGCGCCGCACGGCCAGGTGCGCTTCACCGAGTTCGTGCTCAAGTTCGAGCGCGACCCCTTGGAACTGACGCTCTTTCCCGATGGCCGCGCCATCATCAAAGGCACCACCGACGTCGGTGTGGCCCGCAGCTTCTACGCCCGCTTCATCGGTTCATAGAGGGCCAGAGGTTCCGGCGTAACTCGCGTTGTGCCCCAGGTTCGGCGCGCACGCAAAAAATTGTGCCCCAGGTTCGGCGCGCGCTTACGCGCGGCTAACCTGGGATCAGCACCCAACGCAATCCCGCTCTTTCCTTTACACTAAGCATATCCACGGCGGTCACCTTACGGATCGGAACGGGCCACGGCGTGCGCATTCTTTTTCTCAGCATCAATTATTGGCCGGACACCACGGGCATCGCCGCCTTCAACATCTGGCGCTGCGAGTACCTCGCCGCGCGCGGACACCAGGTGACCATCTGCACCGGCCCTCCCTACTACCCGCAGTGGCGCGTGCCCGCCGCGTATCGCGGACGCCTCCTGCAGCGCGAGGAGCGCAACGGCGTCCGCATTCTGCGCTCATGGATGTACGTGCCCCAGGTGCTCAGCACCAAAAAGCGCGTGCTGCATGAGGCCACGTTCCTCGCCGGCTCTCTGGCGCGCGCCCTGGCCACGCGCCGTCCCGACCTCATCTTTGTTGTCTCTCCGCCGCTCGGCCTCGGACTCTCCGCCTCGTTTCTCAGCCGCCTCTGGCGCGTGCCCTGCGTCTTCGACGTCGAGGATCTGCAACCCGACGCCGCCGTCGAACTCGGCATGATGCGTCCCGGGCGCATGGTCGATCTGCTCTATCGCGTCGAGCGCATCGCCTATCGCAACGCCGCCCTGCTTTCCACCATCACTGAAGGCATGCGCCAGCGCATCGTCGCCAAGGGCTTCGATCCCGCGCGCGTCACTTTGTTTCCCCCTCGCGCCGACTCCGCTCTCTACGGTCTGCGCCAGCGCGAGAGCGGCGCAGACTTCCGCCGCCGCTACGGATTGCAGGGCAAGTTCCTCGTCACCCACTCCGGCAACATGGGCGTCAAGCAGGGCATGGAGGTCATCCTCGACGCCGCCGCGCTCTCCTCTGCGCGCCCGGACATTCTCTACCTCCTCGTCGGCGACGGCGCCATGCGCGCCAAACTTCAGGAGCAGGCCTCGGCGCGCCAACTCCGCAATGTGCGCTTCCTGCCCATTCTCGACGATGCCGAGTTCCGCGAGATGCTGGCCGCCACCGACCTCGCGCTCATCACCCAGCAGAAGGTCGTCAGCGACATCGTCTTTCCCTCCAAGACCGTTACGCTGCTCTCCGCCGGCTGTCCCATCGTCGCCGCGGTCAACCTTGGCAGCGAGGTCGCGCACGCCGTCGTCAACTCCGCCGCTGGCCGCGTCGTCGAGCCGGAGAACCCAGCTTTGCTGTGGCAGGCCGTTGCCTCTCTCTCCGCCGCCCCCGCGGATCTCGAAGCGATGCGCCAGCGCGCCACGCAATATGCCACCGAATGCTGGGACGAGCGCCGCACCCTGCCGCGCATGGAAGCCGAACTCGAAGCCTGCGTCGCCCGCTGGCAAGCGCAGCACTAACCTGCGCCGCAAAATAAATCCCCACCCGCCGTTAGCGGATGGGGATTTGAACTTAGTCCAGGGGTTTCAACCTTCGAAACTTCCGAAACCTCCAGACCTCTCGAGTTTTTCAACCTGCGCAACCTGTGTAACATGCGCAACCTGCGCAACTTGTTACTTCAACTTCAACTGCACAATCTTCTCCCGCCACTCCGCCGGACCTGTCTGGTGCACGGCCACGCCCTGGGAATCCACCGCCACCGTCACCGGCATGTCCTGCACCTCGAACTCGTAAATGGCTTCCATCCCGAGGTCTTCAAAGGCCAACACGCGCGACTTCTTGATGGCCTTCGCCACCAGGTACGCCGCCCCTCCTACGGCCATCAGGTATACGGCCTTGTTGTCCTTGATGGCCTCAATCGCCGCCGGACCTCTCTCGGCCTTGCCCACCATGCCCAGCAGTCCCGTCTGCTCCAGCATCTGCCGCGTGAACTTGTCCATGCGTGTCGCCGTCGTCGGACCCGCCGGTCCCACAACCTCATTGCCCACCGGATCGACCGGGCCAACGTAGTAGATAAAGCGTCCCGTAAAGTCCACCGGCAGCTTCTCGCCTTTGTTCAGCATGTCGGTCAGCCGCTTGTGCGCCGCGTCGCGTCCCGTCAGCAGCTTGCCGTTCAGCAGCAGAACCTCGCCCGGCTTCCAGGTCAGCACGTCTTCGCGTGTCACCGTGTCCAGGTTCACCCGTCGCGCGTTGTGCGGACTGTACGTGAGCTTCGGCCAGTCTTCCAGCGAAGGCGGCTGCAAGGCCACCGGACCCGTGCCGTCCAGCACAAAGTGAGCGTGCCGCGTGGCCGCGCAGTTGGGAATCATTGCCACCGGCAGGTTGGCCGCGTGCGTCGGATAGTCCTTCACCTTCACGTCCAGCACCGTCGTCAGTCCGCCCAGTCCCTGCGCGCCAATGCCCAGCGCGTTGATCTTCTCGAACAGTTCCAGCCGCAGCTCTTCCGCGCGATTTTTGGCGCCGCGTTTCTTTAATTCATGAATGTCGATGTCTTCCATCAACACTTCCTTGGCCAGCAGCATGGCCTTGTCCGCCGTGCCGCCAATGCCAATGCCAATCATGCCCGGAGGACACCACCCCGCGCCCATCGTCGGCACCGTCTTCAGCACCCACTCCACCACGGAGTCCGACGGGTTCAGCATCGCGAACTTCGACTTCGCCTCCGAGCCGCCGCCCTTGGCCGCCACCGTCACCTCAACCTTGTCGCCCTTCACCAGTTGAATGTTGGTCACGGCCGGTGTGTTGTCTTTGGTGTTTTTGCGCGCGCCCGCCGGGTCGGAGAGCACGCTGGCCCGCAGCTTGTTTTCCGGCAGCAGATACGCCCGCCGCACGCCCTCGTTCACCATCTCTTCCACCGTCAGAGAGCCTTCGAAGTGCACGTCCTGCCCGGCCTTGATGAACACGGAAACAATGCCCGTGTCCTGGCACAGCGGACGGTGCCCTTCGGCGCACATGCGCGAGTTGATCAGCAACTGCGCAATGGCGTCCTTTGCCGCCGGCGCCTGCTCGTGCTCATAGGCCTCGGCCAGGCTCTTGATGAAGTCTACTGGATGGTAGTAGGAGATGAACTGCAAGGCGTCCGCGACGCTCTGAATGAAATCTTCCTGACGAATCGTAGTCATGATTGCGGCTCCCGTATTTGGCTGGGACAAACTCCGCAACATTATCGAACAAATAGCAGGGAATGGCCAACGGGGAAGGGGAAAGCAGCAATCCCAAAGGACGTAGCGAGTGTGCCCCAGGTTCGACGCGCATATTTTGCGCGGCTAACCTGGGTTGTATTGCACCATTGGCAGCACGGTGCCCCAGGTTCGCGAGCGTAGCGAGTTAACCTGGGAACCGGACCGGTTGCCCCGTCCTAGCCGTCTTTGCTAGGGCGGGGTTGTTGCTCTTGTTTCGTCAATCGGATGTCACGGCCGATCAACGGGAGTGGTCCTGAACTACGCCAGCACCTGCGTGCCCGGAGCCACGCCTTCCACCAGGCCAAAGTCGATCAGCAGTTTTTCCAGCGACTCCATCTCCAGCGGCTTGGGGATCACGAACATCTGGTTCTGATTGATCTTCCTGGCCAGCGTGCGGTACTCATCGGCCTGCGAGCATTCGCTGTTCCACTCAATCACCGTCTTGCGATTGATCTCCGCGCGCTGCACGTCGTTGTGGCGGGGGACGAAGTGGATCATCTGCGTGCCCAGTTGGCGGGCAAACTCCATCACCATTTCTTTTTCGTTATCCACGTTGCGGCTGTTGCAAATGATGCCGCCCAGCCGCACGCCGCCCGCGTTCGCAAACTTCACAATGCCCTTGCTGATGTTGTTGGCCGCATACATGGCCATCATTTCGCCCGAGCACACGATGTAAATCTCCTGTGCCTTGCCTTCGCGCATCGGCATGGCAAAGCCGCCGCACACCACGTCGCCCAGCACGTCGTAAAAAACGTAGTCGAGTTCCTGCTCGTAGGCGCCCAGTTGCTCCAGCAGGTTAATCGAGGTGATGATGCCGCGTCCGGCGCAGCCCACGCCCGGCTCCGGTCCGCCCGATTCGGTGCACTGCACGCCGCGATAGCCGGATATGAGAACCGACGGCAGCTCGACCTCGTCGCCGCCCTCCTCGCGCAGAGTATCCAGCACGGTTTTCTGAATCAGCCCGCCCAGTAGCAGGCGAGTGGAATCCGCCTTGGGATCGCAGCCGACCACCATGATCTTCTTGCCCATTTCGGCCAGTGCCGCCACCGTGTTCTGCGTGGTGGTGGACTTGCCGATGCCGCCCTTGCCGTAGATTGCAATGCTTCTTCTCGCCATGTCTGCTGCTCCTTCGCCGAACGAGTGTGTTGCCTGGGTGGAGGAAAGCCCCTGCACTCCCGCCAGGCAGAATGGAAATACACCGCGCCCACCTTATTGCCGGTGGAAGTGCGTGATGGCCGCATCATGATTCAGACGCATCATGCGTCGGATGTGTGAAAGCCGCGGCGTGAATGAAATGGTTGTAGAGATTGGCCCTGCATCGCTCAGCCAAGGAGCAATGAGATGGCGCTTGATGAAAGCGAACGCCGTTTAGGACGAGACACCCAGCCTGGGCGACGGTCCCGAGAGGCCGCAGCGCGCTCCTGTGTAGATCTACAAACTAGCGTGAATCGCCGCCAGAGTCCAATCGATATTTGTGATAGATGCGATGGAAGCGCGCCCGAGCATGGCGCGGCATGGGGATATGGTCCGGCGCCGCGTGCTCCGCTGGTGCCCCATCCTGGCCGTCGTTGCCAGGGTTGGGAAGTTGGTCTTGTTTTTGATTTTGCATTTGATGTTGTTTTTGCTCTTGCGCTTGAGGTGTCATCCTGAACAACGCGTGAGGCGAACCCGGCACGGGTTCGCCTCACGCGGCCGTGAAGGCCCCCTACCCAGGCACCAACAGCCGCTACAACAGAAGGTCACCAACAACCAGTGCCCCACGCAACGTACCCTCCGTTGAGTGGGACTCCTGTGACAGGCGTCGAACAGTCCTACACAGGTCCAACCGAGAGGCCTGTATGGGTGCCGAATGCCAGACGATGGAGCACAACTGAATCAGTAATTACTACTTGCAAATACTATGACGTGCTGCAAAACTGTTTTGCGTTTGCAAGGATAAACTTAATGGGCCGTTTCTTGGAATATTGAGGACTACAGAACTCATGAATCTTGCGCCGTGCTTCTTCGGTATTCTCAATAAGATATTTTTAGCATTGCCGGCCGTTGCAGCAATTCTCCAGGCTATTGCTTGGCCGAGTGTGGCCCTAGTGTTTCTAGCAATGTTCAGAGCTAAGGTCTTTGAGATCGTTGATGTCCTGGTCGCGAAGGTTAAGGATGCAACGCACGTAAAAGCTGGGCAGTTTGAGCTAGATACTGAACAGAAGATCCGAGCTGCAGTCGATAAGGCAGGGGAAAGTGCTAGATATGCCAATCCTCAGATTATGGAGAGGAGCATACCCGAAGCACAAATTCGTGCGGCACATGAGGTCAGCGCGCAGCTCAGAGCTGCGCCAATCGGTTACAGCCAGCAACTTGGGGTAGCACAAAACGAGATTCAGAGTTTAATCGATCAGTACGAAGCTACTCGCACGGAGCTCTCTAGTGGACCAAATAGAACGAGAAAAATGAATGAGATTGCTGCGAAGATGCGCGCGGTTTCCATCGCAGCCTATCCACTCCTACCTCTATTAATGAGGGGAGAGAAAGCAGGAGCGCGGCTGGCTGCTATCTGTGTGGGTAGTGTCCAGAATTTTGTGTAAACGTCTGGTTGAGTCATGCACATTGTTCTGGAAAGCGGTCTTCCCACAGCAACGCAAATCGGTTGAGGGCCTCCTTCCAGCCTTGGAGTGTGTGCCATTTCTTGGCTAGGTTCCGGAGCGCCAGGTACATCACTTTGAGAGCCGCATCTTCGCTGGGAAAAGCGCCGCGCGTTTTGATGGCCTTGCGCAGACTCATGTTCAGCGATTCGATGGCGTTGGTGGTGTAAACGATTTTCCTGATCTCCGGCGGGAACTGAAAGAACGGAATCACGCCCGGCCAGTTTCTTCGCCACAGTGCGCTGATCGTCGGGTACTTGTTGTCCCATTTTGCGGCGAACTCTGCCAACTGCCGCTCGGCCTCTTCCATGGTCGAGGCCCGGTAGATCGACTTCAAATCCGCAGCCACCAGTTTGCGCTCTTGCCAATTCACGTAGTTCAGGCTGGCTCGCACCATGTGCACAATGCACAACTGCACCGTCGTTTTCGGATAGACGGTTTCGATGGCCTGAGGAAAACCCTTCAGCCCGTCCACGCAGGCAATAAAGATATCCTTCAGCCCGCGGTTCTGTAGTTCGGTCAGCACCTGCAGCCAGAACTTCGCGCCCTCATTGGCTGAGGTCCACAAACCCAACACTTCCTTGTGGCCTTCCATGGTGACCCCGATGGCCACATATACGGCACGGTTTTCCACCCGCCCGTCGGCGCGCATCTTCACCACCAGCGCATCCAGATACACAATCGGATAGACCTCATCCAGGGGCCGCGACTGCCACGCCTTGACCTCTTCGATCACTGCCTCGGTCACGTTGGAGATCAAGGTGGGCGACACCTCCACCTGGTACATCTCTTCCAGGTGCCCTTGAATCTCGCGCGTCGTCATCCCTCGCGCATACAGCGACAGAATCTTGTCGTCGAAGCCGGCAAAGCGCGTCGATCCTTTGGGAACCATCTTCGGCTCGAAGCTCGCTTCGCGATCTCGCGGCACCGCGATCTCGACTGTCCCGAAATCACCTTTCAGTCGCTTCCGGCTCTCGCCGTTGCGGCTGTTGCCGCTGTTGTGTCCTTCTGGAGAGTGTTTCTCATAGCCCAGATGGGTCGTGAGTTCGGCTTGCAGCGCCCTCTCTACCAGTGCCTTTGTCAGCTGTTTCAGGAGCCCGTTATCGCCGATGATGTCTTCCGGCTTCTCGTAATCCGCTAGCAGCTTATCAATCACTTTCGGGTCTATCGCCATACGATCTCCATGTTCTTACAGGTAAGATCGTTTACACAAAATCTTTTACACCCTCTCTGTGTGCTACAGGTAAATCCAAATCTTGGTTATTTTGAGTGGTTGATTGATCGAGTCAGGAATGAAAACCAGCCATTTCTGTTGTTTCATGCTTCACTCGCAATTTATGAGCTCATTAAGCGCGATACTTACCTGAACCCAAGCATTGCAAGTACTATGATTCAAGAGGCACTCAGGAAGGTTCAAAGCTTCAAGGGCGGGCAGCCCGATCAGAATACAATCGACGTCCTCAATGCATCTCTTTCAATCTTAAAGAAGCCAGGTGCCCCGTCCTAGCTGTCTTTGCCAGGGCGGGGGTGTTCCGGCCCATCGTACACCGGAGCGATTCATGTTGACCACATAAACTACCCCACCCTGGCAACTGCGGCCAGAGTGGGGCACCCGGCACCCGGAATCATTGTCTTCATACACTGCAACGCATAAAGTAACACGGCGCACGAACAAACCAAGGCCGCGCATTGCTGCGCGGCCTTGGTGTTTCCAATCGAAAACTAAGTTAGTCTTTCGGCTTCGGCAGCCAATCCATCATGCTGCGCAGTTTGGCGCCCACTTCTTCAATCTGGTGAGTCTTTTCCTTCGCGCGCAGTTTGTCGAAGTTCTTGCAGCCGTCGCGGTACTCGCCGATCCATTCCTTGGCAAACTCGCCCTCCTGGATCTGGCGCAGCACTTCCTTCATCGCCGTCTTCGACGAATCCGGAACCACTACCGGGCCGCGCGTCAGGTCGCCGTACTCGGCCGTGTTACTGATCGAGTAGCGCATGCGCGCCAGTCCGCCTTCGTAGATCAGGTCCACGATCAGCTTCACCTCGTGCAGGCACTCGAAGTAGGCAATCTCCGGCTGGTAGCCGGCTTCGACCAGGGTCTCAAAGCCCTTCTTGATCAGCGAGCAGAGGCCGCCGCACAACACGGCCTGTTCGCCGAAGAGGTCGCTTTCGGTCTCTTCCTTGAAGGTGGTCTCGATGACGCCGGCCTTGGTGGAGCCGATGCCGTCGGCGTAAGCCAGGGCCAATTCCTTGGCCTTGCCGCTGGCGTCCTGATAGACGGCGACCAGCGCGGGCACGCCGCGGCCTTCCGAATACTGACGGCGCACCAGGTGGCCGGGGCTCTTCGGCGCGATCATCACCACGTCCACGTCCGGCGGCGGTACGATCGTCTTGAAGTGGATGGCGAAGCCGTGCGAGAAGCCTAGAACCTTGCCCTTGGTAAGGTTGGGGCGGATCGCCTGTTCATAAAGCTCGCTCTGCGTCTCGTCCGGAGTGAGTATCTGCAGGTAGTCGGCGCGCTTGGCCGCTTCGGCCGGAGCCAGCACTTCAAATCCGGCTTCCTTCGCCCGCGCGGCCGAGCCGCGCGTGGGATCCAGACCGATAATCACGTGGTACCCGCTCTCGCGCAGGTTGAGCGCCTGGGCATGGCCCTGACTGCCATAGCCGAAGACTGCGATGGTTTTGCTCTTCAGCGCTTCGGGATGGGCGTCTTGAGCGTAATAAATAGTAGCCAAGGAAGCTCCTTCGTCTTTCAATTTCGTTGGATATAAAGTACCGGCCTGGGTGGCCGGTTTATGAAATGCTCTGCCATTTAGCGGTATCATGTCAATGGTTCATCGCGAAAACTTATAGCGGCAGAACTGCCACACCTCTTCGCGCCGCAGCTTATGATACCGGAGCTTGCATCCTACATGTCGTATTCAGAATTTCCGCAATTCACTCTTGAGCAGTTCAACGAATCTTCCGGTCCGCAGCGCCTGTTGCACGACGTGGTGGATAAATACGGCATGAAAACGGCAAACACCCCCGCGATGATCGATGCCGACCGCGCCTCGGGCGTCACCTGGCTGGAGTTCATGCACGCCACCCGCGCCGTCGCCGCACTATTGCTGAAGCGCGGCCTGCGCAAGGGAGACTTCTTCGCCAGCATCGTGCCGCTCAACAGCGAGCACCTGATTCTGGAGTATGCATGCTTCCGCATCGGCGTCATCTTTGTGCCGCTGGATATGCGCCTGGGGCAGACGGAGCTGATGCGCTGCCTGCGCTTGCTGCCGCCGGCGGCCGTGGCCTTTGGCAAGGCTCCTGCCATCCCCGACCTGGCGGCTTTTAGCGCCGCGCTCAAGCAGGAGTTCGCGCCCAAGTTGCTGGTGCAGTTCGGCAAGGTGCGCGAGCGCGTGGGCGGCGCCACGCTGATTGAATCCCTGATTGCCGGCGCTTACGCCCTGGCTGCGGAGGAGCAGGCCTTCGGCGATGCCTATGACCAGGCCGTCGCATCCGTCACCGAAAACGACCCCGCGCTGGTGATCTTCACCACCGGATCGACCGGTTCGCCCAAGGCGGCGCTGCTCTCGCACCACGGCATCCTGTGCCAGAACTTCTGTCTCAGCAACAGCTTGCTGCACAACTCGTCCGGCGCATTGGTCACCCTGGTGAACCTGCCGCCCAGCCACGTGGGCTGCCAGACGGAGCTGCTGATGAGCACGTTCTTTGCAGGCGGCACGGCCGTGCTGCTGCCCGCGTTCGATCCCGCGCGCAGTTTGCAAGCCATTGCTGAATATAAGGTTACGGCCATCGGACAGATTCCCGCGATGTTCCAATTCGAGTGGCTGCTGAAGGACTACGCCACGTTCAATCTCACGTCGCTTGAGTTTGCGGCCTATGGCGGACAAAGCGTTGCGCCCGCATTTTTAGAGCGCATGGCGCAGATGGCGCCTAACATCGGCACCGGCCTGGGACTCACCGAGGCCTCCGGTTTCTGTACCTATATACGCCGTCCGGCGGCGCAGGCGGCGGAGTGTGCCACCTCGCTGGGCGCGGCTATGCCGTTGTATCCATTGAGCATACGCAAGGAAATGCAGGCCTCGGGCGCAGCCGGAGAAGAGCTGCCGCAGGGCGAGCTGGGCCACGTCTGCTTCCGCGGACCGCAGACGTTTCTTGGCTATGTGAATGATTCTGAAGCAACTAAGGAGACGCTTTCCAGCGATGGATTTTTGTACACGGGAGACATGGGACGGGTGGATGCCACGGGTGCGCTGCAACTGGCCGGCCGCGTCAAGCACGTCCTGAAACCCTCGGGTTATCAAGTGTTTCCGGGCGACGTGGAGAATCACTTCACGGCGCTGGAAGGAGTGGCGGCGTGCGCGGTGGTGGGGGTGGAGCACGAAATCACCTCGGAAGCGATTGTGGCGTTCGTTGAACTGGAGCCTGGTAAGTCGCTGACGGTAAGTGACTTACATCGTCATGCGCGGGAGCTTGCGGGGTACATGCGTCCCTATCACTTTGTTGTGCTGGAGCCGGGGCAAATGCCGCTAAACCGTGTGTCTAAAGCGGATTACGCGGCTTTGCAGGAGCGCGCAAAACAGGAGATCGCGGGTCTGAAACACGAGTCGTAAGGCACAAAAATATACGCACAAAACGCGCGCAACCAATGTGGAATCAGTTGGTTGCGCGTGTTTTTGCGGTGCGCTTCGGAAACGCGCGTTTTTCGCGGTTTTTGCACGTTTTTGACGTCTGGAAACCGAGTTACTTTGGTAATCGCGTGGTAACTTGGCGGCTTTCTGATTGAGGTGACCTTTGCGCCGCGCGGACCCCACAAAGTGTCCACGACCATGATCCCACTCAAGCCCAACTGCGGGGCTTGAATGGGGCACCGTGCGAAGTTAGAACTTCAGCTTTTTGCCGACGCTCTCCGGAATGGCGCGGATGAGGGCCATGATGTAACGCCAGAAGAACGGCACATACATTACCTCGGCCTTGCCGGATTCCATTTCGCGGTAGATGGCGCCGGCCACGTTTTGCGGCGAGGCGGTGAGCGCGCCCTTCTTCATGTGCGCGATCATCGGCGTATCGACCGGGCCGGGCTTGATGGTGAGGACGCGGACACCGGCGGCAAACAGGCGCGCGCGCAGGCCCTGGGCGTAGAGCGAGAGCGCTCCCTTGGCCGTGCCATAGACGTAGTTGGAGCGGCGGGCGCGGTCTCCGGCCACCGAGGTGATGACCGCCAGCACGCCACGGCGTTGGCGCTCCAAAGAGGCAGCGGCGTAGCTTAACAGGCTGGCGGCGCTGGTGAAATTGGTGTTCAACTCGCTGAGCGCGACGTCCACCGACTGCTCGGCAGCGGCCTGGTCTCCGAGTGAGCCGTAGGCGAGCAGGACCGATTCCAGTTCCGGCATGGCGGCTTCGACCTGCGCCCAGAGTTCGGCGTGGCGCGAAGTGTCGCCGAGATCGGCGGCGATGGCCACGACGCGGGCGGCGCCGCGGGCGAGCAGGTCGCCAGCGACAGCCTCCAAACGATCCTCATTGCGCGCGACCAAAAGCAGTTCGCGATTTTCGCGGGCGGCGAGGCGGCCCACTTCCTGCGCGATCTTCGAGGTTGCACCGAGAATAACCAGACCCTGACTCATCGCGACACCTCCATGACACGGCGCCAGAAGCTGGAACTGAGCGCGGGGTCCACCCAGCGCTGGAACTCTTCGAGGCGCGGATACGATAGACGGAACATGCGCGAACTCATGCGCGGATCCTTGGCGGGATAGAGCGCGCCTTTGGCGGCGGCGACCACTTCATCGAGTTCAGCGAAGAGCTTGAGGGTCTTTTCGCCGCGGAAGGGAAAGTCGAGCGCCAGGGTTAGGCCGGGACGCGGGAAGCTCATCAGTCCCGGCGACGGCACGTTGCCGAACTTCTTGATGACGCCGAGGAACGATCCCTGCCCGCCGCGCGCGATGCGCTCGAGAATCTCCTGGAAGGCGGCCACTTCGCTCTCCGGCACGACACACTGATACTGGGTGAAACCCTGTTGGCCGTAGATGCGGTTCCAGTTATCCACCTTGTCGAGCGGGTAGAAGAAAGGATCGTAGTGCACGCGCGAATGGCCTTCGTTGCGCTTGCCCATGAGGTAATAAAGATTGTTGAAGGCCCAGATGCTGAGCTTGTTGAGGGTGAACGCGGGAAAGTTGAAGGGGACGTTGAGCTTGATCTTTTCGGGATGCGCGGCGAGGCGTCCCTGCGTGGCGTGGTTGCCGCGCATGAAGATGCCGCGCGTCTTGCGCCCGCTGAGGCAATCGACCCAGCCGACGGTGTACTCGTAGCGCGCGCCCTCTTCGTCACTGCTGAGGCGAGTGAAGTCCTCGAAGGTGGAGAAGGGGACGGTGTCCATCTCGATCTCCGCGCTGTCGATCTTTTTGAGTTTGAGTTCGGCCCAGAGGATGATGCCGGTGAGGCCGAGGCCGCCGATGGTGGCGGCAAAGAGTTCCTTGTTCTCCTGGCGCGAGCAGGTGAGGATTTGGCCGTCGGAGCGGACCAGCTCGAACTGCTCGACGTGGCAGCCGATGGTGCCGCCGACGTGATGATTCTTGCCATGCACGTCGTTGGCAATGGCTCCGGCCAGGGTGACGATCTTGGTGCCGGGAGTGACGGGCAGGAACCAGCCGCGCGGGACGGCCGCGAGCAGAATCTCACCGAGGGACACGCCGGCCTCGCAGACGATCGATCCGTTCTCGGCGTCGAAGTGCAGGATGCGGTCGAGGGGGCGCGCGTCGAGCAAGGTTCCACCGTCGTTGAGGCAACTGTCGCCGTAGCTGCGTCCCAGTCCGTAGGCCAGCAAGGGAGCGTTGCGCTGCAACAGCTCGGGAGTAATTTCATCCATCCACGCGGGATGAAGTATCTTGCGATGCGTGGCCAGCGGATAATGTCCCCAGCTTTTATAACTGCCGTCGCGCGCGGGAGAGGGGGCCACGGGCGCGACGTTGGCGGGAGCGCCAACGGAAGGATCGAGCTTGCCTTGCATAGAAGAGGTCATAAGAGCAATCACCGCCAGAAGAACGTTATAAGAATGCAGAGTGCACTGGCCGCGCCCACGGCATAGCTGACCGGGTCACGCATGGCCAGGGTCACGGGATCTTCCTTCAACTCTCCGCGGCCGGCCTGGAGCCAGACGCGCACCAGCCAATAGAGCAGCAGCGGAGCAATCATCAACAGCCCGGCGGGATGTGGATAGAGATGGCTGACCTCCGGGCTGTGCGAATAGAAACTGAAGACGATGACGGCGGCAAAGGCGCTGGTGACACCCATCATCGCCAGCAAAGGCGAATCTTCGGGGCGGTAACCGCGGCCGGAGTTGCCCTTCTCCACCAGCGCTCCGGCGTGCTTCAGCTCGCTGTAGCGCTTGGCCAGCGCGAGGGAGAAGAAGAAGAACATGGAAAAGACCAGGAACCAGTGAGAGAGCGGCGTGCTGGTGATGAGCGCGCCGGTGATGATGCGCAGGCCGTAGAAGCTGGTGAGGACAAAGACATCGAGCAGCGGCTTGCGCTTGAAGACCAGCGAGTAGGCCATGGAGAGCGCGCAATAAAACGCCGCGGCCAGGGCAAAATGCCATCCCAGCAAAAGCAGCCCGCCGCCAACGCAGGCCACGAGGAGCAACGGCGCGATCAGCAATCCCTGGGCGATGGAGAGACGCCCGGAGGCGAAGGGACGGTGGCGCTTCCAAGGGTGCTCGCGGTCACTGGGCAGATCGAGCAGGTCGTTGAAAATGTAAATGGCCGAGGCACCGAAGCCGAAGAACAACATGCCGAGAATGGTGAGCAGCCAGGCATGGGCAGCAAAGCGGTGAGCCAAGAGCAAAGGCAACAGGAGCAACACGTTCTTGCTCCAGTGGTGCGGGCGCAGGGCTTTCCAATAGGCGCGCCATCCGCCATGCGGGACGTGGACCACTTCACGAACTTGCGTCACCTTGGCAGCGCGCTGGGCAAGCCGCGGCGAGCCGACGACGATGCCTTCACGGGCGGCGGCCCAGACGGGAAGATCGGCGGCGCTGTCGCCGAGGTAGAGAAAGTTGTCGCCAAATTTTTCTGTCAGCGCGTGGGCCTTGGCGGAACCTTTCAGGTTGACGCCATCGGCGGTGGCCAGCACTTCATCGAAGCAGCCAAGATGCGCGGCGACATTGGCGGCGTGCGTCTGGTGCGAGGCGGTGGCCAGCACCGTGTGCGCACCGTGCGCGCGCAGGCGGACGACTTTGTCCACCACCTCCTGACGGTACGGCAAGCGCGCGGCATTCAAAGGGGCGGCGGCAGCCAGACGGGATTTGAGATAGGGGCGGCCGCGCATCCACCAGAAGGGCACCTGAAAAAGCCGCGCCGGATGCTGCTTGACGAGTTCCAGGAGGTTCTCGTAGAGCAAATCGGTGGCGATGAGAGTGCCATCCAAGTCGGCACAAACCATACTTACCGCACTGGATACGCCTGGTCCCGAGGATGGAACAACCTTCACCAATGCCGTCACCTGAATGTAAGGTACTCCGATTTTACAAGATTCCAGCGCCGCCAATTCCCGGGGACTCTCAGAAAAAGTCCACAAACAGATTTCCCCGGGGGCGAATGCCGTGAAATTCTCGCAGCTTCAGGCCAGCGTGCCGGACTTCAGGGTGAAGATGCTCAGCTCGGGAGGACACATCAGGCGCATGGGAAGCACGATCTCTCCCAGCCCACGGTTGGTGTAGAGCTGATACTCGCCGAGGCGGTAGTATCCCCTGGGGTATTTGTGCGCGCCCCACGGATAATACAGCGCTCCGACCACGGGAAAGACGATTTGTCCGCCGTGCGAATGGCCAGAGAACTGCATGTCCACCGGAAACTGGCGCAGCACGTCGGCGAAGTCTGGCTCGTGGACCGCGGCCAGCACGCAATCCGTCACCGGAATTCCCTTTAAGGTGGCGTGGACGTTGGCGGCGTGAGCCGAAGCGCTGTCCAGGCCGGCCATCCAGATGCGCGAGCCGCCCCTGGTCAGGGGCACGGACTCGTTGCGCAGCAGGCGTATGTTGCCGGAGGAGCGCAGCGCGGCGCTGACGACGTCCGCGTCGGAGTGGTGGTCGTGATTGCCGAGCACGGCGAAGATGCCCATGGTGGCTCGCAGTCCGCGCAGGATCTCGGCGCAGGGCCAGGCGTGCTGCGCGCGCTGCTCGCGCTGGTGGTAGGCGCTGGTGACGAAGTCTCCGGTGAGCAGCACCAGGTCGGGGCGCTCGCGGTTGACGGCCGCTACGGCCCGCGCCACGTGTCCGGCGGGATGGTTGGGGTAAAAGTGAATGTCGCTAAGCTGGGCGACGCGCAGGTTGTGCATCGCCTCGGGCAGACGCTTCAGGCGGATATCGTGGCGGGTAATATCCAGCTCGTGCGTCTCGTAAAGGCCCCGGGCAATGCTTCCGGCAACCACGGTGCCGGCGCCAAGCTCAATAAATTCTCTTCGGGTCAGTTTCATGCGATGGGCGCGCTCACCGAGGGCGATCCTTATGGGATGCAGGAAAATGGTTGAAGGCGGCCCGTCGAATGCACGGGGCGGGCGAGCGTGTATTCAGTTTCGCCCGCGGGCGGCGGACGGTCAAGGCCCGCCGGCGCGTATTAAGTCAAAAGCCGGCAATCTCCTCGTGTACCATTTGGGGTGATGCAATTCCATCCCTGGAATCCGCGGAAACCCGAGCGCCCGCGCCCGGGAATGCTGCCGGAGGTGCAAAGCCTGGCGGCCGATGCGCGCGTGCATCGCATCTTTGACTGGTTTGCACGCAACGAGCGCCGCATCGCCGAATTCCAAATGTCGATTACCGGGGTGCCCGCGCCGCCGTTTGCTGAACAGGTGCGCGCGGCGTGGCTGGGCGAGCAACTGTCTCCGCTGGGGCTGGAACTTTCAGGCGATGCCGCGGGCAACCTGCTGGCGCTGCGCAAGGGACAACAGGCGGATGCGCCGGTGATTGCGCTGAGCGCGCACCTGGATACGGTGTTTCCCGCCGCAACGCCGATTGCCGTGCGCCGCCAGGATTCGCGTCTCTTCGGACCCGGCATCAGCGACAACGGCGCGGGACTGGCGGCCCTGTGGGCTTTGGCCGCGGCCTTTGCCGAGTGCGGCGTTGTAACCGCTTCTCCGCTGCTGTTTGTGGGCAATACGGGCGAAGAGGGAGAAGGCAATCTGCGCGGCATGAGGCATCTTTACCGCACGCAGCTTGGCAGTGCTCTGCCGGACCTGTTGCCCGCGCCCAAGATTGCCGCGCTGGTGGCCATCGACGGCGCGGGCGTGGACAACATCATCGCGCTGGCCCTGGGCAGCCGCCGCTTCGAGGTGGTTATCGAAGGCCCAGGCGGACATTCGTGGAGCGATTACGGCACGCCGAATCCGATTGTGGCCGCGGCGGCGGCGATCCACGAGCTTGCGCGCCTGGTGCTGCCGGAGCATCCGCGCACCACGGTGAACGTTGGAACCATCGCGGGCGGCACCTCGGTGAATGCGATTCCCGAGCGCGTTACCTTCCGCGTCGATGTGCGCTCCAGCGACGCGCGCCGTTTGAAGGAAGTGGAGCAGCATTTGCGCCGCATGGTGGCCGATGCCTGCACCGAGGCCGCGGGCTCCAGTCCGCTGCGGCTGGCGCATCAGGTTCTGCTGGTGGGCGAGCGTCCCGCGGGAGAGCTCGCGGAAGATTCCCGCCTGCTGACCGCCCTCCGCGCCGTGGACGCACAACTTGGCATCGGCAGCGAACTGATGCGAGCCTCGACCGACGCCAACATTCCGCTCTCGCTCAACCTGGAGGCGGTAACCCTGGGCGGCGGCGGCCGTGGCGGCGGCGCGCATACGCTGCATGAGTGGTTCGATTGCGCCGGACGCGAGCAGGCCTTGCGCCGTCTTGCGCTGCTCACGCTGTTGCTGGCCGGATTCCCCGCCGCGGACGATTCGCCGCCAGACTCTTCACGGCCAGACTTTTCGCAGAAAGACCCGTTGTAATGTCGCGTTCTCTTAAAGCTCATCTTCTATTGTTGTTTGCCACCTTTGTCTGGGGCGCAACGTTTATTGTCATCAAGTCGGCGCTGGCCGATGCCTCGCCGCTGGTCTTCAACGCCGCGCGCATGGCGCTGGCCTCCGTGGTGCTGATCGCCCTGTTCTTCCGGCAGCTTTGCCAACTGCCCGCCGGAGCCCTGCGCGCCGGCATCGAAGTGGGCACGCTGATGTGGCTGGGCTATGAGTTCCAGACCGCTGGGCTGCTGTACACCTCGGCGTCGAAGTCGGCGTTCCTCACCGGGCTCTCGGTGATCCTGGTGCCGCTGCTGCTGGCCGTCTTCTGGCGCCGGCACATCAATCGCTATACGCTGGGCGGCGTGCTGGCGGCGCTGGCAGGGTTGTACCTCACCTGCGTCCCGGCCGGGCAGGGACTTTCGCTGGCCTCGCTCAACCGCGGCGACCTGATGACGCTGGCCTGCGCCGTGGCCTTTGCCTTCCAGATCATTGTGCTGGGGCGCAGCGCGCAGCACTACGACTTTGTCCACCTGGTTCCGGTGGAGATTGCTTCCTGCGCCGCGTGGATGGTCCTCTCCATTCCCGTGGCCGAGCGCCACGGACACATTCACTTCACGCCGGGCATCGTGTGGGCGCTGGCCATCACGGCGCTCATCGGCACCGTGGCCTGCTTCGTTATTCAGGCCTGGGCGCAGCGCTTTACGCCACCCACGCACACGGCGCTCATCTTTGCCATGGAGCCGGTCTTTGCCGGATTGACCAGCTATGTTTTCCTCGGCGAGCGCCTGGGCGCGCGCGGCACAGCGGGCGCGGGACTGATTCTGGCCGGGGTTTTGCTGAGCGAACTGATGGGCCACGTGCAGGAGCCGAAGGCCGAGTTGCAGGACGAACTGGGATAGGCGGCTGGAGAGGCTGTACGAAGTGGAACCTTCCGCCTCGCCGCCACATCCAAACAACCAATGGCTACCTCCGCGCTCCATTCCGCAAACCGCCAACGGCTCCTCCGGCTGCAATGGCTTACTCTGGGCTGGATGGTGGTGGAGTGCGCCGTGTCGCTGGCCTCTGCCGTGCAGGCACACAGCCCGGCGCTGGCGGCGTTCGGCGCCGACAGCCTGGTGGAACTGCTCTCCGCCATCCTCGTTCTGGCGTCGATAGCTTCGCGCCTCGGACTTAGCGAGCGTGCCGTGGACCGGGCCGCAGGCCTGCTGCTTTTCGCGCTGGCCGTGGTAGTGGCCGCGGTCTCTCTGCTCTCCCTGGTGGGACGGCGCGATCCGGAGACAAGCTGGTGGGGAATCGGCATCTCTCTGGCGGCGTTGCTTGTGATGCCGTGCCTGGCGTGGCAGAAGCGCCGCCTGGCGCGCGAACTCCACCACAGCGCTCTGGCTGCCGATGCCGTGCAATCGGCCACCTGTGCCTACCTGGCCGCGGTTACCCTGGCGGGACTGGCGCTGAATGCGTGGCTTCATCTGGCGTGGGCGGATTCCGTGGCCGCGCTGCTGGCGGTGCCGATCCTTGTCACCGAAGGCCGCCGCGCCATGCGGGGCGAAAGTTGTGGCTGCTGCGGCGATTGTGAATAGACACTTTCGATTGCCTGCGCGTGTTCGCCACGGTCCGCATGGCGGCTCGCGTCCTGTACCATGACAGCAAACGCCATGACTGAGACGACCCCTTCCCCTGCTTCGCGGCAATCGCTTTCCGAACTTCTGGCGCGTCCCGCCGCCATCGAGATTCTTGTTTTTGCCGCCGCCTGCCTGGCGTTCCTGGCCTCGGCGGGATTTCAGTTCGTCTATGACGACCGCTTCCAGATCGTGGCCAATCCGGCCATCACCTCCTGGCGCGGCGTGCTAGCGTACTTCACCTCCGACGTGTGGACCACCTACGATCCCACGCACGCGCAGAACTACTTCCGCCCGCTCTTCTTCGTCTGGTTCCGGCTCAACTATCTAGCCTTCCACTTGCAGCCCGCGGGCTGGCACCTGATGGGCGCGCTGCTGCACGCCGTGGCATCCTTGCTGGTGTTCCGCGTGCTGCTGAGGATCAGCCGGGATCACTTCATCTCCGCCGT
>JARLGJ010000035.1 GCA_031296105.1 Acidobacteriota bacterium | reverse complement strand
TTACGCCATACCTAAGGGCACGCCGCAGGCCAAACCCGCGCCAGTTGGCTAACGTGCAGAAAAACAAAGAGTTATGAAATCAACGAGCGGGAGAGTGGAAAATCTCAGCGGCAGCCATAGCAGAGGATTGCAACAGCCGCTAGCCCAACGCAACCGCGTTACAGCCCTCGGGCCACTACAATTTCAATACGTTAGAGGCATGATGCGAATCGCCGCTGTGAAATACAACAATGCTGAAAGTCGCAACAGTCCACAGGCTTTTCCACAGGCAAGAATCGCAAGCGACTGAAAAATTGAAGAAAAATCTGCGGCTGACGTTAGCTGAGCTTGGTCAGCCGCTCAGCGACGAGTGCTTCCGAGGCAGCGATGACCTCTTCAATGGTCAGGCGGCTGGAATCGATGTGGACGGCGTCGTCGGCTGCTTTCAAGGGCGAAGCGCTGCGGGTGGCGTCCCGCTGGTCGCGCTCCTGCATGTCGTGGCGCAGCTTTTCGGCCCTCGCGGGGTCATCTTCGGCATGGGCCTGGGTCACCCGGCGGTTGGCGCGGATGTTGGGATCGGCGTCGAGGAAGATTTTGACCTCGGCATTGGGGAAGACGACGGTACCAATGTCGCGGCCTTCCATAATGACTCCGCCCCCGGCTCCCATGGCGCGCTGGCGCTCCACCATCCAGACGCGGACCTGGGGGTGGGTGGAGAGGCGTGAGGCAGCGTCGGTGACGTCGCGCTCGCGGATGCGTTGGGAGACGTCCAGTCCGTCGAGCAGCACGCGATTGCCCGCGGGCGTGGGATCCAGTTCGATGGTGGTATGCGCCGCCAACTCCAGTAAGGCCGGCTCGCTTGCGGCATCCACGCCGGAAAGAATGGCCTTGAGGGCCAGGGCGCGGTACATGGCGCCGGATTCCAGGTTTACATAGCCCAAACTGCTGGCCAGGCGCGAGGCAATGGTGCTTTTGCCCGCGCCGGCCGGACCGTCAATGGCAATGACAAGTTTCCGTGTGCTCATTCCGTTTCCGTTGGCGGGGAATTCGGCGCGTCCTTGGCGGGAGCCGGCGCGGCGGGTGCGGCAGGCTTGGCCGAGGGACGCAGGCGGCGTCCGATGGGGCGTCCTGGGCGCACCATTTTGCGCACCAGCACGGGCTTGGGCGGAGGCACCTGCAACATGGTCTTACTGCCGATGTGCACGAACTGGAACTCGCGGGCGGCCAACAGGGCGTTGATGGCCTCGCGCACGCGTCCGCGACCGATGAAAGTACTAAAGAACTCTTCCACTTCGGTAGGCTCGGCGGCCACCACGCACTCAATATATTTGCTAACCAGCGCGGTCAGGGATTCCGCGATGGATAGCGTTACACCCTCGCGCACCTCGTCCGGCGACCAGCGCAGCAGCACGTCCCAGAAGGCTCCCTGTTCGGCGCGGTAATCCACGCGGGTGATGCGCAGCTTCATGGCCAGCTCGTTTAGAGCGCGGTCGATGGCGGCCTCGCTCAACTCGCCGCCAAGAATCTCCCGCATGCGGTTCTTGGTGATGGGGCCATCCTTTTGAATGACCTGAAAGACGTGGGCCGCCAGCGGAGAGTACTCCGAGCGGTTGCCGGTCTTGATGGGTGCGCGCGGATTGCGGTCGCCGACCAGACCGTAAAAGTAGGGGAACACCGAGGCGGAGACCAGGAAGTCGGTCTCGCCAAACAGCGGCGCCTCGAAGGCGAACTTCTGGCGCAGGGTGCGCACCATAACCTCGGTGGCGTCCTTGGCGCGGGCGTCGGCAAAGGCGTGCTGCCAGGTGGGCAGATTGTCGTTGCTGCCGGCCCAGGCGCCAATAAAGGTAGGCACCAGCACGGGTGGGCGCAAAGGATACATCAGGCAAAAGCCCACGCTCTCAATATATTCACGCGCGTCATCCTGCGTGCGGATCGGTTGCCCGTTCGTCCGCCACTTGGCGTTGCGCAATTCCAGTAATTCCTGCTCAGTCATCCTATCTAGTGTAAATGCTAGAGCGCTATGGCGGCTACGGAGAGAACATGAGCCTGCACCGGGCCGGAAAAATACAGAACCAGGCAGGGCCGGGAATGCGCGCGGCGGCGGCCAGGCGGAATCGACACCCGCCGCATGACGGGATTCGACGCCGGGTGAAATAATCGAAGGGAGAGTTTATGCTGGCCACCTCGTTCTCCCTCATTGCGTTTCTGTTTGCCATTGCCGCGGGGCTGGTGGGTGCACTCACCGGACTGGGCGGAGGCATCATCGTTACCCCGGTGCTTACCTTGCTGCTGGGCGTGGACATGCGCTACGCCATTGGCGCCAGCCTGGTTTCGGTGATCGCCACCTCATCCGGCGCGGCCTCCGGGTATGTGCGCGACGGCCTCTCCAACATTCGCATTGGCATGTTCCTGGAGATTGCCACCACGGTGGGGGCCGTTTGCGGCGCGCTGCTGGCCTCGCACACGCCCACCCGGGCGCTGGCCATTCTGTTTGGCGCGGTGCTGCTGCACTCGGCGTGGCAGGTGATCAGCACTCACGTGGAGGCCGGGCATGACGTGGTGCCCGACGAGTTCACGCGCAAGCTGCGGCTGCACGGCGTCTATCACGCGGCCGAGGGCGAAGTGCCCTACCAGGTGACGCGCACCCGCATGGGCTTTGCCATGATGTACGTGGCGGGACTGCTCTCCGGCCTGCTTGGCATCGGCTCGGGCGCGCTGAAGGTTATTGCCATGGACCGGGTGATGCGCATTCCGTTCAAGGTCTCCACGGCCACCAGCAGCTTCATGATCGGCGTAACGGGCGTGGCCAGCGCGGCCATTTACCTGAAGCGCGGCTACATCCATCCGATGATTGCCCTGCCGGTGATGCTGGGCGTGCTGGTGGGTTCCACCATTGGCGCGCGCCTGCTGCCGATCGTTCCGGTAAAGTTGCTGCGCCGCCTGTTCGCCGTGGCCGTGGCCATTATCGCCGTGCAGATGATTGTGCACGGATTGCGGGGGAGGGTTTAAAAGCCATGCGTACGGCCGACGAAAAATTGCAATTGCTCATCTGCTGGACGCTGCGCGCGGGCGTGCTGGGGGCCACCGCTCTGGGACTGGTGGGCGGCGCGCTGTTCTACTCCGCGCACCTCATGTCTGCCCATCCGGCGCATGCCCTGTTCGGCGTGTTCCAGGGCGCGTCCATGCCGTTCTCCGAGCCGGGAGAGATTTTGCGCCAGGCCTTTGGCGCCCGGGGCGAGGCGCTGGAGCTGCGGGGATTGTCGATCATCCAGGTGGGAATCATGCTGCTGCTGGCCACGCCGGTGATCCGCGTGGTGTTTTCCGTGGTGGGCTTTCTGCTGGAGAAAGATTACTTCTACGTGTGGATCACCTTGGCGGTGCTGGTGGTGCTGACCGCGAGCATCTGTCTGCACTAAGACGGGTTTGACAACGAGAACTCGCCATTGGTACCCCACGTCTGGCCCGATGTTGGGCCAGACATGGGAAGCAAATCTTCCAAATAGAGATTGTCACTGTAATTTCCGTCGGCTAGCATGACCTCCAATGCCAAAAGGGTTGGTTCGATTCCAACAATCCGGGCAGACGTACTTTGTGACATTCAGTTGCTACCGCCGCGAGGCACTACTTGCGGACCCGGACATTTGCCGCAGCTTTCTGGAATCGCTGGAGCGCGTGCGGTGTGAGCGCGCGCTGCGCGTCTATGGCTATGTCCTGATGCCGGAGCACGTTCACCTCTTGCTGAGCGAACCCGAGCGCGGACTGCTGGGCACCGCGCTACAGGCAGTAAAGATTGGGACTGCCATGCGCCGTGACAAGGGGAGGCTCTGGCAGCGGCGTTACTACGACCGCAATGTGAGTAACTACGACGAGTTTGTGGAGAAGCTGCGCTATATTCATCGCAACCCGGTGAAGCGCGGATTGTGCGCGCAGCCTGACGAGTGGCCGTGGAGCAGCTTCCGCCACTACATGACCGCCGAGGTGGGTGTGGTTGAAATCGAGTCCAAGTGGACCGCGATGCGGAGAGAGGGAAAAGAACCTCGACCAATGAAGTTGCCGGAAGAGTGAGCTTCCCACGTCTGGCCAAAAGAAGGCCAGGCATGGGGCACCAAGCAGACGTGGGTGATTCTGGCTTGTGTGAATCTTCAGGGTTCGAAGTTGTGGATGAATTACCTCCCACGTCTGGCCCTAACTGCTGGGCCAGACATGGGGCACCAAAACTATTTCTCTATTTGAGGAATAAGTCGGTAAGGCACATCGAGGGCGCGCTAGATGCGTTTGAACGCTTGCAGAATTTCCTTGACCGAGTAACGCAGCACGACCGGGCGGCCGTGGGGGCAACTCATCGGGTACTTCGTTTTGGCCAGCTCGGCCAGCAGCCATTCCATTTTTGCCTGGTCGAGGGGCATGTTGACCTTGATGGCCGCGTGGCAGGCGATAGAGGCCGCGATGCGCGTGCGTATCTTTTCCAGACTTAATGCCTGCTCTTCACTCTCAAACTGTTCGAGTAACTCGCCGAGTAAGTGAGTAACTTCCTCCGACTTGACTCCCGCCGGGGCGGACTGGATGGCCAGGGTGCGCACGCCGAAGGGCGAGGCCTCAAAGCCGTTGCGCGCCAGTTCCTCGGCGATCTCCGAGAAGATGGCCTGCTGCGCCGGCTT
>JARLGJ010000034.1 GCA_031296105.1 Acidobacteriota bacterium | reverse complement strand
CGGAACTTGATGTTCGGGTTATGCTTCGCCAGCGTCTTCGTGATCGCCGCCGTCAGCGTCGTCTTGCCGTGATCAATGTGCCCGATGGTGCCGACGTTCACGTGCGGCTTACTGCGGTCAAATTTCTCTTTCGCCATTGCTTTATGCCCTAATCGTTACGATGGATTTTTGCGTGTTGCTTACGCCGGCCCGGGCCATCTTGATGAAACCCGCGCCGCCGCCCCGGACTTCCACGGCTGACGCGTACCACGCTAACGCACTCGCACGAAAAGGCCCGCCAGTCGCCCGTCTTGCCGGACCACCAGCGACGCCCATCCGCCAGGCGGTTACCCGCAACGCCCCTCCCGGAAGAGGGCCGCGCACGGCTTCGCCAAATACTGGAGCTGATGACCGGGATTGAACCGGTGACCTCTCCCTTACCAAGGGAGTGCTCTACCAACTGAGCTACATCAGCACAACTCTTGCAGTATATACGACCTGCACAAATTTCTGGAGCGGGAGACGGGAATCGAACCCGCGACCAACAGCTTGGAAGGCTGAGACTCTACCACTGAGTTACTCCCGCCCACTCCGAACCCGCGCGCGACTCGAACTTTCTTCGTCGCGTCCCGCCAGCGTCTGGTGGCGATATACCACCCAGCTACGCACGGCAAACATCAGCAACACCGCCAGGGCAATTCCGCGCACGCTCACTTCCAGCAGCGCCCCGCCGGACGGCGAATTGACTACCCGAACCGTCTCCGGACTCAAGGTCGTCCACTCCAGCACACCCAGCAGTACAAATGCGGCCATGGCAGCCCAGAATCGTTTTTCGCGTGCCATTCCGCATTCCTTTGCGCCCTGCGGCGCACGCCCGTTACTCGGGCAAAAATGGTGCACAGGGGAGGATTCGAACCTCCGTAGCTCCTGAGAGCGGCAGATTTACAGTCTGCTGCCATTAACCACTCGGCCACCTGTGCTCGCCGGCTTCCCGCCACCTACAGCGGCCAGAAACCTACGTACAGCGCAAACTTTCAAAGACCTCGCAGGATCTTAATCCCGCTGCGGAACTGCGTTTTCAGTCCGCGCTTCGCCTGTCCGCGGTCGCCCGCGACAGGCCTGCCTGCTAGATCCTTATGGAGAGCGCTTCTCTGGAAAGAAAACCGCACTGGGATCTTCAGTCCCGCTTCGCCTTCGCCGCGGGAAAAACTTTGGAGCTGGCGAAGGGATTTGAACCCCCGACCCTCTGATTACAAATCAGATGCTCTACCAGCTGAGCTACGCCAGCCCATCCAGGCCGCTTCCCGCTGTGCTCGCTGGACATACGGAACCGGCGTCCGGGAACTCCAGAGTGAAGATAACACGCCACCTGTCCGCGCGCAACCCACCTCGAAAAGCTTCCTGTGGAGGACTCCAGGCCCTGCCGGATGCTATGATTCGACTCCAATAGGTGAGTGTACAGGAAATGCATTTTTCCAGCTACCGCAGCTTTTCCACCGGCGCCCGGCGCCGGAGTTCCCGAACGGCCCTTTGATGAAAACCCGAAGACGCCTGCTGATTATCGCCCTCTGCGTGCTGGCCTTTGTGGCCGCCGTGGTTTCCGTGGTCCTTTTGCGCAAGGAAGCCGCGCCGGAAGCCGCCCGCCTGCTGCCCGAAGCCGACGCCGTGGTCTATATCGACTTCGCCACCGTGCGCAGCCTCACCAGCTTCGATCAGCAGCCGCTGCCGCAGCTCGCGCCCGGCTACGAGCAGTTCGTCAAGGAGACCGGCTTTAGCTTTGAGCGCGACCTGGACGAAGCTGCCATGGCGATCCACCGCGGACACGGCCATGCCGCCACGCGCTACACGGAAATCCTCATTGGCCACTACGACCAGGGCAAGCTGGGCCAATATTTGCGCCAGCACGCGCGCAACGTGGAAACCTATCGCAACGTCGAGGTTTTCAGCGTTCCCGTGGAAGACCGCACGCTGCGCATCGCCATGCTGGCCATTGACACCGTGGCCATCTCCAACGTGGACGACTCCTCGATCGTGCACGGCATCATCGACCGCTTCAAGAAAGTGGCGCTGCCCTTTGGCGGACCCACGCTGGTGCAGGTCTATTACCCCAAAATTCCTCTCGGCAGTCTGCTCTGGTCGGTGGCGCACATTCCCGCGCAGGCCTCGCCCACGGCCAAGAATCCGCATCCGCAGCCTTCGTTCACCTTGCCCGGCGGCGTGGATGTTGGCCTGCCCGGCGAAAGCGACGTCGTAGTCTCCTTGCGCATGTTGACCACCATCCACGCCCGCGCCGATTTCTATACGCAGAGCAACGACGCGGCACGCAACTTCGCCGAACAGTCCAACGCCTTCCTCACGCTCTTCCACAGCTTGCAGGCCAACAGCACGCCCAGCTCCGGCGACGCCGATACCAAGGCCGTCTTCGACTCCATCAAGGTGACCAGCAAGGGCGACCGCGCCGAAGTGACGGCCACCATCCCGCCCAGCTTCCTCACCAAGCTGGTGCGCGACCCGGCCAGCAACGCCGTGCAGGGATCGGGCGGTGCCGTGGCGCAGCCGCAGAAATAGCACAGCGACGTGTGTTTCAATACTCACGTGCTGTTGACGCTCGACAATCTCTCGGTGGACTTCCGCACGCCGCAGGGCGCGGTGCGCGCGGTGCATGGCATTTCGCTGCAATTACAGGCCGGCGAAACCCTCGCGCTGGTTGGCGAATCCGGCTCCGGCAAGAGCGTCACTTCGCTGGCCATCATGGGCCTGCTTCCGCCCGAGGCGCGCTGCACCGGCCGCGTTCTACTTGAAGATCGCAATCTGCTGGAGGCCTCGCCCGACGAACTGCGCCTGTTGCGCGGTGCCGAGATGGCCATGATCTTCCAGGAGCCGATGACCGCACTCAACCCCGTAATGCGCGTCGGCGACCAGGTGGCCGAAGCCCTGCTGGCGCATCCCGAGCGTTGTACCCAAGTGTTGGAGTGTGCCCCAGGTTCTGAGTGTGCCCCAGGTTCGCCGAGGCCGCAGGCCGAGGCTAACCTGGGAACCCCGCATTCTCTCACCAGGCACGCCGCCCGCTCCCGCGCCATCGAGGCCCTGCGCGAAGTCGCCATCCCCGATCCCGAACGCCGCTGGCGTGATTATCCGCATCAACTCTCCGGCGGACAGCGCCAGCGCGTGATGATCGCCATGGCCATCGTCAACCGCCCCGCCCTGCTGCTGGCCGACGAGCCCACCACGGCCTTGGACGTCACCGTGCAGGCGCAGATTCTCGAACTGCTCGCGGACCTGCGCCGCCGCCTGGGACTGGCCATGCTGTTTGTCTCGCACGATCTGGCGGTGGTCAGGAAGGTGAGCGACCGCATCGCCGTGATGTACGCCGGGCGCATTGTGGAAATGGCCGCGGCCGAGGAGCTTTTTGCCCGCCCCTTGCACCCTTACACCCGCGGACTGATCGCCTCCATCCCCACGCTCAAAACCAATCGCACCGAGCCGCTGCGGGCGATTGAAGGCTCGGTGCCGTCGCCTTCCACGCTGCCCGCGGGCTGCTCTTTCGCCCCGCGCTGCCCCTTGCGCACCGCCGAGTGCGAGCAGGCCGTGCCGGCGCTGACCGCACTCAACGCGGGCCACCAGGTGCGCTGCCTGCACGCCGGCGCTTAGCGTTCCCTCCGCATTCTTTAACTTGTTCTCTGGCGTATCATTAGGGCAGGCTAGTACGTTCGGTTGGCACGTGCTGCCGGAGGCCATTTTATGTTCGGATTCAGCCGCTACAACTACGACCGTTTCCGCCGCGAGATGCTGGAGAACAACGTGCACGACCGCTTTGGCCATGCGCCCGAGCCCGGCGACGCTGCGCCCGAGTTTGAGCTGCGCTCGCTCGACGGCGACCTGGTCAAGCTCTCCAGTTTTAAAGGCTCGCGCAACGTGGTCATCACCTTCGGCTCGGCCACCTGTCCGCAGACGGCGGCTTCCATCGGCGGCCTGCGCTCTCTGGTGCGCGAGTTCCCCGCCAGCGAGGTGCAGTTCCTGTTCCTCTACGTGCGCGAAGCGCATCCCGGAGCCTACCTGCCGCCGCATCATCGCCTGGAGGACAAGGCCCGCGCCGCCATGCTGCTGCGCGATGAGGAGCAGATTACCTGGCCCATCCTGATCGACGAGCTGGGCGGCGACGTGCACCGTCTGTACGGCGCGCTGCCCAACGCCAGCTTCCTGGTGGACAAGAGCGGACGCATCGCCTACCGCTCGCTGGCCAGCCACGCGGCCTCCTTGGGCGCGGCGCTGGAGGAACTGCTGGAAAATCAGCAGGAGCGCGGCCAGCATCACACTCTGGTGCACGGCGGAGAAGACACGGTCACACCGTCTCTAAAGACCTTCCTCAACGCCTACCGCGCCATTGAGCGCGGCGGTTATGACGCGGTGGTGAACTTCCGCGGCGAGCTGGGCATTCCCGGGCGCGCCTTGCTGCGCGGTGGACGCCTGGCGCGTCCCGTGGCCGAGCATCCGGTGATTGCCGCCTCCACTGCCGTGGGCGTGCTGGCCGCCGTGGGCCTGGGCATTTGGGCGGGCTATGAGCTGCGCAAGCGCCGCATTGCCAACCGTCCCTACCAGGCTTACCGCAAGCTGGAAAAACGGCGTGCCAAGGATGACGACTACGATTTCTTCGGCGTGTAACGCTCGCCGTTTTTGATCCCTGGGCCGCCCGCGTGGCGGCCTTTTTCCCGTTGCGGCAAGCTCGCGCCCATGCTCTACATGCGGCGTATAATCGAGGTAATTCAGTTCTCCGCGGGCTCTGCTCCAGGCTACCCGGTTGGCCACATCGCATCCTCAACGGTATTTCACGTTTGGCGCGGCTTTTGCCGTGCAGGGACTTTTCTTTTTATGGAATGGTTTTCTCCCGCCCAGTGCATGGGCTATGTCACATTGGTGATTGGCGTCGCCGCGTTTTTGCAAAAAAATGACCAGCGCCTGCGCGCGCTGAACGCCACGGAGTGCGTTACCTACGCGCTGCACTTCTGGCTGCTGGGCAATCTTTCCGGAGTCGCCGGCGCCGGCATTTCCAGCGTGCGCTCCTACCTGTCGTTGTTCACCCAATCGATCTGGGTGGCCGCCGCGGCCATTCTGGTGAACCTCACCGTGGGGCTGCACTTTGTCCACTCACCCGCCGGATTGCTTCCGCTGGCAGCCTCGGTAATGGGAACCATCGCCGTCTTCCTGCTCAGCGGAATCTCCATGCGCGCCGTCATGCTGTGCTCCTCGCTCTGCTGGCTTAGCAATAACCTGCTTTGCCACTCCATCGGCGGCACCATCCTGGAGTCGTTTATCTCCTGCTCGAACATCGTCACCATCGTGCGCCTGTCGCGCGACAACGCGCGCGCAAAACAGATGGAACTCCCCGAAGCCAGCGAAGCGTAAGCTCCAATAAGTTTTCTGCAAAAAGAAAGGCGCGAACCAAAGTCCGCGCCTTAACTTTTGCAACCTGTGCAACCTTCGCAACCTGTTACTTCACAAGTTGCCGCACCACATACTGCAAAATTCCGCCGTGCTTGTAGTACAGCACCTCCTGCGGAGTGTCGATGCGCAGCGTGGCCGCAAAGGTCTTTGCTTTGCCGTCGGCGGCGGTGGCTTTTACTTCCACCGTCTTGCCCGGAGCAAAGCTCTTCAGCGCCTCATCCAGCCCAAGCACCTCGTAACTCTCCTCGCCCGTCAGCCCCAGCGTCTCTGCCGTCTCTCCGGCCTTGAACTGCAAGGGCACCATGCCCATGCCCACCAGGTTGGAGCGGTGGATGCGCTCGAAGCTTTCGGCAATCACCGCCCGCACGCCCAGCAACAGTGGCCCTTTGGCCGCCCAGTCGCGCGACGAGCCCGAGCCGTACTCCTTGCCCGCAATCACGATGACCGGCACGCCCAGCTTCCGGTACTCTTCGGCCGCGTCGTAGATCGGCATCTCGGCGCCGCCGGGGATCATCTTCGTCCAGCCGCCTTCGATCTGCGGCACCAGCTTGTTTTTGATGCGCGTGTTGGCAAACGTGCCGCGCATCATCACCTCGTGGTTGCCGCGGCGCGAGCCGTAGCTGTTAAAGTCCGCCGGCTGCACGCCGTGAGCAATGAGGTACTTGCCCGCCGGAGAATCCTTTTTGATGCTGCCCGCGGGAGAGATGTGATCGGTGGTCACCGAGTGTCCCAGCACGGCCAACACGCGCGCGCCTTTGATCGCCGCTCGCGGCGCGGGCTCGGTCGTCATGCCTTCAAAGTACGGAGGATTCTGGATGTAAGTGCTGGCGGCATCCCACTGGTAGGTGTCGCCCGCCGGAACCTTCAAGCCCTGCCAGCGCGCGTCGCCATCCAGCACCGTCCGGTAGCTCTGGCGGAACATCTCGGTGGTGATCGTCTTGCTCACCACTGCGTCCACTTCTTTCTGCGTCGGCCAAATATCTTTCAGGTACACCGGACCGATCGTGCCCTGTCCAATAGGCTCGGCGTACATGTCAATCAGCTCGCCCGCCAGGCCAAAGGCCACCACCAGCGGCGGCGACATCAGGTAGTTGGCGCGGACCTCTCCGTGAATGCGGCCCTCGAAGTTGCGGTTGCCGGAAAGCACGCTAGCTACCACCAGTCCGTTTGCGACCACCGCGTCATTCACCTCAGGCGGCAGCGGCCCCGCGTTGCCAATGCAGGTGGTGCAGCCATAGCCCACCAGGTTAAAGCCAAGCTGGTCGAGATACTGCTGCAATCCAGCGGCGGCCAGATACTCAGTTACCACCTTCGACCCCGGCGCCAGAGAGGACTTCACCCACGCCGGGCGCGTCAGCCCTTTTTCCACGGCCTTTTTGGCCAGCAACCCGGCGGCCACCAGCACGTAGGGATTCGAGGTATTGGTGCAGCTCGTAATGGCCGCGATGACCACGCTGCCGTGGCGTAGAGCCTTGGCCGCGTCCTTCTCCGCCCGGTTAGCGCGCGCCGTGGGACGCTCCTTCACCTTGGCGTCGGGCTTCAGCAGCGCGGGCAGCGCGGCGTCAAACGACTTGCTCGCCTCACCCAGCACCACCCGGTCCTGCGGACGCTTCGGCCCGGCAATCGACGGCTCAATCTGCGACAGGTCAATGTGCAGCACGTCGGTGTATTCGGCCTCGGGAGACGCGGCGGTGTGGAACAGCCCCTGCTCCTTGTAGTAGGCCTCCACCAGCGCAATCTGCTCTTCGCTGCGGCCGGTCAGCCGCAGGTAGCGCAACGTCTCTTCGTCCACCGGGAAGATGCCGCACGTGGCGCCGTACTCCGGACCCATGTTGGCAATGGTGGTGCGGTCGGCCGCCGTCAGCGAGCTGAGGCTGGGCCCGAAGTATTCCACGAACTTGCCTACCACACCCTTTTTGCGCAGCGCCTCGGTCACCGTCAACACCAGGTCGGTGGCCGTCGAGCCTTCCTTCAGCTTGCCGGTAAAGCGCACGCCCACCACCTGCGGAATCAGCATGGAAGCCGCCTGGCCCAGCATGGCCGCCTCGGCCTCAATGCCGCCCACGCCCCAGCCCAGCACGCCCAGCCCGTTCACCATGGTGGTGTGGCTGTCGGTGCCGACGAGCGTGTCAGGATAGGCCACGGCCTTCCCATCTTTCTCCAGCACAAACACCACGCGCGCCAGGTACTCACAGTTGATCTGGTGCACAATGCCGGTGTCCGGCGGAACGATGGCAAAGTTCTTCAGCGCGCCCTGCCCCCAGCGCAGGAAGGCGTAGCGCTCCTTGTTGCGCTGGAACTCCAGCGCCGCGTTCAGATCGAACGAGTCCGCCTTGCCGAACTCGTCCACCTGCACCGAGTGGTCGATGACCAGCTCGGCCGGTTGCAGCGGATTGATCTTCTTGGCGTCGCCGCCCAGCCTCGACATGGCATCGCGCATGGCCGCCAGGTCCACCACCGCCGGAACGCCGGTGAAGTCCTGCATCAGCACGCGGCTGGGCATAAAGCTGATCTCCTGCTCGCTGGCGGTCTGCGCCGTCCACGAGGCCAGGGCGCGGATCATCTCCGCCGTCACCGCTTCGCCGTCCTCGCGGCGCAGCAGGTTTTCCAGCAGAATGCGCAGCGAAAACGGCAGCCGCGCCGTGCGGAAGCCATGCTGGTCAAGGGCGGAGATGCGGTAAAAGTCGTATTGCCTGCTGCCAACGCGGAGCGTGCTGCGGCTGCCAAACGTGTCCATTTGATTTCGCCTTCTCTATGGAATTGATGCCGGCGCCTGCCACGGCGCCCCGGAAATTATGCTCTCCGGCGGAAGACACTCCTCCCGTCCGGCCTCACCTGCCAAACGTAACAGTGTATGACGAAGCGGGGAAACCGCAAACACCAACTATGGATGAATTTTGCTTCGTCTCTGGGCAGAGGCCGGGATTGAAATTAAATGCAAGCGGTTGTGATATACTCCGGTATATACCATCGCAAGAGGACATCCATGGCCCGCACTGCCAAGCTCTTCAAAAACGGACGCAGCCAGGCCGTCCGCCTGCCCGTGGATATGCGCTTTGAGGGCCAGGAAGTCTTCATCCGCAAAGACCCCGACACCGGCGACGTGATCCTCTCCCGCCAGCCCGGCTCCTGGGATGATTTCTTCAAGCTGCTGCGCAACACCGAGGTTCCCGACGACTTTCTCACCGACCGCCGCGACGAGCCGCCGCAAGACCGCGACCTTTTCTAATGGCGCGCCGCTACCTGCTGGACACCAACATCGTCAGCCACATGTTCCGCAAGAATCCCACGGTGCTCTATCACCTTGGGCAGATTCCGTTTCCTCAGATTGCCATTTCGGCCGTCACCGAGGGCGAACTGCTCTTTGGCATTGCCCGCCGCCCGGAAGCAACACGGCTGAAGCTGGTCATCGAGGAGTTTCTCGTGCGCGTCGCCATCCTCCCCTGGGACTCCGACGCAGCGCGCCACTATGCCAAGCTGCGCGCCGAGATCGAGCGCGAGGGCCGTCCCATGGGCTCGCTCGACATGATGATCGCCGCCCAGGCCCTGTCCGCCGTGGCCGTGCTCGTCACCAACGACAAAGCCTTCTCTCACATTCGCCAATTGAAAATTGAAGACTGGACCCGCGGCCCACAGAAGTAGCCGCGCAATTATCTGCACGCTTTACGCTCCGTTCGGTTTTGCGTCTTTGCGCCGCACGTGCAGCGTGCGCTCGCCCACGGCCACCACCTCGCCGCTCTCGTCGTGGATCTCCACGGTAAACACCGGCTCGGTTTTTTCTCCGGCGTCGGCCTCGCGGCGCACTTGGTCGATCTGCTCCTGGGTCAGGCGGAACTCCGCCCGCACCGTGCCCCTGCCTGGACGGCGGAAGCGGATCGAGGCCGCCTTGTCCCACACAATGTATTGCGAGCCGAGGTTTTCCAGGAGCATCAGCATGTAGAAGGCATCGGTCATGGCGAACAGCGAGCCGCCGAAGTGCACGCCCACGTAGTTCGTGTTCCAGAAGCGCTGCACCATCTCCACGTCCACCGCGCGCATGTCGGCCGAAATGCGCCGCACCTTCACTCCCATGCCCACAAACGGCGGCCACCAGTTGATCCAGCGCAGCAAACGCCTTCTGACCTCGATCCCTTTCATCCTGCCTCCCGAGTTGTTTGCTTTACCGCTTGCGCACCCCGCCGCTCAAGACCGTGCGCATCCCCTTGGCGGTTTCCACCTGCAAAAATCCACGCGCATCCAGCCCGCGTGTAATGCCCTCGTAGCCGCCGTCTTCTTCCACCCACACCGGCGCGTTGCGGCAGTAGCTGGAGCGCTCCTCAAAGCGCCGCAGAATGCGTTCGCGCGCCCGCTCCACGCCCGCTTCCAGGGCCTTCATTTCGCCGTCCAGCGCATTGAGCAAGGCCGCGGCCACGGCAACGCGCGAGAATGCTTTGCCCGCCTCGATGCGCAGCGATGTGGCAATCTCCCGCAGCTCCGGCGGAAACTTCGGCTGATTCACGTTGATGCCCATGCCGATGACCGCGTAGCGCACGCGCGTCACCTCGGCGTTCAGTTCGGTGAGGATGCCGCAGAATTTCTTGTTGCCGAGGAGCACGTCATTCGGCCAGCGCAGGTCTCCCCACAGGCCGGTGGCTTCGTGCACGGCCTCCACCACGGCCAGCCCGGCGGCCAGCGAGGTGATGATTACATCCGCCGGAGAAAGCTTCGGCCGCAGCAGCACCGAGCAGTACAGTCCATCGCGCGGATCGCTCTGCCAGGTGTGTCCGGCGCGGCCCTTGCCCGCCGACTGCTCCTCGGCAATCCACACCGTGCCGGCCTCGGCACCGTCGCCGCCGGCCTGCATGGCGGCCGCCGAAGTGGAGCCGAGGGTGACAAAATGCCTCACCTTACCCTCAAAAATGGTGCCCGCAATCAGCGGCGCCAGGGTCTCCGCCGTCGGCGCAGCGGCGGCAATTTCCTGTTCTTTACTCATGCGCCCAGTATAGTCAAACCGGCTAGCATTTCAGCGCCTTCCGCGGGCAGCAAAAACTCCCAGCCTTGGCCGGGAGTTTCCGTACTGCTCTGCGACTTGGTGCAATGCTTATTTGCCGGCGGCTTCCACGCTCAGCTCAATGTTCACGTCCTTGCTTACGCCCACGCCCGTTGGGTCGTAGGCCACGTGATAGTCAAAGCGGTTGATGCCCAACTGGCCTTCGGCGCCCAGCCGAGGCTCGCCCTTCATGCCCTTGCCAGTGGCCAGGGTAAAGGCAATCTCCACCTGCTTGCTCACGTCCTTGATGGTGAGGTTGCCCACCGCTACATACTTGTCTCCGCCCGCGTGGCGCACGCTGGTGCTCTGGAACCTGATCTCCGGATACTTGGCGCTGTCAAAAAAGTCGGCCGAGCCAAGGTGCTTGTCGCGCATGGAGTTGTCGGTGTTCACCGAAGCGGCCTTGATGACGGCCACCACCGAGCTCTTCTCAGGGTGCGCCGCGTCATACACAATAGTGCCGCTCACGTCGGTAAAGCGTCCGTGCACCGTGGAAATGCCCATGTGCTTGACGGTGAAGTTGGCCGACGAGTGTGCGCCGTCAATCGTGTAGGTCTGCGCCGCCAGCAAAGAGGGAACCGCCAGCAGCAGGGCAAACAGCAACAAAATCTTTTTCATCGTTCGTTCTCCAATCTTGAGGTGGTTGTTGCAGGAACCTTTTTCGCGACCGCGAAATATTCGTTACAACAACTATACACTCCGTTGGATTCCCCATCCCCCTCCCGGGTTGCAGAAAAATATCAATTTTCAATGAACCTCTCCCGTTCCGCCCGATTCCTACCCTGCTCTGTTTTTAAAGCGCTCCCGGCACCGTACCCGTTGCAACAGGCTCCCGAGGCTACGCGAGGCAGGGCGCTCAGCACCAGCGCGGGAAAGACAATCGCCGCATCATGGCGAGTGGCTCACCTCAGTAAAAAATTCAAACATTGGTGCCCCATGTCTGCCGGATTTTGGCAGACGTGGGAGTCTGGAGCACCGTTAAACTTAGGACCCCGCCGGTGCCCCATTCAAGCCCCGTCGTTGGGCTTGAGTGGGAAAGCTCAATCTTGCATTTGTTCTTGCACTTGCAGTTGTTCTTGCTCTTGCAGTTGTTGTTGCTCTTGATTTTGTTCTTGCAGTGTCATGTTGAGCGCAGCGAAACATCCCAGCATCGCGCAAATAGGCACTCCGGCCTTAAGGTCACTTCGGCCACTACTCTCGACGCCTTTGCTTTTACCTTGAAACTTTGAACCCTTCGAAATCTTAAAAACCTGTCAAGCCCCCAAATCTCACGATTTCCCTGCATGGTACGGACCGGGCGCATAGCTGACACTGCAACGATGGCTGAGTGCGTAATAGCCTGCGCGGCCCTATCTGCCACCGTCTCAAACAACGTAAGTACTTCGTAGCCCGCAGGGGGACGTGGCCATTGCCATCCAGGTGACGCCCCGGCCAATTTTGCGGTATAGATACTTGCGTATGGACGCCAATCAGAAAGCTCTCGACTTCACCCTGCCCGACCAGAACGGAGAGCCCGTTACCCTCTCCGCGTTCAAGGGCAAACCCATTGTGCTGTTCTTCTACCCCCGTGCCAACACCCCGGGATGCACCATCGAGGCCTGCAACTTCCGCGACTCCTACGCGAAGCTCACCCGCGCCGGGCTGGTAGTGCTGGGCATCTCGCCCGACACCTCGAAGGCGCAGAAGAAGTTCGAGGAAAAGTTCTCGCTGCCCTACACGCTGCTGGCCGACGCCGAAAAGACCGTGGCCATCCTCTACGACGTGCTGAAGGAAAAGAACATGTACGGCAAAAAGGTGATGGGCATCGTGCGCTCCACGTTTTTCATCGGTCCGGATTTCAAGATCGCCAACGTCTGGCGCAAGGTGAAACCCGAGGGCCACGCCGACGAGGTTCTGGCCTGGTACAAGGCCAACAAATAACCACTCGGAATCGGGCGGGGCGGCCGCTTTGCCGCCTCGAATGCACCACTATGCCACCCAAACTCACCGTGCTTCCGCGCAGCTTCTTTGACCGCGATCCGCGCATCGTGGCCCGTGAGCTATTGGGAAATCTGCTGCTCCGCCGCCAGGGGCGCACCCGTATTGCCGGGCGCATTGTGGAGGCCGAAGCCTACCTGGGACTCACCGATCCCGGCTCCCATGCCTTCCGCGGGCGCACCACGCGCAATGAAGTCCTCTTCGGCCCGCCGGGTCATGCCTACGTCTATTTCATTTACGGCAACCACTACTGCACCAACGTCAGTTGCCAGCCGGAGGGCACGCCGGGATGTGTGCTGCTGCGCGCCCTGGAGCCAGTAAGCGGCCTGCAGAAAATGGCGGCCTGCCGCGGCCTCACCTTGCCTGCCGCGCCCACCGCGCGACAGCTTGCGCAGCTCACCTCCGGGCCGGGACGCCTGTCGCAGGCCTTGGGCATCACCCGCCCGCGCGATAACGGCTGCGACCTCTGCTCGCCGAAGGGTGCGCTCACCATCGCCGAGGACGATTTCCCCACGCCGGAAGTTGTGGCCTCGCCGCGCGTCAACGTCACCCACGCGCCGCACGACCTGTGGCGCTTCAGCATTCGCGGGAATCTCTTCGTTTCCGCGCCGCGGCCCAAAAGATAGCTCCCATCCGGGCAGCAACGTTTTCTCTGTTTCTCCGCCGGAAATTGTTACACTCCTGCCATGCGCCCTAGCTTCCAGTGGAATCTTGGCCGCCGCAGTCTTGTCTTGGGCAAGAGGACGCTCATCATGGGCATCCTCAACGTTACGCCCGACTCCTTCTCCGACGGCGGCCAGTATGCGAACGCCGAAGCCGCCATTGCCCACGGCCTTGAGCTGCTCGACGCGGGCGCCGACCTCCTCGACATTGGCGGTGAATCCACCCGCCCTGGCGTGCTCACCAGCTCCCCGGAATTTGCCGGAGCCGTCGGCATTCAGCAGGAAATCGACCGCATTCTGCCCGTGTTGGAAGGCTTGCGCCGCGCGCGTCCTTCGGCGGTGCTTTCGGTGGACACCTACAAATCCGAAGTGGCAGAGGCCGCCGTCGCTGCGGGCGCCGAGATCGTGAACGACGTCAGCGGCTTCACCTGGGATCCCTCGATGGCGCCCGCCCTGGCCCGCCTCGGCTGCGGCGCCATTCTGATGCACACTCGCGGACGCCCGCACGAGTGGCAGTCGCAGTTGCCCGCCTCCGACATCGTCTCCCTGGTGCTGGACGAGCTGAGCCTGCGCGCCCAGCACGCCCTGCACCACGGCATGGCCCGCCAGGCTATCGTGCTCGATCCCGGCTTTGGATTTGGCAAGAATTTTCCGGAGAACTATCTGCTGCTGGCGCGCTTTCCGGCCTTCCACTCGCTGGGATACCCCTTGATGGCCGCGCTCTCCCGCAAGGGGTTTCTCGGCCAGCCCGTGCAGCGCCGCCTGGCCGAACTCGACGGCGGAGAGCCTCTGGCGGCCATCGCCTCGCGCGGCGCGCAAAACACCCTGGCCTCCGTTCCTCCCGCGGCGCGTGACACGGCCACCCTGGCGGCCGTGGTGGCCACCGCCCTCTCCGGCGCCCACATTGTGCGCGTGCACAACGTACGCCCCACCCTGGAAGCACTGGCCATCGCCGACGCAATCCAAACGGCAAAGTAATTGACCCGGCGCGCGACTTTCCTATTCCGCCACGGCAAACACCAGCCGGCCAGCCGCCACAAACTCCGGCGGGGCCAGCACCTGTAGTTCATCGCCAACCTGCAACACGGTGCCGCCGCTGGGGATGATGTCTTCTCCCACGCGGGCCACCAGCAAAATCAAAACGCCTTGGGCAGACGAAGATCCATGACGCGCTTGCCATCCGCCCAGGAGCCGGCGGCCACCGTGAACTTCACCGGCTGCTTGTCCGAGTTCACGGCAGTTGCAGCGGGAACATTTTTTTCCGTTACGCCCACCTGCAACACGCCTAACCACTTCGCCATCTTGTCCAGCGTGGTGCCCTGCACGGCTACCGAGAGCGCCGCCACGAAGAACACCAGATGAAAGATGGTTTGCGAATGCGGGACGCCGCTAGTGACGGCGATGGTCGCCAGGATGATGGGCGCCGCACCACGCAGTCCGGCCCATCCCACAAACAACTTCTCCCGCACGCCGAAGCGAAACGGAGCCAGCGCCGCCAGCACGCTAAGAGGACGCGCCACCGCGATGAGGAATATTGCCACCAGCACGCCCGCTCCGGCCACGGCCCACAGTTGTGAGGGATACACTTGCAAACCCAGGGTCAGGAACATCGTGATTTGCAGCAGCCACGCCAGTCCGTCATGGAACACCAGCAGGCTGCGGCCATGCAGCACGTTGCTGCCGCTCACCACCAGGCCCGCGGCGTACACCGCCAGGAAGCCGTTGCCGTGCAGTTTGGAGCACACGGCGAACAGCAGCAGAACAAGGGCGATGCTCAGCACTGGATACAATCCCTCCCACTGCAAGCGGATGTGATTGATCGTCCAGGCTAGGGCTTTGCCGCCGAAGTATCCAAAGGCCGCGCCCAGTCCCATTTCCATCGCAAAATCACCGATGTGCGACAGCAGCGAAGTGTGCGGTGCCAGGATGGCCGTGATGCAGGCAAATGGCTGCCAAACTGCCAGGCGCCCGTATTCTCCTCCCGGAGAATGTGCGTGTCCGGCTTCAGCATCTTTCTGCGGGTATCCAACAGATTTTCGATCAGGGCGCGCAGGCATCCACTCGCGTCAAAGCCGCCATCATCTCTTCCTGACGGGCGAGGTCGGAAAACTCGCGGAAATTTGTCTTCCGGCAGATTGCGCTCTCACTCTTTCCCTGAAAATAATAAGGGGGCCGAAGCCCCCTTGATGAGTGTGAAATCGGATTTTCTTACGCCGGGCAGTGAGCCGCCGTGGCGCCAAATCCGCTGATGTGGTCGGCCGAGCGGCTTTCCTTCGCCTCACACTCCAGCTCGCAGTACGGCTTTCCAATCATGTCTTCGGTCAGTTCCACCGCCAGGTTCCACCCGCTGGCGTATCCGGCCATTGCGTAGGGCAGCCAATTGTTTTTCGTTTTCATTCTATTGCTCCTCTCATTCTCGAAAGATGACTTGCTCTTTCTGGAGTACCCCGGTGTGCTTCTCGCTAAGCGGCCCGTGGTCTCTTTCGCCACCATCCTCAATATCTGTTTCTAGAATGCATCCATATAGGGGATCGGTAACCGCAATATTTAGGGGTTAACAATCTAATTATTCGATATAATAAAACCATGAGGCACAAAAGCACCTTGGATCAGTGGGCGATACTGTCCGAAGTGGTACGCCGCGGCAGCTATCAGAGGGCAGCACACCATCTGCACATGAGCCAGTCTTCGGTCAGCTACGCCCTGGCCCGTTTGCAAAGCGCGCTGGGAATTCCTCTACTGCGAATGGAGGGGCGGAAGGCTGTCCTGAGCCCGGAAGGCGAGCAGCTTTTACAACAGGCAATGCCGCTGCTGCGCGGCTTCACCTCCATCGAGACCGATGCGAATCACCTGGCGCGCGGCGAGCAGGTCGAGCTTTGCCTGGCGGTGGATAACGTCTTTCCTGACATTCTTCTCTTTCCCGCCCTGCGCACCTTTCAGCAGCGGCATCCGGCGGTGCAGCTCACGTTGCTGCAACAGATTCGCCTGACCGCCGAGCAGGCCTTCGAAGAGCTTCCCGCCGATCTATGCATTGTGCCGCAGGGGGCGCTGAATTATTCCGCGAAGTTGTTGTACGCGGTTGAGCTGCTGGCCGTGGCGCATCGCAACCATCCGTTGCACGCCGTACAGCCTCCGCTGACCAATCAACATCTGGCCGAGCACACGCTGGTGCAGATTGCCTCCTCCGCGGCGACGATCCCGTTGCAGTTGCAGATTGAAGGCTGCCGCAGTTGGATCGTCAATGCGATTCCCGCCGCCCATGCGGCCGTGACCTGCGGCGCCTGCTTTGGCTGGCTGCCCCGCGAGCTGATTCAGGAGGAGCTGGCCAGCGGCGAGTTGAAAGCGCTCCCCTTGGCCACGGGAGCCGAACGTGTCATGCAGATGTTCCTCATGCTGCGTCACGATCTGGCGGCAAACTCTCCGGCGCTGGCGCTTGGCAAGACCCTTGAAACCCACGTGCATCGGCAAACAGAACAGGGGCGCCAGAGCCCTCTCCTGTAAAACCCGGAGAGTCTATAGCACCCCTGCGTTTGTAATCGCGCCGGCGAGCTGCCTGCCTACCGGATCAATCCCATACGCTTGCCCACCCGGCCCAGCACTTCCAAGGCCTGCGTCAGCTCGTCCTTGGTGTGCGTGGCGGTCACAATGGTGCGCACGCGAGCCTTGCCCTCGGGAACTGTGGGAAAGGCAATGCCGGTACCCATGACGCCTTCGTCAAAAATCGCCTTGCTGAACTCCATGGTGGCCCGCCCATCGCCGAGGATGATCGGCGTGATCGGCGTTTCACTGGCCGGCGTAGTGACGCCGCCGATGTTGAAGCCCAGCAGTCCCAGCTCCTTTTTAAAGAAGCGCGTGTTTTCCCATAGTTGTTCCATCCACTGCGGCTCCTGCTCCAGCACGTCGAAGGCGGCAATGCAGGTGGCGGCCACGGACGGCGGATGCGAGGTGGAGAACAGGAATGGGCGCGCGCGGTGATAGAGGAATTCGATGAAGTCCCTGGTGCCGCAGACGTAGCCGCCCAAGGCGCCGATGGCCTTCGAAAGGGTGCCCACTTGAATGTCCACCCGCCCATGCACACCGAAGTGATCGATGGTGCCGCGGCCGTTGCGTCCCAGCACGCCCGAGGCGTGCGCGTCGTCCACCATCATGATGGCGCCATACTTTTCCGCCGCCGCGCACAGGCCCGGCAAGGGACCGATGTCGCCATCCATGCTGAAGACGCCGTCGGTGATCAGCAGCTTTTTTCCCGGCAGGTTGGCCACGCTGGCCAGTTGCTCTTCGGCGTGGGCCACGTCCTTGTGGCGGAACACCAGAATCTTGGCGCGCGAGAGGCGGCAGCCATCGATGATCGACGCGTGGTTCAGCTCATCGCTGATGATGTAGTCTTCCTTGCCCAGAATGGCCGAGACCGTGCCGGCGTTAGCCGTGAATCCCGATTGGAAGACTACGCAGGCTTCCACGCCCTTGAAGCGCGCTATTTTTTCTTCCAGCTCCATGTGCAGCTTCATGGTGCCGGCGATGGTGCGCACCGCGCCCGAACCAACGCCGTATTTGCGCGTAGCCGCCAGCGCCGCTTCGCGCAGCTTGGGATGCGTCGTCAGTCCGAGGTAGTTGTTGCTGGCCAGGTTGATGACCTTGCGCCCATCGAAGTGGCACACCGCCGCCTGCTCGTCGTCCAGCACGCGCAGCTTGAAGTAAGTGCCCTTCTCCTTGAGCGCATTGAGTTCATCGGAGAGAAATGCGAGAGGATTCTTGCGAGCCGTCATCGTTGCGTCCTTCGGAATGCACCAGTGCCTTGGTGCCCCATGTCTGCGTGCTTTTTGCAGACGTGGGAGAGAATATTCTTACTTCAACTCGCTGCCGTCCACGTAGAGCAGAATCTTCGAAGCCTTGCCCGAGTTCAGCAGCTCCATGCCCTTGTCGAAGTCGGAGAGCGGCAGACGATTGGTGATGACCGGATGCAGGTCGAGCTTGCCGGCCTTCAGCAGCGCGGTCATCTGGTACCAGGTCTCGAACATACGGCGGCCGTTGATGCCGTGAATGGTTGCGCCTTTGAAGATGATGTCCTTCGCCAGGTCGAGTTCCACCGGCCGCGAGGGAATACCCAGCAGGCTAACGCGGCCGCCGGTGCGCAACACATCGAAGCCCAGCTTGATGGCATCCTTGTGACCCGCCAGTTCCAGCAACACATCCACGCCGTAGCCGCCCGTGTGATCGCGAATGATACTGCGCACGTCTTCGGTGGCCGGATCGAGCACCAGGTCGGCGCCCATCTGATGGGCAATGTTACGGCGGTACTCGTTCACCTCAATGGCAAACACCTGCGCCGCGCCACAGGCGCGCGCCACGGCAATGGCGAACAGACCGATGGGACCGCAGCCGGTGATGGCCACGGTTTTGGCCGCCAGGTCGCCGGACAATGCCGTGTGAACCGCGTTGCCCAGGGGATCGAGAATCGACGCGTACTCCTGCGGAATCGAGGGGTCCAGCTTCCAGATATTCGACTCTGGAATTGCCACGTAACCGGCGAATGCGCCGTTCCGGTCAATGCCGATGATCTTCACATGCTGGCAGATGTGTCCCTGTCCGGTGCGGCACTGCAGGCACTTGCCGCAGGCCACGTGCATCTCGGCGGAGACGAAGTCGCCTTCCTTGACGCTTGTCACCTCGCGTCCAATGGCAGCCACGTGGCCGCAGAATTCATGGCCCGGAACCAGCGGAGGAATGACGCGCCCCTGCGCCCATGGATCCCAGTTGTAGATGTGCAGATCGGTACCGCAGATGGAGGCGACTTTCACCTTCACCAGAACATCTGTGGCGCCAATGACCGGGATGGGAACCTCGCGGAGTTCGACTCCCGCCTTCGGTTCACTTTTGACCACCGCCGGCATCAGGCTGGACATAATTGACAGGCCTTTCGGAAGCACACCGCGCTTTGCGGGGTGCCAATGAGGATACAGAACAGTCGATTTTACCACCCGGCAAAAAAGCGCCTTCGCGCCTTTGGCAAGAAGCGCGGCATAACCTTACTCCACCCCTCCGTCAAGTGAAAAAGTGCGAAAATCTATTGACAAGAAAAGCTACCGGCCACAAAATATGGGACTAGCACTTGATGGTATTCAAAATATTGGCACACCGTTGCAGATGTTTTGGCGCCTTCAAGGGAGAAGGTTCCGTCACGTGCTGGTGCACTGCGAGGTGGCTAGACCTCGATTTCCATAGTAAGTCTCCGCGCTGCCCGCGGAGACTTTTTCATTTGCGCCGCTTTGCCTGCACCGGGCCGGCGTGATATAGGTGGCACTCGGGCACACGCATCATGTCAACTGCAAAACGCAAGCACGCGCGCGTCCAGCCGGAAGTCGCCATCCCGGACAAGATCTACTTCCGCATTGGCGAAGTGAGCGAGCTTGCTTCGCTGCCGGCCTACGTGCTGCGCTTCTGGGAGACGGAGTTTCCCCAACTAAAACCCACCAAGAGCAACACCGGTCAGCGCATGTACCGCCGCAAGGACGTGGAGAACGTCATGCGCATCCGCCGCCTGCTTTATGAGGAGGGTTTCACCATTGCGGGCGCGCGCGAAAAACTGCGCGAGGAAGCGCGCGAGCACCGCGCCACGGTGCAGCCCATCACGCTGGCTGCTGCCCGGCCGGTCCGGCCCGAATCCGCGCCGGAGACCGCCGCCGAAGCCGAGCCGCTGCCGCTGATTGCCGCCATGGAGAGCGCGTCGCACAAGGAACAACTGCGCCGCCTGCGCCACGAGCTAAGCAGCGTACTCGACCTGCTCCGCTGACCCATCCGCACCAGCATTACACTCGCACCGCGCCAGGCGGCGAGAGGCTGCTTACGCCTGGGTGCGAATGTAGGCTTCCAGGTGGCGGATGCGATCGCTCTGTTCTTCCAGCACCCAGTTCACCAGGTCGCCAATCGAAATCACGCCGGCAATCGTCTCGCCGTCCAGCACCGGCAGGTGGCGGATGCGATGCCGGGTGATGATCTCCATGCACTCGCCCACCGTGGCCCGCGGTGAAACAAAGATCACCGGCGACGACATGATCTCGCCCACCGTGGTGGTCTTCGACGAGCGCCCCATCAGAATCACCTTGCGCGCGTAGTCACGCTCGGAGACGATGCCTTCCAGACGGGCGCCGCTGACCACCAGCAGCGCGCCGACACGCTCGCGCGACATCTGCGCAATTGCCTCATAGACCGATTCTTCCGGCGGAATGCAGCAAATACGCCGGCTCTTCTTCCCCAGCACCGTAGTGACTGCTTCGTTGAGTTCCATGCCATCCTCCCCTCATTGGCCGGCCATGATACACCGGTTTGCCGTTCCCATGCCGGGAAGTTGCGTGGCAGCAAGATGGCCGGAAAACCGCCAGCGGCGGAAGAGAATTCCTCCGCCGCTCCGGGACAAGGTTGGTGTTTATTTGAACGTGCAGGTCGTGCGTGCGAGTTCGTCGCGATGCGCCGTGTAATCGGTGGTGGACGAGAACGAAACACCGATCAGTGGATTAGCCTCTACGCCCTTGTGAATGGCGGCCATGACTTTATCCAGCCCATCGGCCTTGGGCGTCAGGTACACCAGCCAGAACTTGCTGGGATCCGTGGTGTGAACGGCTTCCAGATCGACTTCGTACTCCACGATGACGCCTTCGGCCAGCAGCTTGTCCATCAATGGCACAATGGCCGCCTTGGCCAGCGCGTCCAACGTGTCGTCCGGTGAATCCGCCTTCAGTTTGTACTGCGACACATGCGTGTAGGCATCCTTGTAGGTGCCCGGCGTCCAGTTGTAGTAGTGGCTTACGTAAATACCGTCGGAGTGTTTGGTCGAGGCCAGTAGAACCGGCGGATCCGGCGTTTTGTTCAGATCGTCGAGCACCGCCATCAGCCCTTCCAGGGAGAGCGAGGAGAACCAGTTGTCGTGCGTCGTCCCCTCGGGCTGATGCACCAGGTTCCGGTCCACGCCGTAGGCTACCAGCGAACCGTTGGAGATTCCCTTTTCGTAGCTCCTGGCATCGCCGGCGTTGGCCTTGTCAATCTCACCCCACTGCGCGCGCGGCAGAGTCCAGTTGGCCACGTAGCTATACATCGGCGGCTTCTTCTTGACTTCCATGTTCTGCGCAAAAACCGGCAGCGCCACCCACGCGGCCAGCATCGTCAAGCAGAGTCCAACCCAGACTCCGCGCTTTGTTACAAACTGCTTCCACCCAAGCATTTTCATTGACTTACGCTCTCCTTCCCCATGATTTTGAAATATGGGAGCGAATGACAGGGCAACCCGGGTATGGCTGAGAAGGAAAAACAATCCAGAGTGATTACTCCGGAAAACTAAGCTTCGACGATAAGCCCGTCAAGCAGCCTTCGCGGTGGACTCACACGGAATTGCACACTTTCGCACAGAAAATTTGCGGAGAGGCTGCGGCGCAATAGAAAAGCGGCCCCGAAGGGCCGCTG
>JARLGJ010000004.1 GCA_031296105.1 Acidobacteriota bacterium | reverse complement strand
GTATATGTGGGGGTGTGGGTTGGTGGGGATATACGGGGGGGGGGGCGCCCGCGCCCCCCCCCCCCCCCCCCCCCCCCCCCCCCCCCCAACTCCATTTCCGTTTCCGTGTTTATTATTCTAGGATGGATGACAGGGAGCAGGTTATGCACGGATTATCCCGGGCCGGTTCGTTGGCTCTAATGGCCGTTCTGGGGATTCTCTGCGTCTTTCTGCATCCGGTTGCCATCGGGCCACTCGTTGCATCCCACGGCCAGACTACGGCGTTCCGTGCGCTGGTGGCAGCAAGCAAAATTTTTGCCGCCATGCAGGCCGCCTTCGGCATCCCTGCCGGTGTTGTTCAGGTCTGCATGCGAGAGGGCATCGTGGCTCCCGCTCTCCCCTTCAGCGCCACGTCCCATTACGCTCTGCGCTGCTAAACCTCTGCCCGTTCTCTAGTTCCGTATATCCATTACAACTTCGTCTCTCCTAAAGGAGGAGTGTATGTCGTCACTTCGTACCCTGCGTATTGCAGGGATGACACTTGCTGTTTCCGCAGCTTTATTGCTCGGTGCCTGCCACAAAAAGACGGTTCCGCCGGCCCCGCCCGCACCGGCTCCCGCGCCAGCCCAGCCTACGGCCACGTTGACCGCGGCACCGGCCGATATTCAGGCCGGCCAATCGTCGAAGCTCACCTGGTCCACGGATCACGCCACCTCGGTATCGATCGATGCCCTGGGCGGCGTTGCTTCCAATGGCAGCCAGCCGGTTACCCCCTCGGCTTCCACCACCTACACGCTGACGGCCACTGGCCCGGGCGGCACGGCCACGGCCACCGCGCGCGTCACGGTTACGGCTGCGCCGGCTCCGGCGCCATCTGGTCCCACGGAAGCGGAGCTTTTCAGCCGCAGTATCAAGGACATCTACTTCAACTACGACCGCTATGACATTCGCGATACGGATGCTCCGGCGCTGAAAGCCGATGCCGACTTTCTGCTGGCACATCCTTCGATCAACTTCGTCATCGCCGGCCACTGCGACGAGCGCGGCTCGGAGGACTACAACATGGCCCTCGGCAGCAGCCGCGCCGATTCGGTGAAGACCGCGCTGGTGAAGCTGGGTGTTTCGCTGGACCGCATCAAGACCATCAGCTACGGCAAGGAGAAGCCGTTCTGCACCGACAGCAACGAAAGCTGCTTCCAGCAGAACCGCCGTGCTCACTTCTCGCTGCAATAAGTAACCTTGGCGCGGGAGCCGCGAATCCTTACGGCTCCCGCCCATTCTTGACTTGCACGTTGCTCCGGCGCCCGGATTTCCGCGTCGTCCGCGGGCCGTCGGTGCCACAATACCCTCAATGAACTCATCCCGCCCCAATCAGCCCGCTGCTTCTCCCGCGCCGCCTTTTTCCGCACGGCTCAGCGCCTACTTTTCTTCCCTGCTGCGCGAGCGCGAAGAACAGGTCTTCCTGATTCTGTCGCTGTTGATCGGCGCGCTGGCCGGATTGGCCGTTGTCGCCTTCATCGTGCTCACCGAGCGCCTCGGCATGAGGCTGTATCCCGTGGGCAGTCCGGCATGGCGTCGCGTGGCCATTCCCATCGTTGGCTCGCTCATCATGGGCTATCTGCTGTACCGCTTCTTCCCGGACGCGCGCGGCAGTGGCGTGCCGCAAACCAAGGCTGCGCTCTTTGCCCGCGAGGGCAACATCTCCCTGCGCACCGTGCTGGGCAAGTTCGTCTGCACGTCGGCCACGCTGGCCAGCGGCATTCCTCTGGGCCGTGAAGGCCCCTCGGTGCAGGTGGGCGCGGGCATTGCCAGCGTTCTGGGACGCCACCTCGGGCTGCGTCCCGAGAAGGTGAAGGCCTTGATTCCCGTAGGCGCCGCCGCGGCCATTGCCGCCGCCTTTAACACGCCCATGGCCGCCGTGCTGTTTGCCTTGGAAGAAGTCGTCGGCGACCTGCACGCGCCAGTACTCGGTTCAGTGGTGCTGGCCTCGGCCACTTCGTGGGCCGTGTTGCGCCTGCTGCTGGGCAACAACCCTTTGTTCAACGCGCCCTCTTACACGCTGGTCCACCCCGTGGAGTTTCTTATCTACGCCGTGCTGGGCATTCTTGGCGGATTTCTTTCGGTGGCCTTTACCAAGATGCTGCTCAACTTCCGCCACCGCTTTTTGCTGCTGCCGCGCAACACACGCTGGTGGCATCCCGTGGTCGGCGGCGTCACGGTGGGCCTGATGGGATGGTTTGTCCCGCAGGCGCTCGGCGTGGGATACGCCTACGTGGGACAGGCTCTGCACAACAACATGGCCTTGCGCCTGATGGTGCTGCTGATCGTGCTGAAGTTGTTTGCCATCACCATCAGCTACGCCTCGGGCAACGCCGGCGGCATCTTCGGCCCCAGTCTCTTCCTGGGTTCCATGCTGGGAGGAGCCGTGGGCACCGTGGCGCATCATTTTCTTCCCGCCTACACGGCCGAACCCGGCGCCTACGCACTGGTGGGCATGGGTGCGTTGTTCGCCGGCATTGTGCGCGCGCCCATGACTTCGGTGCTGATGATCTTTGAAATGACGCGCGACTACACGGTGATTGTGCCGCTGATGATCGCCAACCTGGCCAGCCTGTTCATCTCACGCCGCTTCCAGCCCGAGCCCATCTACGAGGCACTGGCGCAGCAGGATGGCATTCACCTGCCCAGCGCCAGCGCCCGCGAAGAGATGCGAGGACGCCTGGTGCGCGACGCCATGCGCACCTCCGGCGAGTTGCTGAGCGCCGGCGTGACCGTGCGCGAAGCACTGGAGATAACGCAACGCAGCCTGTTGCATAGCTGGCCGCTGGAAGACGAGGGAAACATTGTGGGCGTCGTCACCCATGCCGAGCTGCGGAAGTTGCGCGACGGCGGACACGGCGAAGCGCAGTTGCTGGCGCTGGTCAAAACGCTCGACTTCCCCCACGTTCACGCCGACCATCCCTTGCATCTGGCGCTGGAGCGCATGAGCCACGAACACCTCGACGTGATTCCCGTGGTGAACCGCGCCGACATTCACAAGTTGGAAGGCGTGGTGACGCTGCGCGACGTGCTGGAATCCTACGGCGTGGATTCGCTGGGGTCGGCGTAGACTGCCTGGGAAACTATGAACAAGCTGGTCTTTGTCAGGGCACGGCTTCAGCCCCTGAGGAGAACTTACCCTCAGCGGCTAAAGCCGCCGCATATTCTCTCAACAGAGCGGCGCGACTAAAGTCGCGCCCTGACAAAAGAGCTTTATTGCGAACTATTCAACGACGCGTTTGGTCCTGAGCTAACGCAGACAGATTTACTCAGAGCCTCTCTGGAGCATATTCAGTAGCTACACCACGCTGATGCCGTGCTTGCCACCCACCGCTACTTTTTCCGCTGCGGCGGAGCGAAAGTCTTCCCCGGCCTGGGCATCTCCCTCGTGCAGGAATTCATGCAGCAATCCAAGCAGGCTGTCCGGCTCGGCCAGAAACGCGTCGTGGCCGTGCGCGCTCTCAATGCTCTGGTAGCGGCAAGCCACGCCGTCGGCCAGCAGCTCATCGGCAAAGGCCTTCACGTCGCTGTCGGGAAAGAGCCAGTCGCTGGAGATGCCGAGCAGCAACACCTTGGCCTGCACCCGCCGCCAGGCTTCGCCCTTCCAATCCATTTGCGGATCGAACAGGTCCATGGCCTTGGTCATGGCGAAGTAGGTGTTGGCGTCAAAGCGCTGCCAGAAAATATTTCCCTGATAGTTCAGGTAGCCTTCAATGTCGAAGCGCCCGTCCTCGTGTTCGAAGGGAGACTTGCCCTTGCGGTCGGGCTTGCGTCCGTGGCGCGCCTGAAAAAGTTCGGAAGACTTGTAGGTGGTCATGGCAATGCCGCGAGCCACGGCCAGTCCGGCGCGCGGTCCGGGGCCGTCGTAGTAGTCGCCCCCCTTGAACTCGGGGTCCAGGCGGATGGCCTCGCGCTGCAAGTGGTTCAAGCCCAAGCCCAGGGCATTCAAACGTGTGGCGCCCATGGCCACCACGCGCTCCGCCCACTCGGGATACTCCACCGCCCACTGCAAGGCCTGCATGCCGCCCAGAGAAGGCCCAAGAATCGCCTTCAGGTGCGTGATGCCAAGTTGCTCCAGTGCCAGCTTCTGCGCGCGAACCCAATCGCGAACCGTGGTGATGGGGAAGGTGCTGCCGTAGGGCTTGCCGGTGGCGGGATCGAGCGAAGAGGCGCTGGTGGAACCGTAACAGGAGCCGATGACGTTGAAGCAGAGAACACATTCGTGATCCAGGTCGAAGAGCGCGGGCAGCAGCTCCGGCCACCACTGGTCCACCCGCGACGTGCCGGAGAAGGCGTGACAGACCAGGGTGACGTTGCTACAGTCCGCGTTGGGCTCGCCGTAACAGGCGTAGCGCAAACTGACCTCGGTCAGCTTGCGCCCGTTCTGCAATACGAACGGCCCGTTCTCGGTGAGCGAGACATTTCCCTGTACCAGGTGCAGCCTCGCCGTGATTTCGGTAGCCATGACTATTTCCCTTCGTACGTGGTGCCGTTGGCCGCGGTGATGGCCTGCGCCAGGTCGCCGATAATGTCGCGCACGTCTTCCACGCCAATCGACAGGCGCACCAGCTCCGGCGTAACTCCCGTGTCCGCCTGCTCCGCCACGCTCAACTGCTGGTGCGTGGTGGAAGCCGGATGAATGATGAGCGACTTGGCGTCGCCGATGTTGGCCACGTGGCTGAACAGCTTGATGGCGTCAATCAGCTTGCGTCCGGCGTCATAGCCGCCCTTGATGCCGAACGTCACCAGCGCGCCCTGCCCGTCGGGCAAGTACTTCTGCGCGCGCGCGTAGTACTTGCTCGACTTCAATCCCGGATAGTTCACCCAATCCACGCCGGGATGCGCCTCAAGATATTCGGCAACCTTCTGAGCGTTCTCCGAGTGGCGCTCCAGACGCAGATGCAACGTCTCGGTGCCCTGAATCAGAAGGAACGCGCTCAGCGGAGACAGCGCCGCGCCGGTGTCGCGCAGGCCCTGCACGCGCGCCTTCAGGATGAAGGCCAGCGGCCCGAAGGCCTGCGCGTAGCTGATGCCGTGGTAGCTCGGGTCGGGATCGACAAAATCCCGCTTAAAGCGCGGCGATGCCGCCCAGTCGAACTTGCCGGCGTCCACGATGATGCCGCCGATGGTGGTGCCGTGGCCGCCAATAAACTTGGTGGCCGAGTTGAGCACAATGTCCGCGCCCCACTCGATGGGCCGCACCAGGGCCGGAGAGGCCGACGTGTTGTCGATGACCAGGGGAATGCCCGCCTCATGCGCGATCTTCGCCAGGGTCTCAATGTCGGAGACGTCCAGCTTTGGGTTGCCCAAGGTCTCGGTATACAGCGCCTTGGTCTTGGGGCCGATGGCCTTGCGCAGGCCGTCGAAGTCGTCGGCGTCCACAAATTTGGCTTCAATGCCCAGCCGCCGCAGCGTGTAGTGGAACAGGTTGTAAGTGCCGCCGTAGAGCGAGGTGGTGGAAACGAACTCATCGCCCGCACCGGCCAGCGTGGTGATGGCCAAGGTCTCGGCCGCCTGTCCGCTGGCCACGGCCAGTCCGGCGACGCCGCCTTCGAGGGCGGCAATGCGCTGCTCAAAGACGTCGGTGGTGGGATTCATGATGCGGGTGTAGATGTTGCCGGGTTCCTGCAGGCCAAAGAGGCGGGCGGCGTGCGCGCTGTCGTCAAAGACGTAGCTGGTGGTCTGGTAGATGGGCACCGCGCGCGATTTCGTGGTCTGCTCCACCGTCTGGCCGCCGTGCAGGGCCAGCGTTGCAAAGTGACGTTTGGGTTCATTCTCCGGCATGTTGTTTTCGGCTCCTTGAAAAGCTCTGGCTCGCGGCTTGAATTGAAATGCCTGGATAAAACAAAACGACCCAGGCGCTTCGCCGTGGGTCGTTTCCAAACTCTTGATCTCGCTGAGTTACTTTCGCGATTTCTCGAGGACGCCCACGGGGGTACACATGCACATCATGCACATGGCCATGGTCGTCATGAGAATCGGCAGCAACATCATTCTGTTTTTGTACAAGACTTGGTGCACGGCTGTCAAGCAACACGCGCCAGCAGGGCCGTTTCGCCTCGGGAAACTTGCGCTGCTAGTTGATGCCGGAATGGAGCCGGCGCGCACCGGAACTCCGTTCTCTCAAGTTCTATTCCGTTTGGCCGATGGCTTCAGTGGAGGCCTCCCGATGAAGCTACGCCGCGTGCTTCTTCTGTCTTCTGTCTTTGTTTGCTTCGCTCTGCCTGCATGGGCCGTCAACGGCAATATGGAAAAAGCCGTGGTGTTTGCCATGCACAAGGTTCCCTGCCCCGACGATCCGCAGGCCATGCGCAGCGCGCAATTGGCCACTGCGCTGGGCGGGCACGAGGTCGGTGGCGACTGCATGGAATACGAACTGCGCACCGAGAAGGTGAGCTACGTGATCCGCCCTCACAACTCGGTGCTGCTGCTGCTCGGCTCCTCGGTCACCATTCGACCCATCCGTGGCGACCTGATCCTGCACAGCGGCGACCAGCCCAAGGACGTCCGTTGCCAGGTGATGTCCATGACCTTGCGCACCGAGGCCGAACGTAAGTCTCGCCAGAAGCAGGCGCAGGCGCCAGCACGCTGCTTTGATGGCGCGGTGGAGATCGCCTGCCCCTACTGACCTTCGCCGCGGTCCCGGAACGGCGCATATCTTTTGCGGAATCCCGCCGCGCGGGCATCGCCTCTGGCATAATGAGGCGTCCTGTCCGCCGCGGGTATTTCCAGCCCTCTCTTTTGTCCCGCGCGCGGATGCGTTCCCAACGCCTTTCCCGCACGAAGAGGAGGTTGCCGAGGCGTATGCTGACATTCTTCATTCACTTCTTCCTGGTTCTAGGTGCAATTCTTCTAGGCATCCGCCGCGGCGGACTTGCCCTGGGCATGATCGGCGGCCTTGGCGTCGCCGTTCTGGTCTTCATCTTCCGCGTGCCGCCCTCCGAGCCACCCATCTCGGTGATGCTCATCATTCTGGCCGTGGTCACCGCTTCGTCTGCTTTGCAGGTGGCCGGAGGCCTGGATTACCTGGTGCAACTGGCCGAGCGTCTTTTGCGTGCGCATCCCGAGCGCGTCACCATCCTGGCGCCGCTCTGTTGCTTCGCCCTCACCGTCTGCGTCGGCACCGGGCACGCCGTCTATGCGCTGTTTCCCGTGATTGCCGATGTGGCCTGGAAGACGCGCGTGCGTCCCGAGCGGCCCATGGCCGTCTCCAGCATTGCCGCGCAGATGGGCATCACGGCCAGCCCGGTGGCGGCGGCCGTCACCACGTTTCTCGGCTACTCCATCCGAATGGGCACGCCGGTCACCATCTTTGACATCGTCAAGATCACCTTGCCCTCGGGCATCATCGGCGTGCTGGCGGCGGCCGCGTGGAGCGTGCGCCGCGGCCTCGACCTCGACAAAGATCCCGAGTTCCAGAAGCGTTTGAAAGATCCCGAGTTCAACAAGCAACTCGATGTTTCGGTCACCACGCTCGACAAGGTGCTGCCCAAGACGGCGCGTCCCTCGGTGGCCATCTTCTTCAGCGGCGTGCTGTTCATTGTGGTGCTGGCACTGCGAGACACGCTAGTGAACGCAGGCCATCAGTTGCCCAACATTCTGCCACTGGTCAATGGCAAGGCCATTCCCATGACCACCGTGGTGCAGATGATCATGCTGGCCTTCGGCGCCATCATCCTGTTCGCCACCAACATCAAGGCCTCCGACATTGGCAAGGCCAGCGTCTTTGCCGCCGGCATGACGGCCGTGGTCTCCATCTTCGGCATCGCCTGGATGAGCGATACCTTCATCAGCGCCAACCAGCCCTTCCTCATCGCCAAAATGCGTTTGATGGTGCAGGCCGCGCCGTGGACGTTTGCCATCGCCATGTTCTGCGTTTCCGCCTTCGTCAAAAGCCAGGCCGCCACGCTTACGGTGATGATGCCCTTCGGCATCGCCCTGGGACTGCCCGTGCACCTGATGCTCGGCCTGATCCCCGCCAGCTACGCGTATTTCTTCTTCTGCTTCTACCCCAGCGACCTGGCGGCCATCAACATGGATCGCACCGGCACCACGCACATGGGCAAGTACCTGCTCAATCACAGCTTCATGATTCCCGGCTTTATCGGGGTAACGGTGTCCACCATCGTGGCTTACCTGCTGGCGAGGTTTGCCTTCCACTTCTAGTGCGGCGCAAAACACAATAAGGGCGCGGATCGCTCCGCGCCCTTATCCATTGACTGAGAAGCCGAGGTCAGATGACCATGACTTCCTTGTACTCGCCATAGACCTTGCGCATGGCGTCGCAGATCTCGCCGATGGTGGCGTTGTGCTCCACGGCCTCGATGATGATGGGCATCAGGTTCTGCCCGCCGCGCGCGGCTTCGTCCACCTTGCGCACGGCTTCGTCGGCCGCGCCCTGGTCGCGCTTGGCGCGGAAGGCCTTCAGGCGCTCCACCTGGCGGCGCTCCAGCTCGGGATCGATCTTCTGCAACGACACCGGCTTTTCGTGCTCCACCGCAAACTGATTCACGCCGACCACCACCTGCTCCTTGCTGTCCACCGACTTCTGGTACTCATAAGCCGAGTTCTGTATTTCCTGCTGCACGTAGCCGGTCTCGATGGCCTTCAGCATTCCGCCCAGGGCGTCGATCTTGGCCACGTACTCGGTGGCGCGCTTTTCGATTTCGTCGGTCAGGTGCTCCACGTAGTAGGAGCCCGCCAGCGGATCGATGGCCGCGGTCACGCCGCTCTCGTAGGCGATGATCTGCTGCGTGCGCAGAGCGATGCGCGCCGAATCTTCCGTAGGCAGCGCCAGCGCTTCGTCAAACGAGTTGGTGTGCAAGCTCTGCGTGCCGCCCAGCACGGCCGCCATGGCCTGCAGTCCGGTGCGCACAATGTTGTTCTGCGGCTGCTGCGCGGTCAACGTCACGCCGCCCGTCTGCGTGTGGAAGCGCAGCATCTGCGCCTTGGGCGTGGTGGCGCCAAAGCGCTCGCGCATGATTTTGGCCCACATGCGGCGCGCCGCGCGGAACTTGGCCACTTCCTCCAGAAAGTTGCTGTGGCAGGCAAAGAAGAACGACAGGCGCGGACCGAACTTGTCCACGTCGAGTCCGGCGTCCCTGGCCGCCTGCACGTAGGTGATGCCGTCGGCCAGGGTGAAGGCCACTTCCTGCACCGCCGTGGAACCCGCCTCGCGCATGTGGTAGCCGCTGATGGAGATGGTGTTCCACTCCGGCACGTTCTGGTTGCAGTAGGCGAAGATGTCGGTGATCAGCCGCATGGCCGACGTCGGCGGATAGATGTACGTGCCGCGCGCAATGTATTCCTTCAGCACATCGTTCTGGATGGTGCCGCTCAGCTTCTGCGGATCGAAGCCGTTGCGCTTGGCCACCGCGATGTAGAGCGCCAGCAGCACGGCCGCCGAAGCGTTGATGGTCATCGAGGTGGAGACCTTCTCCAGGTTGATCTGGTCAAAGAGGCGCTGCATGTCCTCGATGGTGTCAATGGAGACGCCCACCTTGCCGACCTCGCCGAGAGCGAAGGGATGGTCGCTGTCATAGCCGATCTGCGTGGGCAGGTCGAAGGCCACCGAAAGGCCCATGGCGCCGGAGGCCAGCAGCAGGCGATAGCGCTTGTTGCTCTCTTCGGCGTCGCCCATGCCGGCGTACTGGCGCATGGTCCAGAAGCGGCCGCGGTACATGGTGGGCTGCACGCCACGCGTGTACGGAAAACTGCCCGGCGCGCTCAACTGCGCGTCGTAATTGAAAGATGCCATGTCGGCGGGAGTATAGAAGGGATTAATGACGATATGAGAAGTGGTTTGAAAAACTTTTTCCGGCTTTTTGCTTGCCGCTTTGTCAGACATGCTCGGCCTCTCCGAATTTACGAAGTTCTCGAACGCCTCCGGCGCGCGCGCCAGAAGCTGCTCACACCGAAATACAAAAACATTGCGCCCACCGCGCCGGCCAGCACGACCCGCTCCAGACTGCCGTGGTGCTGTTCGTATTGGTGATACTCGCGGAAAAAGGCAACCACGATGGAAATGCTGAATAACAGAAACAGAAGTCCGCTTAATTCCAGAAACAGCACGCGGAGGGCGGTGGAAAGCGCGCTGAAGAATGCGCCGGCGCCAGAGACAACGCCGTGGAAGTAGCGGCTGTTGCGCCCTGGTTTTCCCTTGGCGAAACGGAATAGCTTGCCGGCTCCCCGGCCCAGTTTTCCGCCCCAGCCCATTTCCATCTGCGTGTTGCTCATCGCTCTTATTGTACAGCCGCCCGCCCCGGCCCCGGCACGGTCACGCGTCACAAATTGCGGCGCGGCCGCGGATTCCCTCCGGTGACCGATTTGGCTCTCCCGGGAACGTCCGCGGGAGTCCTTCCCAGACAACCCGGTGCGGTAATCCGGAGCCGCTGCTCCGTGCCGCATGGCGAGCCTCGGGCGCGGGTTAATCAGAAAGTTACAAATGGGTTTACCGTCACACGCCGCAGCCGTTTTCCTGTGCTATTCTCCTCTGTTGTTGCGGCCCGATCTTTACCAAAGTCTCGTTTGCCCTGATCCGCACAGGATCGTTGCGTAGCCTTACCCGCGCGATACTCCCATGCCCTTGGGCCAGGAAAGAAGATGAAGGACACTCTCGGAGTCTTACTTGCAGGAGGTGCGGGCGAGCGCTTGTATCCGCTTACCCGCGACCGCGCCAAGCCGGCCGTAACCTTCGGCGGCATCTACCGCATCATCGACGTCACGCTTTCCAACTGCATCAACTCCAACCTGCGCAAGGTTTACATCCTTACGCAGTACAAGGCGCTTTCCCTGAACCGTCACATCCGCGAAGCCTGGCAGTGCGTGGCCAGCGAGCTGGGTGAGTTCATCGAGATCCTGCCGCCGATGAAACGCGTCAGCGACGACTGGTACAAGGGCACGGCCGACGCGGTCTACCAGAACATTTATTCCATCGGCAGCGAGGCGAGCAAATATACCCTCATCCTCTCCGGCGACCACATTTACAAAATGAACTACGAGAGGATGCTGCAACAGCACCAGGACACCGGCGCCGACGTCACCCTGGCCACTATCCTCATCGATCCCAAAGAGTCCCGGCAGTTCGGCGTGGTGGAGCTGGCCAACGACGGACGCATCATCGGCTTCCAGGAAAAACCCAAGCACACCGACCTGCGCTCGCCTTACGACCCCAGCAAGATCTCGGCGTCGATGGGCATTTATCTGTTCAACACCGACGTACTCATACCCGCCCTTTTGAAGGACGCCGAAGACCCCAACTCGCGCCACGACTTTGGCTACAACATTCTGCCGCGCATGGTGGACGACTATAAGGTTTATTCCTTCAACTTCGTGGACGAGAACCGCAAGGAAGCTCTCTACTGGCGCGACGTGGGCACCTTGGAGGCCTACTACGAGGCCAACATGGACGTGGCCAGCGTCTCGCCGGTCTTCAACCTCTACGACCAGAGCTGGCCGATCCGCGGCTTTCAGCGGCAGTATCCTCCGGCCAAGTTCGTCTTCGCCGAGGCCGAGCGCGCCGGTGTGGCTTACGACTCGGTCATCAGCCAGGGCTGCATCATCTCCGGCGGCGCGGTGCGCAACAGCGTGCTCTCGCCGGATGTGCGCGTCAATTCCTACGCCGAAGTGGACTCCAGTATCCTGTTCAGCCACGTCAACGTCGGCCGCCACTGCCACATCCGCAAGGCCATCATCGACCGCCACGTGGAACTGCCCGAGGGCACGGTGATTGGCTATGACACCGAGGCCGACCGCCAGAAATACTTCGTCACCGAAAGCGGCATCACCGTGGTGACGCGCGACTACTCTCTGTTTGAAAGCCCCATCGCGGTGGACTACTTCACCAGCGAATAAAAAGAGGGCTGCCTCACCGCACAGGACAAGGCCCCGGAGCAATCCGGGGCCTTGGCTTCAGAAAGACATTGGGATGTGGATACAACCTCTGAGCGGTCCCGAGAAGATTGGCATCGTGTTCTGGGGATTCCTAGCCGGAGTTGCGACCGTGATCGCAACTGCCATGGCGGGATTGCTGATTGGTTTGCTGCTTGCCTTACTCGCAAGTGCCGGGTTCATCAGCCTTGGGGAAGTAGGAGGTTGGATTTTAATCATCGGCCTTTTCTACGGATTCTATGTAGGGATCGTTATCGGCCTAATTGTCTGGGTCAGATTCTGCTGGGTGCGATTCCGAGAAGTTGATAATCAAACCCGGATTGACGGCTCGCCCCGCTGACACCCCCGCCTTTTTGTCGCCCCATTTTCATCTTCGGCTGGTATCTTGGACTTCAGAGCGCATTCACCCCTGCAGTGCGCACCCCTGGAGAGGATCTATCCATGCCCGAAGCCATCATCCAGGCCGTCAAGGTCTCCAAATCGTACGGCGAGCAGGACGCCGCGGCCGTACCGGTCATTGCACCCACCGATCTGTCCGTTTTTCCGGGACAGATTGTTGCCCTGCTGGGCCCTTCGGGCTGCGGCAAAAGCTCCCTGCTGCGCATGTTGACCGGGCTAAGCACGCCCACCTCGGGCGCGGTGCTGTGGCACGGCAAGCCGGTGGCGGAGTGCGCCCCCAACGTGGCCATTGTCTTCCAGAGCTTCGCTCTGTTCCCCTGGCTGACGGTGTCGGAAAACGTGGAAGCCCCTCTGAAAGCGCGCGGCGTAAACGCCTTTGAGCGGCGCAAGCGCAGCATCAAGATTCTGGACACGGTCGGCCTCGACGGCTTCGAGCAGGCTTACCCCAAGGAACTTTCCGGCGGCATGAAGCAGCGCGTCGGCTTTGCCCGCGCCCTGGTGGTGGAGCCCGAGGTTCTCTTCATGGACGAGCCTTTCAGCGCTCTGGACGTGCTGACGGCCGAGAACCTGCGCAGTGAACTTTTGGAACTCTGGGACAAGAAGGCCATTCCCACCAAGGCCATCTTCATCGTCACCCACAACATTGAAGAAGCCGTGCTGCTGGCCGACCGCATCATCGTGCTGGGCAAGCATCCGGGACGCATCCGCACCGATTTTGAGGTGGCGCTGCCGCGTCCGCGCGACCGCAAGGGCCAGGAGTTCACCAACTACGTCGATTACATCTACAAGGTGCTCACCAGCCCGGGCAAGGCGGAGCCGGAAGTCCCTCTGCCGCACGAAGCGCAGCAGCCCGCCGCCGCGGGCGCCGAGAAGCCCAGCCACTATCAGATGCTGGCGCACGCGCGCCCCGGCGGCATTGCCGGCTTGCTGGAGCTGATCGACGAGCAGCCCAACGGGCGCGAGGACATTTACCGCCTGGCCGACGAGCTTTCGTTTGAGTTGGACGACCTGCTGCCCATCGTCGATGCCTCGCACCAGCTTGGCTTCCTCACCGTGGAAGAAGGCGACGCGGTCATCACCGCCGCCGGGCGCGAGTTTGTGCAGGCCGGCATTCTGCAACGCAAGGATCTGTTCCACGATTCGGTGCTGGCCAACGTCACGCTGATTAAACAGATCACCAAGACCCTGGAGGCCAAGCGCGACCACTCCGCGCCGGAAGAGCTCTTTCACGACTTGCTGGACGAGCACTTCCCCGAAGAAGAGGCATCGCGCCAGATGGAGACGGCCATCAGTTGGGGCCGTTACGCCGAACTCTTCGACTATGACGCCGCGCGCCAGCGCCTGTTCATTCCGCAGCCCGAGGGCGCGGTGGAGAACGTCGCAGAATGATGCAGCGTCTCCGCACCTTCGCGCAGTCCACGGCCAACGTGCGCACCTGGCCGCTGCTGGTGGACCTTGCCGTCTTTGCCGGCGTGGTGGGCATCTTCTACGCGCTGTCGTTTGTGGGCCATTACTGGTTTGCCGCCGCCGTGCCGGAGGCGTACATTAGCCGCTCGCCGCGCGCCTTGCCAATGTACGCCTTCTACTCGCTGGTGCGCATGGGCGTGGCCTACACATGCAGCCTCCTGTTCGCCCTGGCTTACGGTTATATTGCGGCCTATAACAAACGCGCCGAAGTGATGATGATTGCCGTGCTCGACGTGCTGCAATCCATCCCCGTGCTCAGCTTTCTGCCCGGCGTCATGCTGGCCACCATCGCCATTGTACCTGGGCGCCAGCTTGGGCTGGAGCTGGGCTCGATTCTTTTGATCTTCACCGCGCAGGTGTGGAACATGGCCTTCAGCTTCTACTCGTCGCTGAAGGCGATTCCGCGCGAGCTGCGCGAGGCCTCGAGCATCTATCGCTTCAGCCGCTGGCAGCGCTTCTTCCAGCTTGAGCTGCCCTTCAGCGCCATCGGACTGGTGTGGAACTCCATGGTGAGCGTCGCCGGAGGATGGTTCACCCTGATGCTGTGCGAGATGTTCGTCTTCCACAATCATGACTTCCGCCTGCCGGGCCTGGGCTCCTACCTGAAGACCGCCGCCGACAACAATGACTCGCGCGCCATGGTGTGGGGCATTGTCGCGCTGATTGCGGTGATCGTTGCCCTCGACCAGGTGGTGTGGCGGCCGTTGATTGCCTGGTCCGACAAGTTCAAATTCGAGCAGACGGAAGCCGCCGTGGCTCCGCGCTCGCCGATGATCAAACTTATTCTGGACGCGACGTTGCTGCGCGTGCTGCGCCATCGCGTAACCGAGCCACTGGAAGAAAAGCTGGTGCGGCACTTCGCCAACCATCCGGTGGACCGTCCCGAGCCCGTCCGCTCCGCGCGTTTGAAGCGGGTGCAGCCGATCGTCGTGTTGACACTCATTGGCGCAGTCGTGATTTACGCCACGGTGCGCACGGCCATGGCGCTGGCCTCGCTGCCGGCGCCGGTGTACACCTACACCTTCCATGCCGCGGCGGCCACCTTGCTGCGCGTCATCGTTTCGCTGGTGCTGGCCGTGGCCTGGTGCGTTCCGGCCGGAGTGGCCATCGGCTTCAATCCGCGGCTGGCGCGCATTGCGCAACCGCTGGCACAGGTGGCGGCCTCGGTGCCGGCGACGGCGCTTTTTCCCGTCATTCTGCTGCTCATCATCCGCGCCGGAGGCGGCGTCAACACCGCGGCCATCGTCATCATGCTGCTGGGCACGCAGTGGTACATCCTGTTCAACGTCATCGCCGGCGCACTGGCCATTCCCAGCGACATGCGCGACGTGGCCACCGTCTTCCGCTTCAACCGCCGCGAGCGCTGGGCCACGGTGATCTTGCCGGGCATCTTCCCCTACCTCGTCACCGGACTGGTGACCGCCAGCGGCGGCGCCTGGAACGCCAGCATTGTGGCCGAGTACATGAAGCTGGGCGCGCAGACTTACTCCACCGTGGGACTGGGCGCGCAGGTGAGCGCCGCCAGCAATGACAGCAACGGACAGATTCTGTTGCTTTCCACCATTGTGATGGCCGCCATGGTGGTAGGCATTAACCGCTTGCTGTGGAAGCCTTTATTCCGCCTGGCCGAGACCCGCTACCGGCTGGACGTCTAATTTTTCCCGTTGATTTTTGGGACGCGCTCCCAATTCAGTCCTGCCGCAGATACTGCGCGCCGGGTTCCAGGGCAAACCTAAAGCTCTGCGGCCTATTCGCCGATCACTCCATTAGCTGCAATTCAATGGAGTGAGCGATGCGATTCACGCTTGGCCGTAAAATCTGGGCTCTATCCCTTACCGTGTTCTTCTTTGTGGGCGCTGCCTGCCTGTGCGTGTACTGGCAGATGAACGACGCCCTGAAATGGCAGGAAATGATCATTGGGGTCAAGTGGCCCAGTGCGCAGGTGTTCAGCGACACGCAGACAACCATGAACCTGTCGCGCATGGTACTGCGTGACATCGTCCTCGACTACGGCGACAACGGCAAGCAGCAGAAGGACATCGAGCGCTACCAGAAAATCAACACGGATCTGGAAGCCACCCTGCAAAAAATGGGAGAGCTTTCCAAGGAATTCCTGAAGGAAGAGAATAAGCAACGCGTCAAGGCGATTCTTGAAGGTGTTCCCGCCGCTCGCCAGTATGAGCTGGCCGCCATTGAGCAGGCCAAACAGGGTAAGCAAAAAGAGGCCCTGGCCACCTTGCGCAACGCCCTGACCACGGTAAACGCCGTGCGCGACAACCTGAACGAGTTGCAGAACCAGAACAATACCCTTACCGGCAATATCTTCCAGAGCATTCAGAACGACATGAATAACAGCATCCTATGGCTGGCGGGATGCTTTGTGGCCGTGCTGGTGATGGGGTGCGCGGTGAGCTGGCGTGTCGCGCGCGCGGTGTCCGTGAATGCCCAGACGCTATGCCAACGGGCGGAAGACATTGCCAATGGCGACCTGACGGGCGCGGAGCTGACAACCGCCGGCCAGGATGAATTCTCCGACCTGGCCGCCAGCATGAGCCGCATGCAGCAGCATTTGCGGGGAATTCTGTTGAAGGTGCGCGAAGCCTCCGGCGACCTGAGCGAAACCAGCGAGAAGATCTCCGAGAGTTCCAACCACACCGCCGAAGCGGCGCGCCAGCAAACCGACCACACCAACACGGTGGCCTCGGCCATCCATGAGATGACGGCCACGGTGAACCAGGTCTCCGATCACTCGCACACCGCCGCCGACACTGCGGCCAGCGCCGCCGCCACGGCAAAAGAGGGCGGGCAGGTAGTACGCGAGACCATGGAGGTCATGCAGCGCATCGCCCAGTCCAACGAGCGCATTGCCGAACGCGTGACCAAGTTGGGCGACAGCTCGCAGCAGGTGGGCAAGATCGCCGCCGTAATCGACGACATTGCCGACCAGACGAACCTGCTGGCCTTGAATGCCGCCATTGAAGCCGCCCGGGCCGGCGAGCAGGGCCGCGGCTTTGCCGTGGTCGCCGACGAGGTTCGCAAGCTGGCCGAACGCACCACCTCGGCCACCAAGGAAATCGCACAGATCCTCTCCGTGGTGCTGGAGGAATCGCAGAACACGGCCAGCGCCGTAAGCGAAGGACAGAAAGACGTGGATGCCGGATTGCGCGGCGCGCGCCAGGCCGGCGACGCCCTGGAACGCATCATCGAAATGGCCACCAAGGTCGGCGACATGGTGTCGCAGATTGCCACCGCCGCCCGGCAACAGTCCACCGCCACCGAAGAGATTCAGAGCAGCGCCCAGCGCATTGCGGGCATGGCATCGGATTCCAGCAGCGCGGCCTCGCAGTCGGCCGCGGCCTGCGAACAGCTCTCTGCCCTGGCGTTGCGCTTGCAGGAAATCGTGCAGGTGTTCCGCATCGGTCAGGAGAACTCTACCCCGGCTTCATGGTCCACTCACAACCCACACACACAACTTCCCAACCCCTCTCCAATGGCCTCGATGTACTGAACCGCCCTGCCCCCAACGCACCGCTCCGGCTCCAGCCGGGCGGTGCGCCTTTCATTTTTGGCGAAAACAGCAGGAAATTCCCGCCCGGAAAAATCCTTGTCAAGCCCCGGAAAACG
>JARLGJ010000033.1 GCA_031296105.1 Acidobacteriota bacterium | reverse complement strand
TAAATGCCATATTTTGACTTTTTCATGATACCCCCTACGGGTATATGTATATTTTTTAAAAATGTCTTGTGTTAGCTCCTGTGTCGTATTACCGTGACATTCATCCCCCGTCGTTTTGGCGCACGGGCGGGGTGTGAGGCGAGGGATCGAGAAGCCCGTTCGCTGTCTGCGCCAGAAAAAGGGGAGGTTATGAAGCACTCGGAGTCATCAAAGTTCCTATGGGAACGGCTGGCGCGCAACTGCCGCCTGTTGTTTCCCTGTTTCTTACTGCCTGTCTTGCTGGCGGTATCCACCTGGGCTGAAACTCCCGCCGCCACGGTCTTGAAAGGTTCCGTCGTTGACAGTTCGCAGGCGGTTGTTGCTGGTGCAAAAATCACCGTCGTCAATGCCGCGGGCAAAGTGGCTGGGACCGCTGTCACCAGAGCGGATGGCGGATTCGCCGTGACCGGGATTGCCGCCGGCAGTTATCGCGTGCAAGCCACGGCCCGTGGTTTTGAGCTTGCCACCGTCCATGTTGAACTTACGGCGGAAACCGCACCGGTCAAGCTGACGCTGAAGATTGCGTCTCATCGCGAGTCGCTGGACGTTTTGGCGGCCAAGCCGCTGATTGGCGAAGCGCCGGACGCGCCCGGGAAAAAAGACTACGTGGTGACCTCCAGCACAACCGGTAGCAAAGCCGAACTGCCGGACAGTTGGGTGGCGCAGGATGTTGTTATCGTGCCGGCCAAGGTGCTTGACGACCAGAACATCACCAGCGCGGTGGGCGCGGAAGTGAACGTGGCTGGTGTGACCAATACGTATCCGTCCTACTATCCGCTGGACGCGCAGGGCAGCACGTACATTCGCGGATTTGCCGTTAGTCAAACGCTGCGCAACGGGCTGTGGGACTCGCAGTCCAACGGCAATATCGGCTGGCTGGGTTCAGTGGATCAGATCGAGGTGCTCAAGGGCGCCGCTGGACTGGAATATGGCACCTACTGGGGCGGGATCGGCGGCGTGTTGAACCTGATCACCAAGAAGCCGCTGACCGTGCCCCGCTACAGCTTCCAGGTGAACACCGATTCCTACGGCAGTTGGGGCCTGGGTGCGGATCTTTCGCAGCCGCTGACCAGGAACAAGAAGTGGCTGGCCCGCGTGAACCTGAATATTGGCGACACGGTGCTGTTTGCGCGCAACTTCGATTACACCAAGCGTGACGCTTCCATCATTGTGCAGGGCGCACTCAGCTCCAAAGATGCTGTCACGTTCGAGTACGAGCGCCGCTGGCAAACCGGCAATCCTTACAGCGGACTGCCCGGCTACGGACTGGTGAGCAGTACAGGGGCGCTCAAGAGTTTCGGCAACCTGAGCACCTGGATCAATCTGTACAGTCCAAGCTCGCACTGGACGTACAACGCCCACGACGTGCACGCCGCTTACGAGCACCGCTTTAATCAGAATTGGCGCGTGCACTGGGGAGGCAGCCTGACCCGCACCGGCCGCGAGACGCCGCAGATCCTGGCCACGCCGAGCTATAACTCAACCGGCACCATCATCACTTACAACGAGAGCTTCGGCGACATCCACATGGGACCGGAATTGACCTGGGACTCCGACGCAATGTTGGAAGGCCACTTCAATCTCGGCAACGTAAAAAACGTGATGACCGCGGGGTACCGCTTCTCCAAGGGCGGCTACCACATGAACATGTTCTCGTCCGCGCTGTCGGGCACCAAGTCGTTTACCGATCCGGAGAACCCGGTGTGGGCCACGCACGGAACCCCCGCGCGCTACGTGTGGGGTCTGTACTGGGAGCGCCAGCAGGACTTGTACGTCAGCGATGTTGCGGCTTTGACCAGCAAGCTGCGCATTACCGCCGGCATCAACTACACCCCGGCCTGGAAGAGCGCTGACGAGTTTGGCATGAGCGTAACGAAGGCGCAGAACAGCCTTAGCACGGAGACGGATAGCGGCAAATCCTGGCGCGTGGGAGCCATGTACGACCTGCTGCCCAGCACCACGATGTTTGCCGACTATGCCACCACGTTCTATCCCAACAGTTCAAACACCACGAATACCGGCGTCATTCAGAATTTCGATCCGTTGACCGGCGCACAGTACGAACTCGGCGTGAAGAGCGCCATCACCAAGCGCTTCAACCTGACGGCGGCAATCTACAAGTTGCAGCTTAACAACATGATTGTCTCCGACCCCGATCCGACTCTTGCTACCGAGGGATTTGAAGTTTCGGCCGGGCACACGCACAGCCGCGGCTTTGAACTGGACGGCAAGTATCGCCTGGGCAAGGGATGGGATCTGTTGACGGCCTATGCGTTCACCGATGTGCGCGAGGGCAACAACGCAAGCTACGTGGTGGGCTCGACGGTGCCTAACGTCTCCAAGGAGACGCTGCGCATCTTTGCCACGCACGAGTTCACCGGGGGAACGCTGAAGGGACTGGAAGCAGGCGCCGGTGTTACCGCCGCGTCACGTTTCACCTCGAACCTTGTTCCTTCGACCACACCCACACGCTACGTTACCCTGCCAGCTTATGGAACGGTGGATGCGATGCTCGGTTACAAGTTTGCCAAGCACTATCGCGTGATTGCCAACGTTACCAACCTGTTTGATCACCGGTACACGACCTCCGCCAGCAGCTATGGCTGGTTTTTCCCTGGAGCGCCGGTTACGGCCACCTTCCGTGTTCAGAGTACGTTCTAGAGCCGCAAGCAAGGCGGGTGCGCTGCCATCGGCGCACCCGCCGTTACAAAACCAACGCGGATGGTTCGGGACTTCAGCGGATGATGAGCAGCAAACCAAATTCGTTTTTACAGAACACTGCGGAGCTATTGTCTTCTCTGCTGCTTGGCTTGTTGTGCGTGGCCGCCATTGTGGTCTCGGCTGCGCCGCCAACGGTAAGGCCCCCTGCCCGCGAAGCAGCGGTGTTCCCGGCACATCGGGCCGTAGTGCTGCCCGTCATTCTCTCGGCGTACACCACCATTAATGGAGGCTCGCAAAACCTGCTTGCCGTCTCCAACGTCGCGCGCGAGTGGGGAAGCTACGGCTTGCTGGGAAAAGTGTACCCCGGCACCGAACGCCTTCCCGTCGTGGGGCGCATGATCATTCCGGAGCCCGAGCAATTATTGAAAGTCCACCCCGACGCACTGTTCGTGCACAAGCAGCAGGCCGAGGTTCTGCGCAAGATAGGCATGCCGGGACTGGTGGAAGTGAACTTTATGCCGCGCGACGCGCGCAAGTCGCGCCAGAGCCTGTGGCAACTGGTGGGCAGGGCCACCATGCAGGGGCCGCGCGTAATGCAGTTGCTGAACTGGGATGCGGCGCAGCGCAGGCAATTGGCCGGGCAACTCGGCGGAATTCCGGCGGCCCATCGCCCGCGCGTGCTGCTGGTTCATGCCGGGCGCGGCATGTGGTCCGTGCCGGGTGGCTACTACGCAATGGGCAGCAGCATTGAGGAGGCCGGCGGCACGAATCTTGCGGCGAACTTCCGTCTGAATGGGCAAATCAACCTGGAGCAGATTATCGCGCTCGATCCCGACATCCTGTTGCTTGATCCCAACGTGATGATGTCTCCCTACGCCAGCAGCCACGACGTGAGTCCGCGGGACATTTACAACATGCCGGAATGCAGCGTGCTGCGTGCGGTGAAGGAACGTCGTGTCTATGAATTACCGCAACATTCCTACACCAACGATGCGATTGAAGATCCGCTATTGCTTGCCTGGATGGCGGAGATCTTCCATCCCGAACTGCCGCGGCAACTGCGCGGCGTATATCGCGCAGCCTACCAGCAGATTTATGGATTTGCGCTCAGCGAGGACGATATTGACCGCGCCATCTTCTTTAACGAAAACCTGCCATCCGCCGGATACGAACGCTTCCGTCGCGGAGCGGAGCAATAAGTGATGAGATTTCATTGGACACACAAACACGCGGGCCTGTTGACCCTGATTCTGTTTGCGTTGCTGTTGGCGGAGATGGTGCTGTCGCTTGGCCTCGGACGCTTCCGGCTGCACACAACGGAGATCCTGCGCGTGCTACTGCACACCAGGCTGTGGCACGCCGGCGGCACTTTCTACGATGTGCCCTGGGTGGTGGTTGAAATTATCCGCCTGCCGCGCATTCTCATGGTCACGCTTTGCGGCGTGGGATTGGCTCTTGCCGGAGCCACCATGCAAGGCGTCTTCCGCAATCCCCTGGTGGGCCCGGACGTGGTAGGCGTTTCCCAGGGAGCCTCGCTTGGTGGAGTACTGGCCATCCTGCTGGGATGGCAGCCGATGGGCATTGTGGCCATGGCATTTGGATTCGGCCTGGTGGGATTGCTGCTGGCGTTTGTCCTGGCCAGGCTTGCCGGCCGTACCAGCACGCTGGCATTAGTGCTGTCAGGCATCATCATCGGCAGCTTCTTTTCGTCGTTTCTCGGACTGGCCCAGTATTATGCCGACCCGCAGACGCAGTTGCCGGGCATCACCTATTGGCTGCTTGGCAGCTTTGCCAGTGCCACCTACCAGAAAGTCACCATCGTGGCGGCCGCTACCTTGTTGGCCGGCTGCGGATTGCTGCTGCTGCGCTGGCGCATCAACCTGTTCTCCTTGAATGAGACCGATGCCGCAATGCTGGGCACCAACCTGGAACGATTGCGTTGGATCGTGATCGCGTTTGTCGTACTGCTGGTGGCTTCGCAGGTCTCCGTCAGTGGCGGCGTGGGTTGGGTCGGGCTGATCATTCCACATCTGGCGCGGATGCTGGTCGGCCCGGAGCATTCCAAACTTCTGCCAGCGTCCGGATTCCTTGGCGGCATTTATCTGCTTACCATGGACGACCTGGCGCGCAGCATGGCCAGCCAGGAAATCCCCATTGGCCTGCTGACGGGAATCGTCGGCGCACCGGTCTTTGCCATTCTCTTCTGGAAGACGCAGTCCAAGGGATGGATCCATGACTGATCCCGTAATCGCCTTCAAGGGCCTCGGCCATGCCTACCAGCCAGGCGACTGGGTGTTCCGCGACTACTCCGCGCAAGTGAAGCGTGGCGAGGTCTTCGCCCTGCTCGGACCGAATGGCTGTGGCAAAACGACGCTGCTCAAGATCCTGCTGGGCGCCATGAAGCCGTTGGCGGGCTCGGTTCACCAGCATGTCAGCGTGGGCTTTGTCCCGCAGATCTTCCAGGTTAGTTTTGACTACACGAGCCTGGACATGGTGCTGATGGGGCGCGCGCGCAAGATTGGCCTGTTCTCCACGCCAACCCAAACCGACCGCGACGCCGCTTATGCCGCCTTGGAGCGCTTCGGTGTCGCCGACTTGGCGCAGCGCCCCTTTCACGAACTCTCCGGCGGTCAGCGCCAACTGGTGATCTTCGCGCGGGCTGTGGTGTCGGAGGCGGAACTGTTGCTGCTTGACGAGCCGACCTCGGCGCTAGACCTGAGAAATCAGGCGATGATCCTCGATTGGATCACTCGCCTTTCCCGCCACGACGGACTTACCGTTGTCTTCACCACGCATAACCCGCAACACGCGCTGGCCGTGGCAGACAATGCGCTGTTGATGCTCGGGCAGGAGCGCTACGTTTGCGGTACGGCCCGGGAAGCGTTGAGCGAAGACAATCTGAAAGCGCTTTATTGTGTTGACATACGAAGAGTCAGCATCGGGTACATGGGAAAGCAGGTAGAGACCCTCGTCACCGTGTTTGCGCCCGGCGATGACGAGATTACGGGCAGGGAGAAAAAGAATGCCAGTGAATAAGACGAGTAAAGCCGTTGCGACAAAGTCCACCCGCGCCAAAACCCTGAAGTCCACCGCTGCCGCCAGCCGGAAAACAGGCCGCAGCGTGACGCCGGGCGGTTGTGTGTTGAAAGTGCTGGGAACCATCCGTACGCCGTTCCCTGAACCCAAGGGCACACCGCTGGAGCCCTCGCGTGCCAAAGGCGCGCGCGCCACCGTCTGGATTGACAAGCCATATCGTGAGGCGCTGCTGGATCTGGATGGTTTTGATCGTGTGTGGCTGCTCTTCTGGCTGCACATGGCCCCGGAAGGCAAGCCTCTGGTAACGCCATTCCTCGATACCCAGCAGCACGGCCAGTTTGCCACCCGCGCTCCCGCGCGCTTCAATCCCATTGGGATTTCCGCCGTCCGCCTGCTGGCCGTGCATGAAGACCGCATTGAAGTCGCCGACGTGGACATTGTGGACGGCGCCCCTCTGCTGGACATCAAGCCCTACATCCCTGAGTTCGACAGTCATCCCAAGAGCCGTCCCGGATGGTTTGCCGCCAACCGCAATCCGCGGCAGGTCGCCGATGACCGGTTTATGAAGAAGAGTGACGCGGCAGAACCGAAGCGGCTGCAAATGTCGATCTCCGGCATGAGTTGTGAAAAATGCGTGGCTCGCGTACGCAAGACGCTGCGCGCCATGGAGGGCGTGAGCGTGGAATCCGTGGCCATCGGTTCGGCAGCGGTAACCTATGATCGCAAGCGGCTCAAGGCATTGCAGGTTGTTGCCGCGGTCCGCGAACTGGGATTTCCGGCGCGTCCCGTACGCCGTGGTTGATGGATGCAGGCAGGGCCGTTAAACTGGATGCCGATTTGAAGTTACATTTATGGGCGCCGTTAGCGGCGCGGACTTGTGAGTAATGCCGAAAAGAGCCACGAAGAAGCCTGCAACCCACAGCTTGCCCCCTTGTTGCACCTCCGGCGCGGATGGCGCCGTGCGCCATGCCTTAAAGGTTGAGCCGGAGCTGAAGAAGTCCAACCTGGTGCGCCTGCGCCGTATCGAAGGCCAGATTCGCGGCCTGCAGAAGATGATCGAAGAGGATCGTTACTGCGCCGACATTATGATTCAGATTTCGTCGGTGCATCAGAGCCTGCGCTCGGTGAGCCGGAGGCTCATGCAAAATCATCTGCGCCACTGCGCCACGCACGCAATCAAAAGCGGCACCGACGCAGAGGCCGAGGATATGTATCGCGAACTGGTGGATCTCGTCTTCCGCCATTGCCGCTGAGTGCTTACCAGGCCGCAGAGAGAGTGTACGGTCAGTGGTAAGAAGGGTTGGGCACCAACCACGAAGCGGACGGCGTATAGCCGCGATGCAGCGCTTGTTCGTAAAAGCCATGCATGTTTTGCTCGAGTTGGTGAATGGCGGCATCCTCGTCGTCGGCGGCGATGCAATCGACGGCATAGGGCAAATACTGAATCGATGTTTTCAGGAAGTGGCTTAGCTGGAACTGAAAGCTGGCATCGTCGCGGCGGAAGATGCGCACGCGGACGAAGGGGCACAGAGTGCCAACCTGAATGTGATATTCGCGGGCCATCGCCAGAGAATCAGCGGCTGCATGGACAGGCATAGTTAACCTCCAATCTGGCTCATGGAGCACGAAGTGTCCATGAAGCTTGGGGGACGCTTGGCCGCGATGTATGCGGCGAAACGCCGGCGGGCCGAGAGTTCACTTTCCTCGGCAAGGGTGCGGCAAAGGTCGAAGGTTTGTGGATCCATAAGGCAGCGGCGCAGAAGTCCGCGTGTATCCAGGCGCAGGCGGTCGCAACTGGCGCAAAAGGGATGTGAACGCGGCGTGATCCATCCCACCGGATGCAAGCGTCCGCGCCATTCCAACATGGTGCGCCGCGCCGATCCCTTTGCCGGACCGGAACAGAGAGTGAGCGGCACGCCAAGCCCGCGGCAGACTTCGCCGGCGGCAACGAATTCGGATTCGCACCACTCGCGCTCGGTTCCCGTGCGCATCAGCTCGATGAAACGGATTTCAAATCCATGGGCGGCGGCGAAATCAAGAAGCTGCGGCACGTCCTTTTGCCAGGTGGAACGGCGGAGAACGGCGTTGATCTTGATGGGCGTGAGTCCTGCATGCCGCGCCGCGCGGATGCCGTCCAGGGCGCGCTGCAAGTTGCCGCCGCGGGTGACCTGCGCGAACCGCTCGGGATCGACCGAGTCGAGCGAGATGTTTACCCGGCTAAGGCCAGCCAGTTTGAGAGCCTCGGCGCGGGGCGCGAGCAGCGTGGCGTTGGTGGTCAGTGAAATTTCACGGATACGCTCAATCGATTTGAGCTGGCGGATGAGGGCCTCAATACCCGGCCGGGCCAGCGGCTCGCCGCCGGTAAGGCGGATGCGTGTAAGACCGGTGCCCGCGGCAAGCCATTCAACGAGCCGGACAAGATGTTCGAAGGAAAGTATCTCATTGTGGGCGAGCCGCGGCACGCCCGCACGCGGCATGCAATACCGGCAGCGGAGATTACAAAGATCGGTGACGGAGAGGCGGAGAAGCTGAAGACGCTGCAGCACGGCGTGAGCTTCCGGCTCGGGAGAGCCGTGCACTGAGGGACGAATGATTTGCAACTCGGCTGGCATTTATTCTCCAGTCCTATGGGAGCATGCCAAGTTGCTCCGTGGCGGAGCAGTTGGAGTGTTTCAGTATTGAGCAATGCGCCAAAATGGAGCGCAGCTCCAGAGAGGCGAGATGCCCGGAAAAACGTCCCGTGCCAGTACGGGGTCACCGCTGGCACGGGGCAGGCGTTCTGGGAACAAGCGCGGCACGCGAGAGCCGCCGCCAGAACGTGAAGGAGGCGCACAGGATGACGTTTCTATTTTTTCTTAAAATAATCGGCGTTAATCTCGACGAAGTGCGCCAGTTCTTCGGGCAGATCCTCAACGGCGAAGACGGCCTCGTTTTCGCAGATGGCGACGCAAGAACCGCATGTCATGCACTTTTTGGGGTTGATGTAGAGCTGCTTGACGCCGTCGTAGCCGGCCTCCTCCTTGCGCGGATGGATGGCTTTCTTCTGACAGACGGCTATGCACTTCATGTCTTTGATGCACTTGTCGGTGATAACGCTAAAACTGGGCATGATTCCTATCTCCTAACATTCGTATCGAATCGATTTTCATGAATCAGGAACTCTACTCTGTCCTCTAACGGTCGGTGCACGAGTAACAGGGATCAATCGAGGCCTGGATCAATGGTGTATCTGCAAGTCGAGCGCCACGAACCATCCAGCGCACGGCGGGCATGTTGATATAAGTGGGGGTGCGGACGTGCACCCGGCTTGGCGTGTCCGTATCCTCGCCCCAGGTGACGCTGTAGATGACTTCTCCGCGAGGTGCTTCGACACGGCTGAAGCCGCGTCCCTCGGGAATTTCCATCTCACTTTCATCGCCGGTGAAGATTTCCCCGGCCGGTAGCTTGGAAAGTGCCTGGCGCAGAATGCTGCAACTCTCCAGAATTTCCAATGCGCGCACGACGAGGCGGGCCTTGACGTCTCCGGAATGCTCGACCGGGACGTTGAAGTCCATCTCTTCATACGCGGCATAGGGCGCGGCGCGGCGGAGGTCCTGCGGCAGGCCGGAGGCGCGAGCCGTGGGTCCGACAACGCCCAGCGAGCGGGCTTTTTCCTCGCTCAGTACGCCGACGCCGGTGCAGCGCGAGAGCGCACTGTGACTGGTGGTGAAGACCGGGATGACGGTCTTTACCATGTCCTTCTCCAGCTCGCCGATCATGGCAAGAATCATCGCGGGATCGTCGATGTCGCGATTGACGCCGCCCACGCGGTTCATGGCGTAGTTGACGCGGTTGCCGCTGATGGTCTGCAGCACGTTCATGATTTGTTCGCGGACGGCGAAGCAGGTCATGAACATGGTCTTGAAGCCGATCAGCTTGCCGGCCACGCCGGCCCAGAGCACATGCGAGTGCAGGCGTTCCAACTCGGCCATGATGACGCGGATGTAAAGCGCGCGCGGCGGCGGAGTAATCTCCGCGATCTGCTCGACAGCCTGGCAGATCGACAGAGTGTGAGTGTTGGAGCAGATGCCGCAGACGCGTTCCATCAGGGCAACTATCTGGATGAAGTTGCGCGTTTCGGCGAGCTGTTCAATGCCGCGGAAGTTAAAGCCGATGTTCAGCTTTGCATCCTGAACGGTTTCTCCGTCGCAGACCAGTTCGAGCTTATAAGGCTCCTCCAACGCGGGATGGTAGGGGCCCATTGGAATCCGGTAGCTCATCAGTCTTCCTCCTCGTGCAGGTTGACGCCCATCTTGTCCCCGGCGCGGAGAAGCAGAGGCTCGTATTCGCGGCCAGTGACTTCAATGCCGTAGTGCTCATGAATCTCGCGCTCGATCCAGTCGGCGGCTTCGCAGAGATCGAAGATGCTGGCAACCTGGTTGTTCTCCACCACAAAAGCGAAGGTGAGCAGGGTGCCATCCAGATCCCAGTGATAGTCGAGCGTCATGCCGCCGTCCTCGGGCAACTGCGTGGCGGTAATGGTCAGGAGGCGCCCTTGATGGGCCATCATGACCTCGGCCATCTTGCGGACCTCGAGAGCGTCAGAGGCGAGCCATTGCGAGCCGCCCTTGGACTCCCATGAGGTGGTGACTGCAAGCTCGGATGGAATGGTTTCAAGCGTTGTCATTTTGCTTCTCCGGTGGCCGGTGCCGCCTCGGGTTTTTTCTTGGGCGGCGGCAGCGGACGCTGCGTGGTGTGCGCGAGGTTCAACTCGTCGCGTTTGTAGTAAAGAGGCGGCGGCGCGGCTTCCTGCGTGATGGCGTGTGCTTCGCAGCCGTCCACGCATCGTCCGCAGTACGTGCACTGGCCGGGATCGTAAGCCCAGGTGTACGCCGTGCGGCTGGAGCGGAAGGAGATGCCGCGCGAGGAGCAGCGATAGGCGCAGACGCCGCACCCGGTGCAGATCTGGGGATCGTAGCGCACCAGTCCGCGGAACCCCTTGTCCGCGGGCGGACGGTTGGGGAAGCGCGTGGTAATGGAGCCACCCAGGAAATTGTTCAACAGCAGCCGAAGGATGTTCATAGCTTGATCCTCATCAACAGCACGGAGGAGACGCCGAGCACGGCGAAGGCCAGCGCGCAGCGCCAGAAGAAGCGCACCGAATCGTCAATGGTCAGGCGCGCCGTGGCGGCCGCCACAATGGTCAACACCAGCACAACGGCGACGGAGAGCACCACAAACAACGCTCCGGCCATCCAGGGATTGGCGAGCGGGGGAGCGATCAGGGTGGCGACCAATCCAGTGGCTGCCACCCACTCCATCCCGTGCGCCAGCTCCCAGAGAGCGAGTTCGTGGCCGGTGTATTCGGTCATGGGGCCGGCATAAATTTCCTGCTCGGCGTTGGTGACGGAGAAGGGATTCATGTGCAGCTTGGCGGGCAGGCAAATGAGGATGGCGAGAACGCCAAGCCAGCGCAAGGGCGAGCCCTGGGACTGCGCCAAAGCCTGCAAGCTGAAAGTATGCTGCGATGCGGCAATGCCGATGATGGCCATGAGAAAGACGACGTTGTAGGAGACGCTCAGAATCGCTTCGCGCGAGGAGCCAAGCTCTCCCCACAGGGAGCGCGAGGAGAATCCGGCGGCGATGATGAACATCGACGGCAGTTCCAGCAGCGAGAGCAGCAGAACCAGATCGCCCGGGAAGCCGCCGCTGCGCGGAATTACCGGCAGCAGGCCAACCGCACCGGCCGAGGCGGCAACGGCGAGCACCGGCCAGAGCTTCATCAGGAAGCCGCCGAGACCTTCGCGCGGCGGAACCTGTTTGCCCATGAGCTTGACGAAGTCAAAGAACGGCTGCATGAAGGGCGGTCCGATTCGCTGTTGCAGCGCGGCCATGGCCTTGCGTTCAATCCAGAGGAAGAACCAGGCCGCCGGCGCGGCGAACAGAATGCCGGGGAAGACCAACATGCGCAGAAGTGCAGTAGTTGCGTTCATCAGGCTTTTTCCTCCTCTGCCGCAACTGGCGCGGCGGCGGGTTGCGCCTCCTGGCCGGCTCGCGCGGCCAGGATTTCAGCGGCCTTGGCGATGCCAGCCAGAATGGCGTCCGGACGCGGCGGGCAACCGGGAACATAGACATCGACCGGGATATGGCGGTCCAGAGGACCGTCGAGCACGCGGCTGTCAATGAAGACGTTGGTGGATGCCGGGCATGAGCCGATGGCAACGACCGCCTTGGGATGACAGACCTGTCCATAGACGGTCTTCATCGCGTTGACCGCCGTGTGCGTGACCGGTCCGGAGATGCAGATGATGTCGGCATGGCGCGGGCTGGCTTCGTGCTTCACGCCAAGCTGCTCGGCGTCATAGCGCGGAGTGAGACCGGCAATCAACTCGATGTCGCAACCGTTACAACTGCCGGAGTTCATGTGAAACAGCCATGGACTCTTGCGCCGGCTGTAGCACAGCAATTTCTTCCAGAGATTCATCACATGCCTCCTGCAACGGCGTGCAGCAGATTGGGCCATAACCCACCGGCCAGCAGCAGCACCACGAGCAGCACAATCACAATCTTTACGACCACGGGTTCACGGCCGGGAGCGGCATCCTGCGGGGCCGGTCCCCACCAGAATTTGGTTAACGCCAGCACGTAGGCAATCAACGAAAGCGCCGAGGCGATGGCAAATACCGCCAGCGTCCAGTTGCCGCACTGCGCAGCGATTGAGTACAGACGCCAGCGTCCAAGGAAGCCCATGGTGGGTGGAACGCCAAGCACCGTCAACATGCCGAAGACAAAGCCAAAGCCGCTGAAGGGATAGCGGACGGTAAGCCCGGTGCTATCGGCGGAGAGCTGGCCTTCGTCTTCCGGCGAAGCCAGGCAGACGAAGAGCAGAGCCTTTGCAATGGCGTGGGCAACGGCGCCGAAGAGCGCACCGGCCAACCCAAACTCGCCGGCAAAGGCGATGCCCAGCAGCAGGAACCCGGTGTCCTCCACCGTGGAGAGCACAAGCAGGCGCTTGATCTCCGTCTGGCAGAGCATGAGAAGTGCGCTGAGCAAGGTGGAGGCGGCCGCGGCCGCAAGCCAGAGCGAGTGCGGAGTCATCATCCAGGGCAGCGACTGCGCGATGGAGTAGAACTCGGCAAACGCCGCGATATCGACCACGGCAACGATGAGGCCGAGAGCGGGTGCGGGCAGCTCGTCCGCCAGCTTGAGCAGCCAGACGAAGAGCGGCACAACCGCCAGCTTCACGAAGATGCTGGTCATCAGGAGCGCACGCGCCATGTTGAGCGCGCCATGCGCCAGCATCACCTCACTGCCAATGAGCGTGCCCGCCGAGATGACGATGACGGCGGCGTAGGTGAGCTTGGCCGAAATGGATTTGGCCGTGACCCAGACCAGAGCCAGCGCGGCAAACGCGCCGAGTTCCAGCAGCGCCAGCTTCGTGATGGGAACCGGGATGAAAAGTCCGAGCGCCGTGAAGATGCCGGAGACTGCCATCAGAGGAACCAGCCGCCGTGCCTGCTTCAGGGAAGCTGCCGCCAAAACGAGCGCCAGCGCCGCAACCGAAACCGCGAGAACGAGCGGCTGCGGAATCCGGTGAGCGCCTTCGACAGCGGCTCCCGTTGTGGGGGCGGCCAGCTTGAGGGCTATGGCGAAGACCGCGGCGCTGAACACCAGGACGGAGGCCAGAGCTTGTCTTTCCAGCAGCGAGAAAAGACGGGCCAAAGCGGAAGAGATGGCCTGCAGTGCTTGCCATACCTCAAGGTAATAGCGATCCACGTTGGACCACCGGAAGAAGGTCTTCCAGTTCTCCGCAAAGAGGCGGGAGAAATCATGCGCGGGCAAACGGCCATCGCCTGCGAAGGGTTCGCCGCCGGTGAAGATTGCGCCGTTGCCGCCGGCAACAACTCCTCCCACGGTGGCCGTGGCAAGGCGGGGCGAGCTGGCGAGAGAAAACAGGATGGTGCCAAAGATGAGAGAAACGACGGCCAGCACCAGTCCCCAGGTGGTGAACCAGCTTCCGGCGGAGGCCGTCATGCCAAACCAGGAGACCTGAACGCCAGCTCCCATGCCAAAAGAGGCAAGCACGGGGTTGAGGAAGTAATGGACGGCGAGCTGCGGGGCCACGCCCAGCACCACGCTGCCGGCAGCCATCAGCATCAGTCCGAGTTGCACGGTGAAAGGCGATTCGTGCGCATGTTCGGTAGCCGGCGTGGTGGAACCAAGGAAGACCGCGTCGGTGGCCTTGACGCAGGAGAATACCGTGCCGAGAGAGACGACCCAGGCGGCTAACGCTGGAACAACCCAGCCTGCCTGCAGCGCGGCGGTGTAAAGCATCCACTTACTGGCGAAGCCGCTCATGAGGGGAACGCCCATCATGCTGCCGACGCTGATGAGCCAGGCCCAGGTGGTGCGGGGCATTTTGCCGGCGAGACCGCCGAGCTGATTCATGTCGCGCGTGCCGGCCGCGTGTTGCACCGAGCCGGCCGAGAGGAAGAGTCCGCCTTTGAAGAAGCCGTGGTTGAGGCAGTGCAGCAGCCCGGCGGTGATGGCCAAGGGGGTTCCAATGCCAAGGCCGGTGATCATGTAGCCGATCTGGCTGACGGTATGGAAGGCCAGCATGCGCTTGAGGTCGGTTTGCACCATGGCGTACATGACGCCGACGACCATGGTGATGGTGCCGATCCAGACGACGACGCTTCCCCAATGCGGGGGCATGGGGCCGAAGCTGTAAAGGCGAGCCGCAAGATAGACACCGGCCTTTACGTAACAGGCGGCATGAAGCAGGGCGCTGACCGGCGTAGGCGCGGCCATGGCCTCGGGAATCCAGGTGTGCAGGGGAAACTGCACGCTCTTGGCGAGTACGGCGGCCAACGTCAACAGGAACAGCCCGCCGGTAAACGCGTGCGCGACGGCGGGATCGGTCCACAGAGCGCTGCCCGTGCGATGGTAGATCACGATGATGGAAGCCAACAGGCCATAACCGGCCAGGTGGGTCATCATCAAAACCTTGCGCGCGCCGCGCACTGCCTCGGGATTGTCATACCAGAAGCCCACCAGGCCGAAGGAGCAGAGGCCGATGAGTTCCCAGCAAAGATAGAAGAGGAAGAGATTGGCAGAGAAGACCAGGGAGACGAATCCGCCGATGAAGATCATCATGATGGCGTAGAAGCGTGTAGCGGATTTGTCCTTGGCCATGTAGCCAATCGAGTAGATGAGAACGATTCCGCCGATACAGGTCCCCATAAAAGCAAAGAGGATGCTGAGGGCGTCCACGTGCAGCACTAGAGCCAGCGCCCCATCCCAAGGGCCAAGCCGGGCTTCAAGAAAGCGCCCGCCCATGACTCGCGGAATGGTGGCAACCACCGAAAGCAACGCCGGAACACAACACAGAACCGCAAAAACTCCTTTGGCTCTGGCTGGTAACAGGCGCGCAAGCAGCAGTTGGAACAAGGCTCCCAGCAGCAGCGAGCAGGGGGCAATCAACAATTGCGTTGCGGTTGTCATACGGGGGGATCATGCAAGCGTGGGTCCAAAGTTTGGCAGTTAGCTTGCAGCGTCCAAGCAGGAGATTCGCTTTACAGGTGTTTTCAAATGGGATTGAGGTCCGGAACTCCTGTGCTGCAAATCACGTTTCAAATGGGTTGCGCCGTAGTATGCTAATGAGCCGCCGGGACTAAGAGGCGAATCGCGAGGATAGTTATGCCACCGCATGTCATCCTGGGCAAAAAGGCCTGGGAACTTTATCTTGAAAAGGACGTAGTCGATTCAAGATTAGTGCGCTCCGCGATCGCAAACTCCTGGCAGCGATGCCGGGATCTGAACGTCAATCCCCTGCAAAACACAGATACGGAAACCAGCGAAGGGGCCAGCTTCCTGGAAGAGCGGCTCTATGAAAAGGCGCAACTGATCCACATTGCGCGGCCCTTTCTGAAGGATCTCTACAACTTTTTCAGCGGTTCGGAATTCCAGGTGGTTCTCACCGATGAGCTTGGGTATCTGCTTGAGGTGGTTGGTGATAAGGCGATTGTTTCGCGTACCCGCGAGGTGCATCTTTGCCCAGGCGCGAACTGGAGCGAGCAGCGGCGCGGAACCAATGCAATCGGCACGACTTTGGTGGAAAAATCCCCGGTGCAGATTTATGCGTGGGAGCACTTCTGCGCGGAGAATCACTTCCTGACCTGCTCGGCCGCTCCGATCACCGATCCTGAAGGAAAGATCATTGGCTGCATCGATTTAAGCGGCGATTTCCGGGAAGCTAACCCGCACACGCTGGGCATGGTTGTGGCCGCCGTGCGCGCCATTGAAAGCCAGTTGCGCTTGGAGCAGGCTACCCACCGTCTATATGCGGCCTCGCGCTACTCGAATGCGCTGATGCATGGCATTGCCGACGGCCTGGTAGCGATTGACCGTAATGGGATTGTGACGGATCTGAATGCTCGCGGCGCGGAGATCTTCGGTGTCAATCCGTCTGCGGCCATGGGGCGCGCGCTGAGCGCCGTGTGCCCGGGCAATGGACCTCTGCTGCAAGCCCTCAAGAGCGGCAAAGACTATGAGAATCAAGAGTTTGTACTCAGCGGGCTGGGGCGCAGAATCCGCAGTTCGGCCTCTCCGCTGCGTGATGAAAACGGCGGCATAGTGGGCGCGATATCGTTCTTCCACGAGGTGAATGATCGCAACGCGCGGCGTCCGCTGCACTACACCCATAGTCATTCATTCGACGATATCGCCGGGGAGAGTCTGGGCATCAAGGCTGCGAAAGACTGGGCAATTCTGGCCGCGGCCTGCAGTTCCACGGTACTGATTCTGGGCGAGAGCGGTACCGGTAAAGAGTTATTTGCCAACGCCATACATAGCGCAAGCGCGCGTTCGCAGGGGCCGTTCATTGCGATTAACTGCGCGGCGATTCCCGAGACGTTGATTGAAAGCGAACTCTTTGGCTACGTGGACGGATCCTTTACCGGGGCGCGCAAAGGCGGCCAGCCTGGGAAGTTCGAGATGGCCAACGGAGGCAGTATCTTCCTGGATGAAATTGGCGAGATGTCTCTAAGCGTACAGGCCAAGTTGTTGCGAGTGCTGCAAGAACGCAAGGTGACGCGGGTCGGTTCATCCCAGGAAAATGAAGTGGACATCCGGATTATTGCCGCGACTCACCGCGACCTCAATAAAGACGTGCAGGCCGGGCGTTTCCGGGAAGATCTTTATTACCGCCTGGCGGTGCTTGAGGTGAAGGTTCCGCCGCTGCGTGAGCGGCCGCAAGATATTCCGCCGCTGGTGCGCTGCCTGGTGCAGAAGATCTCAATCCGTCTGGGGCGCCTGCCCGTGGAAGTTGATGATGAGTGTCTGCGGCGCATGTCGAATTATCCCTGGCCCGGGAATGTCCGTGCCATGGAAAACGTTCTGGAGCGTGCCCTGGTGCGCATGGGCGCGTCGCGGGTGCTTCAGTTTGAGCATCTCGGGCTGCCTCCGGAAAGCTCCTTGCCGGTGGCACCAACGGAGCCGGAACTGGAGATGCCCCAGAAAGCCAGCACGGCACGTTCGCTGCGCGATGTTGAACGCGACGCCATTGCGGAAGCTCTAAGTGAGTGCCGGGGCAATATCAAGAAGACCGCCTCACGTTTAGGGATCGCGCGCAATACCCTCTATCGCAAGCTGGAGGAGTATGGCTTGGCGGGTGAACCCGAGAGCCATACGTAATTTTTCTTCCTGACATTTTTCTATTTTATCGAGTGCTCCATTCTGGAGCACTTTGTTGTGCTCAAAAATAGAGCACTCATCCAATCTTGAGCAGCGTTGGCAGACTCCATCGCAGGAGTATTGAACCCCATGCGGGTGAACGCCTGCAATCCGCACACGCGCCTGGAAGCAAAGCCGGGAAATGACCGGGCCTGCCACGCCAGCCAAAGAGAAACAGCCTTCCAGACTGCGAGCTGCGCGCCGCGGCCAGTGGGTGGCACTGCGATTGCAGGTTCAGTGCGAATAGAAGTGAAGACGAGAGAGCCCGGAGCACAGCAGTCCAGACATGGTCCCCAGGAGTCTGTGCTCTTTATCATCCGGCGTTGCTCTACTGCGGCGGAAGAAGGGATTTCATCGTGGAGGAAGGAAGGGAATGACACTGCACAGAATTGCTGATCGAGGGAAACATCATCAGCGCTGTTGGCTGTATTTTGCGGCGGCGGCAATGGCCGTCGTACTGGCTTGTGGCCTGACTACACCGCTCCAAGCACAAGCTCTGGGCTGGGAAGGCGAGACGGGTGTGTTCGTGACCCCGATGGCCTACACGGCATCGGCGGAGAACCAGAAGTTTCACGCGGTTGTGGCTTATCACTATTTCAACGCTGGCCCGGTCATCGGCGACTTTCACGAAGCCTCGGTTGAAATGGGCGTGGGCAAACGGATCGAATTCGGTTACACGCGCGAAATACATACCTTCGGGAACGACGCGCAGGGCGTGAGTTATTTGTGGCAGGACGGCTTTGATATTTTCAACGGCAAGGTAACCGTAATTCCGGAAAACCTGAATAAGAAGAACTGGGTTCCCGCGGTCTCGGTGGGCTTTATGGCCCGCACCAACGACCGCAACGTAGGCAACTACGATGCGGGTCTGCCGTCGGGGTACACCAACGGCCAGACTAACGGCGACATTTACGCGGTTGCCACAAAGGCGATCCCGGTGAAGAACGGCGGGCGCCTGGCAGCGGTGGTTCTGAATGCCGGCGTGCGCGGCACCAATGCCGAGCTGTGGGGCATGGGCGGTAACGCTCCCGACTGGCAGGCGCGCGCATTTGGCGCGTTGGCATTTGCCTTCAAGGGACCAAGCAAGAGCACGGTCATCCTTGGTACGGAAGCGTCACAGCAGCCGCATCACCCCAAGGGCTTCGACACGCTCAACATTCCAACCACGCTGACCTATTGCATACGCGTGATTCCTCTTCCCAAGTACAAGCTGAACTTCGATGCAGGTATTGCGCAGATTGCCGGCAAGGTAACGCCGGGCGGTCTGGACCTGAAGGCGCGCCACCAGCTTGGTTTCCAGGTCTCCTACGGCTTCTAACTCCTCGCATTTCGAGGCTGCCGCCGGGTTGGTGGTTACGGCAGCCTTTACCGATGGCCGGGGCCGCAGGGAATACGGTCCTCGGCCATCGGATGCGAAAGCAACCGGTTTCAGGCAAATGGAAAATACAATCCGCCGGCCCAATTGCCAGCGGGCGGCTCGGACTTAAGCGGCATAAGACGAAAGGAATAAAAGGCTGAGTTATGGAAAGAAGATTTCTCAACATCAATGGCATAGAGCGCCCGCTGATTGTTGACCAGGGGAAAACGCTCGCGGATGTATTACGTGAGCAGCTCCTGTTGACAGGATGCAAGGTGTGCTGCAGCGAAGGACAGTGCGGCACGTGCACGGTGCTGATCGATGGCGCCCCCATCCGCGCATGCATGATGACACTCGAAGAGTTGGAGCCGGGCGTCAAAATCAAAACGATCGAAAGCCTTGGCACGCCGGACAATCTGCACCCGCTGCAGGTGGCCTGGATTGCGCACGGTTCCGCTCAGTGCGGTGTTTGCACGCCGGGCTTCCTGATGTCGGCCAAGGCGCTGCTGGACCAAAATCCAAGCCCGACGCGCGATGAAATACGAACCTGGTTTGACGTGAACAAGAATGCCTGCCGCTGCACCGGGTACAAGCCACTGGTGGACGCGGTCATGGATGCCGCCGCGGTGCTGCGCGGCGAGAAGAAGAAAGAAGATCTGCTGTTCCATCCGGTGGACAACGGCTCCATCATGGGTTCGACGTATCACCGTCCCTCGGCGGTTGCCAAGGTAACTGGAGCCTGGGATTTTGGCGCCGATGTTACGCTGCACATGCCGCCGGATACGTTACATCTGGCCTTAGTGCAGTCGGAGGTATCGCACGCGAATATCAAGGGCATCGACTTTGCCGAAGCCGAAAAGATGGAAGGCGTGGCGAAGGTCGTGACCTGGAAGGATGTGAAGGGCAAGAACGCAATCACTGGCCTGATCACCTTCCCAACCAATAAGGGTGATGGCTGGGACCGTCCGATTCTGTGCAAGGAAAAGGTGTTCCAGTTCGGCGATGCCATTGCGATTGTGGCCGCCGACACGGTAGAACACGCACGCGCGGCAGCGGCCAAGGTCAAGGTTGATCTAGAGGTGTTGCCGGCGTACATGAGCGGCTATGCCGCGCTGGCGCCTGATGCAATCGAGATTCATCCGGGCACGCCGAATGCTTATTTCGAGCAGGGCGTAGTCAAGGGTGAAGATACGGCTCCCATTATGGCCAAGGCCGCTTACACGGTTGAGACCACGACGTATTGCAGCCGCCAGCCTCACCTTCATCTGGAACCCGACTGTGGCCAGGCCTTTATGGATGACCAGGGTGTGCTGACCATCCAGTCGAAGAGCATCGGCCTGCATCTGCACCATGCAATGATCTGCCCGGGCATCGGTGTTCCGCCGGAGAAGCTGCGCTTGATACAGAACGGAACAGGCGGCACCTTCGGTTACAAGTTCAGCCCGACGATGGAAGCTCTGCTGGGCGTTGCCTGCCTGGCAACGGGCCATCCGGTTTCGCTGGTGTACACGCAGTTCCAGAACATCACGTACACAGGCAAGCGTTCGCCGGCGGAAGTTAAGTTGAAGCTGGGTGCCGATAAGAACGGTAAGTTAATCGCAATGGAACACGAGTGGTGGCTGGATCACGGTCCTTACTCTGAATTCGGCGATCTTGTTACTTCGCGCCAAGGCCAGTACGTAGGCTCCGGCTATGACATTCCGAACATTCGCGCGCATGGGCGTACGGTATGCACCAATCATGCATGGGGTTCGGCTTTCCGCGCCTTTGGCTCGCCGCAGGCGTTCCTTGCCTCGGAAATCGCCATGGATGAATTGGCGGTCAAGATGGGCGTCGATCCATTTGAACTGCGCATGCGCAATATCAACCGCCCAGGTTCGACCTTCCCATTCGGACAGGACTTGGAAGTCTATTGCCTGGAAGGCCTGTTTGAACTGCTGCGCCCGAAGTATGAAGAAGCCAAGCGGCGCTGCAAGGAACTGTCAACTCCTGAAAAACCGCGCGGCGTGGGTTTGGCGCTCGGCCTGTATGGTTGCGGACTCGACGGCCCGGATGGTTCCGAAGCTGCAATCGAACTGCTGCCGGATGGCTGCGTGAAGGTTATGAATGCATGGCAGGATCACGGACAGGGATCGGATCTGTCGGCACAGACCATCACACACGAAGTCCTGCGTGGACCGCTTGGCTTGCGTCCCGAGCAAATCAAGCTGGAAATGAACGACACGAATCTGCCGAACAGCGGACCCTCGGGCGGCAGCCGTTCCAACGTCTTTACCGGTAACGCGACGAAAATATCCGCCGAGATGCTGTTGAAGGCGATGCGTAAACCCGATGGCACTTACCGCACTTACGACGAAATGGTGGCGGAGAACATTCCGCTGCGTTACGACGGCAAGTGGGTAGCCAGCGACTGCACGGCTTGCGATCCGAACACCTGCCAGGGCAAGCCTTTCCCGGTTTACATGTACGAACTGTTTTTGCCGGAAGTTGAAGTGAACATGAAGAACGGAAAGGTGAAGGTCGTCAAGTTCACGACAGCGGTTGACGTGGGCACGTTGATCAATCGGGCGACTGTGGAAGGGCAGATTTACGGCGGTCTGGCGCAGGGCATCGGATTGGCCCTGACCGAGGACTTCGAAGATCTGAAGTACCACACGAACCTGAAAAACTGCGGCCTGCCGTATATCAAGGACGTTCCGGACGACATCGAGATCCTGTTCCAGGAAACTCCACGTCCGCTTGGACCTTTCGGCGCGGCTGGTGTCGGTGAAGCTCCGTTAACGGCTCCTCATCCGGCGGTATTGAACGCTATTTACAACGCATGCGGTGTCCGTATCTATCGCATACCGGCGCTGCCGAAAATTGTAAAGGCTGCGCTGGAGGTGAAGGGCAAGATCCTAACGCACGCATAACACAGTGCACGGCGGAGTTCGGAATATGGCATTGGACTCCGCCGTGCGCTACATAAATAGCTATGCGGAAGACATGAACTGTTGAGCACGGCTATGAGAGTGAATAAAAAGTCCGCAGATCGCGGAAAGGCCTGCCGTAATCGCAGGCGTGAGAATCACAATGGATCGGCAGAGGGTAAGAGAGTGGGAAGCGCAATGTGTTCAAGAGCAGCCGCCAGCGTGCAGCGCTGCCTGTCCGTTGCATGTGAATGCACGCAAACTTCTTGACTGCGCGCGCAAAGGAGACTTCAAGGGTGGGCTGAAGGTGTTTGCAAGCTTCGTCCCCTTGCCAAGGATCACGGCTGCGGTATGCGATCAACCATGCCACGCCGCTTGCCGCCGCAAAGAAGCGGGCGAAGCGCTAAATATCAGAGCAGTAGAGCAGGCGTGTGTAGAATTTGGCGGACCAGTGCCGCCTATCCGCAAGGTCGGCATTAAACAGCAAAGAGTAGCCGTGGTTGGCGGTGGACTCAGCGGCGTAACCGCCGCGTTGGAACTGAGCGCCAAAGGATACGAAGTAACACTATACGAAGCAGGCGATACGCTGCTTTCCCGAATGCGCGCCATGGGAGAAGATCTTCTGCCTCAGGCTGTGATCGACGCCGATCTGGAGCCGCTGGAAAAGCTTGGTGTTCAGGTTAAGTTGCAAACATTGATCTCCTTTAACGGCGGAGATTGTGGCATTGCCGAGTTGATTGAAAAGTTCGATGCAGTGTACATGGGGTGCGGACAGCCGTTTGACGCCGAATGGCAAAACCTGCTTGCCAAAGATAACTTAAACCGTATCCAGATTGATCCGCTAACGTATGCCACAAGCCACGCCAGAGTATTTGGCGGAGGCACCTTACGTTATTCTCCAGCGCCCTATTCGCCGATTACGTCGATCCAAGAGGGCCGTTATGCCGCTGTATCCGTGGACCGTTATCTGCAAGGAGCGTCGCTTTTGGCAGGCCGCGAAAATGAAGGGCTATGTACCTCCAAGCTCTATACGGATATCTCGGGTTATGAGCCCACGCCAGAAGTAAAGGCCAGTAGCGCAGACGGGCACTACAGCCGCGAAGAAGCGCAACAAGAGGCGGTACGCTGCTTTCCCTGCTCGTGCATGGAGTGCGTAAAGACGTGTGAGTACTTGAAGGAATACGGCTCGTACCCCAAGCGCTATGTACGTGAGATCTATAACAACCTGTGCATTGTGATGGGCACCCGCAATCTTAATAAGATGATCAATTCCTGTTCGCTGTGCGGACTGTGTGAAGTTCGCTGCCCAGAGCATGTGAGCATGGCTGAGATCTGCCTGGACGCTCGCCAGACGATGGTGGAAACCCAAAAGATGCCGGTATCTGCGCATGAATTCGCGTTACGAGACATGGCGTTCAGTGCGAGTGATTCGTTTGCCATGGCGCGGCATCAACCGGGCCACAGCAGCAGCGCGGCGCTGTTCTTCCCCGGGTGCCAGCTTTCGGCGTCCTCGCCCGAGCACGTGCAGTCATGTTACGAGTTTTTGTGCGCAAGCGAGCCAGGAGGCATCGGGCTGGTGCTGGGATGTTGCGGCGCCCCTGCGTTATGGGCTGGTCGCAAGGACCTATTTGACGCGTCAATGCAGCAACTGGAAGCAACATGGACGCGTATGGGGAAACCTCGCATTATCACGGCGTGCTCATCATGCTTCCGCACGCTGAAAGAAGCGAAGCCGGAGATACAGGTTCAGTCGTTATGGCCACACCTGAATCACGAAGAGCTATTGCGCGGCAAGGGTAATGATAACAGCACACCTTATGCGATACACGACCCATGCTCAACCCGGGGCGTGGAAGAAGTAGAGGGCGGCGCGCGAGATCTACTGCGAGGGATGGGTGTACTTCCTCTGGAATTAAACCCTCGAGGGGAGACCACTTGCTGTGGATATGGCGGACTTGCCTGCTTTGTGAATCCCGAACTTACCGCACGAACCATACAGCGGCGTGCAGCAGAAAGCACAGCCGACTTTATAACCTACTGTGCGATGTGCCGGGATAGCTTTGCCCGTCAGGGAAAGCGAGCGTTGCATGTCCTTGACCTGATATTTCCGGAAGGAAATGATGATGCGGCCGCTAGGAAAGACCCTGGGTATTCTGGCCGCCAGGAAAACAGGGCGCGGTTGAAAAAAACAATGTTAGAGCGGCTCTGGAAGGAAGGCCAGACCGCGGTGAAAAAAGCGACCTCAGTGCATATCCCGGAAGAGATTGTGGCCCTGATGGAACGACGCATGATTCTGCGTGAGGATGTGTGTACTACGATTGAACACGCCGAACTGACCGGGGAGAAGATGATGATTCCGGGGAACGGACACTTATTGGCATGTTACCGTCCGGCATGTGTCACTTACTGGGTGGAGTATGCGCCCGCGAATGACACCTTTGATGTATTCAACGTGTATTCGCACCGGATGCAGGTGCGCTAATGAGTGTGAAGAAGCAATCCGAGAGCGCTATCACGCTGGTGTGCTGCAAGTGCGGGGAGGAGTTTGTTAAAGCCTCCGTGACGGCCAGCTATTTGGGAGCCGAATTTCCGATCGAGCTATGGAAGTGCCATGGATGTGGTGTTGTGTACATTCCCGAGGAACTTGCAGTAGGAAAAATGCTGAAAGTGGAACAGGCATTGGAGGATAAGTGATGCAGTTCCACGAAGTCTCGTGTGCCTATACCACCGGGAGAGCGCCGGGCAGTCTAGCGTTAACACGACACGCGGTAGAACTGGCTGATCTATCCGCTGGTTCAAAAGTTGTTGACCTTGGTTGTGGCAATGGGGAGAGTGTCAGTTACTTGCAGTCGGCAGGCCTTTCTACAGTAGGTATAGATCTGAGGGCGGGATCCAGATCAGATGTAAATACAGTGCCGGCCGATATAACTCACAGGCTGCCTCTGGAGACAGCTAGTTTGGGTGGTGTGCTGGCTGAATGCAGTCTTTCACTCCTGGCTAATATCGAAAGCGTTCTTTTGGAATGCGCGCGCGTGTTGCGCGACGGGGGCAAATTGATGATCACTGACCTCTATGCGCGAGAACCAAAAGAGGCTGTATGTTTACGGTCACTGACTGGAACGTGCGTCTCGGGAATTCTTACTCAGCCTGCGTTAGTAGAACATCTGCGAGTGGCGAATTTCTCTGTAGAGCAATTCGAAGATCACTCGCGCGAATTGCGGGAGATGGTGGCGCGCTACCTCTTTGAACACGGAAATGAGCAGGGTCTGTGGCAGGGCGGGGAAGTAACGAGTGGCGGAAATGCTATCCGCGATGCATTGAGGCGTGCTCGAGTTGGATATTTTCTGTGTGTTGCGCGGCGCAACCCGAGAGATAAGGAGTAGGGACGATGCAGGACGATTCATTTCGGGTAATGGAACTTGCGTTGCAAGGCTTCAACTGCAGTCAGATATTGGTTCTGATCGCACTGGAGGCGCAAGGCCGGGAGAATTCGGACCTGGTGCGTGCCATGTCGGGGCTGCTTACTGGATTAGGCTGCGGAAGAATATGCGGCGCACTGACAGGAGGATGCTGCGTACTTGGCATGTATGCCGGTAAAGATTCGGTGGAACGTAATGCCGATTCGCACCTGACGCCAATGCTGAGTAATTTTGTGGAGTGGTTTGAGACCGAGTATACAGCCCGCTTCGGAGGTATCAATTGTTCCGATATCGTGCGGGACGATGCACGTAATCGCATGACCCGCTGTCCGGCAATCACCATTGAAACACTGGCCAAGATCAAAGAGCTCTTAGAGGAAAGCGACTATGACTTTACCCGCCCTGAATCGATCTGAAATAGCTGCGGCGGGAGTCTCTGCAATCATCCTTGCAGCTGGATATTCCTCCCGCATGGGTGCCTTTAAACCACTGCTACCGTTGGAAACGCGCACAGCACTAGAATGCGCAGTGCACTTGTTTCTGGAGGCAGGAGTTGAGGATGTGGTTGTGGTTACGGGCCATCGCGCGGGTGAGATTGTCGCTGTAGCGGAGGCGGCCGGCGCGCGGCGCGTTCACAATGCTAACTACGCCACTGGGATGTTTTCATCTGTTAGAGCTGGGGTTAGTGCGCTTCCAGCGTCATGTAAAGCCTGTTTTGTAATGCCGGTGGACATGCCACTTGTGCGACCGTCAACGTTGCGCAGAATATTGCGCTTCCGGCATGGCCGTGAAACGGCTGTTGTGTATCCCAGTTTTGACGGACAAAGGGGTCATCCACCGCTGATTGCGCGCCGGGTGCTCGACGAAGTGTTCATCATGCCCAATGATGACCGGCTCTCCACCCTGTTGGCTGCTCATGAAGCAGAGGCCTGTAATTTGTTTGTTCCGGATGAAGCCATCCTGCTTGATATGGACACTCCAGTGCAATATGTTGACATGCAAGAGCTGGCGCCGCGCCGATATATTCCGAGTGTGCGCGAGTGTGAAGCATTACTTTCCTATTATCAACCTGAAAAGAGGGTCATTCAGCATTGCCGGGCGGTGGGAGACGCTGCCTTCCGGCTGGCCATTGGCGCAGCAGACGGCGGTGCCGAGGTGGACCCCGAGCTTGCTCGGGCCGGCGGGCTGTTACACGATCTTGCGCGAGGAACGAAAGATCACGCCGAATCAGCGGCATCCTTGCTTCGTTATTTGGAATTCCTAGAAGTCGCCGATATCGCTGCCGTGCACCATGACTACCCCGTGGATGGATGCGTGTTGAGCGAGGCTGCGATTGTATATCTGGCCGATAAATTGATTGGCGGCGAAAAGTATATCGGCTTAGAGCAGCGGTTTGCACGCACGATGGAGCGGTTCCGAGATAACCCCGCCGCCCTTGAAGCCGCCTCGATACGGAAGAAGAATGCTGAATCAATTGCCCATGCATTAGAGCAGTGCATTGGGATGAGACTGCATGAGTTCTTACTGCGCGATGAACCACCAGAGCACTGTTCATTGCAAAATGCGCAGGAGCATAACTCATGAAGACTGAGGACTGTACAGGCAAAGCGGTTGAGCTTAGTGAGACAGAAAGCGTCTGTCCGCAGTGCTTATCGCGCATCGCGGCCAGGCGTGTTGCCAGGGGCGATGACATATACCTGGAGAAGCAATGCCCGGAACACGGCGAGTTCAAAACAATCCTTTGGCGCGGATTGGAAACATACCGGCAATGGGAGTCGGCGAAGATTGTCCCGTCTTGTCCGCCATCCTGCCAGCCGTCGAGCGGCCTCGGCTGCCCGTATGATTGCGGGTTATGCGAAGAACATCGTCAGCATACTTGTTGTGTAATTCTAGAAGTAACACAGCGTTGCAATCTGCGCTGCCCAGTGTGCTTTGCCCGCTCTGGCGCTGAGTCGAGGACGGATGAACCGGGACTGGAGGACATTCGCCGCTGGTGCAGGCGGCTGCTTGAAAAAGGCGGTCCCTACAATGTGCAACTCTCAGGCGGCGAACCAACGGTGCGCGATGATGTTCCAGAGATTGTAAGACTGGTGCGCAGCGAAGGATTTGAATTTGTGCAGTTGAATACAAATGGGCTGCGCCTTGGAGAAGATAAGGAGTATGCGAGGCAACTTAAGGATGCCGGCCTAGGCTGCGTATTTCTTCAGTTTGATGGGGTGACGGCTGAAGCCCACCGGAGTATCCGCGGTCGCGACCTGCGTGCGAAAAAGCTGAAGGCGATACGTAATTGCTCGACATGCGGACTGGGGGTGGTGCTGGTTCCCACGCTCGTCCCAGGAGTTAATACCGGCGAGATTGGCGCAATCCTCGAGCTGGCATTGCATTATGCCCCCACGGTGCGGGCGGTGCACTTCCAGCCAGTAAGTTATTTTGGACGTTATCCGTCTGAACCACGCAACGAAGACCGCATAACGTTGCCAGAGATTATGCGCGCCATTGAATTACAAACCGGCGGACTCTTCCGCGCCTGCGATTTGTATCCTGCATCGGGAGAAAACGCTTTCTGCGAATTTCACGGAAAGTTCCTTGTGCATTCGGATGGCCGGGTGGATTCCTGCGGACGTCCTAAGAATTCGTGCTGCGCTCCTCCAGTGGATGCCGGGTTGGTGCAACTCGGAGCCGTTCCCGACGGTAATGGCGAAGGCGCAAGGCGGGCGAGGAACTTTGTGGCTCGTCACTGGGCGATGCCGGAAGAGCCCGAAGAGTGCTCTCCAGGATTGGACTTGAACAGCATGGATGCTTTCCTGGCGGAGCATAGACAGACGTTCTGTATTTCGGCAATGGCCTTTCAGGATGCGTGGAATCTTGATCTGCGCCGCCTGAAGGAATGCTTTCTGCATGTGCTGTCGCCAGACGAGAATCTGGTGCCTCTGTGTGCGTATAACCTTACTGCCGCTGGCGGACAAAGCTTGTATCGTGGGTGTGGCACGGCTAGCCCTGCGTTGGAAGGTAAGCCGTGAGTCATTTGCCTACCAACCTGCATAAGAGTCCGCTGGATGCCTGGATTAACGGCATTACCGGAGGCGACTGTCTTCGGCAGTCACTGCAGGAATATCAGACGCTCAAGCTGCGCGAGACACTAATCCGCGCAAAAAAGAACTCACCGTTTTATCGCGAACATTTGAAAGACGTCGATGCCCAGAGGATCGAACTGCCCGGAGGCTTGCAGCGCATCCCCTTTACCAACGCGGCGGAGCTGGCAAGCGAGCAAGGGAGGTTCGTGTGTGTGTCGCAGGATGCGATAGCGCACATTGTCACGTTAACCAGCAGTGGCACCAGCGGTGAACCTAAGAGATTGTATTTTAGCGCAGCCGACCAGGAGCGGACCCTGGACTTCTTCGCGCATGGAGTCGCTACTTTAGCGGGTAATGCAGACACTATGCTTATCGCGTTGCCGGGGCAGCGACAGGGTGGTGTTGGGTCATTGCTCGCGGAAGGCATAAGCCGCGCCGGAGTAAGACCGGTATTGCATGGATTGATTGAGCGGGCAGAAGAGACTCTGCAGACGGTGGTACGCGAAAAGGCCACGTGCATGATTGGCTTCCCCGTACAGATGCTGTGGCTGGCCAGTCAACGCAGTGCGCTTGCAGAAGAGGCCCTTACGATGCTGCACAGCGTTGTGGTGTGCAGCGACTATGTGCCCGGGCCGCTTGTGCAGCGTCTGCAAGCGCTATGTGGTTGCGAGGTGTACGAGCATTACGGAATGACGGAAATGGGGATGGGCGGCGGCGTGGATTGCGAGGCACATTGCGGCTATCACTTGCGCGAAGCCGACCTCTTGTTTGAGATTGTGGACCCCGAAAGCGGTAGAACATTGCCGGACGGAGAGACCGGCGAGGTGGTGTTTACGACATTGACCCGAGAGGCGATGCCGCTTATTCGCTATCGCACAGGAGATTTGTCCCGCTTTTCCGCAAACGGCTGCCCGTGCGGCTCGGAGCTTCGTAACCTGGAAAGAATTCAGGGCCGCACGAAGGGCGGCGTAAGTCTTGGGGAAGAAGGAAAAATATCGATCACCGATCTGGATGAAGTGTTATTCGCCATTCCCGGGGTGGTGGACTTTAAAGCCCGCTTGGTCCGTGGCGCAAATGAACACCTGGAAGTTACTTGCTGCCTGCCGTTTGGCGATACACATGCACTATCGCAGGCTAATGCGGCGTTGCATGATGGGATTCCTGCAATAGGAAGAGCCGTGCGCAGGGGCTGTTTGTCGGTGGAAGTCATGGCTGTTTCGCAACCGTTTGCATTCTCCGGTGAGAAAAGAAAAATCGAGGTGCTCACAGAGTTATGAAGCTCACGTATTTATATCTCGCGCGCCACGGCGCGGTGATTTCGGTGAACGGCAAACACTACATCGGGCAGATTCAGGCGCCACTTAGCGAGCGCGGAGTGGAGCAGGCCTGGGCGCTGAGGAACTGGCTGGAACCCGTGGATTTCTCCCACGCGTATTGCAGCGACCTGACCCGCTCTGAACGAACCGCACGGATTGTAATTGGTCAGCGCGACTTAGTGTTACAGCCCTTTCCGGAGCTTCGCGAGATCAGCCTTGGCGATTGGGAGGGAGTTAGCTTCCGGGAAATTGCCCAGCAGCATCCGGAGCAATACGAGGCGCGTGGGCGCGATCTTGAAAACTGGCGTCCGCCCGGTGGAGAGAGCTTTGCTGATTGCCGCTCGCGGGTATTGCCAATGCTTCGCAGGATACTCGATAACTCTTACGGAAACGTGATTCTGGTGGGACATGCCGGAGTGAACCGTCTTATCCTCTGCGACGCTCTTGGGTTGCCGGTGCAAAACCTGATGAACATCCGACAGGACTATGGCTGCGTCAACATGATCGAGTATGGCGAGGGGCGGCAGCGCTTGCATTTATTGAATTACTCCCCTTATGAAAACCGCGGCCTGGCATCAGTAAGTTCCATTGAAGGCGCCCTGCAGAGGGCGCGGTGAGAAGAGAGGGCGTGGATGATCTACCTGGACAATAACGGAACGACCCCGGTGCATCCTGAAGTGCTGAAAGCGATGCTGCCATACTTCACAGAAAAATTCGGCAATCCCTCTTCGATTCATGTATGCGGAAGGCGGACCCTGGCGGCGGTGAAGGAGGCGCGGACCTCCGTGGCCAAATTGCTGGGCTGCCAACCCACGGAGATCCTATTCACCAGCGGCGGCACGGAAGGCGACAACATGGCTCTGGCTGGAATGGTACACGCTGGAGACCACATCATCACGTCGGTCATTGAGCACGGGGCAGTGCTGGAGATGTGCCGCTACCTTGAACATACCGGATGCGAAGTGACGCGCGTGGGCGTGAACGGCAAAGGGCAAGTGGAGCCGGAGAGCGTGCGCCAAGCCATCAAGACTAATACCCGGCTTATCTCGATCATGGCGGCGAATAACGAGACGGGCGTTCTGCAGCCGGTGGAAGAGATTGGAAAGATTGCCACGGATGCGGATATCTGGTTTCACACCGACGCCGTGCAGGCCGTAGGTAAGACGCCGATCGACGTGGACCGGATCGGCTGCGATTTGCTGACGATCACCGCGCACAAATTCAACGGACCCCAGGGGATTGGAGCGCTTTACGTGCGGCGTGGAACTCCGCTTCGTCCTTTGTTGCATGGTGGGCATCAGCAGGGAGGAAAACGTCCTGGGACCGAAAACATTGCGGGTATCGCCGGCCTGGGGCGTGCTTGTGAGTTAGCGTTCGAGGGATTGCAAGATGGGTCCATGAAGCGCATTGAAGAGTGGAGAAACAAACTGGAAGAAGCAGTGCTGGCGCAAATTCCTGATTGTGGCGTGCACGCCCGCACCGCGCCGCGCGTGGCGAATACCTCCAACATTTATTTTGACCATGTAGGGGGAGACGCTTTGGTGCTGGCACTGGACGAACAGGATATCGCGGCTTCACGCGGAGCGGCTTGTAACTCCGGAGAGGCCGAGCCTTCAAGTGTATTGATGGCGATGGGAGTCGGCGGCGAGCGTTCACGATCCAGCATCCGTTTCAGCCTGGGCAAAATGAACGTTGAAAGCGACATCGACCTGTTGATTACAGTGCTTCCCAAGGCCGTGGAGACACTGCGGGCCAGAACATCTTTTAGCTCAGAAACACAGGGCGTTGTTGTGCATAAGTAGTAAGGGGCTGGAGAGGGTGTTGGAGGGAAAATCATGGATATTTATGAAGAGATCAGCAATCTTAAGCGGCAGGGAAGACGTTCGGCACTGGCAACCATCGTGAACGTTCAGGGCTCGATTCCGTCGGCAACAGCCTCCAAGATGCTGGTGCGCGACGATGGTTCGATTCTCGGCACGATTGGCGGCGGGTGCATTGAGAATGAAGTGCGGAAGGGCGCGCATGAAGTAATGAAAGACGAGAAGCCGCGAACCTTTAACTTCAATCTGAATCAGCGTCCGGATGACGATACCGGGCTGGTTTGCGGAGGCTCGCTGCAAGTGTTTATCGAACCCTTGATACCCTCTCCGCACCTGTATATTTTTGGCGCTGGACATGTGGGGCTGAACCTGTACAAGGTTGCCGTGATTGCGGGTTTTGAAGTGACCGTGGCCGACGATCGCGAGGAATATGCGAACCGGGAGCGCTTCCCGGATGCGCTGGATATTTATAACGGAGACATGGACCAGATCATGTCCCAGCTATCGCCTTCGGACAGCTCTTATATTGCAATCGTTACACGCGGGCACCAGCATGACCTGAGAGTGCTGCGCTGGGCTCTGGATACCAGCGCGTGCTACATCGGCATGATCGGGTCGGGCCGCAAGGTGCTCACGCTCTTCCATCAGTTGGAAGAAGAAGGCGTGCGGCGGGAAGTGCTGGACAAGGTTTACGCGCCGATTGGACTGCAACTTGGAGCGGTAACGCCAGAGGAGATTGCCATATCCGTGACGGCGGAATTGATTGGGTTGCGCCGTCACTCGGAGGCGGCGCTGCCACACTCGCGCCATCGCATCCGGAAGCCGGAGCCGGTAAAAGAAGTGTAGAGTGGCAGGAAAAGGCTGATGCCTGGCTCGTAAATAATCTGGCTCGTCGTCTGGTACCTGCGGGCCGGCGCTATGCGCTGCGCCGGTTCTGCGAGCCATCTGGCCATAGTTCCGCTGCCTTACGCTCGCTGGAGGGAGCGCTCGTCCTGTCCCGCTCCGCACGAAACGAATACGAGTGGCTGCTGAATTTTGCATCACAGCATCCCTGCTGCGAAATCATCTCGTAGTCCGACATGTGTCATCAAGTTGTCATTTTTGACTGACATTCTGGCGGCATACTTTTCGTCGGGTTGTATCTGATTGCAATGCTTAGAGATTAACGAGGGAAAGAAGTGGTCCTTTACGTGCAGTTAATTTCATCAACGAAACAAAGCAGGTTGTTCACTCACTCCGCGCCGCCAACTCGAGTGGAGATGCGGGTGGTAATGCGGGCCGTGGTCCGATGAAGACAGCGGCTGGGCGAGGCCCTTGTTGACGCGGCGAGCCACGGTCCGGGTGAAATACGATACCTTCCAGTAAGTTCTGGATTGGAGATTTGATGGGTCCGTCCGAATCCTTTTCGCATGTAACGCCCGGGGCAAGCCGTGGAGCTTCGCACTCCGAGCCGCGGCGATTATCGAGGATTCACTCGCTTCGCGTCTCGGTCACGGATCGGTGCAACTTCCGCTGCCTCTACTGTATGCCATCCAAGGGCGTCGCATGGCTGCCGCACGAGGAATTGCTTTCTCTCGAAGAACTGTACGAAAACGTGGAGTGGATTGCGCACCGCACGGACCTTCAAAGAGTGCGGCTGACCGGCGGCGAACCGCTGGTGCGCCGGGGAATTCATCACCTAATTGCCCGGCTCACGGCCTTGCCGGATATGCCGGAAGTTTCCCTGACGACGAATGGCGCAATGCTGGCCCACCAGGTATGGGCATTGAAGGCCGCGGGCGTCAGCCGGGTCAACATTTCTCTGGATACGATGAATCCGCAGCGTTTTACAACGCTGACGCGCGGCGGCCACCTGTGGCATACGCTGTCAGGTATCAATGAGGCGATTCGCGCCGGTCTGACGCCGGTGAAGCTCAACGCCGTCTTGCAGCGAACAAGCTGGCAGGAGGATGTGCCGCGGCTGCTCGATTATGCGGCTATGCAGAATGTGGAAATACGCTTTATTGAACTAATGCGCACGGGCACTGAGCGCAGTTGGTGCGCGTCCGAACTGGTGACGGTTGATGTTGTTCAGGCCTGGCTCGCCAGGCGTGCGGGGATATACCCGATGCCTGTTCGCGCCAGTTCCCCTTCTGCCAATACCATTGTGCGCTGGTACGGACACGACCTCAGCGTGGGCTGGATCACGCCGCGGTCGCAGCCGTTCTGCAAAGACTGCGACCGCCTGCGCATTGACGCTTGCGGACGAGTGCGGCGCTGCCTGATGGATCCGGCTACGTTCAATCTTCCCGGGATACGGTCTCTGGGCGAGAAGCAGGCGGAGTTGGCGTTCTTCGATTATCTTGCGGAAAAGCACGCGCCCCGAGGGATGGAGATCGATAAGGGGATGTGCCAGATCGGCGGTTAGAGCGGTTCCGCGATCTCAATTTCCATCGCGTGCGTAACCGCTCTGCCTACCAGTGAACCACTCCTTCAAACATGCGCGCAACGCGGGAGGCCATCGGCTCGGAGAGGTTCTCGACCTCTTTGCGGTCTTTGCCGGCCAACAGCCGGGGTTGCTGCTTCAGCAGCAGGTCGAGCATGACGGTGGAATCCATCTGGATGCATTTACGCGGGCAAATGTTTACGCACAGGCCGCAATGCGTGCAGCGCGATGACTCGTGAAAGATTCCCCACAGGGCGTCACAAGTTACAGCGGCCAGAGCGCCGCTTGGACACGCCTCGGCACAGGCCGCGCACCCAATGCAGTCCGGCGTAATGCTCAACTCCGCCCACAGCTTGCTTGCGAATTCCTTGGGCAGCGGCGTCGTGGCCAATTTTCGCAGAGCGTCCACCAGATGCCGATGCCGCTCCGGTTCCATCTTCGTTTGCCCGGAGACAAGACGATTTGCGTTGGGATTATCTTCGCGGCGCCCGAGCGCCACGCTCAACATGCCGGGTAAAGCCGTGGAGGCAAGGCCGGCGCCACGACTGCGCAGGAAGCTGAAGAATCCGCGCCGTGAAACGCCAGCAGTTTGATCCTGTGCCGGCGGCAACGCGCGAAGTTCCGTTGGCACTTCGTGAGAAATTGCGATGGCGGATTTGTACTGCCAATGGCCAAGCAAGTTGTTGACGGTGTCGGCCGTGTGCTGCGCCAGTCGGCGCAGCTTACCCTGTGGGCACTGCGCGCAGGCGCCGTCGAGGATTGCGACTTGTGCGGCGCCGCCGAGCACCGCGTCCGCCAGAACGGACTCGTCCAGCCGCGCGATGCATTGCAGAGCTACCACCCGGTCGCGCTCCGCTGGATGTTCGTCAAGCCAGGTTTCGCAGGCGAAGGCCACTGCGCCGGAGAGTGCAATGTGGCGCTTCACTGCCTGGCGAACTTCGGCGTTCGAAGGAAGTTTCCCGCTGAGGGCTCCGCTGGGGCATACCGTCGTGCAGGCGCCGCATCCGGAGCACTCTCCGGCGGTGAAGACGAGTCCGTTGTCAAAACGGATTGCCCCTGTCGGGCATACCGAGGAGCAACGCAGGCAGTCGCTGGCCTGGTGGCGCGTGTGCAGGCATAGCTCGTTGCGGACGACTATGCCACGCTGGTCCATCAGGGCGCATGATTCGCTGAAGATCTCAAGTTTCGAAAGCATTAGGTTCTCTTCCAGAGAGGGAAGTGGATTGCGTGAACCGGACACCGTTCGGCGCACTCGCGGCACTTGGTGCACTGGTTGACCCTGGAATCGGCCTGGGACGCCTTCAGATCAATTTCATAGTCGCAGGAGGTGCGGCAGAGGTCGCACTTTGTGCCGCTGCTCAAGGCGAGGCAGCGCTTGGCATCCACGGTGGGCACCAGGGAGCGATTCAATTTGCCGGCGAGCGATAGCAGCGCGCCCACCGGGCAGATGCGGCTGCACCATTTGCGCAGCAACAGGAGTTCGGCGGCAATGATCGCCGGGAACAGGATCAAGTCCATTGTGGGCTCGTTGAAATGAAAGAGACGAATAATGGCGAACAGCGTGGCGAAGGTGAGACCAATGGGGCAGACCAGGCAGAACACGGGAAAGCCGAAGATCGCCGACGATAACAGCGTGCCGCCCAGCACGAGCAGACCGGTGGAGGAGGTACGGCCTGGCGTATCGCGTTCGCTGCGGTTGGTGGGTTCCGGCGAGGTGGTCCGTATCTCCGATTGAAGAATGGGCAAACGCACTCCGCTGGGAAGAGAGAAGTCCTGGCCGGAGTTTTCCGCCACGTCCGGCGCGCTGGCCGCCGGCTTATTGGCGGCGGGCTTGGGCAGAAAGCGCTTGATCAGCGGTATCGGACACATCCAGGCGCAAAAGATGCGGCCAAGAATGACTACTGAAATCACGATGGCGGCGAAGGCAAGTAACAATCGCGGCATCATCAGGCGGCTGGCCAGCAGCGTTTCCAGGTAGCCGAGCGGGCAAATGGCAGAGATGCCTTTCACCCCGAATCCGGATAATGAACCGATCGCAATGTTCTTCATCGCTCCGGCAACGGCCAGCGCCGCCACGGCAACAATGGAGATGGTTCGCAATTGATGGGCACGGGTCTGTTTCTGCATAGCTTCGCTTACGCCTCAATCCTGCTGCCCAGGCGGACAATCTCAACTCCGCGCGTCTGGCCAGGCTGATAAGAGCGCAACTCGGTCGCCGGGCAGATTTGCTCGCACAGTCCACAACCGTTACACTTCGCGGGATCAATGTATGGCCGCTTCTGATCGTCGAGACGGATGGCCTTCTCCGGGCACTTCTCAAAACAGCGCGTGCATCCGCCCCACTGCCAGGGGATGCACTGGTCCTTGAGGATGACTGCAATTCCGATGTGGGTTGTTTTTTTATCCACGCGTGCCAGAGCGTTGGTCGGGCAAACGTCCACGCACTTCATGCAGAAGTCGCAGTAGCCGAGTGTGAAGTCGAGTTTCGGCGTGCGCGCCGCCAGCAGGCCGTCGCCCAGGTGTGCCGTCGCAATTACGTGGCGTGGGCAGGCCTCCTGGCAGCGATTGCAGCGAACGCAGAGAGAGGAAAAACGCCGCTCCACCTGGCCGCCGGGAGGGCGGATGAGTTTGCTGTGCTTAACCTCGCCGGGAACGAGGCTCAAGGCCGCGGGGCCCAGTGCCAGCGTCACGCCGACACACCCTAACCCTTTCATCAGGGTGCGGCGCTCGACTCCCTTTATCTCTAATGTTGTGCTTTTCTTCTCGTTCTTTTCCATTACTCAATCTCTCCTGTGCCGCCAGGCGCCAGTAACTCAGGCAAGCAGAGCGCTAACTGACAGAATGGCGGCCATGCGGAACGCGTTTTGCCCGCGCTCCGCATGACGGACACGCGGCCTTACCCGCCGATCTGGCACATGGACTGCTCCATTTCCATTGCGCCCGGCGGGTGTTTGCCAGTCAGGTATTTGCAGAACGCATTGTGTGCGTGCAGGTCGCCGCCCGATCGCGCCATTGGGAGGTTGAGAGTTGCTCCATCCATCAGACAACGGCGAAGTTGACCGCGAGCATCGATACGCAGACGATCGCAGAACGCGCAGAATGGGTGCGAACGCGGAGAGATCCAGCCGACGGACACATCGCGCCCCTTCCAGTTCACCAGGGTGCGCGCCTCCGGAGAACTCTTGCTGGACGTGAGACAACGGAATTGAGCGTGTCCGGAGAGCCAGTCCTGCACGGTCTCCACCGTCACCTGCTCGGAAGCGCACCATTCATATTCAGTGCCAGTGCGCATCAGTTCGATGAAGCGAACTTCCACGCCGCGGTCGGCGGCAAACTGGATTAACTGCGGCACGTCCTCCTGCCAGCTCGATGCCAGCAACACGGCGTTCAGTTTCAACGGCGTCAGCCCGGCTTTCAGTGCCGCATCGATGCCCGCCACGGTGTTTTCCAGACGGCCGCCGCGCGTCAGGTGTGAGAAGCGCATGGGATTCAGCGTATCGAGGGATACATTCACGCGCCGGAGTCCGGCCGCCTTCAACGCCCAGACCTGCCTGGCCAGCAGCGTGCCGTTGGTCGTCATGGTAATTTCCGGGGAATGCGGTAGAGACGAGAGCATGGCAATCATGTGGTGAATGCCCTCGCGAACCAACGGTTCGCCGCCGGTCAGGCGGATGTGCTCAATCGCGGTGCGTTTGGCAATCCACTCCACATTTTCAAAGAGCTGCTCAAAAGTCAGGAGTTCCTTGTGTGGAGTGCATTGCACGCCCGAGGCAGGCATGCAGTACTGGCAACGGAAATTGCAGCGTTCGGTAACGGAGACGCGCAAGGTGTGAATTTTGGATAACTGTGGCGGTCCGGAATATAACAACTCCGGAAGTCCGCCTGGCTTACCGTGCAATGAAAAACCGTTAAAGCTCATCTGGTCTCCTTTCCAAATACGGGAGGAAGTGCGGTTTCCCGCGCGACCCTGGGATCGATTTCCTGCGAAGATCGACCACCGCCTGCGCCCCCTTGGGCAAGCAACGCCTTTAGGAGACACCGGTCAGAGACGGAACCCACAAACTGCTTCGGATTAACCGCTTTACTGACTGAATCACATGCTTAATTTGTGATTCATAGAGATATGTGCACGTTAGGTACCAATCAATTGGCACTGATAAAAACCTTATAAATCAATAACATAGTTAGACCATGCTTGCTCGCGACGAGTCGAATTGGTCAAAAGTGACGACAGAGTGACGGCGCGAGTGGCAGCAAGTTGGCAGACGGAGTGAGGCGATGTTCGTGCGCTGCGCCCGGCCACCGTCGCTCGGAGTGCGCGGAGGCGTGGCGCGCTGCGACTGCGCTCACCCCTCCGCATCTCTGACGCGATGGATGCGACTCGCCTACTTCTGCTTGCGCTCAAGGGAGAAGACCTTGCGGAAGTCAAAAGAGACAGCGGCTCCCTGCGGGCGGTTCTGCGCGCCGGTTTCGATATAGGCGTTCACCCAGAGCCACGTACCTTTGCCGCCGAGTTCCACACCCGGTCCGAGACCAAAAACGCGTTCGCGCGAGTTGGCGAGAGCAATACCGTTCTCGCGGTGGTCGGTGAACTGTTCCAAGGCATAGCCATTGAAGCCAAACCGGACGCCATCCACCACCTTGTAGGAGACCATGTAATTCTGGTGGAAGGCCTGTCCGGCCTGGACGTTGCGGAGAGTGGAGGATTGGCCGACGGGCGAATCGTTTTCGCCGTTATAGAGGTAGTGCAGGCGCGCGCTTGCCTCCCAGCGCGGGGCAAAGACGTAGGTAAACGCATAGTAAGGGTTGAAGACGAACGCGTTGTTGCCAATATTGACTGCGCGATTCTTGTTGTACTTTCCGGTGGGAACAGAAAAATCGAAGCAGATACGTTGAAAGTAAGGCTTGCCGAACAGTTTGTTATTGGTCCACTGAATCAGCGGGGCCATCGTTAGGTCGCTGACGCCGGCGGTACGCGAGTCCGGTCCAAAGCTGGTTTGCGGATTCGCGTCGGCCAGCACCAGTACTGCTTCCGCTCCGGCGTAGCCGCCCAGCAGGCGACGATGCGAGATAAGCGCGACATGGTTCAGCGTGCTGACCGTGGTCAGTGTATTGTCGCCGGCAATCGTGCCTCCCGTAGCATTCTTCCACTGTCCGGCGTGGTAGTACTCGGGCAGCGTCTCCACCATCAGTCCCGGAAATGCTATGCCATCTTCGAAGGTGGTCTGTCCAAGATTGACGGAAGGCAGCGAAACCTGCGCATACAGTGGGGCGGAAAATGCCAGGGCTATGAACACAAGTAGAGCGCTAAAGCCAGGGAGCAGGCGCGTGGCGTGTAAGCCGGGCGCTGCTGAGTTCATGAATCTATAAGAGTCTTGTTCCAGAAAAATCACGGTTCCTCCAAGGTGTCGCGCCGTTGTGCCCGAGGGCCGGCGCGAGGAGAGCTGCGCGCTTTGCGAACAGAAACATCGCGGAGCTCATGTCTCACTTTGCACGTCCTGTTCCCTAAGCCTGGAAGCGCGATCAAGTGAAGGGATTGCGGCACTTGCGCAAACACCGCTTCCGGCTGCGACAGAAAAAACGCCGTTGTGGAAGGCTTTTGCTCGTCACTTTTGCCGAAGCGAGAGGTTGCACTTGCCGTGCTGATGGTGTGTGGCACAGCGATGACAGAGTAGAAACCGCGCCGCGGAAAGCACTCACGCCGCGCCAAGGCGTGGCCAGCACAGGTGTCCGCGCGCGCCGCGGCAAGCGCGATGGGATCGGTAACTCCTTTACGTATAAAAGAAATTGGGCCGGCACGCGAGAGACGCTGCCACAAGAGTAGAGCCGTTTCGAGCCTTCTGGCGCCTGCCGCAGGGGGCACGGTGAGGGCAGGCTTGCCGCTGCCGCAACATTGCCGGACAACGTGTGGAGAGTAACGTGCACTCAAGGGAGATGCGCGCTCATCGCATTTCAAGAATTGCAATTGCGGTGTGGCTATGCAACGCGCGAACAACGGAGTGCAGCAATGAGTGCAACGGATCGGCAACTTCACCTCGAACTTGCAGAGCAAGTAGATAACGTGCGGAAACGTATCCAACTAGAGCCTGCGTACCGGATGGTGTTTTACAAACTTCTGGACTATTGCCTGGTTCCGCGAACGGTGGAAGAAGCTATGCGGGAGTTGCAATCCTATCCGGCCATGGCAACGGCTCTACACTCGCCTTCCATTGTCCTTCAGTGGATGGTGCAGGCGGGCGGGATCGACTGTACGGAGGCGCAGGAAAAACAACCCCAGTGTTATTGCACCAGCGAGGCTGGGAAGGTGATCTGCGAGGAAGAAAAAAACAACGATGGCATTTCCAGGATCATGGCCGCGGAGCCGGATTTGCAGCCGTTGTATTTGCAAGTGCTGCAGGCATGTTGTGAGCCCAGAAGCCGTGAGGCGCTTGAGTCAATGCTGGAGGCGGGCGGGGTGCAACTCCCAGCCGGTATCAGCCCCAGTTATTTCATGGACCGTCTGGAGTCGGTTGACGCAATTCAGTGGCAGGGTGGTTGGCGGCTCACCGAGCGTGGGCGCGCCTCTTTGCACCTAAGTATTCCGGTTGGAAGCAGTCATAAGTAACGAACCACAATTCTATGGGAAGGGTAACAATGGAACGATCCATCATATCGAGAAGAGACTTCCTGAAAGCCACGGCCATCACCGGGGTTGGCGCGGCGGTTGCCGTCGGCGCCTACGAGGGACTCAAGAAGCACAAGAATAAAACCGGTCCCTCCAAGGGGCGCACGGGAACGGTGAGAACCTGTTGTCGTGCCTGCATTGCCAACTGCGGAGTAATTGCCACCGTGAAGAATGGGCGCGTGGTGAAGGTTCAGGGCGATCCCGAATATCCAATGACGCGCGGCGCGCTGTGCGCCAAGGGGCTTGCGGGAGTGCAGGCGCTGTATAACCCCAACCGCAACAAGTATCCAATGAAGCGCGCCGGGGCGCGCGGCGAAGGCAAGTGGATGCGCATCTCCTGGGATGAAGCGCTGGACACGGTTGCCAAAAAGTTGATGGAGACACGTGCAAAGTACGGTGCGGAAACTTGTTTCTGCTCCACCGGTGGCGGAGGTAACCCCGAATTCTGGAGCATCTCGCGTTTCTGTAACACGTTCGATACGCCGAATTGGTTCGAGCCTGGTTGCGCGCAGTGCTATCTGCCGCGCACGTTGGCCAACGCCCTAATGTATGGCGGAGCCGACATCAGCATTGCGGATTCCAACTGCCTGGAGATTTATTTTCCGGAAGTAAATCCGGTGAAGGCTTACGTGCTATGGGGAACCGATCCTTCGCAGAGCTGCCCCGCGGGCGGAGGCCGGGCGATGGTGGAACTGCGCGCCAAGGGCGTGAAGACGGTCGTGATCGACCCGCGTCTGACGCCGGATGCCGCCAAGGCCGACGTCTGGCTCCCCGTGCGCCCCGGCACCGACGTTGCGCTCATGCTGGCGTGGATCAAGTACATTATCGACCACAAGAGTTACGACCGCGAATTTGTCATGAAGTGGACGAACCTCCCCTTCCTGGTCAACACCGAGACCAAGATGTTCCTGCGTCCGCAGGACATCGGCGCCAAGGGCGATCCGGAGACCACGTTTGTTGTATGGGATAAGCAAAGTAACTCGCCGAAGGCGATGGCCTACCCATGGGATAACAACCTGGAACCGGAGTTGGAAGGTACATTCCCGGTGAACGGCGTGCCGTGCAAGACGGGCTTTCAAATGCTGAAAGAGCGGGTGGAACCTTACACGCTGGAAAAGGCCGCCAAAATCTGCTGGTTGGATGTGGCCAGCATAGAGAAAGCGCTGAAGCTTTACATTGAGACCCAGCCCTCGGCCATGAGCCTTGGCGTGGCCACCGACCAGACCCGGCTCTCCGTGCAGGCCGGCATGGCTGCTCCGACCATTGAGATGTTGATGGGGCACGTGGAAAAACCTGGCGCGAACCTGCAGCGCTTCAAGTCCAGCGGCGCCGCGCCTATTCTGACTTATATCGTCAATCCAGCGAAGAAGCTGCTTTCCGAGAAGCAGTTGAATAAGCGCCTGGGGATGTTGGACCACAAGGGACTGCTGCAGTGGTGGGCCGCCCATCCGCCGACCGTGCTGCAGGCCATTTTGACCGGCAAGCCCTACAAACCAAGAGTGTGGATCGACCGTTCAGGTAACAAATTCGCCGTGCTGGGCAACTCTTCCGCGTGGCTGCCCGCCATTGATCAGATGGATATGATCGTCCATATGTATATGTACCCCACGTCATTCTCCGCTTACGCAGACATTCTGCTTCCAGCGAAGGAATGGCTGGAGACCGACATGATCGTGGAGTCCATCAACAAGGTATTCGTTCGTCAGGCAGTCACTCACCTGTGGGAGACGATGGACGAAACGCTCTTCTGGTCCAAGCTGGCCAAGCGTTGCGCTGACATGGGCCACGAGAACTGCAAGAAAGCTTTCGATCCCAAGGTGATGGGAGACGATATGGTGTATTGGGACACCATGGAAGAACTGCTGGACAAGCGCGTAAAGCCAGCGCTCCACATGAGCTGGGAAGAGTTAAAGCAAAAGAGCCCGGTCGAATTTTGCTCCTTTGAGGAGTGGGACCAGCACTACGTGTATAAGCGAGACGATCCCAAGACGGGCAAGCCGCAGGGCTTCGATACACCGTCCAAAAAACTCGAAATCTACCTGGAGAGCCTCATCACTCTGGGCCGCACCGGAAAGCCTTACACAACTTATCCGCTGCCCCCGGCTTCGCAGGATTACGACCCGCTGCCGTATTACGTTGAGCCGGGCGAAAGCCCCGTCGAAGGCGAGATCGGAAAGCAATTCCCGCTGGTAATGACCAATGGGCGCCTGCCGATCTTCCACCACGGCACGCTGAGAAACATTCCCTGGTTGCGCGAGATCTATCCGGCTCCCGAGATTTGGATCAATCCGGTATCCGCTAAGAAGTACGGCGTGTCGCACGGCGACTGGGTGTGGGTTGAGTCGGCTCGCGGTAAGACGCAGGCACGGGCGCACCTCACCGAAGGCATCGGCCCCGGCGTGGTGTACATGGAGCGTTACTGGAACCCGGAGACACTGAACACGCCTACCCATGGCTGGCGCGAAATGAATGTTAACGTGCTCTCTAAGAACGATCCTCCATTCAACGACGTAGTCGGCACCTACACTCTGCGCGGATACCAGGTACGTGTTTTCAAGGCCGATGGGCCGCCAAAGGGTGTGTGGTTGAAGCCGGAGCAATTCAAGCCGTGGCTGCCGGAGCAATCTGATCCCACGCCCGAGGTGAAGGTGTAGCCATGAGCAAAACATTTGTGATCGATCTTGATCGTTGTATCGGGTGCCAGGGATGCCATGTCGCCTGCAAGCAGGAGAATGGAGTGTCCCTGGGGCTTTACTGGAACCGCGTGCTGACGATGGGGCCGAATGGAAGATTTCCCAAGGTGGAGATGTACTTCCTTCCGGTGATGTGCCAGGAGTGCAGCAATCCGCCGTGTGTACAGGTTTGCCCGACCGGAGCGTCGCAGCAGATGCCCGATGGCATTGTCCTCATCGACAAGGCAAAGTGCATCGGATGCGAATTATGCGTGAAGGCATGCCCGTACGGCTCGCGCACGTTGAATCCGGAAACCAAGGTGGTGGAAAAGTGCACTACCTGTGTGCAACTGCGGGAGTCTGGCTCCGACCCTGCCTGCGTCATCAACTGTCCGGGAAGGTGCCGCTTCTTTGGCGATACCAGCGACCCGAACAGCACCGTGTCCGTGGCTATTAAAAAGGCGGGCGCTGAGAACGTACACAGCTTGCCCGATAGCGGCAATCACCCTTCGGTGAAGTACATTCTTCATCCGAAGAACGGCGTTTGGCGCAAGCCGTAGCACCCGGCGCGGCCATCGCAGGCGGATTACGCGCCTGCCATGGCCGCGGCTTGCGTGCGGTAAAGGTGTAGTGGCTGACCGCGCGGAACCCAAAAACGAGGAATTTACCAGAAGGAATAGGCAAAGGGGAACGACGTGAGTGAAGAAGCAGAATTGCAGGGAATCATGCGCAACCGCAGCCAGTTCTATTCATTGCTGGCGCGGTTGTTTCGGGTAGAGGTGGACCAGGACCTGCTGAACAAAATGATGGCGATGAACTTTCCGTCTGCCGCGGGGCCGTCGGAACTTGCCGGCGGTTATGGAAGAATGAGTGCGTATCTCGCCAAGCCGGGCGCCGATCCTCTTACGGATCTTGCGGTGGATTATGCGCATACGTTTCTCGGGGCCGGCATTGCGCAGGGAACCGTGGCCCATCCCTATGAGTCTGTCTATACCAGCACCGAACGCCTGATGTGCCAGGACGCGTGCGATCAGATGCAGGCTCTCTTTCTCGGCAAGGGGCTCAGTTGCGATGGCTCCCTGGACATGCCGGAGGACCACATTTCGTTTGAACTGGAGTATATGGCGCATCTCTGTGCGGATGCGATTCCTCTCTGCAAAAGTAAGGACGCTGGGATATGCCAGCGTTCGTTTGCGGAGCAGAAGCAGTTTCTCCGCGACCACTTATTGAATTGGATTCCGGAGTTTTGTTCCGATATCAAGAAGTGTGCGGCCACCGGCTTCTACCTGGGCGCCGCGGATATGCTCCTGGGATTTCTGCATCTGGATGAGTCGCTGCTGGAGAATCTTATGGCGGAGTCTGATGAGCCCGCCGCATAATGCAGAGGAACTCCACTTGGCACGGACCCCTTTCGGCGCCAGGTGGAGAAGTTTACTCTAAGACAATGGCGGATCGTTTCTCGCCCGCTGCTGTCCGGCTAGATCGAGGCTCGTCATGGTAGAAATTGATCAACCCACAAATAACTGCGAACTGACAGACACCGCTCCACCGGGTCTTCCTTCCCAGCCCATTCAGGAATTGATGTCGGCTAGCGGTTCGCAGAAGGCGCTAGAGGCGCTGCTGCCATGGATGCAATCGGTGGTTTGTTTTGACGAATTGGCGCTTCTCTTGCTGCCATGCAGCTTTCTGCCTCAGGCCGGCATCTTTCGCACCAAGTCAAGGGCCATCTTTCTAGAACAGGCGGAGAGTATCACCTGGTCAACCGGCCGTGCATTTGTATGCAGCCTTGAGTCACTGGCCGCTGAGAGTCCTCGTCTTGCCGCGCAGTTGCAGCATCAGGGAGTCCGGTGGTGCCAGATTGCTCCCATCGCGAGCGCGAAGCGATGCTTTGGCTTCCTGCTGCTGGGATCGAAAAATGACGTGGAGCCATCCGGCGAAGCTCTGGCATGGATAGCCACACTGGCTTCCGTGTTTGCCATCGCGCTTGAACGCGCCCTGGATCTTGAAGAAAGAAACTGCCGCTTCCCTCCAACGCACATCGGTGACGACAAGAAGTTGAAAATTGTGCAGCATGTGACCGAGGCTGTTGTTGCGGAACTGGATATGAAGAAGCTGCTGTACAAAGTAGCCGAATCGGTGCGGAACGTGCTGCACATCGAATACTGCGACCTGCTGCTGTTCAATCCGGAAAAGAGCATGATGTCGCGCCTCGCGGTCAGCTATGAGGACGGTGACCTGATGAGCGAGAACTTCGATGAGCCAATGTGCAAATCTCCTGCCCATCGCGCGTTCCTGCTGCGCAAGCCAGTTGTATGCACGCGCCGCGAGATGGTGGACCTTGGCAAGGAGGTTGAGGCGATGCGGCTGCTCCTGGCGGAAGGTATTCAGGAGACTTGCAGCGTCCCGCTCATCTCGCAGGGAAAAACGCTGGGCGTGTTCAACGCTTGCAGCACCAAGACGGGGACGTTTGTTACCGAGTGGGTATCTCTGCTGATGGAGATTGCCAAGCCTATCGCAGTCGCCGTTAATAACGCTCTTACTTATAAAGAATTATTGGAATTGAAAGACAAGCTTGCCTGCGAAAAAGAATCCCTTGAGGGCGTGCTCCGCAGCAGTTCGCGGCAGGATGAGATTGTGGGTGAAAGCAAGGCGTTGCGCGCGGTGCTGGACCAGGTGGCGCTGGTTGCCGACAGTGAAGCCAACGTCCTGATCCTGGGAGAGACGGGAACCGGAAAAGAACTGATCGCCCGCACCCTGTACAGCCTGGGCCGCAGAAAGAGCCGCGCTTTCGTCAAACTGAATTGTGCCGCAATTCCAGCCGGTCTGCTGGAGACGGAGCTGTTCGGGCACGAGAAAGGCGCGTTCACCGGCGCCATTGCCAACAAGATGGGAATGATCGAGATCGCGAACCGCGGAACGCTCTTTCTGGATGAGGTCGGCGATCTTCCGCTTGAGCTTCAGCCAAAGCTGTTGCGCGTGCTTCAGGAGCAGCAATTCAGCCGCGTAGGCAGCACCCGGACGATCCAGGTGGATATACAGATCATCTCGGCCACCAATCGCGACCTGCCGAAGATGGTAGCGGAGGAGAAGTTTCGCAGCGATTTGTTTTACCGGCTGAATGTTGTGCCAATTCATGTCCCGCCACTTCGCGAGCGGCGTGAGGATATTCCATCTCTCGTGCACTACTTTGTGCAGAAATTCTCCCGGATCCGCCGCCGCGCGGTCGATACGGTTCCCGATTGCGTAATGACCGCGCTGAAGCAGTGGACTTGGCCGGGGAACATCCGCGAGCTTGAGAACTTCATGGAGCGCGCCGTTGTGATGAGCCGGGGAAGGGAACTCAACGTCCCGCTGCACGAACTGGTGGTCAACAACTCCTCGCCAAAAGCGGATTTGGAGCCAATATCCCCGCCCAGCTTGCTGCAGTTGCCGTTGACGGAATACGAGCGCGCGCAGCGCGAACAGATTCTGGGCGCATTGGCGCGGACCAATGGCATTATTTCCGGCCCTCGGGGCGCGGCAAAGTTGCTGGGTTTGAAGCGCACAACATTAGCCAGCAAGATGCAGCGCCTGGGGATCATCAATAGGCGTGTCCAACTCTGAGGCTTGCTGAAGTTTGCCGCGGAGTTGCCACGAACATCAATGGAGCATGCAAGGTGAAACTGATCTGGGGCCTCTTATTTACTGTGTTTATCATCGCAGCCTCCCTTTCCTTTGCCTGGGCGGGGAGCCTGGGATGGCGAAGGAAAGCGACTGCTTTACAACTGCGCTTTGCCTGGGTTTCCCTCGCCTGCCAGGTCGCCGGCATCTTTTGCGGTGCGGCGTTCCTTGGTCATTATGAGAGGATCTTCGGCGCGTTCGGAAATTTGCACTCCATCCTGTCCCGCGAACTGACGGCCGTTACCGTGGCTTTGTTGATCATCTGCGTCTTTCTTGCGCAGTCGAGAAGGGACGACTCGCAGAGCAGGTTGTTTCCCGTGGTAGCGATTCTTACAGGAGTGATTCTTTTTGCCACCACCGTGCAGTTGTTTGTCTTCTGGACGATGCCACGGCAAAAGATCGGCCCCGCCTATTCGTCCGTCCCGGGAGAGCATTTGGTAGCCACTCTTGTTCCAATCGCATTGCAAAACGACGTCAGCCGCTGGTGACACCGCGGCCGTAAACTCTGCGTCTTGACACCCCGCCGGCGGGTAGGCTGGCGTTGCGCGAGGGCCGCCGCCGTGCTGCGGACGGCGAAGCGTATCGCCCGGCGAGACGTTCTGCCCGGCCCGGCAACCTCTCTTTCAAGGAAACGTTCCAGGGTTCCTCCTTATTCCATAGATTCTGTGTTTTGCATGGATTCGCGGGCTTGGCGGGCGCAAACCCCGCGTGGAATTACCGTCCGCAGTGCGTCGTCGGCTTTTTGGTTATCATCTAATATTGAGCAGTACGTCTCACCGGCCTACGGGCACACGCGGAGGCCGTGTCATCCAGCCAGCACGGCGCGGAGTGTCCGCCAGTCCGTCAAGGTTGCCGGAGTCACTGGCGCGGCGGCGCCGGGCAAACTGTTCCGCGGGAAGACTGGGCTCCTGGTGAAACCGGAGAGAATCCGTAGTCGGGTTGGGGAGTGAATATTCGGATGAAGAAGATTGGTAACGCCATCGCGGTCCTGCTGCTGTTTGCGGTATCCGGCTGGGCGCAGCTTGGGCATGTGGACTGGACGGCCACGGGGCCGGACAAGGCCGTGAACGCGGGCGGAAAGTTTTCCATTCAGCTCGCGGCGTCCATCAGCGATGGCTGGCACATGTACTCCATCACCCAGGCTCCGGGTGGGCCCACGCGCACCGTCATCAAGCTGCCGGAAGCCAACCTGTTCACGCTGTCGGGCAACATCTCCGGCCCCGCACCGCACAAGGCGTATGACAAGAGCTTTGAACTGGAGACGGAGACCTATCAGGGGAAAGCCTCGTTTGTGCTGCCGGTCGTGGCCTCTGCCGCGCTTCCGTCCGGCCCGCACCAGGTCGCCGTGGATGCTACCTATCAGTTGTGCAACGACACCACCTGCATCCCTCCCAAGACCGTGCATCTGTTTGCGCCGGTAAATTTTGTGCCCGCACAAGGGGCCACACCCGCGGCGGCGGCGAAGAGTCCCACGGCCGTTGCGCCGGAAGCTGTCTCCGTTGCCGCGCCAATCTCTTCCGCTCCGGAGAATGCCGCGGCTACGCAGTCTGTGACCGGCAGTCAGTCCGCACCCGCTTCCGGTGCAACCGCGCCGGGACAAACCCTGGGATCGTTTGTGTGGCTGGCCGTGGTGATGGGCGCGCTTTCCTTGTTGACGCCCTGCGTCTTTCCCATGATTCCCATCACCGTGTCGTACTTCACCAATCACGCGGGCAAGGATCGCGGCACGGCCATCATGACGGCCCTCGTGTACGGCGTGGGAATCATCCTGACCTTTACCGCGCTGGGCATGGCGCTGGCCATCGTCTTCGGCGCGGGTGGCGTCAATCAGCTCGCGGCCAATCCTTGGATCAACCTGCTGATCACCGCCATCTTCCTGGCGCTGGCGTTCTCACTCTTCGGAGCCTACTTCATCCAGGTGCCGCCCGGCCTGATGAACAGGATCAACAACCTTACGCGCAGCAAGGAAGGCAGCGGTGTTATCGGCGCGCTTCTGATGGGCTTTACCTTCACGCTGACGTCGTTCACCTGCACGGCGCCGTTTGTGGGCACGCTGCTGGTAATGACCGCGCAAGGGAACTGGCAGTGGCCTCTGCTGGGCATGCTGGCCTTCTCCACCGTGTTTGCCAGCCCATTCGTGGTGCTGGCCCTGGCGCCGCAGTGGATGTCGAAGATGCCAAAGGCCGGCGGTTGGATGGTCTCGGTGAAGGTAGTAATGGGCTTTCTGGAGATCGCCGCGGCCATGAAGTTTCTCTCCAACGCCGACCTGGTGTGGCGCTGGGGAATCTTTACTCGCACGACGGTGCTGGCCGTGTGGATCGCCATCGGCGTATTGACCGTGCTCTACATCCTCGGCTACTTCCGCATGGAGCACGAGCCGCCGTTGGAATCCGTCGGTGCCGTGCGCATTGCACTGGCCATTGCTTTTCTTGCCATTGTGGTGTGGCTGGTTCCGGGATTGTTCGGCAAGCCGCTCGGCGAACTTGAACCCTTCCTGCCGCCGGACACAACAGCGCCAGTTTCGGCCTTGCCCGGCGCAAAGCCGCCAGCCGAAGCCGCCTGGATCCTGAACGATTACAACAGCGCGCTCGCCCAGGCGAAGCAGGAGAACAAACTGGTCTTTGTGGATTTTACCGGCTACACCTGTACCAACTGCCGCTGGATGGAAGCCAACATGTTCCCGCGTCCCGAGGTGGCGCAGGAGATGGATAAGTTCGTGCGCGTGCGTCTGTACACCGACGGCGAGGGCGCATTGTTTGCGGGCCAGCAGAAGTTGCAGCAGGAAAAATTCGGCACCGTGGCACTGCCTTACTATGCCATCGTCCGCCCGGATGGATCGCTGGTGAAAGCCTTCCCCGGACTCACGCGCAGCGCGCCGGAGTTTGTGGCGTTTCTTGCCTCCGGCCAGGGACGTTCGTAGTCCATCGCCGTACAACATTTCGAATGGGCGGAGGTCAAACCTCCGCCCTGTTCTATTTAGAGAACACTCAGACGCCCGGCGAAGAGTGGTCTTTCAGCGTGTCCAGCACGATGATGGAGTGAATGCGCTCCACGCCCTCGATGGAATGCAGATCCTCCCAGATGAGCTTGCGGTACTCGGCCAGGTTGCGCGCCTGCACCCGCAGAATGAAGTCGCAGTCGCCGGCCACCATGTGGCAGGAGAGGATTTCCTTCTTGTTGCGGATCGACCTCATAAAGCGGCTGGAGACCTGTCGCGTGTGCTGGTGCAGCGTGATTTCCACGAAGGCGCAAATCTGGTAGCCCAGCACCTCGGGATTCATCTCGATGGTGAAACGGCGGATGATGCCGCTCTGCCGCAATCGCTTGACCCGGCGCAGGCATGGCCCCGGCGTCAGTCCCACCTGGTCGGCCAGGGCGTTGTTGGGGATATCCGCCCGGGCTTGAAGGATGTCGAGAATCTTGCGGTCGATCTCGTCGATTTTAAATTCCTGTCTCATGGTGCAATGATTCGTCATAAAACGACAAATGTATAGAATAATATTGCGTTCCACTCCTTTCCTGAACCGTTCTTTGCAATCCTGCGTCCGTGATAACGTCCTATCGTAGAGGTATGGCAATGGGCATACGATCGACGATTGGCGGCTACCTTCGCACACGCCTCAGTGAGTGCGGCATTGACGCGGCATTTGGCGTTCCCGGCGACTTCAACCTTGTCCTGTTGGAACGTCTTCTGGAGAACGACGATCTCTGCTGGGTGGGAAACTGCAACGAACTGAACGCCGCCTATGCGGCGGATGGCTACGCGCGCATGAAGGGCGCGGCCGCCCTGGTGATCACCTACGGCGTCGGCGACCTGAGCGCCTTGAACGGTATTGCCGGAGCTTTTGCCGAGCACGTCCCCGTCATCTGCATCAGCGGTGTGCCGCCGCTTCATGCCATCCGCCAACGCATGATGCTGCATCATACATCGGGTGCCGGCAATATCGAGGACGTGATGGGCTGCATGGCGCAGTTCACCGCCGCCCAGGCGCGCATTACGCCCGCCAACGCCGCGCGCGAAATCGACCGCCTGCTGGAAACCGCCATGCGCGAGAAGCGCCCGGTGTACTTGCAGGTGCCCTGCGACATCGTCAATCTTGAGATTGAAGCACCTTCCGCGCCGCTCAACCTTGCGCCTCTGCAGTCCGACCGCAAGCAGCTTGAGCGCGCGGTGGGAGCGGTTGCCGAACGGCTGGAGAATGCCCGCCGCCCCGCCATCCTCATCGACGGTGACGCGCACCGCTTTGGTCTGCGCCCCTTGATCTGCGAACTCGGTCAAACGCTCGGAGTGCCCTTTGCGGCCTTGGCCAGCGGGCGCACCATCTTCGACGAACAGCATCCGCTTTACCGTGGAATCTACGCGGGCGTGGCTTCCACGGGACAGGCCGCGGAGACCGTTGAGCAGTCGGATTGCCTGCTGGCCATCGGCGTGCGTTTCTTTGACATCACTACCGGCCTGCACACGCACAACATCGACGATGAAAACCTGGTGGCCATCGATCCCTTCTCCGTTTCCGTGGACGGCAAGACCTTCGAAGGAGTTGGCGCTGCTGATGTGCTGCGCGAGTTGAACCTGCACTTTGGCAGCAAAGGAAAGAGCACCGCCGCCGCCGAGGTGGCGATGCAAGCGCCACTGTCAATCGCCGAGCCTCAGGCGTCGCTCAGTTACGAGAGCCTGTGGCAGCAACTGGAGCGCTTCCTGGAGCCGGGCGATGTGGTTATCGCCGAGTCGGGAACCTCATCGGCATCCATCGGCGGAATTCGCCTGCCCGCGGGATCGGCCTTCATTCACCAGACGCTTTGGGCGTCCATTGGCTACGCGTTGCCGGCCATGTTGGGTTCCATGCTGGCGCAGCCCGCGCGTCGCCACGTCCTCTTCATCGGCGACGGCTCGGTGCAAATGACGGCGCAGGAGCTGTCCACCATGTTCCGCTGCGGACTCAAGCCGGTCATCTTCGTCATCAACAACGCTGGATACACCATTGAGCGCGCTATATATGGACGCGAGGCGGTGTACAACGACATTCAAAGTTGGGACTATCGCGCGTTGCCTGAAGTCTTCCGTGATGGGTCTCCGCTGCTCACCGTGCGGGCCGCCACCCAGAGCGAGTTACAGGTCGCGCTGGAAGCGGCGCAACGCGCGGACCGCTTTACCTTGATTGAAGTCATGCTGGAGAAAACTGACATGCCGAAGGGCATGGTGAACTTTGGCAAGCGCGTGGCGGAATTCAACTTCGGCGGCGGCGAGCAGTAACATTCGCCCTGTGCGGGGTTTTGTGAGTTCTGAAATCGAACGCCGCGGTGCGATTTATGCGCCGCCGGCCGCCGATGGGTCTATCGTAGAAGCAATACGAGTTTGCGATGCTGCTCAGTGGCTGGAACTCTGAGTGCCTCAGGCTCACCCTGACCCGCCCATCTTCCATCCTACAGAGCAGAGAACGTGCGCCCCGTCGTGGGGTCTCGCATCTCGAGGAGGGTTTATGGATACCAAGCAGATGAGTGCAAGTGCAGGCAGCGATGTGCTCCATTCCGAACATCACAGTGCGTTGAGTGCCGAGGAAATTGCCAAGGCCGTGCAGCGCCACAACCGCGAGCATAAGGGTGATGCGCAGAAGGCCGTGCAGCAGGCTGCCACGCGCGGCAAAAAGCACTAGCGCCACAAGATAATCTGGCGGGCCAGCACGGCGTTGTCGCCTGGCCCGAATCCGCTATCCATGCTGCTTGCGTTTCTTCCGGAAGCTTCGCGCTCGCGAATGCTCTCTTAAGAATACGTGTAGTTTAGTGTGCTCCGCCGAACGGCGACCCATGGCGAATGTTGCGCGTGGCATGGGACATCAGCCCGGCAATGGCCACCACCACCAGCAGAATCGGAAAGCGATAGTCCCAGGCAAAGGGAATCACGCAGAGCAGCGCCAGCTTGATGTACAGCACATACGCCCAGTTCTCCGCCAGCTTGTTCCAGTTGGGATAGACCTCGATGAAGGCCATGCCAATGCCGCTGACAATGGCAACATACAGCAGCGGCAGCAACTGTTGGCGCGGAGCGTGATAGGCATGGGCGCCCACCAGAATGCTGATGACCAGCAGATGCGCAGTGCGGAACAGGACACTGATGAGCCGCGCGTGCGGCAAAAACGAGCGGCTGGGCGACACCATCATGACGGGAAGTTCTGCATTTGGTTCCATGCTCTATGCTACCGCGAAAGCCCCCGCGCATCGACGGTTGTTCTACCGGGGCGGCATAGATCGAAATATGTCAATCTGCGGCGTACAAACACAACAGATACCCCATGAAGCCGCCACCGCGCCGCTGCCTGCCTCCCTTGGTCTCGCCTAACTAATTAAAAACAAAATAGATGTGAGTACACTAGCGCGTCTGCCTAAAATTCCGCCTGATTTTTCTTGACATCGCAAATTGCAATAGTAATATTGCAAATCGAAATGAAGCTCGCCGAGAAACTTCGCTACCTCCGCCAGATGGAGGGAACCCTGCGCGGCCTGGGCCGCGAGATGACGCAGCAGGAAACCGTGCGCGCCATTCAAAAGGAGACAGGCGCCAAGTTCAGCCAAAGCTACCTGTCGCAACTGGAGCATGGCTCGCGCCCGCACCTCACCAACTCGTCGCGGCTCACGCTGTCGCGTTTCTTCAAGGTGCATCCCGGCTACCTGGTGGATGACCCCGAGGGCTATCACACCGAGCTGGCCAGTGACGCGCGCGTGCTGGAGGACCGTCTCGACCTGTGGCTCATCGGCGGTGCCGAGCGCTTCCGCCGCGATGCCCCGGTGGCGCACGCACTGCTGCGGCTGGCCAGGCATGAGGACTCGCGCCGCTGTCTTCTGTTGTTGAGCGAGATTCTGGAGACGCCAACGCTCGTGGATCGTTTGATGGAAGTTCTACTGCCGTCCGCTCCGCCCGTCGCGGCGCGTGCGCGGCGCAAGGGAGAGCAAAGCAAGTGACCATTGCGGACTTATACCTCACCTGCTTCCTGGTGGGCTTTGTGCTCAGCCTGTTGTCGGTGATGTTGGGCGGAGTGCATTTGCACCTCCACCTGCCGTTTCACTTTCATCTGGGCCATCCCGTGCACCTGCACCCGGGCGCGCACGGCGGCAACTCCATGCCGGCGGTGAACCTGGGTACGGTCACGGCGTTTCTGGCCTGGTTCGGCGGCATTGGTTATCTGCTCACGCGCCACTCGCATTGGTACGCCATGGTGGCTTTGCTGGTGGCCATCGTTGGCGGCTTCATTGGCGCCACGGTGGTGTTTGTGCTGGTCACCAAGGTGCTGTTGCGCATGGAGACGCCGATGGATCCGGCCGACTACGAAATGGTGGGCGTGCTGGGCCGCGTCAGCAGCACGCTGCGCCCGGGCGGCACGGGAGAGATGATTTTCTCACGCCTGGGTTCGCGTTGCTCATCGCCGGCGCGCAGTGAGGATAACGTGGAAATTCCGCGCGACGTGGAAGTAGTCGTCACTCGCTACGAACGCGGCATCGCCTATGTGCGGCGTTGGGACGAGCTGGCCGCCGCGGCCGGCGTCGAATCCACCCGCGAAGTTCTGTAAAACAACCGCAGTTTTCTGTGCCTGAGGAGGCAATATGGGGTTTCACATCCCTTTAGAGGTTGAAGTTGTTGTAGGTCTGTTAGTCCTGGTGATTCTGTTTGCGTTCACGGCATTTGCCAAGCTGTATCGCAAAGCAGGTCCGCATGAGGCGCTGGTGGTGTATGGCTTTCGTGGAACGCGCATCGTAAAGGGCAAGGGCACCGTGGTCATTCCCATGATCGAAAATTTTCACGAGCTCTCGCTGGAGCTGATGTCGTTTGACGTGGCGCCCAAGCAGGATCTCTACACCAAGCAAGGCGTGGCCGTCACGGTGGAGGCCGTGGCGCAGATCAAGGTGAAGTCCGACAACGAGTCCATCATGACGGCCTCGGAGCAGTTCCTCACCAAGAACCCGATCGAGCGCGAGGGCCTCATCCGCCTGGTGATGGAGGGCCACCTGCGCGGCATCATCGGCCAGTTGACGGTGGAAGAAATCGTGAAGCAGCCGGAGATGGTGAGCGACCGCATGCGCTCCACCTGCGCCGAGGACATGAGCAAGATGGGCCTGGAGGTGATCTCGTTCACCATTAAGGAAGTGCGCGACCAGAACGAGTACATCACCAACATGGGACGTCCGGACATTGCCCGCATCAAGCGCGATGCCGACGTGGCCACCGCCGAAGCCGAGCGCGACACGGCCATGCGGCGGGCCATTGCCACCCGCGAGGCCGCAGTGGCCAAAGCGCAGGCCGACCAGGAGCGGGTGCTGGCCGAAACGCTCTCGCAGACCAAGCAGGCCGAGTCGCAGCGCGACCTCGATCTGAAGAAGGCCGAGTACACCGAGTCGGTGAAAAAGCAACAGGCCACGGCCGACAAGGCCTATGAGATTCAGACCAACGTCATGCAGCAGCAGTTGGTGGTTGAGGCCGTGAAGGTGCAAAGGGCCGAGAAGGAGCAGCAGGTGCTGGTGCAGGAAGCCGAAATCAGCCGCCGCGAAAAGGAACTGATTGCCACCGTGCTGAAGCCGGCGGAGATTGAGCGTCAGCGCATTGAGGCCCTGGCTGCCGCCGAAAAGCAGCGCCTTACGCTGGAAGCCGAAGGCAAGGCCGCCAGTACGCGCAACCAGGGCGAGGCCGAAGCCGAGATCATTTTCAAGAAAGGTGAGGCCGAGGCGAAGGCGATGAACGTGAAGGCCGAGGCGTTCCAGGAGTACAACCAGGCCGCCGTGATCGATAAGCTCATCACCGGAATGCCGGAGATTGTACGCGCGCTGGCCGCACCGCTGGCGCAGGTGGACCGCATCACCGTGGTCTCCACCGGCGACGGCAAGACCGCCGGCGTCAACAAAATCACTGGCGACATCGCACAGATGGCGGCGCAGGTGCCGGCTCTGTTCGAGGCGCTCAGTGGCATGAACATGCAGGAACTAATGTCCAAGGTGCGCACCATCGGCGACAAGGCTCCCAAGCCGGAGGCCGCGCCGGAATCGTAAGACGAACGGGGAAGGGTGCGCGCGGCGCATCCTTCCCCGCAGTAAGGAGTTGCTATGGCACTGCTGGAGCGAGTTGCTACTCTCATCCGGGCCAACCTGAATGACATGGTGGACCGCGCTGAGAATCCCGAGAAGATGATCAAGCAGGTTGTGCTGGACATGCAGAACCAGTACATCCAAGTGAAAACGCAGGTGGCCATCGCCTTGGCCGACCTGCACCTTCTGGAGAAGAAGCAGAAGGAGAACCAGGCCCTCGAAGCCGACTGGATGAACAAGGCCAATCTCGCCGTAGGCAAGCAGGACGACCGCCTGGCGCGCGCCGCGCTCGACCGCGCCATGACCAACAAGCAGATGGCCGCCAGCTTCGTTGAGCAGATTGAAGATCAGCGTTCGCAAGTGGACGTGCTGCGCGAGGCCCTGGATGCCCTGGCGCAGAAGATTCGCGAGGCCGAAGCACAGGCCGAGCTGCTGCTGGCGCGTCATCGCCGCTCGCGCGCCGTGAGCCGTGCCGCGGCCGCTGCCAGCGAGCCGGATTCGGCGCAGCAAACCGCGGGAGCCTTTCAGCGAATGAATCACAAGGTGCTGCACGCCGAGGCCACCGCGCAGGCCGCCGTGGAGTTGAGTGGAGATGACCTGGAGCGCCGCTTCGCCCGTCTCGAACGCGATCAGCAGATCGATCGCATGTTGGAGGAGTTAAAGCAGCGCAAGGGATTGCCTTCCGCGTAAAAGAAAACGCGCGGAGAAGTGTTACTCCTCCGCGCGTTAGTATTGTGCGTATGTTACTTCTTCTTTTTGCCGAAGAGTCCGCCCAGTCCGCTTACGGCCTTCGTTGCGGAATCCTTAACGGTTGAGGCTGCGCCGGTACCCGCGTTGGTCAGCGAACTTACTCCCGGCACGCCTACGTCCGGCGTAATCTTCGGGTCCTGCGCAGTGCCGCCTACATGGAAAGGAACCGGCAGGTTGGTGCTCTTCTTACCGAACACCGCGTTCACCTTGCCCACCGCGCTATGGCTGATGTCCACCACGGCCTTCATGGTAAAGTTCAGCTCGTTCTTTTTGCCAATGGTGCCCGAGCCTGTTACTTTGGCCAGTCCCGGCATGTTCAGCAGCAGGTTATCCACCTTTGTTCCGTCGCTATTCTGCAGCGCGTCGGCGGAGAACTCCTGAATTGGCGTCTCCTTATTTACCGTAATGCCGGTCAGGTGCGTTACCACGCTCATCTTGGAGTTCAGGTCGTAGCCTGTTAGCTTGCTGTTACTCAGCGCCACGTGCGCCTTGATGGTCATCGCGCTTGCCGGTCCAGCAGCCGAAGCGTGCAACGCGGCCGTGCCGCCTTCCAGTTTGGCGCCCGGAGGCAGCACCACGGCTACTGCCGGCAGCACGCCTTCAATGTCACCCACGGCCAGCGAGTTGGCATCCACCTTGGCATCCACCTTGGGCGAGGCCGCTTTCAAATTCACCGTGCCGCTGATGCTGGCCGTGCTCTTGCCAAAGCGCAACTGGCTGCTGCTGAGGGTGGCCAGTTTGTCGGCCAGCAGATAGCTTGCATTCACATCTAAAGCAATCACAGTGCTGGCCGCGGAGCAACCCTCCACCAGGCACATCTTGTTGCCTGTAACGTGCGCCACCACTTCACTCTTCGTGCCGTCGGATTGCACGTCGGCCGTCAGATCCACAATGCCCTTCATCGGTGAACCCGGATCGGTGAAGCCCGAGGCCGAGATGTCAAATCCTTTCACCGTTACCGTGGCCGTTACTGGAGTCCGCTCAACGTCTTCCGCCAACGGGCCGAACAATCCTTTGGCCTCAACGGTGCCGCCGCCCGGCGCGCTGGCCGAGAACGAGTAGGGAACCGTGCCCTTCAGCGTAACGTCGGTCGCTTCCATCTTCAGCTTCGTGTAGGCGCTGGTGTGGTTGTTCTCCAGATGTAGCACGCTCACCTTGCCGTCATCCAGCAGGAACTTACCCACCACAAAATCCGGCGTCGCGCTTTTATCCTTGGGAGCGGTGCTGGCGGTCTTGCTGCCCAGGGTGGCGTAATTCCAGTCGCCCTTCGCATTCTGCACCAGGTGCACACTGGGGGCGTGCAGCGTAAAGGACTTCACGTTCAACTTGCGGCTAAAGATGAGCGCGTGCAGATCGACGCCAATCGCCATCGAGTCGGCGGTCAAGAACGGCTCGTTGCTGAACTGCGGATCATCGGCCACCGAGAGTTTTTCCGCTGTAATGCCGCCCGCGAAGAGTGCTAGCTTCAGCTTTCCGATGGTCACCTGCCTGCCCAGCGCCGCCGTTGCCTGCTGCTCCACCTGCGGACGGAAGTGGTCGGCATTCACCAGCATCGCCAACGCCAACATAGCCACCAACAGAACTACTACCACGCCTGCGAGAATCAGCAATCCTTTGCGCATAACCGCCTCCTTGGCAGGATGTGTCCCGAACCCCGCCCCAAACGCTCCCGCCGATTTTCCGCCTTTGTCCGCTCCGGCGCAAGCCGCAATGCAGCGCGGCCAGCGCCGTGCTGCATTCGTGCCGGGTATGACGATGGCTAGCCACACTCAGCCCGGCGTGCAACTACTGCAGAAAGACCCGGCGAAGGCATTGTTCATCGGCTGCCTATTTTTGTAAGAAGTCGATTTGCCTTCGCCGGTCTTCCATCCCGTTGCGGATCAGGCCAGGTCGAAGCGATCCAGGTTCATCACCTTCGTCCAGGCGGCGACAAAGTCCTTGACGAAAATCTGCTGTGCGTCACTGCTGGCATAGACCTCGGCCAGTGCCCGCAGTTGCGCGTTCGAGCCAAAGACCAGGTCCACTACCGTGGCGGTCCACTTCAGCTTGCCACTCTTGCGGTCGCAACCTTCCAACACTCCTTCGGCCGTCGACTTTTGCCACTTCGTGCCCATGTCGAGCAGGTTCACAAAAAAGTCATTGGTCAGCGCCTCCGCGTGCCGGGTAAAGACGCCAAATTTTGTATGGCCGAAGTTTGCGCCCAGCACGCGCAAGCCGCCCACCAGCACCGTCATTTCCGGCGCGGTCAGGGTCAACAGTTGCGCTTTATCAATCAGCAGTTCGGTTGCGTACTTTTCCAGTCCCGAGCGTACGTAATTCCGGAAGCCGTCGGCCTTCGGCTCCAGCACGGCGAAGGATTGCGCATCGGTTTGCTCCGGCGTGGCGTCCGTGCGTCCCGGCGTGAAGGGTACCTTGACCGGAGAACCGGCCTTCTTCGCGGCTTCTTCGACGGCCGCGCAACCCGCCAGCACAATCAAGTCGGCCAGCGATATTTTCTTGCCGCTTTTCTGCGCGGCATTGAATTCCTTCTGGATGGCTTCCAGCTTGGCCAGCGTCTTGCCGAGCTTCGCCGGCTGGTTGACCTCCCAGTCCTTTTGCGGAGCCAGACGGATGCGAGCCCCATTGGCGCCGCCGCGCTTGTCGCTACCCCGGAAGGTGGAGGCCGAGGCCCAGGCGGTAGTGACCAGTTGCGCGATGGAGAGGCCCGATTCCAGCACCTTGGCTTTCAGCGCCTTCACGTCTGCGTCCGTCACCAGCTTGTGCGTGACGGACGGAACCGGGTCCTGCCAAATCAACTCCACCTTTGGCACCAGAGGACCCAGGTAGCGGGAAATTGGTCCCATGTCGCGGTGCGTCAGCTTGAACCAGGCGCGGGCAAAGGCATCGGCAAACTGCTCGGGATGCGCCAGGAAGTTGCGCGCAATCTTCTCGTAAACCGGATCGGCGCGTAAAGCAATGTCGGTCGTCAGCATCGATGGTGCGTGCTTCTTGCCGGCGTCGTGAGCGTCGGGAACCGTGCCCGCTCCCGCCCCTTGCTTTGGTGTCCACTGGTGAGCCCCGGCCGGACTCTTGGTCAGCTCCCACTCATAGCCAAACAGGTTCTCAAAGAAGTTATTACTCCACTGGGTTGGCGTGGTGGACCAGATGACCTCCAGGCCGCTGGTGATGGCATCTCCGCCCTTGCCGCTGCCGAAGCTGCTCTTCCAGCCCAGTCCCTGTTGCTCCACCGGCGCGGCCTCAGGTTCGGGGCCAACGTGGCTGGCTGGACCCGCGCCGTGCGTTTTGCCGAAGGTGTGGCCGCCGGCGATCAAGGCAACGGTTTCTTCATCATTCATCGCCATGCGGGCAAAGGTCTCGCGGATGTCGCGCGCCGCGGCAATCGGGTCGGGATTGCCATCCGGTCCCTCGGGATTCACGTAGATCAGCCCCATCTGCACGGCGGCCAGAGGGTTGGCCAGGTCGCGGTCGCCGCTGTAGCGGCTGTCCGGCTTGTCGCTGGTGGCCAGCCATTCGCTTTCCGGTCCCCAGCTAACGTCCAGCTCCGGCTCCCAAATGTCCTGGCGGCCGCCGCCAAAGCCAAAGGTTTTCAAGCCCATCGACTCCAGTGCCACGGTGCCGGCCAGGATCATCAGATCGGCCCAGGAAATTTTGCGTCCATACTTTTGTTTGATCGGCCACAGCAGGCGGCGAGCCTTGTCCAGGTTCACGTTGTCCGGCCAACTGTTGAGCGGAGCAAAGCGCTGTGCTCCACGGCCGCCGCCGCCGCGTCCATCGGCAATGCGATAGGTTCCGGCCGAATGCCATGCCATGCGGATAAACAGCGGCCCGTAGTTGCCGAAGTCGGCCGGCCACCAATCCTGGGAATTGGTCATCAACGCGCGGAGATCCTTCACGACGGCCTTCAGATCGAGGCTCTTGAACTCCTTGGCGTAGTCGAACGACGCACCCATCGGATTGGAGAGAGGCGATTGTTGATGGAGGATCTCAAGGTTCAGTTGATTGGGCCACCAGTCGCGATTGCCTTTGGCCCCGGCTGCGGCTTGCGGATTGACCGTGCTCGAAAATGGGCACTTTTTTTCGCTCGACATGCTTCGCTCCTTATGACTTGCTGAGAAAATGCGTTTGCATTACGTTGCTGTTGACCAGTAAAAGCTGTCGCGACCGGCTTTCCGGGCCGCGCCAAAAGTAGTCTTTATAGGTTTTGCTTATGTTTCTTGTCCGCCATGCATTTCTTGCACAGCCCGCGAAACTGAATGGAATAATCTTCGATCTGGTAACCGGTGCCGGCACCGGGAAGATGCAGCTTGTCCAGCGATGGATCGTCGAGGTCCGTCATCTTGCCACAGCGCAGACATAGCAGATGGTGGTGGCGGTTGGTCTTGTCCTCGTAGCGCGCCACCGCTCCCGGATGGCAGACCTTGCGGATGATTCTGAGCTTCGAAAACATTTCCAGCGTGCGATAGACCGTCGTGCGGGAGACCTCCGGCATGGACTCGCGGGCTTGCTCCCAGATTTCATCCACCGCCGGATGGTTCAGCTTTGGCAATGTCTCCAGCACAATGCGCCGTTGCGCGGTCAGAGGCAGGCCATGTTCACGGCATATCTTTTCAATCTCTGCCCGGCGCGCTGCCTTGTCGTCTCGTGCATTCATCATCGTGGATATTATTGCAGATGCAATAATATGTCAACTACGAGATGTGCGAATCGTGGACTGAAACGGAGCAGATCCGTTTCTCGCAAGGGAACTCTGAATAAGTACGTCTCGCAAGCTATTCTGCGGGAATTTAACCGGTCACCAATAGATATTGATGGGAAGATGTTTTGTCAGGGCACGGCTTCAGCCGTGCCCTGACAAAGTTCCACTTGTTTAGACATTTCCCGGCAGCATACTTCTTGCACACAGCAAAGGCGCGGCCATGGCCGCGCCTTTCTCATTTCACGGGAAACGTATTACTCGATAAACCCGATGTCGTTAAAGCCGCGCAGCATCCGCAATTCGTCGGGCGAAAAGCGATTCCGCAATTCGGGCGAATCCAACTCGTGCTCGCGCGCCTCCGGCGGCATGTTGTGCATCTGATGCAGTTCCTGACGCACGGCCTGCTTGCGCGCCTCCGGCATCTGCTTGAACTGGCCGAAGAGCTGGTTGGCCCTCTGCTGCTGCGCCGGCGGCAGATGTTCCATCATCTGCATGCGGTTCAGCACGCGCTGCTGCTGTTGCGGCGTCATGGAATTGAACTTCTGCAGACGGTTTACCAACTGCTGCTGGCGCTGCGGCGGCAGACGGTTGAAGTTCGGATCCTGCTGCAACAGGTGGCGCTGTTCGTCGGGAGAGAGCTTGCGATTGTCGCGCAGCCAGTCGCCAGTGTGCGGGCCCTGTCCGCGGAGGATCGAGTGGGGCTGTGCCTGCGGCTGGTTTGCGTGCTGCGCCGGGCCGGCATTGTTGGGTGCGCCGCCGCGGGCGCCGGAAACTTCCGGACGGGAATTGTTATGACCCTGGGATGGCGGCATCGTGTTGCGTTGCACGTGCGCCTCGCCGCGCGGCACATACAAGGGCGCCGGCCCGCGCGGCGCCTGCGGGGCAGACGCGTGGTGCTGCGCCGTCAGCGGAGCCGCCAGCAGCAGGCACACGATCAGGGCCGGAATGGAATTGCCGCGCATCATCAAAATTACCGGGTCGTCAGACTTGTGCGCACCCCGCGGCGCGCCCAAGGAAAATCATCGTACCGAGAGTTAGTTCACCTCGGTGTTGTCATCGCCGTCCAGATCGTCCAGGGCATCGAAGTTCTGCAGCAGTTCGTGGTTCGACTCCAGGTAGAGCAGGTCGGCCACGGCCGTGCCGGTGGGCGCCGATGCCATCTGCGTAGGCAGAGCCGGAGCAGTCTCCGAGGTGCTTAAAAAGCGGAACGCCTGGTAAGACCCCACGCCGAGCACCAGGCACAAGGCGGCCGCAAGGCTCAGCGCCGGACGCCGCAGCCAATACAGCCAGCCGCGCGGCACCGCCGCTTTCTGTTGTTCTTCGCGCAGACGCGCCTGCATACGAACGTCCCAGAAGGGAGAAGGCTCGGGAGCCTTCCATTCGTCCAGCAAGCTCATCGTTGCGCGGAGAGACTCCAAGACGTGGGCGCATTCCTGGCATCCGGTCAGGTGGGCTTCCATTTCAGGAGGCACCGCGTTGGCCGCGAGGGCTACGTCCGGCAACTGTTCGCGAATCGTTTTACAGTTCATTGCAACACCTACACAAAGTCCTTCAGGCTCTCCCGCAATGTTTCATAGGCGCGGAAGAGCAAGCTCTTGGTGGCGGATTCGCTCAGGTGCAGCACCTCGGCGATCTGCCGGTAATCCATCTCCTGGTATTTATGCATCAGCACCGCCAAGCGCTGGCGTTCGGGCAGTTCCTGCACCTTCTGCCGGATGGCCATCATGCGTTCCTGACGCAACAACTCCTGCTCCACGTTCCGGCGGGTATCCGCCACATCCATGCTGAGGCCGGTATCTTCATCGGTCTCATCCAGGCTGGACTTCACCTCGGGACGCTCGTTCTTGTGGTCGCGCACGTAGTTCACGCCCAGGTTGGTGGCAATGCGGTACAACCAGGTGGTGAACTTGGCGTCGGCCGAATAACTTTCGCGTGAGCGGTACACCCGCAGGAAGACCTCCTGCGCCAGGTCTTCGGCCACGGCGGAGTCATGCACCATGCGGAACATGAAGCCGATCATGGCCCGCCGGTAATGCTCCACCAGATAGTTGAAGGCCGCGTCGTCGCCGTCGCGTACCCGCAGCATCACCTGGGCGTCATCCATGGCCGCCAACTGGGCCGGATCGCCGAAGCGGATCGTACCGCCAACCGGGAGGCTGGCTGGTTCGGGGAAAGCGCCACCGATGACCATGCTGCTCATATCGCTAGAAACCCCCTCCGATTCGGAAAGTTGCGGGGATTCTTCAGCTTCGGTGGGTTCCGGGCCCGGCTCCGGCTCTTCGTGTTTTTTACGCCGCCAGATCATGCGAAAGAGAGGTATCTCCCGGCTATTATGCCTGAAACATCAAGGCTTTGCGAGGAAACTCACAGCCCCGGCTTTGCCAAACGAGGAGCCTTTGCTACAATCCGTTTAGTGCAAACCACTGGGGCGCTTAACTCAGCGGTAGAGTGCCACCTTCACACGGTGGAAGTCATAGGTTCGAATCCTATAGCGCCCACCACTGCCAACCTCCGGCGAGTGGACGGTTTGCCAAAGCGGACGGGAAACGATTAATTTGTCGGGGTATGGAAATTCTCCGCGACCCGGACCGGAGTACGTGCATCTCCATCAACGTCGGCCGCCTCATTGGCAAAATGATTAGGCCGAATATCCACAGCCGGAACTGGGTTTCGGCTTGCCCGTTCAAGGGAGCGTTGAGTAGTATCGGGTATCCTTCCGGATTAAGTAGTTCGATTTGATCGCGGGGCGCGGCGCTGAATCCTAATAGCTTAGCCGCGATAACGAAGAAACGAAAAGACCAACCCGAACCGTGACAGGCACGCCGGAAGCCGGCCCTGCCGCATGTCTTCGGGGCGAAGTAAGACACCAGAGAAGCCTGAAATATATGAACAGTGGAACGAACCATCCCGCGGGCAACAGCGGGAGAGGACGCAAGCGGCGCCGTGGGCGCCGCGGAGGCCAGGGTTCCGCCGCACCGCAGTCCGGAGCACCTTCCGGCATGCAGTCGGCCCCGCAGAGCGGAACCGCGCAGTCCAGCCAGCAGGCTTCTCATGGAGTATCACAAGGGAAGCCAATGAAACGATTTATTAAGAAACCACGCCGTGCCGCCGAAGCCAATGGCAACGGAAATGGCAACGGCTACAAGACCCGCACCACGCGCTCGGTTGTGAATCAGAAACTGCCGGACGCAGGCATCTACAGCGCGCCCATGGACCACTCCTACCGCGCGCTGGCGCAGGACGGAAACTCGGCCGGACGCGGCGCCTACGACGCCCAGCCAGTGATTGATTCCTCCGCCAGCCGCCCCATCTTCGCCTTCATCGACGACCTGTTTTTTATGGCCAAGGTGCAGGAGACGGCGCGCAAGTTGAACGTGAAGGTCACTTTTGCCAAGAGCGACAAGGAAGTGATTGAGGCCGCGGCGGCCTCTGGCGAAAAGCCGGCTCTGGTGATCGTGGACCTGAATCACCACGGCATCAAGCCGCTGACGGTGATCCCCAAGCTGAAGACCAAGTTCAAGAAGGAAACCAACATCATCGGCTTCCTCTCTCACCTGCAGGGCGAGCTGAAGATGAAAGCCCAGGAGTGCGGTTGCGACATGGTTCTGCCGCGCTCGGCCTTCAGCCAGAACCTGCCGCAACTGCTGCGCCGTCACGCGGCCAGCGAAGCCGAACTGCAGGAGTCCTAGAGACCGCATCTGTCAACGAAGAAACCGGCAGGCCGAGCCTGCCGGTTTCTTGTTTTCCAGGATTGCCGGCCGCCGCGCGGGCTACGGCTTGATGAGGAGGACGTTGACGGCCTTGACGACCACTTCCACTTCATCGCCTTCCTTCAGCCCCATCTCGTGCAGCGATTCCAGGGTGAGAACCGATCCCATCTGCGACTTGGCGGGGATCTCCAGCTTGACCAATCCCATCACGCCGCCTTCCTGAATTTTGGTGACCTTGCCGATGATGCGATTGCGCGCGCCAACTTTCATGTGTTTGCCTGCTTTCTTCCCCATGACGAATGGGCGAATTTGAGCCGAACGTACTCCCGGCGGAAGGTCAAGTCAAGGGCTACGGAAAAGCGCCGGGCTGCCCGGCGCAAGTCGCTTCCCCAAACGGTGTGTCTAGCCCGGAGGCCATGCCATGTCGCGCCCGCCAAGCAGGTGCAGATGAAGATGGAAGACGGATTGTCCGCTGCGCGGGCCGACGTTGAAGACCGTGCGGTAGCCGTCCTCGATGTTGCGCTCGCGTCCGATTTTGGCGGCGACAAGTTGCATGTAGCCGATGATCTCGGCGTCTTCAGGCGTGGCCTCTTTCAGTCCGGCAAAATGGCGCTTGGGCACGATGAGCACATGGGTGGGCGCGGCCGGCTGAATGTCCTCGAAGGCATAGACCAAGTCGTCTTCATACACCTTCTTCGAGGGGATCTGGCCCGCAATGATCTTGCAGAATAAACAGTCGCTCATGCTGGCTCCTTGAGGGCAACTTTAGCACAGACGAGGATGTGCGCTGAATGAACCCTCCGCCAGAAGCACCGCGCGGTACTAAGGCGAAGAGATGAGAAATTCACGAAATGTTCATCTGGAGCCGGGGCGGGCTCCAAGATAATTTTCAGCAGAACACCCATCTCGGATACACCTCGGGGGAATTGCTCATGTTGAAGCTCATGCGCGGGATATTTGTCTCGCTGGCGTGGCTCTTTGTTGCCGGAATTGCGGTACCCGGCGCGTTTGCTCAGGACACGCTCCACTTTTCCTCGGGAAACCTGGTGGTTGTTTTGGAAGGAAATGGCGTAGAAGGCAGCAGCGGCAGCTATACGGATAATCAAGCTGCGCCGCTTACGTTGTTTCAATACCAGTTGGACTCGACAAATCCGGCTACGACCGCGCCCACGTATGTGAACTCGCTGGTGTTGCCGCAGACTGCATCGGGCAACAACAGTGCCATATCGGGTGAATACGGTTCCTCTTCGGAAGGAACGGTGCAACTGGCTGGCTCCGGCCAATACCTTACCCTGATGGGCTACGGCGTAAACGCGGCGGCCTTCAACGCCAGCCCGGCCACCTACAGTTCTTCGGGCAACGCCGCGCTGGCACAGTCCGACAGCCTGACCGGCCAGAGCTACACGCCAGTGCCGCGCGTGGTGGCGCTGGTGGACCCATACGGCAACGTGAACACTTCCACCCAGCTTTATAACATCTTTGATACAAACAATCCGCGCAGCACTTATACCGCGGACGGAGTGAAGATCTACGTTTCCGGACAAGGCACCGGCAGCGATACGACGGGCGGCGTCTTCTACACCACGATCGGCGCGACGGCGGCAACGGCCATCACCGGCGCCGATTCGGGCAGCGGCGTGAGCCAGGATACGCGCGACGTGCAGATCTACAACAACACGCTGTATGTCTCGGTGGACAGCAAGGAAGGCTCGACGAACCGCGACTACCTTGGCACGCTGGGCACGCCGCCCTCGACCTCTCTGTTCAACAGCGCGGCCGGCCCCACGCAGCTCACCATGGCCAACAATGCGAGCACTCCCGTGGCCATAAGCAGCAAGGGCAAGCTCACGCTGACGAGCAGCGAATATAACACCGTGAACAGCGGAGTAAGTTCGGTCAACATCAGTCCGGTGAACTATTTCTTCGCCAACGCCTACACCTTGTATGTGGCCGATAGCGGCAGCCCGAAGAACACTTCCGGCACCAGTACCCTGGGCGCCGGCGGATTGCAGAAGTGGGTCAACACCAAGACGGATGGCTCCGGCACCTGGGAGTTGCAATACACGCTTTCCAAAGGGTTGAGCCTGGTGGCGAACTCCACCGCCAACTCCAGCAACACGTCGGGAACCACGGGGCTGTACGGACTGACCGGCGTTATCAGCGGCACGAACGTTTACCTGTTCGCGACCAACTACACGATCTCGGATCTGGACCAGACCTATCTGTACGGCATTACCGATACACTGGCGTCCACAACCAGCCCGGGGACGTCGTTTACCGTACTGGCAACGGCTCCCGCGGATTCCAATTTCAAGGGCGTCGCTTTTTCTCCGACCCTTGCGGCGGGCAGCGCCACCATTACCAGCACGCCTTCCGGCGTGAGCCTGACGACCTCCGGAACGGGCTGTGTGCCGGGCAGCTACAGCACGCCGGTTACGCTGATCTGGACCCAGTCCAGCACCTGCACGCTGAGCATCGGCACTCCGTCGGCAGCGACCGGCACGCAGTACGTCTTTAGTCAGTGGAGCGACGGTACCACCACCGCGACCGATACGGTGACGGCTCCGACCAGTTCTGCGGTGTACAACGCCGTGTTTACCACGCAATATCAACTTACGACCGCCGCGGGCACGGGCGGAACCGTGAGCAGCGGCGGCTACTATACGGCGGGCAGCGATGCCGCCATCACCGCCACTCCCAACAGTGGTTACTACTTCTCTGGATGGACCTCCTCGCCGGATGCCGTAGCGAGTTCGACGGCGGCAACGACGACCATTACGATGAACGCCGCGGAGAGCGTGACGGCGAACTTTGCGGTTGCCGGTCCGGCGACGCTCTCGTCTCCTACCTCGGGCAGCACTCTGAGCGGGGCGAGCACGACGTTTACCTGGTCGGCGAACGGTTCGACGACGCCGGTGTATCTATGGGTTGGCTCGACGGCTGGCGCTTATGATCTGGTGAACGTAGGTCCTCTGAGCGGGACGAGCACGACGGTGACGTTGCCGACGAACGGCGCCACGGTGTATGCCACGCTGTGGTCCACGGTGAACGGCAGTCTGGTGTCTTCTACGGCTACTTATACCGAGGCGAGTGTGTTGCCCGCGTCGCTGGCGTCTCCTACTACGGGGAGCACGCTAAACGGGGCAAGCACGACGTTTACCTGGACGGCGAATGGTTCGACGAAGCCGGTGTATTTGTGGGTTGGCACCTCGGCAGGAGGTCTCGACCTGGTGAACATAGGTCCTCTGAGCGGGACAAGCACGACGGTGACGCTGCCGACGAATGGGGCCACGGTGTATGCGACTCTTTGGTCCACGGTGAACGGCAGTCTGGTTTCCAGCACTGCAACCTATACCGAAGCCAGCGTGTTGCCCGCGACGCTGACGTCTCCTACGACGGGGAGCACGCTGAGCGGGGCGAGCACGACGTTTACCTGGTCGGCGAACGGTTCGACGACGCCGGTTTATCTGTGGGTTGGCACTTCGGCTGGCGCTTACGACCTGGTGAACATTGGGCCTCTGAGCGGGACAAGCACGACGGTGACGCTGCCGACGAACGGGGCAACGGTCTACGCGACGCTGTGGTCCACGGTAAATGGTACGTTGGTGTCGAAGTCATACAGCTACACCGAGGCCAGCATTGCCCCGGCGCAGATCACTTCGCCGGCCAGCGGGTCGCAACTATCTTCCACCCAGACGTTTACTTATGCCTACAACCAGTCCACGGACCCAGTGTACTTGTGGCTGGGAACGTCGGCGGGAGCGTATGACGTGGCCAACATCGGTCCGCTCACGGGCGGAACTGTAACGCTGACGTTACCCACGGACGGAGTGACGGTGTATGCGACGCTCTGGTCGACGGTGAACGGCAGCCTGACGTCCAAGTCGTATGTGTATGTCGATCCGTCAGCGATGGCTTCATCGGTAAGCACGGTAAAGACGCAGACCGTGCGGCGGAAGTAACAGAACGAATCACGCAGCGCCCAAGGGCGCACAAAGAATGCCTTGCCGGGAAGCCTGCAAGGCATTTTTTGTTTTGGTATAAGTCCAACCAGATGGAAGATACGCGCCGGAGTTAGTCCAGCCTTACCATGAACACCGCGCCCTCTTTTACTTTGACGTGGTCGAAGACCTTGCGCGTCTGCTCCTTGTCGTCGCTTTCCACGCGCACTCTTACCCAGTAGCCGGTTGGTCCCTTGAATTGCAGAACCTGCGCGGTGGGGTAGCGATCTTGGAGGTGCTCCTTCATGTCTAGCGCCGCGTCCTGCGATTGGAAGGCTCCCATCTGCACGCACCAGCGGCCGCCGGTTTCAATCGGGTGGGGCGCGTCGAGGACTTCGATGCGCACCGGCGCCGTGCCCGGCAGGTAGATGTCCAGGGCCTTGGCGGCGGCCATGGAGAGGTCGATTACGCGGTCCAGCACGAACGGGCCGCGGTCGGTGATGCGTACAATGGCCGACTTGCGCGTCTTCTCATTGATGACGCGCACAATCGAATTCAGCGGCAGAGTGTTGTGTGCGGCCGTCATCTGGTTCTGGTCATAGACCTCGCCATTGGCAGCCTTCTTCATGTGGTACTGCGGACCGTACCAGCTCGCGTATCCCTCCTGCCGCCAGATGACCTTGGCGTGGGGATCGACGTGTATGCCGCTGTTGACCTGTCCTTCCGGCGTGGGCGGACGATTCGACGGCTTCTTCCTGTGGGGCTTTGCCTGCGCCTCGCTCCCGGCCTCGGGCTGCTGAATCCCGGGTGGCGGCGGCACGTTGCGCGCGGTCTGCTTGTGTCCGCAGCCGGCGGCCACAAGCGCCAGCACAATCAGGGCAAGGAATAAGGCGGCAGAGGCTCCGCGGCGGCGCAGCCGAAGGAAAGCAGACAAAGTGCTGGAAGCAAAAAACATCGCGGCGGAATCCCCGGTTCTTCTGCGATTCTGCCGTTCCAGGGAGGATGGGTCAACGCAGGGGTAATCCCTTGGTCACCTTACGTTTGGGGAGCGAAACCGAACGTGCCCCCGGCGGCGAGGTTGCCGCCGGAGCGCTGCAATCGGCACCACCTATGCGGGCAGCTCGGGGAGGGGGTCGAGCGGCATCACAATCCACAGGATGATGTAGGCCAGCAATCCCGTGCCACCCAACAGCACGCACAGCAGCCACACGGCGCGCACCAGGGAGGGGTCCAGATCGAAGTGGCGGGCCACTCCACTGCAGACGCCGGCGATCTTCTTTTCCGCTCGGAAGCGCGCAAAGCGCTTTTTGGGAGCCACATAGGGAAGCGGAGCCACTGGAGCGCCGCAATACTGGCAAAACGCCGCGCCTTCCCCCAAATCCTTGCCGCACTGAACGCAGAACATCGTTGAACCCTCCAGGCCGGTCCGCTGCACTCCGCCGGCTGCTTGCATTGTAGGATACGCGCCCGGAGGGCACTTGGTTCCCCTGGGGCGAAGACTCCTGCAATCAAGGATTTATGATGAACATCATCGTGTGATATTGGTCACCACTGGATGTGATATTTTACCAATCAAGTTCAATTTCACGCCATTCATGGGATGCGCGTTGGCCCCGTTCGCCAGCCGCCCTACGATGGATCATCGAATTGGTGTGGGGTTTGCCGGAATACTCCGCCCACAAAATCGCCAGCGACGCGGGAACCGCCGGTTCCCTTTTAGATTAGAGGAGACAGCGCTTCATGCATAAGCCGATTAAGTATGTGGAGAAGGCATTCACCTATGTGGCCAAGGGTGCCTGGGTGATTTATGACGGGCTGAACAGCATCAACCAGAAGCCCGCCATTACGCCCAAGTGGGCGGACAAGCCGCTGTTGAAGAGCTATCAGAAGACGAAGCCGCCGCTGGGCTGGCCGCGCACCACGGACTCTTTGTGTCCCAAGTGCGTGCCTGAGATTCGCCAGCAGATTGTGGACGGCAAGCTGCCCTACGAGATTCTGCTCAACGAAAAGGTCGGCGAGATCAAGGCGCAGATCATCGAGCGCGACGGCAAGATCCTGATGGTGAAGGACTGCCCCAAGCATGGCCACTTTGAAGATGTGATGGCCATGGACACCACGTTCTTCCGCCACCTGGAAGAGACGTTCCCTGGGCGCGACATGCGGGCGCACAACGACGAGAAGCTGCACAACCACGGCACCTCCACGGTGAAGTACGGCCGCGGCTCGGTGCTGACCGTCGATCTGACCAACCGCTGCAACATGATGTGCGATCCCTGCTTCATGGACGCCAACCAGGTGGGCTTTGTCCACGAACTGAGCTGGGAAGACATTCAGCGACTGCTCGACAACGCCATCAGCATCAAGCCGCGCCGCCAGATGAGCGTGCAGTTTTCGGGCGGCGAGCCGACGCTGTCGCCCTACTTCCTGCAGGCCGTTTCCTACGCCCGCAAGGTGGGTTACAACTCGGTGCAGGCGGCCACCAACGGCATTGAGTTTGCCAAGTCTCCGGAGTTCTGCAAGAAGGCCGCCGAAGCCGGTCTGCGCTACGCATACCTTCAGTTTGATGGCATCGGCAACGCCGCCAATGCGCATCGCGCGGTAGGCAACCTGTTTGACGTCAAGCTGCGCGCGATTGAGAACCTGCACGCCGCCGGCGTGGAGATTGTGCCGGTGACGACCATCGTGAACGGCGTGAACAACGAGCAGGTGGGCCGCATCATCCAGTTCGCGCTGGACAATCCGAAGAAGATCAGCTTCCTCAGCTTCCAGCCAGTATCGTTTACCGGCCGCGACGAGGAAATTACCGACGAGCGCCGCCAGGCGCAGCGCTACACGCTCAGCCACCTGGCACACGACGTGAAGGACCAGACCGGCCTGGGCGAGCCCGCTCGCGACTGGTTCCCCATCAGCTTTATGGGCACCTTCAGCGACTGGGCCGACGTGGTGCACGGGCAGGAGAAGGACTGGGGCTCGCTCAACTGCGGCTGCCATCCGAACTGCGGCGTGGGTATGGCCCTGATGATCGACAAGGAGACCAAGGAAGCCGTGCCGGTGACGAAGTTCATCAACGCCGAGCAGGTGGCCAGGGACGTGGCCCACGTCAGCGACGGCGGACGCGGCGCTCGCTGGAGCAATCTGGGCATGGCCCTGGCCTTGGCGCGCAACTACAACCCGTTCCTGTCGCCGACGCACTTCAAGTTCACCGACTTGTTGAAGAAGTTCGATAAGACGTTTGCGGCTACCAAGAAGGCCGAAGCGAAGTACGGCAAGAGCTCGCCGGGACGCACCATGACCGACATTCAGAAGCGCCGCGCCGACCGCTGGAACTTCCTGTTCGTGGCCGGCATGTGGTTCCAGGATCTGTTCAACTACGACTTCCGCCGCACCGAGCAGTGCATCATTCCCTACGCCACGCAGGAGGGCGAGATCAGCTTCTGTGCCTACAACACCGGCGTGGGTTGGCGCAACATCATCGAGAAGATGCACATGACGGCCACCCTGACCAAGTGGTACGAGGAGCACGGCCGCCACGAGATATTTGCCGGCAACAAACAGGTGGGCCTGGAAAGCACGGCTCACTCGCTGACGCTGAACCAGGAGCACGTACACGCCGGGCGTAACCACACGCTGGACGACCTGGGCATTGCCAAGACCGCCCGCGAGGAGAAGACCCGCGCCCGCGATGCCAAGCTGAAGGACAGCGAGCGCATCAAGCAGGAGGCCGAGAAGGCCAAGATGATGGCTCTCTACCGTCAGCATGTGCTGGGCGAGAAGCCGGCCGAGGTGGGCAGCTTCGTCAGTCTGGACACGCTGGGCTCCAAGCCCGGAGTGCAGCCCCTCGCCAAGCCGGATGCCAAGAAGGAAGAAGAAGTGATGGGCGACTAACTGGCGTTTCCGGAGAGGCGATTTCCTTTCCGGTTCGTGCCCAGTTGCACCGCCGCCGGAGCCAATGGCTCCGGCGGTTTTTTATGGGTGGAGTGCCGGGCGCAAAAAAACGTCCGCCGTTTCGCGGCGGACAAGTTTCTGGAGGAAGAACTATCTGATCTGGTCGAAGGTCACCGACTCAGCCATATGTTGGTATTCACCCTGCAACGAAGAAAGTTCCACTTCTTTTGCAGAAATTTCGGCGTTGAGCTTTTCCAGGCGATCTTCCTGCTTATTTAGTTCTCCCACATAGCGTTGCACCAGGGCCTTCTCCTCGCTGCTGCCCTTGAGGGCCTGCATGTTTTCGCGCAGGCGGGCCTGCTCCTGGCCGATGCGCTCCACCTCTTCGTGGCGCTGCTTGAGGGCCTGCTCAGCGGCGGAGACCTCATCCTTTTTCGCCAGCAGCTTGCGCAGAGAGGCCTCGACCTCGGGCTGCACGTCGCGCGTGCTCAGCACCATTTGGATCACGTCGGGCGCGACCGTACTGAGTGCGTAGGTGGTCTGCTGCGGGAAGTACTCGGCCACCTCCAGCTTCTGCGTGCTGCTGGCCGCGACCGCAAGGCGGAAGCGGGAATACGAGTTGGAGGTCTCGTCCGGCTTCGTGGCGGCGTCGAGGAACTTCCATCCAGCGCGGGCGGGATGCTCGATGACCACGGTGCGCGGCGCGATGTCGGTGTTGGTGACGGTGTAGGTGCGCGTCTCGCGCAGTTCGCGAGTGAGGGTGAGAATGCCCTTGGCCGCGCGCAGATGCGTGTAGGGCCGCGTCTCGTTGGCTCCCTGCGACTTCACCCGCACGGCAGTGTCGGCGGCATAGCTTACAAGGCGGCGCTCGTTGGGATGGACTTCGCTAAGTAAGCCCTCTCCGGCGAAGGCTCCATCTTCGACGATGTTGAACGAGCCGGCATCGAGCGTGAGGCCGCTGGAGTTGGTGAGCCACAGGGCGCGCACCGGTGCCTGCTCGTGGGCGTTCCACAAGGTGACTTTTTCGGCGTCCACGCGGGCCTGCACAATGGGCACCAGCGCCGACTGGTTCTGCAGGATGGTCACCGGCTGATGCACGGCGTACTGGAACATGTCTCCGAGTGCTTCGCCGTTGGACTGCGCCTGGAACGATTGCTCGTAGGATTCGGTGAGGGCATTGGCCTGGTCCGTGGCGACGGAATTTCCGACGTGATAAACACCACCTCCTATGCCGCCCCCGGAACCGCTTCCAACGCCGCGCGATCTGGCAGCCTTCGCCATCGGAGCGGGCGCATTTAGCGTTTCTGCAACCATGCCACCAGCCACACCGCCCAACCCAGTGGGGGCCTTGTCCTCGGCATACTCCGCTCCCTCGTGCGTCTGCGGCGTCAACTGCGCGCTCTTGGGCAGTTCCACCACTGGGCGGCGCACGTAGTACGGCTGCGATATCTGCTCGACGAACGACTGCGGCGAGCCCGCGACGAGCGAGAGCTGCACGTCTTTCCAGTCTTCGCCCACGGTGTTGTCCACGATGGCCCAGCCTTGCAAGAGGGGCTTGGCGTCCTTATTCTTCGGCAGCACGATGCGGTAGGTGGACTTCCACACTGGCACCTCGCTGATGTAGCTGACCAGAACGTCGCGCGTACCGCTGCCACTGGTGGCGATGGTCATCTGGCGCACGTCCTTGTCGCGCGCGCTGGCCAGCAAGGCCATGTAGCGGCCCACCTCGCGCGTCATCTCGCCGTCCAGAATCTTTACCGAGGTTGCCGTGTTCATCTCGAAGCTGCGCAGCTCTCCGGCGTCGCTCACCAACGAGAGTTGTGTGGACTTGAGCTCGTTGCCGTCCTTGTCCTGACGGGTGACTTCTTCAATGGAGAGTAGCTTGCCGATGGCCGAAGCAGTGCCGCTGCGCACCTCCACGCGGGCACCGCGCAGGGCGTTCAGGAAGCTGGCGCGGTCGGTGTTGCCATCCAGGGCCAGGCGCAGGGTGCTGAGGCGCTGGCTGAGCGGAGCTACTGAGTTGTAGCGCACACCCGAGACTTGTCCGCCGCCGAGATCGACCACGGTGAGCGACTTGAGCACATCGTTGAGTTGCGAGGTAGTGAAGCGTATGTTCAGCTCCTGATTGCCCGTGACGCGTCCCTGGTGCTCGAAGTAGCCGACGCCGTTCTTGTAAAGGACGACGCGGCGCACGGGCAGCTCGGCGGCCTCCGCGGAGGAGGCGTGGGAAGTCGTGGACGGCTTAGCGGGTTGGGCAACGGCGGCCGTGAGCAGCAGCAACAGGCTGAGGCAGGGAAGTAGGGAACGGCGTCGCATCAAGGTCTCCTTGGTGGAACCTGAAATCGTACCGCGGGGGCGCGCCCGTAGCGAGCCGCAGGGCCGGAATAATCTCCGGATTGCCGCTTCGCAAAAACGTGTGCGTCGTATGGATTGACCCCAAAGGGTATCGCCGGGTTCCAATATATGCCATTTAATGCGGCAAATTGCGATTCGCTGAAAAGTGACCTCACTCGCCGAGGTGATGGCTGCCACTGAGCGCGGTTTGCCCCAGGGGCGACACTATATGTACGCGGACGTGTGTAGGTTCCGCAATACCACCCTGATTGAAGCGGAGAGAAATCTTGAGTACCCCATTTGCATCGGCCAAGCGCCCTGAGTTGAAAGTCCTGCAACCTGAAACGACCCTTACCGGCGGCCCCATTCAGCAGTTGCAGAAGGGACTGCCCAAGAGCACTCTCTCGATGTGCCCCGAGTGCGGCGGCACCAAGACAATTCCGGCACAGATTCTGGAAGAAAACGGCAAGGTCGTCATGGTCAAGACCTGTCCCGAGCACGGCGAGTTCAAAGACACCATCTATGGCGATGCCAAGCTCTATCTGAAGATGGAAGAGTGGGAATTCGGCGACATGCCGGGCCTCACCAATCCCGCCTACAACAAGGGCGCCGAAAACCATTGCCCGGAAGACTGCGGCATGTGCTCGCTGCATACCTCGCACGCGGCGCTGGCCAACGTGGATTTGACGAACCGCTGCAACCTGACCTGCCCGGTCTGCTTTGCCAACGCCAACGCCGCCGGTTACCTGTATGAGCCGACCGTGCCCGAGGTGAAGGTAATGCTGCAGGCGCTGCGCGACACGCGCCCCATCGACAGCCGCGTGGTGCAGTTCTCCGGCGGCGAGCCGACTATTCACCCGCAGTTCATCGAGATTCTGGCGATGGCCCGGGAGATGGGCTTCACCCACATCCAGGCGGCCACCAACGGCATCATGATGGCGAACTCCCTGGAGTTCACCAAGAAGTGCAAGGAAGCCGGACTCTCGACGATCTACCTGCAGTTCGACGGCGTAACCGATGACGTCTATATGAAGACGCGCGGCGAAGCGCTGTTCGAAAAGAAGATGCAGGCCATTGAGAACTGCCGCCAGGCGAAGGTCAAGGTCGTCTTCGTGCCCACCATCGTCAAGGGCATCAACGATCACCAGCTCGGCGACATTTTGCAGTGCGCCATCAATAACGTGGACACGGTCAGCGGCATTAGCTGGCAGCCGGTTTCGTTCACCGGACGCATCTCGCGCCGCGAGCTGGAAGAGAAGCGCTTCACCCAGAGCGACCTGGCGCACAAGCTGGCCGAACAGACCGGCATCTTTGACACTTACAACGACTGGTTCCCGCTCTCGGCCGTCACGCCGTTCAGCAAGCTGATCTCGGCCATCGAAGGCCGTCCGGTGCCGACGATCTCCGCGCACCCGCACTGCTCCATGGGCACCTATCTGTTCGTGGATGAGAAGAACCGCAAGGCCATCCCGGTGACGCAGTTCGTGGACATCCCGGCCATGCTGCAGGACGTGGAAGAGCTGAGCCGCAAGAAGTGGGGCGGCGTGATGAAGTATTACAACGGCACCAAGGCGTGGTTGGACCTGAAGAAGCACTTCAAGGCGGATCGCGCGCCCGAGGGTTTGACCTTCGAGAAGTTCCTGAACACGATCCAGGGCATGACCAACAAGAAGCTGGGCCGCGAAGGCATGGACGGCACGTTTACCTACCGCACGCTGCTGTGCGCCGGCATGCACTTCCAGGATCCCTACAACTTCGACGTGGAGCGCGTAAAGCGCTGCGTGATTCACTATGCTGCGCCGGATGGCAAGCTGTATCCGTTCTGCACCTACAACTCCGGCCCCACCTACCGCGAGAAGATCGAAAAGCAGTTCTCGATTCCCTTCGAGAAGCAGCTTGAGCGCTTCGACTTCGTGAAGTTGGAGACGGCGGAGGCGAAGTAAGTTACTTCTCCCAGGTTAACCGGGCAAATGAGGCCCGGTGAACCTGGGGGCACAAAGCACGATCACAAAGTTTGAGGCCCGCCAAATCGGCGGGCCTCGTTGTGTGTGCCGGAACTCCAGTTACTTGGTGGCCGGAGCTGAGGGCTTGGCCGGTTCCGCGGGCTTTGGGGCCTCGGCCGGCGTGGGTGCGTCAGCCTTTTTCACCGAGATCAGTTCGATGTCGAAGATCAGAGCCTCGTTGGGGCCGATGTCAGGGCCCGAGCCGCGCGGGCCGTAGGCCAGGCTGGCGGGGATGAAGACCTGGTACTTGGAGCCGGCCGGCATCTTCTGCAGGACTTCGGTCCAACCCTTGATGACGCGATTCACCGGGAACTCAATCGGCTGGCCGTGCTTATAAGAGCTGTCGAACTCCTTGCCGTTGATAAGCGTTCCGCGGTAGTTGCACTCGACGATGTCGGTGGGGCCGGGGATTACGCCGGTACCCTGGGTGACGACCTTGTACTGCAAGCCGGAGGGCAGGGTGACGACGCCTTCCTTAGACTTGTTAGCCGCCAGGAAGGCTTCGCCGGCGCGCTCGTTCTCGTCCGCCTCCGCCTTGGCCTTGGCGGCGTTGCGCTCGCGGGCTTCCTTGGTTAGCTCGGTGATGATGGTCTTCATCTCTTCATCGGTCAGCTCAACCTTGCCGGCCATGGCATCCTTAAAGCCGTGCGCAATGATGGAGTAATCCACGTCGAAGCCGCCGTGCGTAAGGCTGTCCTTCAGATTTTTGCCGATGTCGGCGCCGATGGCGTAGCTGTTCTTTTCCTTGGGTGTGGTCAATTTTTCCTCCGTCGTTTTCTTGGCTGCAACAACACCGGTCTTTGTCTTGGACGCGGTGGCCGTTTTGGCAGGCGCAGTTTGGGCCGCGAGCGAGCCGGTCAACAGCAAGCCGGCGAGGAAAAAGGAGGTGAGTGCGGGTATCTTGTTCATTCGAACATCAGAACACAATCGCCGCCCGTCGGCAACCGCGTAAACGGCTCTCTCGCCGCGCCTGGGGCGGCTTGGCCGGGGCTAACGCGGTGCAAGATACAATCACTAAAGATGGCAAAACGGGGCGGAGAACAGCAGGACATCATGCCGGAGGAAGAGATCCTTCCGCTGCGCCGGGCGCTGCTCGCCTGGTACCGGCAAAACCGCCGCGACCTGCCCTGGCGCAAGGACCACGATGCCTACCGCGTGTGGGTCTCGGAGATCATGCTGCAACAGACGCGCGTGGCCGCCGTGCTGGAGCACTATCGCCTCTTCCTGGAGGCATTTCCATCAATCGAGGTTCTAGCCGCGGACGAAGAGAGCCAGGTGCTCGCCCGCTGGAGCGGCCTGGGTTATTACCGCCGGGCCCGCCTGCTGCACAAGGCGGCGCGGACCGTGATGCGTGAACTGGGCGGGAACATTCCTGAGAATGCGGCCGGGTTGCGCCGCCTGGAGGGTGTGGGACGCTACACGGCGGCGGCCATTGCCAGTATCGCGTGCGGCGAGGCCGTGGCGGTGGTGGATGGCAATGTGGAGCGCGTGCTGGCCCGCCTGGACGGCCGTCCGCGCGAGGGTGAAGCCGTGTGGCAAAGGGCGCAGGAACTGCTGGACCCGCGCCACGCCGGAGACTGGAACCAGGCCATGATGGAGCTGGGCGCCATGGTTTGCACGCCACGCGCGCCGCAGTGTCTGGCGTGTCCCGTGCATGAATGGTGCCGCGCCCCGGGTGCCGACACCAGTCGGGCGCAGGAGGAGCGCAAGCGCGTGCGCATGGCGCGAGCACTGGTCACCAATGCCGGCCGCGTTTATCTGGCGCAGCGCGAGGCCGGGGCCTCCAAAATGGCCGGGATGTGGGAGCTGCCGGAGTTAGCGAGCGGCGCGGAGCGCGACGGGGAAGTGCTGTGCACGCTGCGCCACTCCATCACCGATACGGATTACGAGGTGCATATTGTGGCGCTGCCGCTGCGCCTGCTGAAGGCGGCGGAGAAGCGCGGCGGGCGCTGGGTGGACGTGGCGAATCTTGCGAAACTGCCTCTGACCGGGCTGACGCGTAAGGCGCTGCGCCGGCAGGGACTGTTGGCATAAAACGGAAATTGCACAAGGTTGCAGCGGGGGAACTCTGCTGGTGGCGTTTCTTCCGCCGCTTTGCCGCGGGGTACAATAAACAGGAATCAGCCCAGGCCGAATGTTTCTGCCAATCCGCGGGAGAACTATGCGCCGTATTGTTGTTGCCGCCCTGTCCGTAATCGTTCTTGCCAGCACAATTTTGCCTGTTCAAGCCGCCTCGAGCCGCCGCGCCCCCGCGCGTCATGCTCCGTCGATGGACGCACGGCGTCCGGCGGGAATGCTGGAGGCCATGGGCAAGGTCAAGGCCGAGAGAATCCGCGACGACGTGAAGTATCTGTCGAGCGATGCCCTGGAGGGACGCGGCACCGGGGCACATGGCGGCGACGTGGCCGCCGAGTTTATTGCGCAGCAGTTCAAGGCCGCCGGGTTGGAACCGGCCGGTGATAACGGCACCTGGTTCCAGAAGGTGCCCATGGTGGGCATCACCACGGAAGCCTCCACCGCCGTGGAGGTGACGACGCCGAAGCAGAAGCTCAACCTGAAGCTCGCCGACGACGTGATGGTCTTCAATCTGGATCAGAATAAGTCGGTGGAGTTGGACGCGCCGGTGGTGTTTGTTGGCTACGGCATACAGGCTCCGGAGTTTGGCTGGGACGACTACGCGGGCGTGGACGTGAAGGGAAAAATCCTGCTCATGTTCGTCAACGAACCGCCTTCGGACGATCCCGCGTTCTTTGGCGGCAAGGCGCTGACCTACTATGGCCGCTGGACCTATAAGTACGAGCAGGCGGCGCGCATGGGCGCCGCGGGCGTCATTCTGATTCATCGCACGGACATGGCCAGCTACGGCTGGCAGGTGGTGCGCAGCTCGTGGGGCGGAGAACACTCGCAACTGGCCGAGGACAAAAATCCCAAGCTGCCCATGGCAAGCTGGATTCAGTATGACAAGGCGCGCACCATTCTGGCGGACGCCGGGCAGGACGTGGATGCCCTGCTGGCGGTGGCGCAGAAGAAGGGCTTCCGGGCTATTCCGCTGCCTCTGCGGGTGAAGGCGCACATTGCCTCGCAGGTGCGCTACTTCGCGTCCAACAACGTCATCGGCAAGCTGACCGGCTCCGATGCCGAGTTGAGCAAGCAGGCGATTTTCTTTACCGGACACTACGACCACCTGGGCATGGTGCAGACGGCCACAGGCAAGGTGATCTACCACGGGGCCTTGGACAACGGCACCGGCACGGCCATGGTGATGGAGATGGCTCGCGCCATGGGTGCCACCACGCCGCATCCGAGGCGCAGCGTGTACTTTGCCGCCGTTACCGCCGAGGAGCAGGGGCTGTGGGGCTCGGAATACCTGGCGCAGCACCTGCCGCTGCGCGCGGCCGACGTGGCCCTGGACCTGAACTTCGATGCCATTGCGCCGCTGGGAATTCCCAAGGAAGTGGTGGCACAGGGTTACGAAAAGACAACGCTGGCCAAGGTGCTGGAGGAGACCGCGGCGGATTTCAAGTTGAAGGTCTTGCAGCCGCGGCATCCGGAGAACGGTGGTTACTACCGCTCAGACCACTTCAGCTTTGCGCACTATGGCATTCCGGCTTTCTCCATTGAGGCGGGCGAGCAGTTCCTGGGGCATCCGGAAGCATGGGTGAAGGCGAAGTCCGAGGAGATGGAAAAGTCCTACCATCAGCCAACAGACGAGTTTAAAGACGAGTACGATTACCGGACGAACTCGGTGCTGGCACGCTTTGGCATCGCCCTGGCTTACCGCGTGGGAGCCCAGGCGCAGAACGTGGAGTGGATTCCCGGGGCGGAATTCGAACCGGAACGCAAGGCTTCCATGGCGAAGTAACGTAACCTTGGAGTATCGCTCTGGAGGACAATTCTGCCCCATGGCTGGGTGGCCTATGTTAACCTCCAGATGTTAACCAGAATCTTACGCCTCGGGTAGAGTCATAATGTCTCCGCTGCCGTTCTTTGGGAAAAGCAAGTTCCGCGAACAGGCTGCCCAGTTCACCATGTCGCACTACGTCCCGGAGCTGACGCTGACGGGGCTGATGGCCGGGGTGGACAACATACGGCCCGACGTGTACCTGAGCGACAAGTTTGCCTCTCTGGCCTGCGGCTATTTAAAGGGATTGATCGAGCAAGTCGGCGACGTGCAGCCGCTGACGCGCGTGCAGGAGTTGAATCCCTTCGGCTCTTCTCCCTACGGCCGCGCGCACATCAAGTATGATGCGCTGCCAGCGGCGGCCGTCGATTACCCGGTGGAGTTCAAACAGGCCCTTGCCGCGCTGCAACTGGCGGCTCTGCGCCGCGCCCGCGAAGAAGGCGACATCAAGATCGACCTGCTGTTTCGCGTGGCGCTGTTGCGTTTTCTGCGCTTCGAACTCACTCATCAATTCAACGTGGTGCTGGACCTTTGCCGCGACAAGCTGAAACGGCGCGACGAGCACGCCCTGGAGCGCCAGCAAGTGGAGCTGCGCGACCGCTTCCTGAAGTTCCAGGTGAACAAGCGGGAGGTTCTGCGCAAGGCGGCCCAGGACGTTCTATCCACCATGGCCGAGGTCGAGCGCGAATCGGTGGTGAGCACGCGGCAGTCTTTGTTCGGCACGCGCGAGGCCGCGGCCTACGAGGTGCTGGCCAACCGACTCATCTTCCCCGACTCGGTGAGCGATGCGTTTATCCGCGCCGAAAACTACGCGCTGTTCGGCGGCTTCGACCGCGATCCCGATTTGTTCGACCGCATGGTGGTGCACGCCAAGGCCTTCTATCACGAGCTGGGGCTGTCCAAGGACAACGCCGAAGCCGAGTCCGTGCTGCGCGTGCCGGACAACGCGAAAGCCCTGATGTTCAGCGGGCTCAGCGAAGATTCGCCGCGTGCCAAGGCGCAGAAGTCCATCTCGCAGCACTGGGTGTCCATGCTGGAAGAAGCCGGGGTGATGGACTACGTGCTGGCCGCCTATGAGGTGGTGCCCATCCTGGGCGAGTACGCGCACATCGTGAGTCCGCAGCAGTTGAAGTGCGCCCTGGTGCTGAAGGCCGAGATGAAGCAGGTGGAGGACGTGCTGTTGATGCGCGACTCGCGCCTGTCCCTCGATAAGCTGCATCAGGCCGCGGGCCGGGTTCGCGCCGCGGGAGCACCGGAACGTCTGCGCGCCGCGGGACGCTACCTGATCGACCTCTCGCGCTTCTTCCGCGACGTGAGCAAAATGCGCGTGCTGGACGCTGCTCTGGAGGCGGTGAACCTGCTGGCCAATGAGCGCCTGCGCGAACTCTCCGAAATCAACGGCACGCTCTACCAGTTCCGCCTGCCCGAGGAAGAAAAGAAGACGGAGCAGCGCATTGCCGACCACGTGGTGCTGAAGGCCGACGTGCGCGACTCCACGCGATTGACGCGCACCATGATGGAGCGCGGCTTGAACCCGGCTTCGTTCTTCAGCCTGAACTTCTTCACTCCGGTCAACAAGCTGCTGCCGCGCTACGGCGCGGAGAAGGTCTTCATCGAAGGCGACGCCATCATCCTGGCGATTCTGGAGAACGAAGGCCAGGGCAACTTTGCCGTGGCCCGCACCTGTGTGATGGCGCGCGAGATGCTGAACATTGTCTCCGCCTACAACTCGGCCTCCACCGAGCGCGGCCTGCCGCCGCTGGAGATCGGCATCGGCATCGCCTTCCAGGCCTCGGCGCCGCTGTTCCTGATGGATGGCGCGAGCCGCATCATGATCAGCGAGGCGTTGAACCTGAGCGACCGCCTCAGCGCCTGCCACAAGAAGGCACGCCACCACCTGCGCGATTTCAAATCGCTGTTCAACGTCTTCGTCTTCCAGACCGCGGGCGATGAGGCCGTGGCTGGCGCCGTCGAAGACTTCCTCTTGAATTACAACGTCGGCGGAATTCATCTGCCGCGCGCCGCGTTTGAAAAGCTCGCCAGCGAAATTTCCCTGGAAACGCGCGAGGCCGAGATGATCATGCCCTGGGGCAGCGACCGCGTGCGCTTCCATCGCGGACTTGTCCCGGTAAGCCCCGGAGTCTTCCATCCCATCCTTGTGCGCGAGGGCCGGGCCGCGCAGGTGGACGTCAACGACTTCCACGTGATCCGCTTTGCCGAGCACGTCTATTACGAAGTTTGCACCAACCCCGAGTTGCTGGCGCGCATGGAGTGCTAGAGCGGTTCGTCCGGTGCTCGCACCGGGAGCCTAGAGCTTTGGGCCGTGCGCGCGGTAGGGAACCAGCACCACTGCGTCAAGGTCGATGTTCCTGCCGTCTTTGATTGCGGGGCGGAAGACCCAGCGCGATAAGGCTTCCACGGCGTTGCGGTCCAGTCGCGGGTCCACGCTTTTTGCCACCGTGATGTTACCCACCGTGCCGTCGGCGCGAATCACCGCCGTCAGAATCACCGTCCCCTCCACGCCATCGTGAATCAAATCGCCGGGATACGCGGGATCGCTTTTGTGTACCACTTCCGGCGCGGCAATCGGAGTGCTCTTCGCGTTGGGATCGCGCTCGACAAAGTGAATGATCCAGCTTCCGGTGGCGGCGTTCAGGTTGGGCATGTTCACCGCCAGCGTGTAACTGCGGCGTCCGTTGAAGACGCGCGTTTCCAACTGGCTGAGCGGAGTGTTCTGCGCCGGAGGGTGCGGCTGAAGGTTGTGCAGGGCAGGACCGCGCATGGCGGCCAGCAACTTCGATTTCGTTTCGGGATCGGCGCTGGGCGGAGGCTGCGCCGAGGCCGCTGGGTTGCGCGGCGCATTGGGCAGATTCGCGGTGTCCACCTGCGGCCTGGGCGCGAAGACATCAATGCCCTCCGGAGCGTTGAGAAGACGCTGACCCGGTGTGGCGCCGGCGCCCGCGCTGGAATCCGCGCCCGGCGTGCCCGCGGCTCCCGCACGGCCGTTGGGAGAGGTGGCAAACTCGCCGCGGCGGTTACCCTCCGGCACCGCCACCGGCTGATGAATGTCCGCAGGATTCAGATTGAGCGCCAGCACGGCTCCCGCGCCGTGTGGCGCGGAGTTCACCTGCGGCGCGGGCGGCGTGGGATCAGCGCCGCGATTCAGCATCTGCGCCAGATTCCCGCTGCTGCTGCGGCTCACCGAATGCAGGTCGGGCGCGGGGCGCACCACGTCGGGTGCGAAGCTGGGCAGGGTCAGCCTGGCCTTGCTGCGCGAAGCATCCACCGCGGGTTGCACGATCTCCGGCGCGAAGTTCTTCAGGCGGTTGCGGGCATGCACATCGCGCGCGTCCACCACGGGACGCACAACGTCAGGCAGCATCTGCGCCAGGCGGTTGCGGGCAGCCGCCGAGGCCGCGTCCACCGCGGGTTGCACCACCTGGGGAAGCATCTGCGGCAGACGCGGCAGGGCGGCCCGGGAGCTTGCGGAGAGTGGCTGTACGGCGGGCACGGGATTCATGGCGGCAAGGTTCGGCAGTGCCAGATCCTGCTTAAGCCGCACCGGCGGCGGAGCCACGATGGTTTGCCGCAGATTGTCCGGCTCGTCGGGCAGAGAATTGATTTTCTGGAGTCCGGGCGCTGGATCGTAGTGGCCCGCATCTTTGCGGCGCGCGGGCTCGCCGTGCAGTTCCGGCAGGTAGGCGCTGATCTCCGCGCCGCCGAAGGAGCGCAGCGCCGCCGACTCCACCAGGTGCGCCGTGCCGCGCGGCATCCCCGAGGCGGAGTAGAGCGCACCCAGCAGCGCGGCGTGGAAGAGCAGCGAAAAGCCAAGGCCGCGGCGGGGTAAGGGCGTGCGCAGATCGACGCCGCTCCAGAAGTCCTGCGCGGGTTGGCTGCCGCGGGAGATGCGCAGGACAATCCTTGTGCCAAGAAGCAGGCGGAGGTTTCCGGCAAACTCGGAGGCCGGGCTTCTCCATGAAAGAAGGAGCTGCGGGCCCTGGTCGTCGGATGGAGTTGACGCGCCCCCGGCGCGCGAACGGTCTATGCCAGGCGGAATCACCACGTGGCGCGATTATATCGCGAGGCCGGAATACGGCAGTGCCGTGCGGGCTCGGCTATACTTCCATTCACGCATATGAGAAACGTTTTCGGAATTACCGCAACGCTGCTGCTTGCCGCCGTATTCGGGGTTGCCCAATCGTCCCCGCCGGAGATTCCGGCGCTGCCCGAGCCGGACATCACCGGAATGTACTCCTTCCTGCACGAAGGCGAGTTTGTGCAGATCGAAGTGAACGGCAGTAAAGTGACGGGAGTGATCTCGCACTACCGCAATGAATCGCCGGAGGCGGCGGAGTTCGAGGACTGTTATTTCGACACGGCAAAGCTGGCGGGCAACACGCTGACGTTTGCCACCAAGAGCACGGATGCGTTGTGGTATGAGTTTTCCGGAACCGTGGAGCGCGGACCGGCGAAAACAATCGAAGGGGAAGGATACTGGATTATCCGCGGAACCTTGACCGTGCACAGTAAGTCGAAAGACAGTGCGGCAGTTCAAAAGACCCACAAACTCGACCTGCGCTCCTTCCCCCAGGAGGCCCTTTCCGCCGCGCCCGGCGACGGAAAGAACTAACTCATACTTCGGTAAGCCGGTTGTTGATGGCGAAGAGCGCAAGCTCCAGGCGGCTGGAAACGCCAACCTTGTCGAAGATGCTGGTCAGGTGATGCTTGACCGTGTCTTCGCTCAGGGTGAAGCGGCTGGCAATCTCCTTGTTACTGAGGCCGGCGACGATGGCCGCGAGAATGTCGGTTTCGCGGCGCGTCAGTCCGTAGTCCGAACGCACGCGCGGCTTGCTCTCGCGCGAAGCCTTCTGGTTAAGATAGGCAACCAGGTCGGTGACCGGTTCTTCTCCCACCCAGTAAAGCCCGCTCATCACGGTGTGTATGGCCTTCAGCAGCAGGGAAGTGGCGCAGTCTTTCATGACCACGCCGCGCGCGCCGCTTTGCAAGGCCTCCAGAATCTGACGGCGCTCGATGGCCGCCGTCAGCAGAATCGTCCTGGTTGCGGATTGCGTTTGCGAAAGCTCGCGCAGGGTTTGCAACCCGGGTAGTTTGGGCATGGCCAAGTCGAGCAGGAGAATGTCCGGTTGCAACTGTTCGACGAGAGACAAGGCCTCCAGGCCGTTGGCTGCCTCGCCGGCAACTATGAATTCAGGTTCCATCTCGAGCAGACGGCGCAATCCATCGCGGAAAATCGGATGGTCGTCGGCAATCACGACATGGATCTTGTTACTGCTAACCATGGGTAAAGTGGCCTTTCTGCGGCAGACGGATCAACAACTGCGAACCTTGTGAACTGGATACTACCTCGAGTTCCCCGCCAAGGTTGGCGACCCGCTCCTTGATGATGGCGGGGCCTCGCGGCGAGTTCATAAACTCGGATCCTGCCAGTGTACCTTCAAACCCGAAACCTACGCCATCGTCGGTGATGGTTAAACGCCATTGTCCGTCCAGGCGCCCGAAGGAAACCAGCACGCTGTTGGCGCGCGCGTGCTTGCGCACGTTCACCAGCGCCTCCTGCACAATGAGCAGAAGCTCGCGGCAGGCATGCGCCGTCAGTTGCACGTCGTGTTCGGTGGAGACGAAGCGGGCGGCGATGCCGGAGTCGCGGCGGAAGCGGTCCACGCGTTCGGCCAGGTGATCCAGCAATTGCGCGGGTTCCACTTCCACCGGGCGCAGTTGCTGCATCAGCTCGCGCATGGCGCGCGCCTCGGAGTGCAGCAGGCCTTCGAGCGACGCCATTTCCGCGGCGGCGGCAGGCCATTCCTTCTCGGCGCGGCGGCGCAGAATATTCGTCCGCATCTCGGCAGCCAGCAGAGATTGTATGGCGCCATCGTGCAGTTCGCGGGCCACTCGGGCGCGTTCCACGGCGCTGGCGCGCGCCCGCAGGCGGCGCAGCAGATATGCCCCATAAAGCGCCGTGGCCGATTGCTGAAATAGAGAGCGGGCAAAGGATAACTCGCCTTGCGCATCGGAGCCCAGCCGCGCACCGGCCACCACCAGGCGCAGCGTCCACTCATTGGCCAGGGGCGCCGACACCGACAGCACTGGACCGCTGGGGCAGAGCTTCTGCAGCGAGCAGGCTACGTCCCCTTGCTCCCGCGGATCCTCGTCGCCCAACAGCAGCATGTCTTCGCAGGGATGGGCCGCGTCGCGGCAGTAGAAGGCATCGGGGCAGCCGGGCAGCATGTATTCGAAGCGGTCGTCTTCCGTCAGTTCCACCGCCGCGGGGAACAGCGCCCGCTGCGGACGCACCGGCATACGCCACAGGAAGACGCGCCCCGAAGAAATCTCATGCGTGGCCAGGTAGCACATGGAGGCGTCAAACAGGCCGATGTACTCGCTGAAGACAGCTTCAAAAACAGTGCGCAGGCTGCGTCCGCTGCGCACCCTTTGCAGCACGCGGGAGACGACGTCGGCTTCGGCGCGCCGCTCTTTTTCATTCTCGCCCATGGTGCCCACCAGGTAGCCGAGCGCCAGGAAGTACGCGCTGCGCACCAGGGCACGGTTGCCCTCGTAGGCGCCCCAGACCGTGTCATGCAGCAGGGCCGCCTCGACCGCCACAATCACGGCGCCGAAGGCCGCAATCAGCACGGCCTCGACGAATCCCCAGCGAAAGCCCGCGGTGAGGACGGCGTAGGAAAACACCGGCATGAAAGGGGAGCTTTCACCGTGCGAAAAAGCGGTGATCAGCACCGGCCATAAGGTATCGGTGACCTGGGCCCAGACACGCAGACCGCGGGTGACGGTACGGTGCCGCACCCAGAAATAAAGCACAAGTCCATGGACGATGTAAGCCGACAGAATGACGTAAACAACCGATTCCAACCGGCTTGGCTCGGGACGTTCCACTGCATAGGCCGCGCCGGCGATCAGGGTCATCACCACGCGCAGCACGGCCAGGTATTTTTCCACGCGGGTACGTTCGGCAGCCGAAGGGGGATCGTGCAACCGCGTCAAATAACGGTAGGGGGAGAGCCAGCGCACGCCGTGAGTGTCCCGTGGGTACTGAAGTAAACACCGATTATGAAACGAAAGTTCATGTACCGCAACAATGAATCCGGCGCGCTGGCGAGGCATCACGCCTGGATGTGATTGGCCTCACTGTGAGAACGGCCGTCCGGAGATACGTTGTTGGCGGCTTTTTTTGCCGAATGCGCCGCACAACTGACGGTTGGTCGCGCACGGCTGGAAAGGAAAGGCGTGGTTGCAGTTGCAGCAGAGGGGCGCCGGACGTGGCGCCTGTCCAAACGGGGCAGTTTGCCGTTGGGCCATCCGTGCCTCAAAGGAGAGATTTCCCAGCATGCTACGAGCGGGTTTCTGCAAATCGGTATTGGCAGCCGCACTTATTGTTTTGATCGCCAGCCTCGCCGCAATGGCTCAGGCTCCCGGGGCGGTCAAATACGCGAAGAGCAGCGAAGTTAAGGTCAAAGGCACCGTCGCCGAGGTGAAGACCGGCGCCGATGGCATCGTCCACCTGGCGTTCACCACCGACAAGGGCAGCCTCGACGTCTTTGTGGCTCCGGAAAAATTTCTGAAGGAGATGGAGATCGCCTTCAACAAAGGCGATGCGCTGGAGATTGTCGGCTCACAGGTGACCGCCGCCGACGGCACGCCGCTGCTGCTGGCCCGCGAGATCACGCGCGCCGGTGACACCATGCTGATGCGCGACGACCAGGGCAAGCCCGTCTGGGTAGGTTGGCCCAAGTAGTCTACGTACCAAAGAAAAAGCCGGCTCCAGGGCCGGCTTTATTATTGCGGAACAGCGTACCCGGCGCTAACGTGCCGGCTTCTTTTTCGCCGGCGGAATCACCACCGGACGGCGCACCGGCACCAGGCCCTCCTTGGGCATGGCCTGCGAGGCGCGGGTCATGACCTCCTGTTGCACGTACTTCACGAACTCCTGCATCTGGTGCTGCATCTGCTCCATGCGCTCGCGCATGTTCAGGATGATGCCGATGCCGGCGATGTTCACCCCCAGGTCGCGCGCCAGGGAGAGGATGAACTCCAGCCGCTGCAAGTCCTCTTCCGTATATAGGCGCGTGTTGCCTTCGCTGCGCGAGGGCTTCAGGAGGCCTTCGCGCTCGTACAGGCGCAGCGTCTGCGGATGAATCTCATACATCTCGGCAACCACCGAGATCATGTACGCGCCTTTACCTTTGCGTTTCGTCATTGTGTGCCTGCCGTGCTTACAAAATTCTTGCTGGATCATCCGGTACGCGTGGAATGCTTACAGTAGCGATCCTTCGACTCCGCTGCGCCCCGCTCAGGATGACACACCTTGAAACCTTAAATCTTTGCCCACAGTTCGCGACGCGGATCTTCCGGGTGAAGTTTTTCCAGCTTCTGCCAAAGTTCCTTGGCCTCCACGTTCTGTATCCCCGGGATGACGATGCGGATTT